>JAETQI010000119.1 GCA_021770755.1 Lachnospiraceae bacterium
GTGCGGATATCATTTATCTGCAGAGTACGGCGCTGCGCCGTGGTGTGCCGGTAGAAAAAGAGCAGTATGGAGAATTGGCGGAGTATTGTCATGGACGGCAGGCAGCGTTCTATTGGACATGCAGTCCCATTCAGAATGACCGGCAGCTGGAGCGCGCGGCAGCTTTGATGCAGGCTGCAAAAGATTGCGGCTTTGACGGTGTGCTGGTGGGCAATCTGGGGCTGCTGCAGACAGCGCAGCAGCAAGGCTGGCTCAATATTGTGGCAGACTATCAGCTGAATATCTTCAATGATGTGACGCTGCAATATCTTTCCGCGCAGGAAATCAGCAGAGCGGTGCTCTCACCGGAGCTGAGTCTGGAGCAGATCGGGGACTTTGCTTATCTGGGCAATCTGCCTTTGGAATTGATTGTACATGGAAATTTTCCGCTTATGGTGTCGGAGCAGTGCGTGACTGGCTCGGTGATCGGCGGACGCACGGCGAAAACGGCCTGTACCATGCCCTGCAGAACGCATCAGTATTGGCTAGAGGACCGCAAGGACATGCAGTTCCCACTGTATATGGATGAAAATTGCCGCATGCATGTATTCAACAGCAAGACGTTAAATCTGTATAAGCGACTGGAGGAATGCTTACAGACCGGCGTGGATGTGCTGCGCATTGAAGGCCGGGAACGGGACGCCCAATGGGTGGGTACCGTGACGGCGATTTATAAAAAAGTAATTGAGGAATATAACCGGACGGAGCATATAACAGTTGATTTGCATGATTCGGGCAAACTGGATATTTTGGCTCCTGAAGGCTCGACCTATGGTCATTATTTTAGAGGTGTTTTATGAATCCGTTTACATTACGAAAATTGGAATATGAAAAGATTAGAGAGATGCTGGCTGCTGAATGCAGCTCTTCTTTGGGGCGGCAAGTGGCAGAAGCCCTAGAGCCTGGCACGGACAGTCAGCAGATTCATGACTGGCAGCAGGAAACCACGGAAGGTGTGACTGTGCGCCGCTTGGAGCCCAATATTCCTCTGGGCGGGATAACGGACTTGAGCAGACAGGTACGCAAGGCGCAAATCGGCGGAATGCTGGAGCCGGAAGAGTTTTTGCAGCTCTTGGATGTATTGAAAGCGTGCCGGCGAATTGCCCATTTCTTTTTGGAGCGCAAAAAGACTTATGAGACGCCCCGGTTGGAATGGTGGGCAGGACAGCTTACCTTGCTGCCGGAGATGGAGCGGGAGATTGACGATATCATTGCGCCGGAGGCCGCTGTGCGGGATACGGCTTCCTCGGAGCTTTTGACAGCGCGGCGCAAGATCAACACACTGAAAAATCGGATAAAGGAGCGCTTAGAGCA
>JAETQI010000091.1 GCA_021770755.1 Lachnospiraceae bacterium
ACATGGTATGCTTTAAGTGCAGTGAAAGATGATAAGCGGTATGCAAAGTATTATGACGAGTCATTGAAGAAATCTGTGGATGGAGGTGTAAGCGTGGATGCAGTATTGGATCGGATTGAGAAGCGCGGAATAACAATTGGAGAAAAACGTGGGATAATAATCGGAGAAAAACGCGGCGAAAACAAAGGCGTAGTCCTTAGTGCCCAAGTGTTCAAGGCAGTCCAGTCAGGGCAGCGGGACAATCAGGTCATCGCTGGGCAATGTGGCTGCACGATAGAGCAGGTGGAGAAGATCCGGAAGGAATTCGATATTTAAATTTTAGAAATAAAGATCTGATGTAACGATACATCAGGTCTTTATTTTTGGCAAATTATTATGCAGAAAGAAGGAACAAATGAATAAGTATAGAGATGATTCGATTGATTTCATAAAAGGAGTTGCTGTAATAGCTGTAGTATTTTATCATCTAGGAATATTTACAAACGGATATCTGGGAGTGGATATTTTTCTGGTTGTGAACGGCTATCTGATCATGGAGAGTGTACTTCGCCATGGAGAAGGTATAAGAGATTTTTCGTTCACTGAGTTTATCGTAAAACGAATGATCCGGTTACAGCCGGTGCTGCTGACAGGATGTATCTTTGCGATGATTCTGGGATATTTTGTGATGCTTCCTGACGATTATGAAGGATTGAGCGAAACAACTGTTGCATCTGTTTGCGGGGCAAATAATATTCTCCAAGCGCTAACGACACATAATTACTGGGATGCAGTTCAGGATTTTAAACCATTAATGCATACATGGTATCTTGGAGTAGTGATTCAGTTTTATATGATATATGGAATCTATACGAGTATTGTATGCAGATATTGTAAGGCCAATAAACGGGTTTATAGTGGAGGTGTATTTACATTAACAATAGTGTCATTGATATTGTATATCTTACCGGGGGATCCGGCTGATAAGTTTTATTATCCGCAATACAGATTCTGGGAACTTGGATTGGGGGCATTGTTGGCACTTGTCATAAAGCGAAGAGCAATTCATCTGGATGAAAACAAGGCTGGGAAGATCGCCTATAGAAGTGTAATTGTGATGATCATGTTATTGTTTTTGCCATACAGTGCGTTGCCTAAAACGATCGCTCTGATTCTTGTGGCGTTTTGTACGTTTGCCGCCCTGTTTGCACTTAATGTGTACACGAAAAGAGTTACCAATACGAAAATTGCGGGGGGGGGTATATGCTAATCTGTAAGATTGGCATATGCAGCTATAGCATATACATATGGCACCAGATTGTTATCGCATTTTATCGATATTGCATAGATGGAAATATGGGTGCTGCAGGATGCGTATCTTGTATCATACTCACATCGATCATGGGGAGCACATCATATTTATTGATCGAAAAGCAATTGCCACACAGATTGAAAGGCATGATCATGGTCGTAATGTGCGTCTTGATTTCCGGCATGGTATGGGGTTCTGGCATCTATGTTTATTTTAGGGGCGGAGTAATGAGGAACGTTCCGGAACTGGATGTGGTCATTTCTGATATACACCGTGGAATGCACAGTGAGTATAATGACAGGATTTATGCAATGGATGTGGAATTTACAGAGGATGACAGGATCAAAGTGTTAGCTGTGGGAAACAGCTTTGTACGGGACTGGTGCAACGTTTTACTGGAATCGGATATTGCGGCAGAACTGGATATCTCATATGTATATGATTCTGCGATCGATGAAAAATATGCGGACAGGATTGCGACGGCAGATTACATTTTTGTAAATGGCAGCATGGTATGCGAAGGCAAGGTTCCGAAATGCATTACGGATCATATGGGAAATGAAACGGAATTGTGGAGTGTAGGGACAAAATGTTATGGCGTTTCCAATGGTAACATTTATAACCGGAGATTTAGGGCAGATTATTTTCAGATGACGGCATCTTACGAGGATGTCAGGAAACAGTATCAGAAAGAACTGGAATTGTGCGGCGGGCAGTATGTTGATTTTATTAAACCAGTTCTGCAGGAAGAGGATCAGGTGAGGGTATTTACAGATACGGGAAAATTTATCAGTCAGGATTGCAGGCATCTGACGAGGGCAGGAGCGCAGTACTATGCGAAGATCCTGGATCTTGACCAGATATTTCTCAATTTTTTGGAGGAATAAAATGAAAAAGATCATGTTGGTCTTCGGCACGAGACCAGAAGCCATAAAAATGTGCCCGTTGGTGAAGGAATTAAAGAAAAGACCTAATATTGACATAATTGTCTGTGTTACGGGGCAGCACCGGGAGATGCTGCAGCAGGTACTTCGATTTTTTGAGATCGTGCCTGATCATGACCTTTGTATCATGAAGGAAAATCAAACCTTATTTGATGTGACGAACAACATTTTAAATTCGATGAAAACAATACTGGAAGCGGACAAGCCGGATGTTGTACTGGTTCATGGAGATACCTCCACAACCTTTGCTGCAGCGATGGCTTGTTTTTATCTGCAGGTTCCGGTCGGGCATGTTGAAGCAGGATTGCGGACGTATGATATTTTTTCGCCGTATCCGGAGGAGTTTAACAGGGAAGCGGTATCGATCGTTTCGCAGTATCATTTTGCGCCGACAGCGTTATCCAGGGACAATCTGCTCAGAGAGGGGCGAAATGCGCAACGCATATGGATCACGGGCAACACTGCGATCGATGCGCTCAAGTTCACTGTCAGGGAAGACTATTCACACCCGGAACTGGTATGGGCTTCTGATTCCAGGCTGATCCTGCTTACAGCGCACCGGCGTGAGAATCTCGGTGAGCCGATGCGCTATATGTTCCGGGCGATCCGGCGTGTCCTGGATGAGCACTCTGATGTGAAAGCGATCTATCCGATTCATATGAATCCGCAGGTTCGCCGGATCGCGGAGGAAATATTCGGTGCGTCTGCGATTGGAGGGAAGGAGGAGCGCATACATATCATAGAGCCACTAGATGTCCTCGATTTTCACAATTTTATGAAACAAAGTTATCTGATACTCACGGATTCCGGCGGGATCCAGGAGGAGGCGCCTTCACTGGGAAAACCGGTTTTGGTGATGCGGGACACGACGGAGCGGCCGGAAGGAGTCGCGGCGGGAACGCTGCGGCTTGTCGGCACACAGGAGCAGACGATCTATGAGGAGTTTAACAGGCTGTTAGAGGATCGGGAAGCGTACTGCGCAATGGCGCATGCCGCGAATCCGTACGGGGATGGACATGCGTGTGAGCGGATCGCGGATATTCTGGAGCACGGTTATACAGGTCCAGGTGTCCATCAAAGTAGTGGATTGTCTGCAGATTCATAAAAAGGGTTGACAAAAGTACGAATTCATACTATATTAGCAAGTATGAATTCGTACTTATTTTTTTCTTAACCGATAGGAGGCAGATCATGAGCAAAAGTACATTTGAAAAGCTTCACCGCATCAATTATCTCGGAGCGGAGATGGATGCACTGTATCACCAGGCATGTCACAGACTCGGTATATCGGACAGCGCCATGCGCGCCCTGTACACAGTCTATGACAATGGCGGCACCTGTCTGCTCAGCGACATTTACAAACAGTCAGGGATCAGCAAACAGACTGTCAATTCCGCGATGCGGAAACTCGAAAACGACGGGGTCCTCTATCTGGAGCAGGAGGACGGCAGAGGCAAAAGAGTGCGTCTGACTGAAAAGGGAAAGCACTATGTCGAAAAGACCGCCGCACGGCTCTACGCGGCAGAGTGCGAAGTGTTTTCAGACTGGCCGGAGCAGGAGATCGACACATATATTTATTTTATGGAAAAATTTAACGACATGTTCCAACGGCAGATCGCTCATATGGAACGGATGGAATAAGACTATGCGGACAATGAAGATACAGCTTTCAGATCATTTTACATACAAGAGACTCATGCGGTTCACCCTGCCATCGATCGGAACGATGATCTTTACATCGATCTATGGCGTGGTCGACGGCTTTTTTGTCTCGAATTTTGCAGGAAAGACACCCTTTGCGGCAGTCAACCTGATCATGCCTTTTCTGATCATCATCGGCACAGTAGGTTACATGTTCGGTTCGGGCGGCACCGCTGTTGTCTCCAAAACATTCGGAGAGGGCGATCCGGAGAAGGCAAACAGATATTTCTCGCTGTTTATCTATTTTGCGGCCGCTCTGGGGGTGTTTTTTGCGGTACTCGGTATCATATTTATCCGCCCGATCTCTGTTCTGCTGGGTGCGGAGGGCGCGCTGCTTGAAGACTGCGTTGTCTATGCGCGCATCATTCTTGCGTCGCTGCCGTTTTATATCCTGCAGTTTATCTTTCAGAGCTTCTTTGTGGCAGCCGAGAAACCACAGGTTGGTTTCGTGGTGACTGTATTTTCCGGCATTACCAATATGGTGCTCGACGCAGTGCTCGTGACGCTTCTGCCGCAGGAGCACAAGCTGGCAGGCGCAGCTATCGCCACGGCGATGAGCCAGGTGGTGGGAGGCATGATCCCGCTCCTTTATTTCAGGCGGAAAAACAGCAGCATACTGCGTCTGGGAAAGACAGGATTTGATGGAAAGGCAGTCTTAAAGGCGTGCGCAAACGGCTCGTCTGAATTTATGAGCAGCGTCGCCATGAGCCTCGTCAGCATGCTCTACAACAGGCAGCTCTTAAAATATGCCGGGGAAAACGGCGTCGCGGCATACGGCGTGATGATGTATGTCAGCATGATCTTCTCGGCGGCATTCAACGGATATACCATCGGGACGGCTCCCGTCATCGGCTATCATGACGGCGCCAGGAACCATGATGAGCTGAAAGGGCTGCTTCGGAAAAGCCTCATGATCATTGGCACGTTCGCCGTTGGCATGGTCGCGGCAGCCGAACTGTTCGCGTCGCCGCTGGCGCGCATTTTTGTCGGTTATGATCCGGTGCTCATGGAGCTTACCGTATCGGGATTCCGGATATTTGCCCTGTCATTTTTCTTTATGGGCTATGCGATCTTCGGTTCCGGTTTTTTTACAGCCCTCAATGACGGTCTGACCTCCGCGCTGATCTCGTTTCTGCGGACACTTGTATTTCAGATGGCGGCGATCCTGATCCTGCCGCTGATCTGGGGGATCGACGGCATCTGGATCTCCATCGTTGTTGCGGAATTGATGGCAGTCGTGCTGACAGCGGTATTTCTTATACACAAGCGAAAGAAGTATCATTACGGGTGAGGCGGATTTCCATGCCGATTGACGAAAGCGCGGTTCGGTGATAGACTGTCATTAAGGAACAACTGGCTGATCCGGAGTATGGACAGTTGCCGGAGTTTCTGGAGAATGAGGCAAAAGGAGCACCACCAATGGCAAAACAAAAAGACGGCAAGGCAAAAAACAAAACAAACGCCATGCGCATACTTGACACAAAGAAAATACCATACACAACATATACTTATGAGTGCGACGAGTTTATAGATGCCGTTCAGATCGCAGACATGCTCGGCCTGCCGCATGAAAAAGTCTACAAGACCCTGGTCACACAGGGCGCCAGCAGGAACTATTACGTGTTCGTCATACCCATAGCAGAGGAACTCGATATGAAAAAGGCGGCAGTATCCGTCGCGGAAAAATCCGTGGCGATGCTCCACGTCAGGGACATCAACACCGTCACAGGCTATGTCCGCGGCGGCTGCACCGCGATCGGCATGAAGAAGCAGTATGTCACGCGCATCGACCGGAGTGCCCAGAACCTCGACAGGATCATCGTGAGCGGCGGAAAACTCGGCATGCAGCTAGAGCTCACACCCTGGGATCTGGCAGCAGCCTCCGGCGCAGAGTTTGCAGATATCATATACATAGAGGATTGATCTCTTGGCGCCGGCATTATTTGTATGAAAGGACAGGGGAAGGAAAAACAATTATGAAAACGATCAACGTGACAGAAATCACCAAAAATATCAGAGAAATGTGCATCGAAGCCAATCACTATCTCACTCCCGACATGGATTGTGCGCTCAAAAAAGCCATGACCGCTGAAAAAAGCCCGCTCGGAAAACAGATCCTAAGCCAGTTGCAGGACAACCTGCAGATCGCAGGTGACGACATGATCCCGATCTGTCAGGACACAGGGATGGCAGTCGTCTTTATGGAGATCGGACAGGATGTACATTTTGAGGGAGGAAATCTCGAAGATGCGGTCAACGAAGGCGTCCGACAGGGATATACGGATGGATTCCTGCGAAAATCCGTCGTAAAAGATCCGCTGATCCGTGAAAATACCAAAGACAACACGCCCGCGGTCATCCATTATGAAATGACAGCCGGAGACAGCGTAAAGATCACAGTCGCCCCCAAGGGCTTCGGAAGCGAGAATATGAGCCGCGTATTCATGCTCAAACCCGCCGACGGCATCGAGGGCGTTAAGAATGCGGTCCTCACAGCCGTAAAAGACGCAGGTCCCAATGCCTGTCCGCCCATGGTCGTCGGCGTCGGCATCGGCGGAACCTTTGAGAAGTGCGCGCTCCTTGCAAAGAAAGCGCTCACAAGACCCGTCAACGAACATTCTGACATCCCATATGTAAAGGAGATGGAGGAGGAACTCTTAGAAAAGATCAACCGCACCGGCATCGGTCCGGGCGGACTCGGCGGTACGACAACCGCGCTCGCTGTCAACATCAACACCTACCCGACGCACATCGCCGGACTGCCCGTAGCCATAAACATATGCTGCCATGTCAACCGCCATGCGGTGCGCACCATCTGAGGCATTGCAGCTAAGATTCAAACAGGAGAAAACAAAATGGACAGACACATCAAAGCACCCCTCACAGACGAGGATGCAAGATCCTTAAGATCAGGAGACTATGTATACATAACAGGAACCATCTACACCGCGCGGGACGCCGCCCACCTCCGCATGTACGAAGCACTTGACAGACACGAGCCCCTTCCGGTCGGGATGGCACACAATATCATTTATTACATGGGACCATCCCCTGCAAGGGAAGGCCGCCCCATCGGTTCTGCGGGTCCTACGACAGCCAGCCGCATGGACAAATACGCGCCAAGGCTCTTAGACCTCGGCTTAAAGGGCATGATCGGAAAAGGAAAGCGCAGCGATGCCGTAAAGGAGGCGATCGTGCGCAACAAAGCAGTATACTTTGCGGCAGTCGGCGGCGCGGGCGCCTTGTTGTCGAGATCCATCACCGAATCGGAGGTCGTAGCCTATGACGACCTGGGTACCGAAGCGATCCGCAGGCTCGAGGTAGTCGACTTTCCCGTGATCGTCGTCATAGACGCCGAGGGAAACGATCTCTATGAAAGCGCAGTCAGGGACTTTTCGTGTTAATGGGTACACAACTCCTTATTTAACAGTCTGCAGACTGGTACATCTAAAACTTCTGAAAAATAGATCAGTTCAAAATCAGGAACAACCCGCTCGCCTGTTTCGATCCGGCTGACAGCCTTCTGGTTTAAGCTCAGTCCGGCAAGCTGAAGCCTGGCGGCGAGCTGTTCCTGCGACAGATCAGCACGTTCTCTCAATTCACGGATGATTGATCCCGATATATTGCATTTGCCATTTGAATATTTGTAGAGTTTCATGCAAACACCTCCAAGCCATTTCAATACAGTAACTGCTGTATGTATTATCCCAAAGATGGCTAACTTTATATTGACAGTAACATCATTTTGAAGGTATAATTATCCCAAAGATGACTAAGACAGAGATATGAGGAAAGAATTATGCTTTGGATGAAATGGAAATATACTCGTCAATTGCAGCGGTCAGATGCAGACAGAGCATGTGATCTGGATCAGAAAAGACTGACAGTACTCAGCATGATCCTGGTATGCACAGCAGTTGTCTATTTTGTGACAATGTATTACTGGGACAATCTGGTCATATTCCAATCCGCGTATTATCGGTTGGATTGCCTGTTTCATGGTAATCTGATGGATTTTTTATTCGATTGGTCTCCCGTAGTGCCATACGGTGTGCTATGTCAGATGTTGTTTACCATATGGGTTATCCCGGTCAGGATTCTGAGTATGCTGTTTCGGACCTCACTGGAGGACAGCATGGGCGCGTATCTGTGGTATAAGCTGTTCATAGTCTGTATGTGGGGACTTTGCGAGAGAGAGACAGTAAAGATCGCGGTGACGCTGAAAATGGATGCTGTCAGAATCAAGTGGATGCGGCTGTTTCTGTCCTCCACACTTTTTGTGTTTCTTCCGGTATTCCATTTGGGACAAGTAGATGCCGTGTATCTGGTATTCATGCTGTGGGGGATACGCCAGTATATAGAAGGAGATTACAGGAGATTTTTATTGGCGTTCGTGCTGGCGAACCCGGTAAAATACCTTTCCGTTTTTGCATTTATACCGTTGGTTCTTTTAAAAGAAAAAAGAATACCATACATTTTGCGGGATATACTGGCCGGATTCATATTGATTCCCGTGGAGATGATCGTCAAAAATATGACACTGATCCTGTACTGGCTTGGAATCATCGGTATAGACCGGGTGAAAACACCCTATACACTGGCGACAAGTCAGATCAGGGCACTGCTCGTCAATGTATGGGGATCCGGACCAGACAACATGGGAGCTTCCATGGTTGTGATCGCGTATGCCGTCATTTGCATCCTTGCATATTGCAATCGTTATCAGGATAAAAGGCGTGGAAAGCTTTCTGTCTGGTTCTGTTTCTCCAGTCTGGCAGTCCTGGTGGCATTTGGGACGATGAAGTGCTACTGGATCGCCCTGCTGGCGCCTTTTATGATACTGTTATTATTTATGGAATCGCAGAACATAGGGCTGGATTTCATACTGGAAGCATTTGCACCGATATTAACTGTCAGCATATACGTCATCACGCAGTCGCAGGTGTACGGTGGAAGACTGACGTTTGACTATCTGCTTTTTTCTTTCAGCGACTATCTGATGAACCGCCGTCAGAGTCACAGTACTAATGATATGATCCACTACATTAAAGACACATTCCGTTATCCGGGGGAATACGAGTATGCGCTTCCCGCGCTGGCGATCGTTTGTCTGGTTGGATTTATGATCGTCAATTTTCCATATCAGAAATATGAAAAAATGGAGAAACCAGGAGAAACTGCAATAGTGGAGCAAAGAGTGTGGTATCGATGGGCATGTGTCCGGATCGGAATACTGATCGTGTGGTTTGCCCTCAATTTCTGGTGCATATTCAAATAGTACTGCCAAATTCTCGAAATTAATAAAAAAAGGGCTTGACAACGATAGGGGTCTTATGTATAATAAAACATGCGTCGAGTGAGAAGACGCACGATTGAAATATTGGTAGAGGATTTAATTCAGTACCGGGGAGAAGTACTCAAGAGGCTGAAGAGGCGCCCCTGCTAAGGGTGTAGGTCGGGTGACCGGCGCGAGGGTTCAAATCCCTTCTTCTCCGTTCATTTATTTTATATAAATGAGGTTATGACGAAAAAGTCATGAGAAAAGTATCTTAGCAACATCAAGATTCTTTTTTTTCGCCTCGACAAGAAAAATTAAAATAAATGAAAAAAGTATTGACACTATATGGAAAAAGTGTTAATATGAAATCCTACCGCGAAAAACGGTGGACAAGCAAAATAAAAAAAGTTACAAAAAAGTTCTTGACAAAGATTTCCAGAAGTGATAAACTAACGGAGTTGCGTCAAACAACAGCAACAGAACCTTGACAAATAAACAGTAATGCAACCCTGAAAATTCTAAAAAGAATTATTCAGAACAAAAACCTTTAAAAGTAAATGCATTGAAAAATGCAACGGATCAAAGCCAGTTTG
>JAETQI010000024.1 GCA_021770755.1 Lachnospiraceae bacterium
ATTGAAAACAGAACACAATGGCACCCGGCATTCTGCAGTACCATGGAACTGGAATTCCTGGAAAATGAGAATGGTCTGGTATATGATCCGGAATACAGCCTGAGCAGGGAACCACTCCGGATCGACCTGCTGGTCATCAAGAAAAAGCCCGAGACTGTCATCAAGAATGAAATAGTGACCTTTTTCCTCGGACACAATATCATTGAATACAAGTCGCCAGATGACAGCGTGAACATTGATACATTTTACAAGGTACTCTCCTATGCCTGCCTGTACAAGGCAGATACCGGCGCAGTAGATGAAATCCTGGATACTGATATCACGGTTTCCCTGATCCGCGAACGGAAACCCTTAAAACTGCTGGGACAACTGGCGGAGAAGTACCATGTCATACAGGAGGGAAAAGGCATCTACCGCATTTACGGAATGCTTTTTCCGATGCAGGTTATCGTCGCAAAAGAGCTGGATCAGCAACGGCATGTCTGGCTGAGATCCCTGACGCGGAATATGGACATCTCTCAGGCCGAGATGCTTCTGGACAGTTTCGACAGCCTGGATGGAGAGGAGGCGCGCGCAAAAGCGGGTGTCGTCGTTAATCTGGTGTCAGATATCAACAGCGCAATTTTTGAACAGATCGTCAGTGGAGGTGATCGCATGAGTGAGGCTTTGAAAAAACTTAGCAGATAGAGATGCTAAACTGGCGGATAAGGACGCAGAGATTGCTGCATTGAAGCGCATGCTGGCAGAAGCCGGAAAACAAACCTGCTGATACAATACGGAAAGGAAACAAATTTAGATTATGCTTTTCCGATGCAGGTTATCGCAGCAAAAGAGCTGGATCGAAAACAGCATGTCTGTGCACTGGGAGGCAATAATGAAACAAAGAATAAAAGTAAAAACGAACTCAAATGAAATACAATGTCTATACTCGCAGGATCTGGAGTATCATGATTATGGAAACTGCAAAAGGCATCTGCAGATCATCTTCCCGTACAGACAGGAGATGACAGCAGACGAAAAGTTTCCCCTGATCCTGCTGATCCCCGGATCTGCCTGGCACAAACAGGAAATGTACAATGACATTCCACAATACGCACTACTTGCCAGAAGAGGATTTGTAGTTGCTGCGATGGAATATCGCGAGTCTGATCTTGCCATCTTTCCAGCGCAGGTCGAAGACGTGTGCAACGCTTTAAAGTTCATTCCGAACATCGCATATCCATTCCATATTGATACAGACAGAATCTTTCTGATGGGCAATTCGTCCGGCGGACATGTTGCCATGATGTCCGTTCTTTTTCATGCGCATGGCTTATGCGATCCGCTGCCGGACATTTCAGGTGTCATCTGCGAAAGCGGTTCGACAGATCTGATCATCTGCGCGAATAAACCGCTTCCACCATGGATGACGATCCGCCCATCTTCCGTGCTCCTTGGCGTTGATGACACTTTAGGTCATAAAGAGCTTGCCGCAAAGGCTTCCTGTTCCATGTACATCACGGAAAATATAAAGCTTCCGCCGATACTGCTCCTGCACAGCGAGAATGATCCGGTTGTCTCTGTGGAAAACAGCAGGACACTGCATGAAAAGCTGACCGCTTCCCGCCATAATGTTGTATATTATGAACTGGAAGAAAATGACGCGCACGGCGGCGCAGTTTTTTACGACCGGACAATACTGGACATTATTCAGGATTTCTGTAAAAAATGTCTATCGCAAGATTTTGAGAAAACAGAAAGGAACAATGCAAGATGATTTACAAGGAAAATGCATTATGTTACGACGATTATTGCAGGCTCAGAGAAAGTGTCGGATGGCTCAATTTTTCCAGGGAGCAGACGGAAAAGGCACTCAGAAACTGCCTCTATTCCATAGTGGCAGAGGACGATGGCAAGGTCGTTGGAATGGGAAGAATGACAGGCGACGGATTGTATTATCTGATCTTTGACATCGTGGTACAGCCTGACCATCAGAATATGGGGATCGGCAGTGCGATCATTGATATGCTGATCGACTACGTGGCCAGAGAAACGCCCGCCGGAGGGCGTTCCAGTATCCAGCTCAGCGCGGAAAAGGGAAAAGAATCCTTTTATCAAAAGAGGGGCTTTAAGCTCATTCCGCACGAATTTTGCGGTTCCGGCATGCGGAAAATAATCCATAAATGACACCGGAAGCGCTTTTACCGATGTGATCAAATCGGTCAGTTCCCTAGCTGCCGGATCCCCTCGAGTGCCCTGCAGTCCTCCGCCTTTGCCGCATCGATCAGTCCGGCGGTCTTTTCCCTGACAGAGCGGCTTGCGAGATTCTGAAGCATCTTTTCCATGTCGCTCCAGTCGCCGATCAGAGCCATCATCTCCTCCGCAAGCACACTGACTTTGCGAAAATGCCGCGCTACCTGTGCGCATACGGCGGCATCCTGCTCCCCGCACGCCGCTGCCACTTCCTCGAAAAACGCCGCTCCCCATTTTCTTCCGTCCTGAATGCAGACCATCGCGTCATTATGGACGAGCAGCTTCTCAAAAAGCCCGTCAAATGCGGCATTGTTCTCAAACCACTTTTCGTCTAAGAGCATTTCCTTCCACGCGTCATATGCGCGGATCCCTTTCGCGTAATCATACTCCTCCCGCGCTTCCATGACGTCTGCCGCCGTTTTTATGATATCCTGCAGACTTCTCCTCGCGCCATGGGCAGCCCCAATACACATCACTGCCTGCGTATCCGTATTCTCCCACCAGGTGTCACACACAAAATAGCCGTTGTCCGCCGTGCGCACCGAGGCGGCAAACGCTGCGTCGTTCTGAAAAAAATTCCAGCCCATGAGGACATCTCCATCCGCTTCATACCCTGCGACAATGCATGGCTCCGGCGGTCCGATGATCCCCAGCGCGATCACCGGATACCCCTGCGCGATCGCTGCCTTCATGTGATCTGCAAACGCTGCTTTCGTCGTTTCCTTTTCTCTTCCCAGAAACGAGAACTCCCTTCCCAGCGCCTGTGCGCCATACGCATAAATGTCGTTGGATTCCGTCAATGTGTGATAAATATCCACATTGCTCAGATCCCACATTTTCCGGTTCCACACCAGCCGGAACGCTGCCCCGGTCGCCGCCATGATATACGCGTAGGAGACATCATCTCCCAGATACTCCGACACTGCCTTGACACAGATCGGGTACATCGTATTGCTCCCGTATGCACCGTGCTCCACCTTGCGGATCCCGTACAGCACCGTACTCTTTTCATTGTGTTCCATCATCAAACCATCTCTCCTTTTCTCTTCACCGGCAATGCGATCCAGCCCGAACACGCCCGGCTCTAGCTGCCTTCGTCCGATGGCCGGTCTCTCCAGACGAAACTGGCTTGGCGGCATGCCAAAGCTTTTCCGGAAAGCCCTTGTGTACGCCTCATGACTCGAAAATCCGCTTTCCAGCGCAATATCGATGATCTTCTTGTCAGAGTGCAGCAGTTCGAACGCGGACATTATCAGCTTCCTCCGCCTGTAATACTGCATGATGGGCATATCCATATTTTTCAGGAAAAGCTCCCGCAGATACGCCTGGGAGAACCCAAAGCACTCCGACATGCTCCTGATGTCAAAGCACTCGAGATGCTCCTCCACATAACCAGTCAGGGCGTGCGCCATAGCCGAATAACTCATTGCATTTCCTTCTTTCCATCGCGATGTGTTTCAAGTATACCAGCTCTTTGAAACGATGGCTTGATTTTTTTGTGGAGGTTCCGTAAACTCCGGTCAGATTTATTTACATTTTTCACAAAACCCTCTATACTTATACCATGGAATATCAAGGAATCATATGCCGCAAAGGGGTTAAATCCTTATGCGGTCGTCTGCATGAATCGGGGGAGGATACAAATGTTTTGGAACGCAAAAAACGGGCGCATCGATCTTGATGACGCCGATATGGATTATATTTCATTTGGAAAAGGACACGATGTCCTCGTCATGATCCCCGGACTCGGGGACGGACTGGCGACAGTGAAGGGTATGGCGTACCCGCTTGCGTACACCTACCGCATGTACGCCAAAGACTACAGGGTATTCATATTCAGCCGGAAAAATCATCTGGAAAAGTATGTACAGACGGGCTATTCCACAAGGGAAATGGCAAAAGACCTGGCACATGCCATGAGAAAACTGGATATCACGCACGCAAAGGTGCTGGGCGTCTCCCAGGGCGGCATGATCGCGCAGTACCTGGCGATCGATGATCCCGCACTCGTCGACAGGCTCGTGCTTGCCGTCACCCTGTCAAGGCCAAACGAAACTGTCCGAAATGTCATTGACCGCTGGATCCGGTTTGCCGGGCAGAATGATCACCGCTCCCTCATGATCGACACCGCGGAAAGATCGTATTCAGAAGATTACTTGAAAAAATACCGCCGCCTCTATCCACTCCTCACACGCATGGGAAAGCCAAAGGATTACAGCCGCTTTATCGTGCAGGCTGCCGCCTGCGCACAGCATGACGCCTACGCATCACTGCGCGGTATCGCCTGCCCGACCCTGGTCATCGGCGGCGGCAAGGACCAAATCGTTACCGGCAGCGCTTCTGTCGAGGTCGCTGACCAGATCCCCGGAAGCGAACTGTATCTGTATCAGGAGCTTGGCCACGCCGCCTACGAGGAGGCAAAGGATTTCAACAGCCGTGTGACCGCATTTCTTTCCAAAGGAGCACGCTGCAGGTAAATACACCCTTTTCGGCGGAAAAGTGCGCGTCCCCGCCATATTTTTCTGCAATGCTGCGTATGCTATCCACCCCCACGCCCTCATGGTCCTTCGCCTGCGGAATACCATCGCAGAAATGAATATCATCTGTACAGCTATTCTGGCACCGCAGAAGGATCATGGCATTTTCCTGCTGTGCCGCGATCTCGATCCTGCGCTCTCCTGCAACCTCCATACAGCCGTGCACAGCGTTCTCCAGCATGTTGGAAAGCACCGATACCAGATCCACGTCGGAGACACACAATTCCTTGTCAAGCCTGATATCCGCGTTCATCGCGATACCGCACGGCTTCGCCCTGCGCATGTAGACAGCGATCAGGTTATTGACTGCATGATTCTTGCAGTATCTCCTGTCACACTTTTCCTCCTCGATCTGCTCGTACTCCTTGAGATACGCAAGGATCCCCTCATAATCCCTCTGCTCGGCGAGCGCCATCACGACCGTGTTGTGATGACGGAAATCGTGGCGTGTCTGCCGTACACTGCGCTCCGTCTTCTCATACGCCTCCACCTGCGCCTTCAACGCTTTCTCATGAACCAGCATCAGCCTAAGCTGGTACGCGCGATTCTCCTGTACCATAAAATAAAACAACAGCACATACACGATCAGCATGAACAAATAGCAGAGTGTCATCACAAAGACATGCCCCATACTCTTCTCCCGATGCCATTCATTATAAAATGTCAGGAAAGTCATCATGACAAATGTAAGGCTCGAGATGCAGGCGATCAGCCCGTAACCGTTCTGCATCTGGCTGTATATCCGGCGCAGCTTCTCTCTGAAAAAGATGAGATACACAGACAGAAAAAACAGGTTCAATCCGGCGCGAAGTCCCCAGACAGCGCTGTTTCCAGTTCCTGCAGGACTCCCCGTGACGACCGAGATAAAACAATAGATAAAAGTCCACAGACTGTAGTATGTCGAGACCAGGAACACAGACTTTCCCGGATGCGAAGCGGACAAAAAAAGCACAAATCCCCCGCCCAGGACGACGGAAGCCAGCAGGTAAGCGGATAAATATACCATTTTCTCCGGCAATCCTGACTTCGCAAGCACCAGATAAATCAATTCAAACAGGATACCGTCTGTGATCGATATCAGCAGCATCTTTTTCTTTCCATGTTTGGGTTCCAGCGCAAGGTTATAAAACCAGATCACATGAAAAAAGATATTGATGAAATTAGTGATCAGCGCCTCACGCATTGTCCTGCTCCTTTGTATCGATCGATGCAAAATTTTTCCGATTGAAATAATAGTCAAAATATTTTTCCCGCAAGGCTTTGTACGATCCCCTCGGCAGATAGATCCGTTCTCCATTGTCCAGTTCCAGCATGCGCGTGCTCAGGCGTTCTATGTGCTCCAGATTGACAATATAAGAAGCCCCCAGCCGTGTGAACTCCCTGCGCGGCGCAAGCATCTCGCAGAGCCTTGCCAGTGTCAGTTTCATGGACACGCTCTCCCCCTCTTTGAGATAGATGCACTGATTCTTGCGCTGCGCCTCGCAGTACAGGATATCGCACAGCGCGATCTTGCGCACATGTTCCGCCTCCTGCACAAAGATATAGCGCATCTGGTCATCATCAAGCTTCTGGAGAGCCCTGTCAAATACATGATAAAAATGTTCAGGATCGATCGGCTTGACCATATACGAGAACGCCTCCACCCCAAACGCCTCAAGCGCGTGATTTCTGGACGAAGTCAGAAATATAATACGGCAGTCCTGCCCCAGCCTGCGCAGCTTCTCTGCCGCCTCGATACCCGATTCTCCAGGCATATAGATATCCATAAATACCAGATCCGGCTGATATTGTCCCTGCTGTATCGCGCAGAACAACTCTTCCGGATCCACAAACTGTCTGATCTGAAATCTCCTGTCCGCAAACTGCCCGTGGTATGCGCACAACATACGCTCGATCTTGTCCAATTCCGTCTGTTCATCATCACAGAGCGCTATCTGATACATACAGCCACCTCGTTTCATATTTTAATAGTTTACCCTGTATTTCGGGCAAAAATCAATCCATGTGGTACGATTTGGCATTTTAACGGTATAGATTGTCAGCGGGCAGGGTTCTCTTTATGGAACGATTACGCTTGTGTAAACACGGTATTCTGTTTCCTGTATGTGTCATTGTCCTTCTGGCTCAGTTCATTCTCCACCTGTGCCAGCTCTGTCTGCAACTGTCTGACCTTCTCCTCATCCCCGGCCGCTGACTTGATCTGCTGCTGTAGCTGCCTCTTATGCTCTTTGAGCTTACGGATCTCCTGATCAACTTTGTCTGTGCTGCTGACGCACTTCTCCCCAGCCGCCCTGGGATCCTCGTCCTTGTCTGCATCGACAGGCTTTTTCGCTGCGGACTCTTTTTCCGCCGTCTCTCTGACAGTTTTATTCGGATCGTCGTACAGCACTTTCGGATTGCCGTTCTCGTCCTGCCCTAACCGGTACAGCCCTGTCGGCTTTCTGTCTGACGCCTCGCTGCTGATGTACTCGTCCCTGGGTTCAGGGATCCTGCCATTATCCTTTCCCGCTTCCTTTTCCTTTTCTGCCTCCTCTGCCCTCTCCTGACGTTTCGCCCTCAACTGCTCCTCGTAATCTGTTCCGTAATTACCATAAGTTCTGATCTCCATTGCCATATCTGTATCCTCCATTTTTCCTTTCATAGTCTCTCGGAATCTTCCAAAGTCTCCGAAATACTATTTCTGATTTTACATCCGACACAATCATTTTCGGACACAAATTCCGGCAAGTAAATCCTTTTGCACTCAAATGCGCTCTCAATGTCGTGAGCTGTTTCCTGCTTTCCTGCAGATCCTCATTCCGTTCGCTGCCAGAAACCGTCAGCCGTCATCTCGATCCTGTCATGGTATTCGATCACCCCCAGTGAGGCCATGCACATATCAATTATTATTTATTGGTTTTGGCAGAGCCTGAGGATCTCCCGGATATGCTCCACGTTCCTGCTGCCCACATTGACCGCGTCCACGCCGCTCTGCGCAAACGACAGCATTTCCTCCAGCGTATATTTTTCAAACCCTTCACCGCAGCACAGGGGCATACTTCCGATCACCTGCAGGCCCATCCTGTGCGCTGCCTCCACCAGCGTACAGTCCTCCCCCATGCAGGACTGGTTCTGCACCGTCGCGGCATAGGGATATTGAAGATTATAGGGGATCTGGATATATTTGAAATGACTGTCACCGCCGCTGATCTCCCGCGCGATCCGGTCGACCATTTCGATACTGATGTGCCATTGCTCCTCCGCCGGCTCCATGGCAGACATCTCGAAAGCCATACCATAAAACCGGATCTTCCCCTCTTTTACTTTCTCCTCATACCACACCAGAAGCTTTGCCAGTCTCTGATAAAACATATCCTGCGTCAGTTGGGCGCGCGTGATCTCGGGGAGATGGATATAATGGAGATCCACCGTGTCCACGCCCAGGTTCCGCAAGCTGATCTGCAGTGCGATCTCAAAAAAATCGGGATTCAGCGTCTGATACACCCCATCATATTCACAGAAGTCATTCTGTCCGATCCCCCTCGGCTCCAGGACTTCCTGCAGACACCTTACCGGATTCAGTCCGCTCACGACATCCCCAAACAAAAGCCCCGCCTTTGTCGCGAGAAAAACATCCTCCCTGCAGATCTCGCCGGACGCAAGCAGCGCGCCGACCGCGGCGCCGACGTCCCGCTCGGAGCGCATGCCCCTGTAGTTGATCGCCGTGTCGACCGCCGTGATCCCGTTTCTGATCGCAAATGTGACCGCCTCCTCATACCGCCTTGAATCCTCGTCGGAAAAAGTGCCAAGATGCGTCCCCAATCCTATTTTTAACATATTCATCTGAAAATGCCTCCTTCTACAACTGTGTGATCTTCTCTTCGAGAAAATAACCTTTTTATTTACTATACCACAGTTGCAGCCGTCTTTCCATAATCCTGACTATTTTAGAGCGTATTGAAAAATCCAGCGTTTTATTCTATGATACTATCTGAGAAACGCTCTCAACCACATACACCGTTACCTGATCCATACGTGCTCCCGGAAACTCCCCTGCACCCGCTGCTTTGGCGCAGAGAGACTCCGAGAGCCTATCGCTTTCCTAGGAGGAAAAAATGGACATTATCAAAATATCTGAAAACAAAAAGCAATATCTTAACCTGCTCCTGCTCGCGGACGAACAGGAGAGCATGATCGACCGCTACCTGGAACGCGGCACAATGTACGCCCTGGACGACGGCGGCATCCGCGCAGTCTGTGTCGTCACCGACGAGGGCGGCGGCATACTCGAGATCAAAAACATCGCAACCGCGCCGGAATATCAGGGCAGAGGCTACGGCAGACGGCTGATCGCTTTTATCATACAGCAATATCAAAAAACGTTTCAGATCCTGCAGGTCGGCACAGGCGACAGCCCCCTGACGGTTCCCTTTTATGAAAAGTGCGGTTTTCAGAGATCGCACACCATCAGGAATTTCTTTGTCGACAACTATGACCATCCTATCTTTGAGTGCGGCAAGCAGTTGACCGATATGGTCTATTTCCGTATGGAACTGAATAAAATCTAGTCGATTCAGCACATATTCTAGTCGATTCATGTTAAAAAACGCCGCTTCGTGATCTTTTGTGTATAATGATCAGGATAACATTTCAATTTTCAGTTTAAGTAGGAGGAAAAAGAATGAAAAAGAAAATTGTATCGATCATGTTAACTGTCATGATGATGGCATCGCTGACGACCGCCTGCGGCGGGGACAACAAGAAAGCGAACGCCGCATCCACCGCAAATACCCAGACAGCGGCGCCGGCAGACACAAAAGCCGACACGCCTGCTCCGGCAGACACAAAAGCGGACACACCTACTCCGGCAGACACAAAAGCCGACACACCTGCAAGTGATGACGCTGCCTCGGCGACCGACGCAGATGTGGTATCCGATGAACTGTTTTCAGAACTGCAGAACATTTATGACCTGCTCGTCCAGCACTATAACGCAGTCATAGATCTGTACACCGACGATGCGATCGCGGCAAACCCGGAGATCGATGATGTGCTGAATCAGGCACGGGATCTGATCGAGGAGATGGGCGAGATCACGCAGGATACCCTGACCGTGACAGATGCGCAGGATCTGCTCGATGCCATGGAGATCATTGTGGACGGACTCAATGAGCTGACCGATCAGATGGAGTTGACGGACGATGCGGCCGCAGCGGAAGGCGAAACAGTATCCGATGAGACTTTTGCCTCATTGCAGGAAAGCTTTGAAGCTTTGACGACAGCTTACAACACGATCGCGGAGGCTTACAATGACGGTGCGGAAGAAAACGCCGATATTGTGGACACCATGAATCAGGCATACGACATCATCGGGCAAATGGGCGAGATCACGCAGGATAATATCACAGAAGCAGATGCCGAGGAGCTTCTCAATGCCATGCTCGACATCCTTGAAGTGCTTTCTGTGGTCGCCGATGCCATGTAAAAAACTGACATAGATTTTGATTTGATTGCGGCCGCAGACTATGATATCATAGACACATAAAATTTGTATATGGAGGATGAAACCATGCGGATAGCCGTCTGCGATGACGACGAGCGGGACATTGCCCGCATTGGCAAACTGATCGCGGAATATCAGACAAGTCGTGATCAGATGGTCGATTGTCACTATTTCACTAACAGCACGGATTTCCTGTGTGAACTTAGGGGCGGGGAGTACGACCTTGTCCTGCTGGATGCCCTGATGCCGGGCGTCGACGGGATACACGCTGCGCAGGAGCTAAGAACCCTGGATCAGAATGTCAGGCTCATCTTTGTGTCTGCATCACCGGAATTTGCTGTAGAAAGCTACAATGTGGGAGCATACCACTATCTGCTCAAACCGCTGGACGCCGGTTCCCTCTTTGCGCAGCTTGACAAAATAACAGACGAACTGTCTGGGCAGGCGACGCAGGGACTTGTGCTAAGGAGCAGGGAAGGGATCGTCCAGATCGCATTTTCGAGGCTTGCGTATGTGGAAGTCATCAATAAGACGGTATTCTTTCATCTGACAGACGGCACGGTCCGGGAAGTGACTGCTACTTTGGCGGATTTTGAGGAGAAACTCTTATCCAGACCGGAATTTCTAAAGACTCACCGCTCCTATCTCGTCAATCTGGGTTTTGTCCAGGCGGCCGGCATCAACTGTGTTATCATGAAGGGCGGAAACAGAATTCCGGTATCGCGCCAGCGGCGCAGTCTGGTACAGGATGCCTATATGCACTATCTGCACCAGACGCCTCCAGAGGACTTTGCAGCCGGCAATGCCAAACGCCCCGATGGTCCCTGGCGGATCCTGCTGGCAGACGATGATCCGGCAGACCGCGCAGTCTGGGCTGATATCCTGCGAAACCATGGCTGTATCGTCCAAGTGGCGGGCAGCGGTGAGGAAGCACTCCGGCAGGCATCGGACGGGCTCTGTGACTGCGTGCTGCTGGATGTGATGTTTCCCGGCGAGGACGGATTTTCCATCTGCGAAAAACTGACCAATCTGACCCAGGCACCTGTCATCTTTCTAAGCTGCCTCACCGATCCGGACAAACAGGTTGAAGGATTTTCGGCTGGCGGTATCGACTATATCACAAAAGATACGTCTGCGGCGCTTTTCTGGGCAAAAATAGAAACGCGCATCCGGCTGGCAAAATCAGAGCGCACACAGCTACATTACGGCGCGCTTCTTCTGGATCTGACAAGACGCCGGGTGCTGATCGATGGCAGGGAACTGTTTCTCACCCCGGTCGAGTTCGATATCCTGTGGCGTCTCTCCGAGCACGCGGATCATGTCTTTACACCGGAAGAGATCTTTGACATGTTCTGGAACGGGCAGCCGTGGGATGGCGGGCAGCTAGTGCAAAAGCATATGTCGCAGCTCCGGCGAAAGCTGGAAAAAGCATGGAGCGCACACCGCTTTATCGAGACCGTCTGGGGACAGGGCTACCGCTTCGTTCCAGAAAAGGAGGCACACATATGAAACAGCGCAGATTCTGGCGTCAGCCGCTGGCTGTAATGGCAGCGATGGCGCTTTTTTTCATGTTGTCTTACTATAAGGACAACAAATATTACACGCCGCCTCCTTACGGAAGATCCGGCGTGATCGATCTGAACGAGACAGATCTTGCGCGCAGGGATCCCATCTTTCTCATTGACGGATGGCTGCTGACGGACGGGCGCGTGACAGACAAGCCCACTTATATCGGCGAATTCTCCAATCTGCAGCGCAGGGATCTGCGCGTCTCCCCGCACGGGCAGGCGCGTTATCAGCTAACGCTGCGCTATGACGGAGCCGGCCGGATCGTATCGGTAGATTTCCCGCAGTTATATTCCGCGTACACGGTTCTTCTGGATGGCATACCGCTTGCCCAGGGAACGGGCAGCGGACGGATCACGTTTCTGCTGACAGCAGGCGATCACACGCTGGTCGTGGAAACTTTTTCCAGTATAGGATACTACAGCGGAATGTATTTCCCGCCAGCGCTGGGTACGCCGGAGACATTTTTTCAGATCGACTCTACCCGTCATTTTATCCATGCAATAGCATTTCTGATCCCGCTGGCACTGGCGGTATTCACGCTTTTTCTGTGGTGGACGGGCGGAAAGCTGGCACACTGGTTTGTAGTGCTGTGCTGCAGTTATGCACTGTACATGGCGCGCTTTTTTGCACTGCCGATCACACAGTACTGGTTTCTGATGCAGAGCCTGGCGCTGTACTGTCTATGTTTCTGCATCGTACAGCTTACGGTTCTGGCAGCCAATGCCGTCCACAGCCGGGCGTGGCGGCGGATCCGTGCGGTACTGCTGGCTCTTCCAGTCATCCTGACGGCACTGAGTCTGCTGATCCCGGTATTGACGTGGGCAGTTTTCGTTCACGGCAGACTGACGGATCTCTATTATGTCGCAACGTTCTGCGCTGCTGCCGTATTCTCCGCGCGCAGTGTGACGGCACAGGGCTGGGAAAGCCGCTATACGCTGGTCGGCTGCACCGTATTTGGCGCGGGGCTCCTCGCAAATCTCCTTTTCTCCAACCGATTTGAACCGATCCGCTTTCTCTGGCAGTTTGAGTGGTGCGGGCTGCTGCTTGTTCTGTTGTTTGGCGCCATGATGGTATCGCGCAGCCGAAGGATCCTGATGGAAAACGAACTGCTGACCAACCATCTGGAAGAGCAGGTAAAGAAACGGACGCAGGAGGTGACACAGCTTCTGGAGGAACGCAAGGCGTTCTTTTCCGATATGGCACATGACTTGAAAGCGCCGGTATTTGCCACGCAGTCCTTTATCGAGGCGATCCGCAAAAGCGGTGTCGGCGTCGATTCGGAGCTGCAGGGTTATCTCGACCAGGCAGAAGCCAAGCAGTGGGAGATGGCAAGACGCCTCCAGGGGCTCTCCACGATCAATGCGCTGGACCGCATTGAAGAAAAACGGGTTCCGGTGTCTGTACAGGAGATGCTCTCGGAAATCTACGCCACCCACTCCGGGGAAGCCGAAGTCCAGTCCGTGTACCTGGTCGTGGAACCGCCGGAAACGGACGCATTTCTGATGGCTCAGCCGGAAAAACTGAACATTTTATTTGAAAATCTGATCTACAACGCACTCAGGGCGACACCACGCAACGGCAGTATCACGATATCCGCGTCGGCGAAAGCCGATCAGATCCGTATCACGGTCTCCGACACCGGATGCGGCATTCCCGAGGAGGAGCTTCCGCTTGTCTTTCGGCGGTTTTATGTGGGTGCCAATAACAGAGATACCGGTACAGGATTGGGATTGTACATCGTCCAGGGCATCGTGACCGATATGGGCGGAACGATCGAGGTACACTCCACTGTGGGCAGAGGCACACAATTTATCCTAAAGATTCCGCAATATAGCCCGTGATAGATCATACGTTTCATCTGCCTGCGATCTTTCGGAAGAATCCGGCAAGCCGGCGCAGCAGATTGTATCCTGCCGCCTTGAAGACAACGGCACCGATGCAGGCGACTGCCGTTGCGGCTGTTACCGCCGCTGGCAGAAACCGCTTCTGACCATTTTCTTTTTCATCCAGGTTATGCACAGCCGCCGCAGTATCTCCTTCATTTTTCCTTTCCGGCGCCGCCTGTACTACAAGCGGCGGCTGCACCGTACTGTCAAGCCACTCCAGCGCGCGGTTCCCACCCCCGTCCGCAGGATTTTCCGCTGCAGTCTCTGATAGCTCTTCCGCCTCTTCTGCTCCCTGCGGCATCTGCGGCAGATCGGGGCGCTGCCCGCTCCCAATGTCTTCTGCCTTCTGCGCCTGATACGGAAACGAAACATCCTCGTATTCCTCCGGGACTGACGCATCTGCAGGAGCCATCGATACCGTTTCTTCTTCCGATACTGGCGATGAGACTGGCTGGCGCTCCTGCTGATCGTCGTCCGGCTGCCAGGGCAGGTCTGGCCGCTGTCCGTCCTCTGTGCTGTCGTCCTTGTTGTCTGCCCCGGCATTACCCTCATTTCCGCCCGCGCCTCCGACTTCGGGCAGATCAGGGAGCTTATCGTAGCTATCCGGCCATGCGAGGATAAGCTGTCTGCCGTCATAGACACCGCCCTCGACCTTAAGCCCTACAAAAAACGGTACGGGCACGTCACCCGCGTCGACTGCTTCCAGATAGGACCGAAACGGTTCCTGATCACTGCGCAGCAGGAGCACATAGCCGCTGCCTGCGTTCGCGATCTGGGCGTTCATCTCCTTTAAAATAGAATGCCCTGTCAGCTTCGTCCACTCCGACGCCCCCTCCGTCATCACATACGCCTGTATCGCGGTCGCACCTGTGGGCTTTGGATACAGCGCTATCTGCAGATCCTTTATCTCCTGCCTCAATGCCCCCGTGAGACTTCTGTCCTCCGAGCTGACATTCAGCACCAGCTCAACCCTGTCATCATAATAAAATTCCGTATACAGGGCAAGCGGTTCCTCCAGCACATAGATCCCAAACGGTGTTTTGATCTGTGTACCAGCCGGAACCTGGATCTTCTCTGCGGCGTCTGAAACTGTGAAGCTTTCGCCGGCGGAAAGCCCGGGAAGGTCTAGTGATCTCCATGCGACCGGACAATCCACAACAGCAGATGCGTTGATCTGCGTTCCGTACCAGATCTCCACGCGAATGGGCAGTGTCTTTGGCAGCATCGCAGCGATCTCGCTGGCTGTGGCATCTGCGGGCACGGTCAACTGATATCTTCCAAATCTGATCGGAAGCCGCGGATGGTCCGGGTTTGCCTCGCTGGCAGTCATCGCAGATGAGAAGAACGCCTTGCATTCTGCCCCCTCCGGAAGTGGCTGAACCTCCCCGCGTCCAAAGAATTCAGACTCCGTATCATAAGTACTCCCGCTTCTGTCTGTGATGCGCAGCCTGACATAAAAACAGTCTATTTCCCCTGTCTTATAACTTTTCAGCGGTTCATAGTAGCCAAAGAGGCATCGCTGATTCTGCAATCCATTCAGTCTGTCCTCATCATCCGTGTCCAGAATTTCGGGATAGTCTAAACCCAAATTCCAGCCTCCTCCCACGGCGGTCTGCCAGTTCTCCCCGTCGAGCGAATACATGGTATCAATCCGGGTGATGTCAGGCGTAAAATCCGTAAATGTGCCGATCACAAAATAATCACAGAGTTCATATACGATGCGGGCATGAAATGCAGGTGCGGACATGGCATACGACTCCTCCACAGCCATCTCTGCTGATTGTCCTGGCGTGTGACCTAATTCAGTGGTGGTTTCCATTTCGATCTCGGATTCTTCGGATCCTGTTTTGATTTGGGTTTCCGTTTCTGTTTCTGTCTCAGACTCTGTTTCAGCTTCGTTTTCTATATCAGATTCGATCTCCGTTGTCGCTTCTGCCTTCGTCTTTATTTCAAGCTCAGTTTCAGATTCTATTTCCGTTTCTATTTCTGATTCTATTTCCGTTTCAGTCTCTATCCCGCTCCCGCTGTCCGTCTCGATCCTGTTTTCCGTGTCCGTTCCTGCATGCCATGGATCCCCTTCGGTCTCCTGTGCTATATCCGTGCTTTCCGGCGGCTGATCCGCCTTCACCGGGATCATCGCAAAACTGCCCGACATGATCATCACTGCTGCGAGCATTGCCGCAGATCTCTGCCATATTTTCATAGGTATGTACTCCTTTGGGACGTATTCTTACCGTTCGCGCAGTTTCAGATACCTTTCACACCGCAGACGGTTTTTATGTCATATTCCTGTTAAGATTGATGACGATTTACTGTTTATTAACCATAAATATAAAATAATAAGCCGTGCCTTGTCAAGCTTTTACATTTTATAAGGAGTGATCGATCTATGATAAAAGTCGCATTTTGTGGCGATGACACGTCCGCATTGCGCGAACTCAATAAACTGACCGGCAAATATTCCGCCAGAAACGGCAGGGCGATAGGAACTGATATTTTCCACCGTTCTCTTGATCTGCTCTCTGCAATCGAAAAAGGCGTCCATTACGATATCCTGTTTCTGGACGTCACCCTGACAAATGAGAACAAGATCCATATCGCAAAAGAAATCCGCCAGTATGACAGCGTTGTCAAGATCATCTTCTTGACATCATCAACGGAATGTGCAGTACAGTCCTACACCTTCGACGCATATTTCTACCAGCGCGATCCGATCTGGACAGGAAATTTTTTCAAACTGATGGATTCCGCAATCGCCGAATGCCAGGAGGAACAGAACTCCAGTCTGATCCTGCGCGGCAAGAGCGGCATCACCCGGATCGATCTGAACAGACTCAGATATTGCGAGGTGTTCAGGCGCACCCTGCTGTTTCATATGGCGGACGGCAACGTCTGGGAAAACGCCGGAAGCATGGACGATCTGCATAAACAGCTCTCACAGTATGACAATTTCATGCGTCCACACCGTTCATTTCTGATCAATATGGAGTACATACAGAAGATCTCATACAAGACGGTTACGATGGAAGACCTGACAGAGATTCCCATCCCGCATGGAAAATGCTCCGATATCAAAAACAGATATCTTGAGTATATGTTTAGATCAGAGAGAAACGGAACGGCTGTCTGCATACCGTAAATAGTCGATCCATGTCATATTATCCATTTTTACACACTGATATGATACACTACGCAAGTATGTCTGTATCGAACGTACATATTTCAGAAAGGAGTTTTTGTTATGGGTTTGATCAAAGCCGGAATGGGCGCGTTAGGAGGAACACTGGCCGATCAGTGGAAGGAATTTTTCTACTGTGAGGCGATGGATAAGGATATCATGGTCACAAAAGGCAGGAAGCGCACAAGTTCCCGCTCATCCAACACAAAAGGAAATGATAATATCATCTCCAACGGCAGCGTGGTCGCCGTTGCCGATGGTCAGTGCATGATCATCGTGGATCAGGGGAAGGTCGTGGAAGTATGTGCGGAGCCGGGGGAATTCCGGTACGACACATCGACAGAACCGAGCATTTTCACAGGAAGTCTCGGCACAAGTATCAAAGAAACCTTTGGCGTGATCGGCAGACGGTTCACATTTGGCGGAGACACCGGCAAGGATCAGCGGGTGTACTACTTCAATACCAGGGAGCTGGTGGACAATAAATTCGGAACGCCAAACCCGATCCCTTTCCGCGTGGTGGATTCCAAGATCGGTCTGGATGTGGATGTCTCTGTCCGCTGCTCCGGTGTCTACTCCTACCGGATCGCTGATCCACTGCTTTTCTACACAAATGTCTGCGGCAATGTAGAAGACGACTATGAGCGCAGCGAGCTGGACAGCCAGCTCAAAACAGAGTTTATCAGTGCGCTGCAGCCTGCATTTGGCAGGCTCTCGGATCTGGAACTGCGCCCGAACCAGATCGTCTCCCACAACACAGATCTGGAGGCGGCGATGAATACCGTCCTGTCGGCAAAATGGGGTGAGCTGCGCGGACTTAAGGTCGTCAGCATCGCGCTTGGCTCCGTCACCCTGCCGCCGGAAGACGCGGAGATGATCAAGCAGCTACAGCGCACCGCCGTACTGCAGAACCCCAATATGGCCGGTGCCGCACTTGCAGGCGCCCAGGCGGATGCCATGAAAGCAGCAGCCTCCAACTCGGCAGGCGCGATGACAGGATTTATGGGCATGGGAATGGCGATGAACGCCGGAGGCGGCATGAACGCGCAAAATCTTTTTGCGATGGGACAGCAGCAGGCGCCACAACAGCCGACAGCACAACAACATCAGGCACCGCCTCCATCCCAGACAGACACCTGGAAATGTTCTTGCGGAACCGTAGCGACAGGCAGATTCTGCCCGGAATGCGGGACAGCTAAACCCACGAGAAACAACGGATGGGTGTGCGCCTGCGGGGCGATCAACAAAGGCAGATTCTGCTCTGACTGCGGGGCAAAGAAACCGGAAACGCTGCCGCTGTACCGATGCGACAAATGCGGCTGGGAACCAAAAGACCCTGCCCATCCGCCCAAATTCTGCCCAGAATGCGGCGATGCATTTGATGAGAACGACATGCGCTGACCGTCAGCGCTTATATGCAGAGGAGGAATACGATGGCTGCGATACAAGAATACAAATGTCCGTGCTGCGGCGGCGCCATTGCCTTTGACAGTACGATACAAAAGATGAAATGTCCCTTCTGTGACACTGAATTTGAGATCGGGACACTGGAAAGCTATGACAGCGAACTGAGAAGTGACCAGACGGATGATATGAACTGGCAGATGGCATCGGGCGATGCATGGCAGACGGATGAGCTGGGCGTACTGAATGCCTATGTCTGCAATTCATGCGGCGGCGAGATCGCATGCGATGAAAATACGGCAGCTACTTCCTGTCCGTTCTGCGGGAATCCGGTCGTCATGACAGGACAGTTATCCGGCGCACTGAGACCGGATCTTGTGATTCCGTTCAAGGTCAATAAGAGAGCCGCAAAAGCGGCGCTTAAGAAACATTATGAGGGAAAGCGCCTGCTTCCCAGGATATTCAAAGACCAGAACCATATCAATGAAGTAAAAGGGGTATACGTTCCATTCTGGCTGTTTGACACCGACGCGAATGTCAACATGCGCTACAAAGCGACCAAAATCCGCACCTGGAGCGACAACCGATACGACTACACCGAGACGAAATATTATGCCGTAAGCCGGGGCGGGAGACTTCGATTTGACAAGGTTCCTGTGGACGGCTCTGCCAAAATGCCAAACGACCTGATGGAATCCATCGAGCCCTTTAATCTCTCGGAAGCAGTAGATTTTCAGACTGCCTACCTTGCAGGATATCTGGCTGATAAATACGATGTGAACGCAGAGCAGAGTGTGGAACGCGCAAACGAACGGATCCGCAACAGCGCGGAGGCTGCTTTTAACGAGACGGTCAAAGGTTATGCGACAGTCACAAAAGAGACTGGCAGTATCCGGCTGCAGAACGCCAAAGTGACATATGCCCTTTTTCCTGTGTGGCTGCTGAGCACCACATGGAAGGGGCAGAACTACCTTTTTGCCATGAATGGTCAGACAGGGAAAATGGTCGGCGACCTGCCATTTGATAAAGCCGCGTACAGAAAATGGCTGTTTGGCCTGACAGGAATCATAGGCATGCTTCTATATGCCGTTTTCTACCTGTTCTGGCTGATGTAAGGGGGCAAATGATGAATCATACAATGAACAAAAAATTTTGGAGCATATGCTCTACACTGGTCTTATCCATATTGTTTTTGTCTGTAAGCCTGGCGATCCCTGCATCTGCATCGGAGGATCTTCCACGGCTTGTGGATATGGCAGATCTGCTCGATGATGGCGAGGAAGCCAGTCTGTCCGGCCTGCTCGATGAGATCAGCCAGCGTCAGCAGGTCGATGTCGTGGTGGTCACGGCGGACTCCCTAGAAGGGGATACGGCGATGGTATACGCTGATGATTTTTATGATTACAATGGATACGGTTTTGGAGATGCGCGGGACGGCATCCTGCTTCTGGTCAGCCTGGAGGAGCGGGACTGGTACATATCGACAACGGGGTACGGCATAACGGCGGTCACTGACGCCGGGCGGGAATATATGTCCGAAATATTTGCAGCCGATCTGAGCACCGGCGATTACGCGGCTGCATTCACAAGCTTTGCCAGGCTGTGCGACGATTTCATCACACAGGCAAAGACCGGAGAGCCGTATGATACCGGCAATCTTCCGCAGGAGCCCTTCGATGTTGTCTGGAATCTCCTTGTGGCATTTGTGATCGCGTTCATCATTTCCCTGATCGCGACGGGCATCATGCGGGGAGAACTTAGGACAATACACAGCCAGTCCGCCGCAGACGATTATCTCAGGCAGGGAAGCATGCATCTGACGAAAAAGAACGACTTGTTCCTTTACAGACATGTCGACCGCAGGAAAAAGGAAGAACCCAAAAATTCAGAAGGCTCCCAGACGCATACATCCTCTTCCGGCACGACACACGGGGGCGGCGGCGGAAAATTTTAACCAGGATTTGTCTGGAAATGCAAAGAATAGTTTAGTTAAATCTTGTAGAATTTAGTCGGTTTTTACGCTATACTATAATATATAACTATGTCAAAAATCGTTGCGGGACAGATACGCTCTGAGCATTTCGATAGGGGAACACATATGCAGGCAGATACAGCCACTGGCGGGAATCAAAAACTGATCGAACTTGAAAAAATGAAAGAGGATCTCGAAGACCGGCTAAAGGAGATGTCCAGAACTGTCAAAAAACAGGAGACGATGATCGCCCTGGCAAAGCGGGATCCGCTCACTGGCCTCAGGAACCGCCAGGGAATCCCTGAACTGGTCAGCGCCAGTCTGCGCGCGCACTGTGAGGGGACCTTTTTCATCATGGATCTGGATAATTTTAAGAGCGTCAACGATACGTACGGCCACATGGAGGGCGACCGGGTGCTCATCCGGTTTGCCAAAGCGCTGAGAGTGTCCATCGATCCGGACGATATCACTGCAAGGCTTGGCGGTGACGAATTTGTCGTCTTTTCCCCGGGTCACTATGATAAATACGAACTAAAGGCTAAGGCAAAACGTTTTATCCGTCAGATCGAGCGCAGTCTTTTGACCCCCGGAAAGCCGATGCAGGTGACTGTGTCCATCGGGATCGCGCGCGCACCGCTTGACGGCGCGACCTACGAAGCGCTCTACGAAAATGCTGACAAAGCACTCTACAGTGTAAAAAATGAGGGAAAAAATGGATTTCGTTTTTTTGATGAACTGAATGATCCCGCACACAGCACTGTTCTGTGTGGCACGCCGCACACTTCCCTGGAAGAGATAACAAACAAGCTCAGAGAGCAAAAAACGGCGGGTTCCTTCGAGGTGGATTACACGAATTTTGAACAGATCTACCGCTTTATGGAAAGAAACCTGATCCGCGACCCCCGGGAGATACAATGCGTTCTATTCACGCTGGAAGCATGCCCCGACGCGGAGGCGATGGTCATTCAGCAGCAGCTTGCACACCTGCAGCACGCGGTCGCATTCTCCTTAAGAAAAAGCGATGTGACGACAACGTACAGTTCCACGCAATTGCTGGCACTGCTGATCGACGCCAACAGAGAAAATACAGACATGGTTGTGAAAAGGATCCTCAGAAAATACCGCACTGAGGCTGGCAGCGGCCGGATGGAGGTTCTGTATGATATGCAGCAGCTAACACCCGTCAGTTCCTACTGACAGGTGCCAGCCCTGTTCTATCTCAGGGTGAAATGATCAGACTTTCCTGACTGGGATCCACAGCTCGCAGAAAAGCCCGCTCTCACCTTTCTCAAAATACAGCTCATAGTCTGTATCCTCCGTCTGCTCATAACCTGTCTGCGTGAGAAACTCCTTGTAGAACTTATTCCAGGTCTCGGCGATGCAGTCCCCGTCAGTCCCCATGCATTTGAATACTGCATAGTCTGTCGGTTCTGTCTTCCACATGGTATAACCGTTTTCGAGCAAGCGCTGTACGCCTTCCATGTCAGTATCCGCATCGACGAGAACACCGATCCCATAGTTGAAGTGCGTTTCGCTCTTCAATGCAGGGCCGCACAGACCGTACAGATCCTTCTTTCCTTCCGCGCGGAGCTGTCTCATGGGCTCGACCAGATCTTTCTCATGACACGCTGTCCAGAAGTCGGGAACGCTGTGATCATTGTCGTCATTGATGCTCTCATTGGGGAAAGCCTTCACCCTCGCGATAAACTGCTGTTGTTCCTTGTGTTCCATTCTGTAATCCATAATACTACCACCTTCCAATGTAATCTTTATCACGAGAGGATTGAACAAGTGGAGCCTTGCGCCGTTTTGTTTCGCCTGCTTCGGCGATGAGCCGTGAAACCGCGAAAAGGCTTTGGAAAAGCTCTCCGGCGTTTCATAGCCGTACTTATATGCAGCATCGATCACCGACAGATCCGTCGTCCGCAGCTCCTGCGCCGCCAACGTGAGCCGCCTGCTCCGGATATATTCGTTGGCGGTCATCCCGACAACCAGACTGAATGTCCGGTGAAAATTGTAGTTCGACATGTGTACCTGTCTCGCCACATCATCATAGCAAATGTCCTCGCAGATGTGCTGCTCCATATAATTGATCGCCTGCTGGATCCACTGTATTGACATTGTTGTTCACTCCTCCCCTGCATATTGCCATTGTAAATGATCGCATCCGTAAAGTCCTGTCCTCGTTTGCACGGATTTGTCTCAAAACTCCGGTATCGCTGTAAACGCTATTTTTTCCCCGTCCGCGGCTCCCACATAGATCTCATCCGTCTCCCGCCCAGTCTCCAGATAGTGCGCTATCACAAATTGGGAAGTATACGCCATCCCTAACGCCCCCAATTCTGAAAAGTCAAACCACTTGCTGATCCCTTCATTTGACACAAGCTCATCATCCACGCACGGATCCAGCACGGCAAAAAAATAATAGTTCTGCCGGATCTCCCCCTTTGACCTGCGCAGCGTGATATACCGCAGGGACAGATCATGGATATCGCACTCTTTCAATCCAAGCTCCTCCTCCAGCTCCCGCAATACACAGGCGCGCGCATCATTCAGCTCATGCGGTTCAAAATGCCCTCCGGCCGAGCCGACCCAGACATCGTTCACCACCCTGCCGCCCTGCCGGAACAGCAGCAGCATCCTGTCGCCCTTCGTTATATACACAGACGCCATATTTCTCAGTTTTCCGTCCATTCTCCCGCCTCCCCGACTCACGAAATCTTCCCGCACGCCGCACTTTCGTGCGATTATGATATGATCATAACACACTCAGCACCCTTTTTCACGCACTTTTTGAACTACGTCTCGTATCAATATATCGTATCAAGGACACTGTTGTCACGTACCAGCGTCACTGTGTCAAAAGCCGCCATCGCAGCATCATTTCAGGATCAGTTCCGCAAGGCGGCAGTTTTCCTCCTCCAGAACAAGTGCCCTCTCCAGCATATCGATCTGTTCCCTGCGAAGCTGCGGCGCCGCCGCGCCGAAAGCACTCACCGTATTGTAGGAAACGGCGTCCGCAGACAGACTGCGCACCCTGCCCTGAAACGCAGAAACCATATCGGCGATCGCCTGCTCATTTCCAGCGATCCGCTCCAGATATTCCCGCTCCTGATGCGCAAGCAGAGAAACATTTTCACGCAGATACACCGCTGCTGCCTTGCGCGCATCCGCCAGATTGCTCAACATGCTGTCATTGACACTCAACCGCCGCATCACAGCTTCCCTGTCGCCGTCCAGTTCAAAATCCGATTCCGCAGACAATCCTCTGATCCATGCCTCATAGGCGCCCTTTCCCTGGGTGTAACCCCTGCACTCCCCGGCGCGGAAGGACGCCATCAGCGTTGCAAGGGAATTTTTCAGAACCTCCTTCGGAGGCAGCGCGTCACTCTTCTCCCCCAGATGCATGATCAGAAAAGGCCACGCATCATTATAGAGATACCCCTCGTTCTCCTCAAAGACGATCCGCCGATCCTCTGCGTTTGCGTGATCCTCCTGCTCCAGTTCCTCAAAGATTTCCCTGTCAAAATAAGTACGGCACAAAAAACGGTTTCCGTTATCCGTGTATCCCGTGATGACGCCCCACTCCGGCGCAACCCGTAGATTGATCGCCAGCACCGGTCTGTTGTTTTGGATATCATCCATGATCGCCTGACGCTCCGCTTTCCTGTCCTTTTTCTCCAGCCGTTCCGCCATACGAAACGGATAGCCGACCGCCCGGGATAGCGGTGTGACATAATCAAATGCCACCAGGGCATCTGTACAGCTATAATCCCAGACATCGACAAAGCAGATCCGGTAACATGCGCCGCTCATGCCCATCAACTGATGGTAGGTGCACGTTTCCCCCATGTACTTTAGCGCCGCATAGAGCGCGCCTGCCCACGGGCAGTCCATTCCCTCCGCCCAGTTCAGCCGCATCACATTTTTGAGAATACACTTCGAATGCTCCCTGAGCATCAGTTGTGTGCGATGACCTCCATAGTAAATGACCCCGTTTTCCGGACAACTGATCACATGAAGCCCGTCGGCGTTCAGATACACCAAAGTCAGATACTCGGTGTCATCACTGACCGCATTGCTCGGGAACAGTTCATGGTTCACGGCGATCTGGTCCCACTTGAAATACGCATAATGTTCCATTTTATGCATGACAGAGGCATACGCCTGTTCATTTCCATAATAGGCGCCAGTCAGCTCAAATGCCTTTTCGCCCGCATAAGCTGTACTTTCCTTATTCAAGATCAGATTTTCATTCTGCAGTGCGTGGCAGAAGAAAACACCCTTTGACGACTGGTATTTGACTGTCAGGAGTTTCAGGCGGTCGCTTTTTATGGAAACGCCTAAAAACATTTCATTGACATAGATATTCAACGCATTGCCGCGCACCAGATCATCCACAAAGTGCGTCACCGGGATCTGTGTCTGCCCGTCCGTGTAGACCGCCTCAAGGATAAAGAGTTCCCGCGGGGACAGCAGGCTGTCTATACTGCACTGCAGCGCCTCCGCCAGCGCGGGCAGGATCGCCGTCTCCGGCAGACATTTGGCATTCTCCCACTTTGATACCGCCTGTGCGCTTACCTGCAGGCGCTCTGCAAGCTGCTCCCCCGTATACCCGCGTTCCTTCCTCATCGACGCGATCCGCTTTCCGACTTTTACCATATCGATCATATCTTCTCTCCATTCTCATACTTTTTGATATTTTTCTGCAGCTTCTAAGGAACAGTTCCTAACTATATTCTAGGCGGAATGGATTAGATTTACAATACATCTCGCGTTAAGGGCTGCAGGAAAAAATCAACCGGAAGTTTATAAACGATAATTTCCAATTGAGAAAATAACAAACATATGATATAAATTAATCTTTGGGATCATACTTTAGGAAGAGTACAATCGGTACACGCCCGACCAGCACTGCGACATACGCAAGCGCGCATAACATACCTGTCATTTTTTCATCGCATCGTCATTTTATACCAAAATACTTCTTCATCTCCGCCTGAAACGAGGAATGCCGCGGGAATTTTGCCTTATATGCCGCAAAGATCTCCCGTTTTGCTCCCCTTATGCCCATCTCTTCTTTGATCTCTGCAACCATCGCCAGCAGTACCGCACAGTTCCCGTAATGACCTCTGTGCTGTCCGCCAACGATCGCATCTGCCCTGCTGCACGCGATCTTCTCCGCCCACGCAGAATACCGCTTTCGCTCGGACTCCTCCACCGGAAAGTACTGTTTCCAGCGCTGAAAATAATTCCAAAATACACTCACCTTGCATTTCCTGCTCTCCTCAATGATATCACTCTCGAAACAAAGATCGGGGTGCGGATCCTCCGAGTCCGCAAAACCAACAGCCTGCGCGACAGACATTGGATAGTTCGAAGGGGTGACAAACAAATACAAATAAGAAAGCAGCACCGAAACCAATCAATCATATCAATCAATCTAATCTATCAGTTTGGGGAACAGGGTAAAGCGGAAACGTGCGCGGAATAAATTAAAAATTTGAACATCAGATATGTTTATGGTAGAATAAAGCCATAAAAGGTTTAAGGGAAGAGGTGTCCACACCACTTCCCTATATTACTATTATACCAAAAAAACCCTTATAATTCAAGACTTGTACTGTTTCCTGTTCGGGATTATACTATATATTCCAAAGGAGGAATGTGTATGGGCGGTCAAAACTGGTTAGAACTCTTGAATGGTCAGACATGGCTTAAACAAGTGCAGGAAACAAATCAATATACAGAAAAATTTGGGCTTGTGTTGTCAGAAAAAGATACAGAACTTTTACTTGCAGAAAAAAATAATACTTTAAAAGCGGAACGGAGGGTAGAATTTGGGCAGAGCATTCTGCCTAAAATTATTTATGAGTTTTGTGATTCTTCCTTTTTATCGCAAAATAATTATGTCGAGACGCTGATACGGTTACAGGAAATATTTTATCTGTATAAGAATGAAATGCAGGACGAGATTACAGATGATGAACTGATTCATTTTATGAGAGAACAATTTGAAACGGTATGCTATGGGGATTTAGATTATCTTGCGGAAACCTGTTTAGATATTTTTGCACAGGCGGTCAGAGCAGGATATAGAGGTTATCAGGAAACGCAGGGTTATGGAGAATTTGAAAAATTTGATATTGTACAAAGGTGGGATAAGGAACTGTATTTAGAAACATTAAGAGAACTTTGTTGGAGGTAGCCGATATGGATTATAAAATGGAAGAACTTCTCCCCGTCGTTTCTGAACTGGCGCAAAAATATACTGGTTATGAAAGTACATCAATCACGTATGAAAAAGCACAAATGCTTATGGGTGCTGTTTTGTATTGTTTAGATGAATACAGTCATTCATGCACCAACAGCCTTGTTGATAAAAATGTATCTGTAAAAGAGCACTACCATATAGGCGCAAATATTATATTGGAAAAGGTAAACAACATTAGGGAAATTTTTAACGCTGTTTCCTCTCGGTTTGATGATTTTGGAGTGAAGTGTCTGTATGATACGGTACAGAAAGGTATCCCACAATTTTTGAAATGGTATGACGCAAAATTTTGTCCGCAGGATACAATTCTGACTTTAGATTATCCATTGCTCATAGACTGTAATTCTCTGACAGGGGCAAACGCAGTTTATAAATATATCCAAGCCATTCAGATTGAGCAGTCGTTTTTAAGCCTGTTTGACAGGAACTATGTCATATCCATTTTAGCGAATTACAATTCCGAATATCGGGATATGTTAGAAAACATATGCGGTATTGTACTGATGAATACAGTCGGACATCTTGCAGTCAAAAAACCGTTTCATGACGCTTATTTCCTGCATGAAGAATATCTTCAATTATCAGAAGTATTTAGTGGGAAATCAATTTCCGATATAGAAAATATCGTGAAAAATTTTATTGAGGAAATGGTAAGACGATTTTACCAATCGAATACAGATTTGCTTGAATATCTATGTTGTGAAACGAATAACATAGCGACAAGGATTTATACAGCAAATCAATATGGAGAATTAAGCAAAGTCTTTGTGCTTTAATTTTCAAAGTATGCTAAAGATTATTTATGCGTGTTTCCTTTGCTTTTACAATGATAATGCAGAGGATAAAACTGAATATTGTTTTCCTTTAGGTAGCGATTTTCTTAACAGACAATCAGCTACCTTTTTTATTTTCAGAAACCACCAACACAGCACAGAAAGAATGAGGTATCAGAAATGATTGAGAGCAAAAATGACGCAAGCAGAAACTTAGAAAAGGCATTGCAGGCACTAGAGCGTGTTTGAAAAATGCTTTCCGTCAGATGTGCGTCACAAATTGTGGGAGATTTGTGCTAAATGAAGGAGGCGTAGCGGGCTACGTCGACTGAATTTAGTGCAAATATCGCGCAAAGTGGGGCGTGCAGATGGCGGGAATGATTTTTCAAACACGCTCTAGACCAGGCAAAACAGCGTGTAGCCAACGAGAAGAAACGCAAAGCCGAGAACCACCACAAGTACATCATGGGAGGTATTATCGTAAAGTATTTCCCCGACTGCTACCGCTATGACGAGGACGAGTTAAACCGTATCTTATCGGTTGCCTTGCAGACAAGCCGAGATACAGTCTTTGCAGTCTGAATATAACAGTATCGGCAGGGAGCAGACCAGGACCGCCACAGAATTAGAATATGCGAAAGTTATCAGCTATAACAAAAAGAACCTTGAGAGGGAACTTCAGAACGAGAGCCGACAGCATAACAAGCAACAAAACAGGACTAAGCGGAGGGAGGAATTGTAATTGCGAGAATTAAACGAAAGTGTAGTGGCAATAACGGTAAGATTATGGTAAGATTTCAGTTATATATCAATAAAAGTTAATACGGAGGAAAACATGAAAAAATTAGGATTTTGTAAAATTTATGGTTGCATTTTAGTATTTGTTTTTTTGGGGTTGACTGGTTGTTCAAAAGACAGTGACCGGCTGATTGATAATCAGCAAATGGAAATGCCACTATCAGAGGAAACATCACAAACAGAAGAATTGTTAAATGATGATATTTCAGAGATAATAGAAACACCAACAAATGAGGTGCAAGAAGTAACTGCTGAACCAATCATAGAAGATATGGATTGGTCAAATTACTTTGACGGAATAAATGGCACCGCTGTTATTTATGAACCAACCGAGAACTGCTATCAAATTTATAATCAGGAATTAGCCCTCACACAGCGTTCTCCATGTTCAACCTTTAAAATAATTTCCTCATTAATTGCGTTGGAAAACGGGATAATCGAGCCAAACGAATCTGTCCATACATGGAGTGGGGAAATATTTTGGAATGAGGAATGGAATAGGGATATTAATTTTTCTGATGCGTTTCGTTCTTCTTGTGTCTGGTATTTTCGGGAGATTATTGATGAAATCGGAAAAGATATGATACAGGAGAATTTAAACGAACTTAGATATGGAAATTGTGATATTTCCGATTGGGAGGGACGATTAAATACAAATAATAACAATCCAGTCCTAACAGGCTTTTGGCTTGAATCATCATTACTTATTTCACCCAAAGAACAGGCGGAAGTAATGGAACGCATTTTTGGTGGCAGTACAGATTATTCAGAAGAAACATTAGACCAATTAAAACAAGTTATGCTGTTATCAGAGCAAAATGGCGCAGGCGTTTCAATTTATGGAAAAACAGGAATGGGCAAGGCACATGGTATCGTTGTAGATTCATGGTACACAGGTTTTGCAGATACCACTGATAAAAGGATTTACTTTTGTGTGTATTTAGGTGAAACAGATAATAAAAATGTATCCAGTACAAAAGCAAAAGAAATATCCGTAAAAATAGTTTCGGATTATTTGAATTAAAAATTGTCATTATTACAACAGTCAGAGCGTATAGAAAAATCTATGCGCTCTATTTTATTGTAAAAGAGGGTTGTTCATCATACACCATTGAGGCGAGGACGGTTCACGAAGTTGTGCTTACGGATATTCAGAAGCACGCAGGACAGGCACTGACGGATAGGAAAACAATGGTAACGGATATTGCCGAGCGTCTTAATCTCCAAATGTCAGCGGATAAGGAACAGCAGAAAAAGGAAAGGATACGCTTGTCACTTCTATGATAAATATGCAGACCGCAGTAAAAAATGATGGAATTATCCAGACAGCTATGATAAGATAATGAGGAAATAAGATCTGGTGCGGAAAGGAAGACTTATGATGACGATACGGCCTGCCACAGACAGCGATCTTCCCACAATATGCGGGATCTATTCCCATGCGCGCAGGCAGATGGCTCTCGCAGGGAATCCAAAACAATGGGGAAATGACAAACCCTCCCTGGAAACGATCAGGGAGGACATCCGCAAAAAGCAATCCTATGTGATATGCATCCACGGACACCTCTGTGGTGTCTTTGCCCTTATCATCGGCACTGACGCGACATACCAGGTGATCGAAGACGGCGCATGGCTGAACGACAAGCCCTACGGAACCTTACACAGAATTGCCGGAAATGGGCAGGTTCACGGCATATTTGCGGCTGTTTCATCCTTTTGTGAAAGTAAACTCGAGACAGACGGCATCCAGAATATCCGGATCGACACACACGAGGACAACAGGATCATGCAGCATCTGCTCGTTGAATACGGCTATACCAAATGCGGCCGCATCTATGTCGAAGACCACACACCGCGGATCGCATATCAAAAAGAGTTTTCAGTCTGACTACACGAGGAGGGATCCAGATGGAAAATGATAACACAAAAAACATGTGGGATTTCCCCGTTATGGAAGGCGTTTCCTTCCACAACGCCAACCGCGTGCATCCGCTCATGCAGCGAAGGGTGCAAAAGCTGCTCCATGAGCTTGGCAAGGATCAGAATATCCGCCGGCTGATATTGTTTGGCAGTTCCCTCGAATTTCGCTGCAGCAGTACCAGTGACATTGACCTGTACATCGAAAAACTGGATCCTGAAAAGAAGCTGACTCATTTTCCGGAATTGGACTGCGAGACAGACGTTGTTACAAATCTGCCGCCGGAAAACAGACTGTATCAACAGATCATGCAGAATGGTCTGGTTCTATTTGAGAGGTGAAAATATGTGTGACATTCGGTTATTTAAAAGTGCATTGATGGATTACGAGACAGCTGTCATGATCTGGAGAACTCCATACAACGACGAAATGATCCTGAACAATGCTGCATACCATCTGCTGCAGGCGGTCGAAAAAGTATTAAAAGGGGCTTTGGAATGTGTTGGTGTTACCGTTCCCAATACGCATAAAATATCCAAACTGGTGAGAATGATATCCGATAACGGCGCCAATCTGGTGATCACGGACTGGATCGACGACCATTCGGAGATGCTCGGAGAATGGGAAGCACAGACCCGGTATGATATGGATTTTCTTGTGGAAAAACGAAAACTGGACGCTGCGATCAGAGAAGTCCAGAATTTCCTCTCTGTCAACGGTATCCAGAACGAACTGCGCAAAGAGCTTTGCGATCCCGAAAAGAAGCAAAGATTACTTCAATGTCTGCCAGAGAACAGGAAAGCATGCAGTGCATTTGAACTGAATTGCTATTATGTCATGTTTCAGAAGAAACTATAAGGCTCCAATGCATACCCCTGTTTCTGATACTTTTCACCTATGACATATCCGATCTCCCCCCACTCCCAGCTTCCTGTACGGTATGTCGACTGTGATATAGCCAACGATCTTCCCAGAAGTTTTATCCCCGATCACCCACGCGTCCGCATTCGTAAAAAATCCCTGTATCAGCTCCGTCATATTACGTATCTGCAGACGCGCCGTCCACAACACCTTTTCTCTGTCTGTCATATCTTTCATCCGCCGCCTTCGCCCTGTTCTTATATTCCGCCTCGCGGCGCCTTGCCGCCTCGATGTCACCCTCCATCTTTCCGGCACAGACACAGCCCGCCGTCAGGCTGCGGTATCGGGGGTGCTCCATATGATGCGCATACCGTATGATCTGATAACCGCACATTTCACAGATTCCAGCCGGTGCGCCCAAATCCTCTACGCCAGAGCATGTCCAGCCATCGTGCGGAACATCATCGCGCTTCCACAGGTTCGGGGCTTTTCGCTTCATTGTCTGCAAAAGGTCACTTTCCCTGACAGTGTCCTCCTCCGGCCTCGCTGCAGCCCGATATACGTCACAGCGGTCTGTGCTTTCGGCGGCATGCACTGTGCTATCGGACACTTCTTCCGGCTTCATATATTTCTGCCGGAGATCCTCGTGCTCCTGTGCAAAATAGCGGATCGAAATGTTTCTCGGCTGTGCAAATTTTTCAAACCGGATCAGATAACTCGCCCTTTTTGCATCAACGCGCTCGATCGTTCCCTTTCCAAAAATATGGTGCTCAACCACATCCCCAGCCTTGCGGGCATCCTCCCGCTCCATCTCGGTCTCCCGATCCAGCTTCGCCGCATAACTCCTGCTCTCCTGTCGCAGATCCTCCGGAATCTTGCCGATCCGCACAAAGTTCTGCTCCCCGATCTCCTCGATAAAGCGCGAGACCAGCTTCTGCATGCCGTTCTGTGACGTCCCCTCAGAATCCATCAGAAACAGATACCGCTCCGCCCGGGTGATCGCCACATAACACAGCCTCCGCTCCTCCTCCAGCCCCAGATTCTTCCGCTCCCCGATCGTCTTCGCCGAAGGGAAGACGCCCTCCGTAAAACCCAGGATAAACACGACCGGAAATTCCAGTCCCTTCGATGCGTGTATCGTCATGAGCTTCACCGTGTCGCGCTGATCCTCCTTATCCTCCCCGGACTGGAGCGCGATCTGCTGCAAAAACTCCTCAAGACTCAAGTTCTCTCCAAATTCCCGCTCAAACTCATTGGCAATGCGCTTGAATTCCGCGAGATTGTCCAGACGTTCCTCGTCGCCCAGCTCGCGAATGTACCCTTCATAGCCGGAATCCCTCGTCACTTCATTGACAATATCCGATATCCGTTTTTCCCGATAACGCTCCCGCATTCCCTCAATAAAATGAACAAACGACGCCACGTCACTGTTCTGGAGCTCCTTCGCCTCCAAGTGTGCGGACAACGTTGAAAAAAGCGACTTGTCTGGTTCCTTCAACCTTTCGAGTTCATTCATCTTTGCCCGTCCGAACCGCCTGCGCGGCGTATTGACAACACGCCGGAAGCAGGTATCATCATCATATGCGATCAGTTTCAGATACGCCAGGATATCGAGGATCTCCATTCTCTGATAAAAGCGCACGCCCCCAAAGATCTCATACGGAATATTTTTCTCAACCAGCTTCTTCTCCACAACGCGCGACATAAAACCAGCGCGGTAGATGACAGCAAAATCCGAATACCGCAGTCCCTGTGATGCGCGCAGCTTTTGGATATTCCCGATCACATGGTCCATCTCCTCAAAATCATTTCTGGAGTGATAGTGGATCACAGGCGCACCGGGCGCATTTCTTGTAAAAAGATCTTTTTTCAGCCGGAGCTGGTTCTTTTCGATCAAAGTATTCGCGCATTTTAAGATCTGCGGCGTCGAGCGGTAATTCTGGTTCAGAATGATCGTGCGGGTCGATTCATGGCTTTTGTCAAACTCCACAAGAAGCTTCACATCAGAGCCGCGCCACTCGTAGATATTCTGATCCGGGTCGCCCACGATCATCAGATTGCGGTACTGGTCCGACAGGATATCCACCAGCCGCATCTCCACCGCCGAGCTGTCCTGAAATTCGTCCACCATAATGTAATTGAGCCTGTCCTGCCACTTCTCCCGCACCTCGGGATCCTTTTCCAGCAGATGGATCGCAAACGCGATCAGATCATGGAAATCCAGCGAATACGTCGCCTTCTGCCGCTGCAGGAATTCCTCCACGATGCGGTCGTCCTGATCCCTGATCTCATGCAGGATCTGACACGGCTGCGGATCACACAGCCTCGCCACGTACGCGCCATCCTTTTTGGCATATCCGATCTTCCTTAAGATCATCTCAAAACTGGCATGATCCAGTTTCAGTTCAAACTTCTGATAGATCTCGCCAAGGACCGCTTTCTGCTGCGTACTGTCGATGATCTGAAACTGCTTGTTCAGAAACAGCTTTTCCGGATTCTCCCGCAGCAGCCGGTTGCAGAATCCATGATAGGTACAGATCAGGCTCGTGTCGTACTCGCCGCCGATCAGCGCACGGATCCTGCGCCTCATCTCACCCGCCGCCTTGTTGGTAAACGTCACGCACAGGATATTGAAAGGATCGATCCCGTACTCCCGCACAAGATAGGCATACCGGCTCACAAGCAGCTTCGTCTTGCCGCTTCCCGCGCCCGCGATCACCCTGACATAGCCTTCCGTCCCGAGCACTGCTTCCCTCTGCTTTTCATTCAGGCTGTCCAATAGATCCGCCATAGTGCCTCCCCCCTCCGCACAAATGTGATCTCGCTCTCTTCGTATATCCGGTTACAAATTCGTGTTTGGCATTCGTATATCCGTCACGATCATGCTCATATGATCTCCAAAGCGACAGCTTCAGTTTTTCATATTCTTTTGCGGCCATCGGGTTGCGATTCATGTAATCCCTGAAATACACTTCATCATTATCACCCCAATACCTCAGATGTAAGTGAAATACTTTTGAGGCAAAACCATTTTCTGTATATCCTTTATTAAATGACATTCTTCGCGGCTCTTCTGCCATGCAGATATATCCATTCTGCACGATCCGCTCTTTCGCGCCGTTCATGTCATTTTCCAAAGGGATCTCGACCAGGATATCAATGATCGGTTTCGCCCATATGTTTTCTATCGCGGTACTTCCTATATGGCTTATCCGCACCCTCATATTTGAAAAAAGAGCGCATAATCCCTGATATTCCTCACGGTACCACAGTTCCCATTCGTCATTATGTTCCGTTAGATATATGGGAAATAACTGCCACAATTCTTCCAGTGTCATCTCAGATAATCTTTTTGACATAGCATCCTCCGTAAAATCTCCTAATCAATATCATACCATTATCACACTATTATTGCCATCTTATTTCCATTAAATTTTTTCGTCCCGATAAATGCACGCCAAACGTATGTTGCGAAAATATTTTCTTTTTCCTCTTGACAATTTTTCTCTCCCGATGTATGGTATGATTATATCGAACAGATAATCGATTGAATCTATTCTGCGAAGCTGTTATAATAAAGGAGATCCTATGGCAAAAATACGACAGACAATGAACCGTTTCATCAGACGACTGAAGATCCGCAGAAAATACAAAGATGCCCTCTTTCGAAGATGCTTTGACAACAAGCAGGATCTGCTCGAGCTTTACAATGCGTTAAACGGCACCTCATATGATAATAACGCGGATCTTAGGATCACGACACTTGATGACTGTATTTATCTGACTTACAAAAATGATCTGTCGTTTATCATATCGGTGACGCTGAACCTCTACGAACATCAGTCAACCTACAACCCAAACATGCCGATCCGTGGACTGATCTATTTTGCCAGAATATACGAAGCCTATATTAAAGAACACCAGATGAATCTTTATGGCAAAGCATTATTAAGGCTGCCAGCTCCGCGATATGTCATTTTCTATAACGGGAACGATGAGGAACCTGATCTGCAGGAGCTCCGGCTCTCAGATGCTTTTAAAAAAGAGGCGAATGCTCCCGAAAAAACGCCAGCTCTTGAGTGTGTGGCTGTAATGCTGAACATTCATTACGGACACAACGTAGAACTGCTGAATAAATGCAAACGACTGCACGATTACGCATACTTTATCAATGAGGTAAACCAAAATCTAAATGCTGGATACGCATATGAGGAATCCATACATCTGGCAATGGAGCACTGTGAGAAAAACGATATCCTCAAAGATATTCTGGGCAAACAGAGAAGTGAGGTGTTAAATTTGTTATTGAATGAATTTGATGTAAAGATTTATGAACGCGGTCTAAAAGCAGAAGGCAAGGCGGAATCCATTATCGAACTGCTCGAAGATGTCGGCGATATACCTGCCTCCCTCCGATATACGATCATGTCACAGACAGACCTCGGAGTGTTAAGCAGATGGCACAAGCTCGCTGCCAAAACCCCCTCCATAGAAGCATTTGAAAAAGCGATCGATATCGATCAAACAGAATAGGAAATGCGGGTCTTAGTCAGAACTAATCTCATTTTAATGATTCCCCCTTCTGTCTGTGATATACTATATGTAAAGGTAAAAAAATGAAAATAAAACTTGAGAAATCTGCCATCAAATACTTAAAAGGACTGCAAAAGCCCCAGCGCGATCTAATATTAAGCGCAATCGAAAAACTCACCCATGATCCTGCCGAGGGCGACATTAAGCCTATGAATGGATATAAAGATGGACGTTACCGCCTTCGCGTCGGCAAATACAGAGTAATCTACAGATACATGTACGGATCTGATATTGAAATCCTATGTGTGATGGATATCGGAAGCCGCGGAGATATTTATAAATAACAAGATCAGGAGGTCTATTATGAGCGAAACCGTCAAACAAACCATAGATATGTTAGAGATGCTTCCAGATCATGAACAGAATCTTGCTCTGGAGATTGTAAAACGCCTTGTCCTTGCATGGGATCCTGACTTTACAAAACTTACACCAGAAGAACGCAGGCATCTGGAATCTGCCGAAAACGGTGAATATTTTGATCTGGAAAACATTGACTGGGATAATGTCGATTCAGACTGAGGATCTGTAAATAAATAACCTTACAATCTTGCCTTCCTATGTCTCCGATTGCACAGGTCAAAAAATATTTATTTTAGGTATTTTCAAATTCATCATTTTGGTATATGATAAGAGTATCACTTCTTTTTGCAGCACAGCCTATGATCCTGTCTGTATCCGGGCAGGCTGCAGCGTACAGATTTACTGTGGAGACGTACCGAAGAGGCCGTAACGGGACTGACTCGAAATCAGTTTACCGGTATTATACCGGTACGAGGGTTCGAATCCCTCCGTCTCCGTTCATTTTGATCAAACAACTTTTCCAGTTTATAACATGATAAGAAAGGAACTCCTGATATGACAAAGCGACACAAAAATATTCTGACCCGTATCATAGCGTTTATTTTACTGTTCTCCCTGCTGGCGGCATCCCCCGCCATGGAGATCCGTGCAAAAGCAGCTCCCGCGGACGCTGACAAAAAAGCATGCTGGATCTCTTTTCTGGATATCGAAGCGCTTTTGCAGGATAAGAACGAAAAAGATTTCCGTTCCAGGGTATCCGCCATGTACGATCGTGTCATTCAATACGGCATGAATACTGTGATCGTCCACGTCCGTGCCCTGGGCGATGCCATGTATCCTTCTGACTACTATCCGTGGGCAGAATATTTCACCACCGGCAGGCGCGAACCCAGTTATGATCCGCTGCAGATCATGCTCGATCTCGCTCACCAGAAAAATCTGCAGTTTGAGGCGTGGATCAACCCGTACCGCCTCTCCCGCAACAGCAGTTCAACGCTCAGCTTCAAGGCAACGCCCCATTATGAAGCCTTTCGGTCTTTCTCGATCGAGTACACAGCGCCCGGCGGTCAGACCTGCCTGGTCCTTGATCCTGCGAAGCCGGAGACAAGGGAACTGATCACAAACGGCGTAAAAGAGATCGTGAGCAGATATGATGTGGACGGAATCCACTTTGACGATTATTTCTATGTATCCGGCATGGCAGACAATATAGATACCGCGACGCGGAAGAAAAATGTCAACGCACTCGTCTCACAGGTCTATAAGGCCATCAAATCCATCAGACCAGACTGTACCTTTGGGATCAGTCCCGCGGGAAATCCTGACAGTGCGCGCGATCAGGGCGCAGATATCGACACCTGGCTCTCCACTCCCGGATACGTCGACTATATCATGCCGCAGGTCTATTGGACAGATGTCTATGTGACAAGCAAAGGCGCGGAGCTCATGTTCACAAACAGATGCAGTGCATGGACGAAGATCAACAAGCTGGATCTGCCGCTCTATGTCGGGCTCGCCCTCTACCGGGCTGGTGAGAAATCCAAGACCGACCTGGGCTGGTCGACCAGCGACACCAACCTCGCCTACCAGTATCTGACTGCGAAGCAGTTTGGTTACGACGGCTACGCACTGTTCCGCTACCAGTGGCTCGAGAAGGACATCGCCGCCGCAGAGCTGGATCATCTGAAAGACTATTGATCTAAATGATGTCGCCTCGTCTGCCGCCGCATGTTTTCGGCGTGTTCCTCCCTGATTTTCTGCTGAGCTTCCTCTGACGGCCACTGTATCCGCCCCCCACCGCCCGAAAACCGATAGTTGGAGATATTCCCCTCCTCATCAAACGCAATATTAAATGATTCGATCGAGCCAGAGGGATCCTGCTGCATCATCAGTGCGGATATCCTGTCCATGAGCGTCTGTGCCAGCGAGGGATCCTCCTCTAATTTTGCCTCCAGTTTTGGCGGAACGATCACGGCGTACTTTCCCCGCGCCGCATTCAGCCTTGCCTGCACGCCGGAATCCAGCATGGACGGTTCCCGCGTTGACGGCTTCCAGCTCAGGACAGACTCGTCCACTTCATCTGCAAAAAACTGCTCAAACGGATAATCATTGCGCTCCCATGCAGACGCGCTGATCCCTGAAGTGTCCATCACATGGTATTTCAGCCCGGGAAACCGTGCAGTCAGCGCCCCCTCAAAATCCTGTCCCTTAATACTCGCCGCAAGTACACTCTGAAACCGGGGATACGACTCCACAGGATTCTGACTGTAAAGACCGCCCAGATACAGCGCATTTCCATTCTGACCATAAAGACCACCCAGATCATTGACACTCGCATTCTGGCAGTATAAGCTGCTTAGATAATAATCACTCAAAAGACCCGAAAAATCAAAATTCATCCTGACCGCTCCTTTTTATTTTTCCACAGTATAGCATATCCTTTTCACATATTGAACACAAAAGGAACGAAACACCCCAGATCATGGAATGAAATGCACGGGTCTGTGCAGAAACGGCTCCACAGGAATCCGCATTCCCATGGAGCCGCATCTTTATAATCTCTTCAAAAGTTCCTCTCTCGCAGCCTCATATCCCGGCTTGCCGAGCAACGCGAACATGTTCTTCTTGTAGCTCTCCACACCAGGCTGGTTAAACGGATTGACACCCAGCAGATATCCGCTCAGCCCGCATGCAAACTCAAAGAAATAAAACAGCTCGCCCAGATAAAACTCGCTTACCTCCGGCATGTTCACCATCAGGTTTGGAACCTGTCCGTCCGTATGCGCGAGCACAGTTCCGTTCATCGCGCTCTTGTTGACAAAATCAACCGTCTTCCCGGCAAGATAGTTTAGTCCGTCAAGATCCACCGGCTCCGTGCCGATCGTGATCTCCTCCCTCGCCTTCTCGATATTGAGAACCGTCTCGAACATCACTCTCGCACCGTCCTGAATGAACTGCCCCATGGAATGAAGGTCCGTCGTCAGATCGACGCTCGCGGGGAACAGACCCTTCTGATCCTTGCCCTCAGACTCGCCAAAGAGCTGCTTCCACCACTCTGACACATAGTGCGCGCTCGGCTCATAGTTGCAGAGGATCTCAACCGCCTTTCCTTTTCTCAGAAGGATATTTCTGACAGCCGCATACTTCATGGCGTCGTTCTCCTCAAACGGAAGCTCCAGAGCGCTCTTTCTTCCGCTCGCGGCGCCTTCCATCAGTTTATCGATATCCGCACCGCTCACCGCGATCGGAAGCAGGCCGACCGCTGTCAGCACAGAGAAACGGCCTCCCACATCGTCGGGAACGACAAACGTCTCATATCCTTCCTCTGTGGCAAGATTCTTCAAAGATCCCTTTGCCTTGTCTGTCGTCGCATAGATCCTCTTTGCCGCGCCCTCTTTGCCATACTTCTTCTCCATCATTTCTTTGAATACACGGAATGCAATGGCTGGTTCTGTCGTCGTACCGGACTTGCTGATCATGTTGATCGAGAAATCCCTGTCGCCGATCACGTCCGTCAAATGCCTGATATACGTAGAGCTGATCGAATTTCCCACGAAATAGATCTCAGGAGTCTTACGGATACTCTTGTCCACCATATTGTAAAAGCCATGGCGCAGGAATTCGATCGCAGCCCTCGCTCCCAGATACGAGCCGCCGATACCGATCACCAGCAGTACCTCGCTGTCATTCTGGATCCGCTCTGCCGCCTTCTTGATCCGTGCGAACTCCTCCTTGTCATAGTCTACCGGCAGGTCGATCCAGCCCAGGAAGTCATTGCCTGCACCAGTCTTGTTTACAAGCACCTCCTTCGCGTCAAGCGTGAGCTTTTTCATGTACTCGACCTCATGGTCATTGATAAACTGTGCCGCCTTTGAATAATCAAACGTTACCTTGCTCATTTACATTCTCCTTTACAATAATCAACACTATGCTTTATCCGTCACTCCAAACCATGCCGCTCTGTACCCGTGAATTTGTACAAAATCCATAATCCGAAATGCCCTATGTCTTATATTCTAACAAAATTTCCCAGAGAAATCAATTACTATCTGTTGTTTTCTACACCCGGTTTCCAATGATCGAGCGCAGGATCTCCTCCAGCTCATGTGCCTCCTCCTGTGAAAAGACAGGCGCTTTGGCAAGCTCCCTGTCCGATTCTTCCTGATCCGGTGTCTCCTCCGCAGCCTTGATCTCTGATGTACCCCGCCGCTCAGCCTTGGCACTCTTCTCCTGCGCCAGCTCCCACAGAAGCTTTTCCTTCTCCACTATGCCGTGTTCAAGCCGCTGTGCCACCGTATTCTCCAGATAATCCGTGAGGTTTGTCTTCAGCATCCGCCTGCGCCCTGGCATATCCACGATCGACATCGCACTCAGATACAGATAGATCCCAAAAAGACTGATGATATAATACGGAAGCAGATCCACAAACCTGTGCCCCTCGACAATACCGCTGAACACGCCAAAACCCGCGACAAAAACACCAGCCAGCATCAGTTGTCCCGAGAGATGTTTCATAAAATTGATGCTCATCCCCAAAACGCGGATACGGTTGATGTACTTGTCCACAAATACCGGTATGTTCGACACGCCCCCGTTGAGCTTGTAACAGTTGATAAAACGTTCCTTGCACTGTTTTAACAGCTTGTTGTCCGTGCCGGAGAGCGTGTCCGCCTGCTGGATCATTCTTTGGTATATCACACCGATCGCCACCTGATATAAGATGCCGAGCGCCATAAAAACAATTGTCAGTAACATGGTTGTTGTTTCCTTCGTCATAATGATATCTACCCCCTATAACATAGCCGTTTTGCGTTTTCTATAAGTATAATCATTTCCAGACTTTACCACAAGACGTTTGGCGGCAGAATCGTTCGACAAATTCATACAATACCTGTTCCATATCCTCCCGAAATCTTTTGATGCTGCGCGATTCGACTTTTTCCGTCAGCGTCATAACGTAAACATCAGAAACATGACGATCCATGCCTTCCTGATATCCCTGTTGACCAGCAGATACGCAGACCCGAACATAAATCCCGACAGGATGCTGCCAATCCCCACCGCCAGGCTTCCCTTCGTGAAAATATGGGCAAATCCCCATGTCAGCCCGCACACAATGCCGCCGTACGGAATCTTCTGGTCTCCAAACCATGCCTCGCACGCTTTCTGCCCAAACACAATGATCAGCATGAACAGCATTGTCTCAAAGGCATAATAGATATACTGGAATGTAAAGAGCAGCGCGCCAAGATTGCGAAATTCGTGCATGAACTTCACCCCGCCCCACGCACGATACTGCATCGCGGCGGAGATCACGACACACAACACCACCGCAAACCACTGCCATGAACGCATCCGTTCCTTCCGCTCCAGCAAATCAGGATCGCAGTCCTTCTGTGCTGACCGCACGATCCATGATCCAATGATCCCCCATGTGATGCAGGTCAGGATCCAGTGCGCGATGGTCTGCGCCGCGGACCATTCCTGCATCGGTGTCCCATACAATAACGGCTCCAAACCAAATGCGTAGACCGCCTCCATGCCAAGACCGCCAAAAGCGGTAAGTGCCAGACTGCTTTGATTTTTTACGATTGTTTTCATCTTGAACCCTCCTTCATCTGTTTCAGCAAACGGTTTGCTTTTCCAACCTCCATGTACAGTGCCGCATAGTACACTGCTGCCGTTACAATATAGGGGATTGTAAACGACCAGAACATATCCCTGTAGGCATCCGGGTGCAGCTCGGTGAAAAAGCCCGAGCCCCATGTAAACAACATGACCGCGCCGATCAGCACGCCGTACTGGAGCAGTGCCACGAACAGCAGCGGAAGCTGAGCCAGCCGATAATGCTGGGATATGATCAGGGTGCCTATCAGTGAAAAGAACAACATTGTCAGCAGATTTCCCTGATAATTGCCGAAATTGTGCTGTGTGACGGCCTCCACCGCGATCTTCCCTACAGACAGTGCGGTATAGACCACACACACGACAGAAATAAAATTGCTCCGGTTAATGATCTTCATTCTGATACCTCCCCACTTTCTTTAGACAGTCCATAAAATTTTTCCTGTATGCCCTGTTCAATACCAGTTCTTCCTTGTTCTCCATCAGCAGGTGCATTCGCATGTTCAGATCCGGTCTAATCCGGTCGATCCGGTGCAGGTTCACCACCAGCGATTTCCCGATCTGCACAAAACCGCCCGACCAGTATTTCTCCAGAAACTGTTTTAGATTATACTCGATCTGAAACACTTCATGTTCCAGATAGGCAAAGCAGTGCCGGTCGACAATCTCCAGATAAAAAATATCACGCAGAAAGATCCGTTTCGTGCTCTGCTCCTTCTTCCCGATGACCACCTGCCCTGCCTCAAGAAAATCGATCAGCCCTGCAACTTCCGCGTCCTGCTCCCGGTAATAGACATCTACCCGGCTTCCCGGCAGTGCGGGGTCTTCATAATAATTGATTTCCATCACGTTTTACCGCCCCCTTCCCGTACAGTATAGCAGTGTGTCTGATTTTTGCAATAAGTGCGTGCGCATCCTGCACTCTGAACCGTCTGACATGCATGATCGGACAAGTGCCTATACAATCGAGGAGGGAAGATCCATCTTCCCTCCTCGCGCGCCGGGCGTCCGTCAGCGTATGCTGACACTTTTCCTCTGGACGCCCGTGTGCATAAAAAAAGATAAGGAATCACGTTCCTTATCTTTTTTTTGCGCATTGCCTGATCGCATCCGCCAACGCTTCCGCGCTGCCCATCGCCGTCCATACCACCTGATCATCCCCCTCAAAGAGCTCACGGTTCGCCCTGTTGTCGCCCAGAACCATCCGCTTTCCCATGGCACGGTAAATATATGCCTTTCCGGGAATCGTTCTCTTCGCCTTGTCGATCGTATTGCTAAAATGCCCCGCAAGACATAGATCCGCATTCGCGATATGCGCCGCCAGATCCTCCTGCGCCAGCCAGTCGATATACTGCACATTGTCCTGTACCGGCGCCCGGTACTTGTCAGACACCGGTCCTATAAATTGGAAAAAGATATCCGGCTCATCCTTTAAGAGTTCGATCGCCCTCAGCACGATATCCACCCCCTGCAGCGGCAGGATGCTCCCAAAATACAGGACGACGAACTTGTCCGCCAGCCTGTCGGTCTTTCGCTGCTCCCGCGGATAATAGACCGATCTGTCCGCCTCGAGATAAACCGTCCGGAATCTGTTCCTGTCCCCATGAAACTCCTGGATAAAATACCGGGCGTCCGCTTTCGTGTCCGTGACGACGCAGTCCGCCCTCCGGATCACATAATCGTCGATCCAGTGGCATACCCTTGCGATAGGACTGTGCACAGAAAACTTTTTCCGGTCGTTTACCAGCGTGTCATACACCGAGACAAAAAAATCGATGATGATCTGATGTTTCCTGTATTTGTAAAAAAACGGCGCGACAAGCTGCGGTGCAAACCCAAAAAAGACCACATCGTATCCCCTGCCAGCGATCAGCAGCTTCCACCATACTTCCAGGATCCTGACCGCATAATTCTTTTTGTGCGAACAGATCACCCGCAGCCCTCCGGCATGTTGCTCCAGAAACCGGATCTCCTGCACATTGCGTATATAGTCGATATTTTTCGTTGTCACAAAGACAACCCGCCTGCCGCGGACCAAATGCTCCAACTGCTGCATACTATCCTCTTATACTTTCCATTTCTTTGCCGATTCCCATGCGACATGAAGCAGATACACTGCCCATCCGGACCGCATCCGCCCCGCCAACGCCACGATCTTGAGCTTCCACTCCAGATCAGACAGCCTCACCGTGTGGAATGCCGTACGGTACGGCTCACTTCCCATCACCCGCTCCACATAGCGGATCTTCTCCCGCAGTTTTTTCTTATTATCATCATGAAAAAAACACAGGCGGCAGCAGATACTAAACGACTTGACGATCCGGCACATCAATGCCTTTCGCAGTTCTGTGGTATCTCTGCCGTTCCACATTTCCAGCGAAAAGAGATAGCGCCAGACGGTTCTGTCCTGCCGTACCCGGTCCGGTTTGTAAGTGTTCGTGATGGACTCCGCCACAAAACGGCGGTAATGGTACGGTCTGATCTTTCTGCACGCCACCTGATCCGCGGCACCCATCACTTCGAAATTGAACACCATATCGTCAAGCACCCTGAGGTGCTCGCCAAACTGCAGACGGTTCCTCACGAGAAAATCCCTGCGGTACACTTTGTCCCACGGTGCTGCCATCGGATCATTTTTTACCCTGAGCCAAAACGGCGCATAGAGGATCCCGCACTGGAGCTTTCTGATGCTTTCGCGGTCTGTCAGATCCGCATCGGCATCAAAGTGTACCCACTCGCTCTGTTTTCGCCCCACATTCTGGTACGCTTCCATAAACAGCACATCCGCATCCGGAATCTTTGCCGTCTCCTCACAGATGGCGCGGATCCCTCCCTCCGCCATCCAGTCGTCAGAGTCCACAAAATACAGCCATTCTCCGCATGCGCTGCGGATCCCTGTATTTCTCGCTGCCGCCACACCGGCATTTTCCTGATGGATCACCCTCACACACGGGTATCTTCGCGCGAACGCATCCGCGATCCTGCCAGACTTATCTGTCGATCCGTCATCGATCACGATGACCTCGACTGCCCCGGAACCCCCCGCATTTTCGCCCACGATGCTCCGCAGGCACTTTGCGATATACTTTTCAACGTTGTAGACAGGTATGATGACCGACAGATGCTTACCGCTCATACAGATACCTCCAATATTCGATACCATGCAGTGATGACCACTCCGCCTGGTACTTTTGTTTGCCGGCATCGTATTTCGAAAAGATCAGCCACAGTGATCTCACATACAGGGATAAAAATACAAATACCTGCCCAAATGACCGCCTAAGCTCGATTCCCTGCATACTCTCCTCATCATAGAGGATCACGCTGCCCATCCTGTACAGATCGATGGGATGCACGCCCATCGAAAATGCCTTTGTCTCCCTGACAGGCGGCAGAAGCCAGCCGTTCAGCGTGACGATCTGCCGCAGCAATCGCCCAAATGCTTTCTGCCGCAATGCACGCCTGAAAATATCCTTCATACTGTTAATCTCTGACGGATCACTGCATTTTATACATTGAATATCTTTCAGTCTCTCTGACACATCTGTCAGTTTATATCCCTTTTCAATGATCTTCTGATGGTAGGACGGCGCATCTACCTGCCGCAGCCACTCCGGCCCCCGGCAGAAGTCCGCCAGCGCCTGGTAGACCAGATACATATCCTTGTAACGGAATCGCAGCAGCGGCATCATCAGCCTGACCGCCATCGTTTTTGTCAGCCGTTTCCTGCCAAATCCGGGGCAGTACCTTGCATTCACGATCAGCATATTTCTGAGATTGTAATACTCATTGCTCGAGATGCGCTTGTTCACCGCGACAGGATGCCAGACAGCGATCCCGTTCATCGTGATGATCCCCTTCGCGTTCCTCAGACTGTACTCCACATCATCCTGATGGATAAAGACCGGGATCGGAAGGTTGTCCGCCCGCACGTTCGCCGCCGGTATGCAGCAGTACCACCACGCCGCATAGTCGCGCTCCGCATCCATCTCATTGCGCACGACGTTGGAAAACCGGCGCAGATCGAGACCCCTGCCCGCAAACTGGCACTTTCCCGCGTTCCACACAGCACCGTTCTCATGCTGCATGTACTTCCTGTCAAGCTGGAGCATCGCACCCGCGATAAACGCAGAAGCGTACTCCTCCTTAAGACACCGCAGCAGCGCGTATGTGCGGAGCAGCGCTTCCGGCAGGATCTGTACGTCATCATCCATAAAAATGACATGCGTGACATTTTTACGCTCTTTCACCTGACCGATCTCGATCAGCCCTCTTGCAAATCCCCCTGCTCCGCCCACATTGGGATTGCGGCAGACATGGACCTGGTCATCCTGCAGCGTTTCGATCGGGAGTGTATTTCCGTTATCCGTGATAAATACCTGCAGATGCCCATACAGTTCAGATTCTTTGTTGTCCAGAAAACAGGTGCGCAGCAATTCCAGATTGCGCAGGAGATCCTTCTCCCGTCTGTATGTACATATGTTCAGTGCAATTGTGACCGCTTTCGCGGAAGCGGTCTCCCCCTCAAAGAACGCACCGCTGCAGGATGCCCCGTCCGTCACCGCCTTGAGCGAGAAGTAGGCCACACCTTTTTTCTGCATCGGTATATCGTACTTTATGGTCTCTCCCTCCGCTGCCGCCACACGCCCACCGGCGATCTGTCTGCGGCAGAACTTATTGCGGTCCACGTCCACATGAAATACCCGCACGATAAAAGTTCCCTGCAGCCTGACCTGCAGGGTAACCTTTTCCAGATCACAGTATGTGCACCATTTTCCGATCGAAAAAGCATTGAGATACGCGTCTGTCGACCACTCGGCACCCTTCTCAAAAATGACACATCTGTCATTTTCATACCGCAGTGCCCCCCGGCTGTGACAGTGTAATCCGTCTGTGTTTTCCGTCAGTATTATTTTCTGCAAAAGCATCCGTCAATTCCCCATAAATTTCAAATAATGTTCCAGCACCGTGTCCGTATCCCCGATCTCCTTCATCTCGCCGTCGTGAAGCCACATCACACTGCCGCACAGCTCCTTGAGCGTCTCGATACTGTGGGACACGATGATCACGGTCCGGTTATCGTCACTGATCAGCTCCTTCATTTTGGACAGGCTCTTTTTCCGAAACTTTTCATCGCCGACGCTTAAGACCTCATCCACCAGCATGATATCATTTTCAAGCATCGCCGTGATCGAGAAGGCAAGCTTCGAGTGCATGCCGCTCGAGTAAGTGCGCACCGGTCTGTCAATAAAATCCCCGATCTCCGCAAAGTCAATGATCTCCTGCGACCGCTCCTCGATCTCTTTCTCCGAAAATCCAAGCAGCATTCCCGACAGCACGATATTCTCACGCCCCGTCAGATTTTCCTTAAAGCCCACACCGAGCGCCATCAGCGAGACAGAATGCCCTTTCAGGTCGATCGTGCCCGTATTAGGTGAAAATACCCCTGCAATGGAACGCAAAAGCGTCGATTTTCCGCTTCCGTTTTTTCCGATGATGCCAAGGATGCCGCCCTCCTCCACGGAAAACGTCACATGTTTTACCGCCTCAAAGATCTCACTGCGCGCCTTCCTGCGAAAAAATGATTTCTGCACCGATATACTGTTGAGGATCCTGTAATGAATGCTGACATCCCTCACATCTATTGCAATATCTGCCATGTCTGTCCACCTCTCTGCATGTTATATGATCTTTACATACGCATTTTCGTTGCTGTAGATCGTGAATGCCCCGAGCGCGATCAATATGACTGACAGCCCGCCCCACATCATGAGCATTCCCGCCGCCGGGGTCGTCTCGTACAGCAGCACCTCCCTCATGGCTGATATGAGAAATGCCACAGGATTCAGTTTCGCAAGCAGATCGCCAAACGGTTCGGGAACACGCTTTGCCACATCGTAAAATGTACCCGTAAAATACATCAGCATGCTCAGAACGATCCCCGTGATATAACCCAGATCGCTGACATACACGCCGTAGTGCATCATGATCGTCCCCACGCCGAACGTAAACAGGAACAGGACGACAATGATCGGCACCGCATACAGGATACGCCACGTCACAGGCACCCTGAAAAACAGCATCATCACAAGCACCACTCCAAAGGACACCATCATCTTAAATCCGTTTACAAACATCTTCGAGAGGAGCAGTATATACTTTGGCATATAGATCTTGGTGATGATCCCTTTGCTGGCTCTCACCGTATTCACGCTTCCGGACACACTCCTTGAGAAAAACCCCCACATCGTGATCCCGATAAAGATAAAAACCGGAAAATACTGTTCTGACGCATGAAACACGACGCCGAAGATCATCGTGTAGATCAGCATCATGCAAAACGGCTCGATCAGCCACCACAGCCAGTCCAGATACGAGTTTGACACCTCAGAACGCAGATCCGCCCTCGCGGAACGCACCGCATAGGGAAAATACTTTCTAACATCATTGATAAACCGCACCGAGTATCTCCTGATGCCGCCAAATGTGATGATATCCTCCGTGAGCAGACACACCGGAAACGGAAAGATAAATCCGCTCACCGCCCCAACACTGATATATTTGATCTTGTACGTCATCGTCATATCCGCAAAATGTATCCCCCGCACGCCGCGCAGAAAAGATATCCCGAGTGAAAACAGATTGATGATCACAAAGTACGCCGCGTAAAAGATCACTTTTCTCTTTCCCGTCATCTCCCCGTGCCGCAGGTAATTGTGAATCACCAGTGCAAAAAGGGGCGGTATGCAAAACATCGCGATTCCCATCAATATATCCATAAATACTCCTTCCAGAAATTTCACTGTTTCAGTGGCTTTGTCATATCATTTTATTGTTTACATTTCTCATAATCGAGTAGGGAAGAGCCATCTTCCCCTACTCGTGCGCCGGGCACCCGTCAGCGCATGCTGACAATCTTCCTTTGGGTGCCCGTGTGCATAAATCAAATAGGGAAGAGCTTTCTTCCCTACTCGTCACGCAAAGCGTCCTTCCCCCGCACTGTCCGTTCATCAATCTTCCTCATTTTTTCCTCCATCTCATACTCCATCCGCCTGACATGATACTGCGTATCTGCCAGTATGCGCCTGTTCGATGCCATCAGGTCCGATACAAGGCCGATCATAAATGTCAGAAACCCTATGATAATGAGCGTGCACGCAAGGATCAGCGACTGCACATGTCCGGTTCCGCCCTGTGTAAACAGATAACACAAGAATCGCAGTCCGATCCCAAATCCGATCAGCGTCGGCAGAATGCTGATGTATGTGAACGCCTTTAACGGCTGGTACATGATATACGCCCTGATAATGATGACGATCGATTTCTTGACATATGCCCACACACCGTTAAACAGCCTGGATGGCCGTAGCTGTGGGTTGGTGTGCACGGGAACGCTGGTAACTGCGATCTTCTCCCGCCCCGCCTGCACGATCGTCTCCAGTGTGTAAGTGTAATCGTTAACCACGTTGATGCGCATAGCCGTGTCGCGCGTCATCGCGCGAAAGCCGCTGGGCGCATCCGGTATATCCGTGTTCGAGGCACGCCTCACCGCCCAGCTTCCAAGATGCTGGAGTTTCTTCTTCATATAGGAAAAATGTTCCGTCTCGTCGATCGGTCTGGCGCCTACCACCATATCCGCCCTGCCATCGAGGATCGGGCGGATCAGTTCCTGTATATCCTCTGCACAGTACTGGTTGTCCGCATCCGTATTGACGATGATGTCCGCACCGTTTCTGAGGCAGCCGTCGAGACCTGCCATGAATCCCTTTGCCAGTCCTTTGTTCTGGCTGAAATTTACGATGTGGTGTACGCCCCACTTTCTTGCCACCTCGACAGTGGCATCACAACTGCCATCATTAATGATCAAATATTCGATCTCGTCGATCCCCTCCAGATATTCCGGCAGGTCGTTCAGTGCCGCCTCAAGGGTATCCGCCTCATTGTAGCATGGTATCTGTATAATGAGTTTCATTGTGATTATTTTTTCCCCTTATTGTTGCGCAAAGTCGTAATAATACCCACTGCAAAGATCGCAACCACCAGAACTGCGATCACGATTCCCCATACTTTTTCGGAAGCCGCCTGGTCTTTTGCCGTTTCCGCCTCCTGATAAGCCACAATGGCTGCCTCCTCTATCGTCTTAAACTCATCGTCAAGTGCATTCCGATCCGGACGTACTGCGTTGTCCGCCGCCTGCGGCGCCGTTTCAACGTCTGCTGGCTGCGGCTCAGCCGCCGTGTCTGCCGGCTGCGACTCGGCTGCTGCCGTATCTGCCGGCTGCTGCGCCGCTTCACCGTCTGTCTGCTGCGGCCCGGCTGCTGTGTCTGCTGGCTGCGATACCGCCTCACCCTCGGTCTGCTGCGGCTCGGCTGCTGTATCTGCTGGCGCGTCCGGCGCGATCGGAGTTCCTAACAGCACCAGATAAGATATCTGCACATATCCTTCCTTTTCCTGGTATGCTGCCTTACACCAGCCGTCCGCCGCTTCCTCCTTGATGATGACCGGCGTTCCGCCCAGAAGCGTAGCCGTCACGGCTGAGTTCTCATCCGGCGCCTCACGCAGCTCCACCTGGCTGTTTGTCTGCAGCACTGAATTTTTCTTTATCTTTTCAGCGTCCACCGCACATACTGTCATACCCATCATGAGCAGCATTGCCATAACGCACAATATTCCACACAATCTCTTTTTCATGATCAATCCCCCGTATACTCTACTCGTTGTAATATAGTATAAAATGTCCCTTCCTAAAATGACTGTCAAACTTTTCCTCCAACGCCTGCGCCTGATCGCTGCGATAATCGATCAGCAGCAGATCCTCCCCGCCATATTGATCCAGATCATAATACGCTTTCACAATATGGATCGGCGTATCCCGCATCATAAACTGCAGTATACCGATATTTCCAAATGGTTCCCCGTCCGTGCTGTAATAAACATCCCTGTCATTTTCCGGATTCAGCTCCTCTATCTTCTGCATGACGATCGTATCCCTAAAGCACCCCAGCCGTGAGGAATCGATGTACATGGACGACAGCCGTATGCTGTTTAGGACCTGAACCGCCACCAGGATCACCAGCAGCATCTCCCTGCCTTTGCGTCTGCCGATCCAGCGCACGCCCATGCATGCCGCAACAGTCATTGCGCCGCATACAGCATATGCCCGCCAGTAAAAACCGGCCGGCTCAAAATTTTCCGGATCGTAAAGCCAGCTAATCCCGCATATCGTATTTCCAAAAAAAGAAGTCTGCCCATTTTTGTGCAGGCTGACCGTGACCAGCCACGTCATGACTGCTTCCAGGACAAGGATCACACTGATGATGCCGGCTGTCCTCTTTACCGTCAGAGCCTTCTCTCCCAACGCCCTGATCCCCATAATGATCAGGATGGGCATCACATATTCGTGATAGCGACCGTACGTCAGCGCGTCCACCCGCCCCGGATATATCGTATAGATGGCACTGATCATGACTGCCGCCAGCGTCGAGAGCAGTACAAATAAGGATACATAACTGCCCTTCCGCAATGCTTTGACAGCATAACCGATTCCAAAATAAGCGATCCCAAAACTCGACAACCCCAGATATAAAATTTTTCCCGCTATGCTGATGATCAGATTTTCAAATCCTTCTCTAGTAAAAATGTACGCGATCTTGCCAAACTGTCCCGCATAGTCATTGGCATTCTTTAACACCTGCTCCGCATCCGTGTAAAGAGAGCCTGTCCAGAATTTTTTTGCCAAAAAAGCCGCTGCCAATAGAAATGCTGCCCCCATCAGCAGGACCAGCATATATCTTACCCTTTTCCCGCCATTCTTAAAGCCACGCACAAAGAGCACGATCACCCCTGACACCAGAACGCCGACCGCGCGCATATGAACGATATACATGTATACCATTGTCGCAAACATAAACACCAGATACAGCTTATTGTCTGTTCTGATATACTTCAACAACAGCAGGCATATGACAATATACAATGTCACAAGAAGCGCTTCCGCAAAAGTCGTCCCGGCATAAAAAAGCCATGTAGGATAAAACACCGCCACCGCCGCGTGAAAAGCCGAGATGCTCCTGCCCATTTTCTGTAATACAAAAAAGCATGCAGCAAGCAGTGCAAAGTTCACAAACATTGCCACACGATAAGCGATAACCCCATCTTTGAACAATAAAAAAACGGGGAGTAGGACGAGACTATAGCCAAAAGAATAATAAGAGCTCAGCGACGCGATATCCGACCAGTCATATCCGGCAAGCCTGGCTGCATGAGACCAGTAGCCAAACTCATCGGCCGGAAAATAGAATCCGTAGCTCTTGCTTATGCCATGGGATGCGACACAGAACATGAGTACCACAAACAGTATGTCATATCTTCTCCGCACACACCATGCCTTCATCTCCTCAAACTCCCCCTGTTGTATACGACCGCATCTGAGTTATCTTTCCTAACAGATAATTCCGGTGTGGCATAATGCCATACCGGAATTTGTCTGCTCAACCTACTTTGCTACGATCGCATATGCGCCGATGCCGCTCTTAACTTCAAATGTAACAGTCTTAGGATTGGTATCCAGATCTTCAAGGATTGTTACTTCGCCGCCCGGCAGTACGCAGACTGCGCAATATGTCTTTGTTGTGTCAGCTCCCTTAGGAAGTCCTGTTGCAAGTGCGACAGAGCCGCCCTCAAGTGCTACCCACTTATGGTTCTGCTTTGCACCAAGGTTGATGTTGAGTGCAGCAAGTACCTTTCCACCAAGTGCTTCTGCAGCCGCATTGATGCTTGCCATTGCTGCAGGGCTGTTCTTCTCATCTGCGTCATAGATTGTGATTACAGCCTTCTGACCAGCCTTCAATCCAAGCTTTGCAGCAAGATCAGACGCCGGTGTTGTAACTGCTACGCCCTGTACGCTTCTTGCAGCGTAAGCGCCTGCGATCGATGTCCTTACAACAGCGCCGCCCACTTTGATCTCAGCATTTGCGCCCTTAATTGTCTCCGGCTCAGATGATACCGGTGTTGATGCCGGTGCCGGCTCTTCTGCCGGTGCACTTGAAGAATAGTAGTTACGTGCGGATACTGTCATAGCAGATGACAATACCATTGTTGCTGCAAGTGTCGCAGCAAGAATTTTCTTGAGTTTCATAGTAATTTCCTCCTTCTCTGTCTTATATGACCAATTCATATTATAACTTAACTTTTCGTATTTTGCAACCGATTTAACCTTTTCTTCTTGCAAACCCAAGTCTTTTGTGCAGATTCCCCAAAATATTTTTATCTTTTCCTGTATTCGTCATATAATTGAGCGTTCTCATACACAACTTCTGTTTATTTTATACGCTAATACAGTTTTTCTGTATTTTTGATCTAAAAAAAAGCACTTTTGCACGTGCTTTTCCGCACTTTATTGGCAATTTAGACAATACCAAACAAAAAAATAGAGCAGATCTTAGATATCTGCTCCCTGCTCTCTGAGAAATTCGATGATGTCGCCGACCGTCCGGACTTTCTTATCCATCTCCTCATAATCAGCGCTGATGCCGTACTCGTCCTCAAACGCCATGACAAGCTCTACCAGATCGATCGAATCCGCGCCGAGATCGTCCTTTAAGTTCAGATCCTCTGTGAGCTCCATGCCTGTCAAATGTAACTGTTCCTCGATGATTTCATACACTCTTTCCATACAAAAATCTCCTTTTTCCAACCTATCCCGTATTGAGACGCCCATATAGTACCCACACTTCATTGTATGCATTCCTGATCGATCTTATGAAGTGATATTTTTGGCGGCGCCAGAATGAACTATAATAAATCATAGTATCCATATATATATTTGTCAACGCATTTTCTCAAATTTTTCCATATTTATATCAGTATTTTTCGGCTGCTACGAGATATTGATATACATCGCGTCTGGAGATCCCCCTATCCTTTGCCACCTTCCGCATCGCTTCCTTGCGCTCCATGCCCTGCGCCTCATACTGCTGCATATGATCCTCAATCGAAATCTCCTGCCAGTTCTGCTCCTCTTCCCGCTTAAACTCCAAAAGGCTCTTTCCTTCCAGCACGAGCACATACTCACCGCGCGGTTGTTCCTGCGCATACCGCGCGCGCGCATCACAGATCGTGGTCGGCACAACCTCCTCAAACTTCTTGGTCAGCTCCCTGCACAATGTCAGCCTGCGGTCGCCAAGGGCATCATACAGTGCCTCCAACGTATTGACCAGATGATGCGGCGCTTCGTACAGGATGATCGTCCTTGACTCTTTCTTCAGATCATCCAGTATGTCCTTCTTCTGCTTTTTGTCAGCAGGCAGAAACCCTTCAAAGCAAAAACGCCTGGTACTAAGCCCCGAGAGTGTCAGCGCTGTGATACATGCCGCCGCACCCGGAAGCGACGTTGCGACGATCCCCGCTTCATGGCACATCCGGACGAGCACCTCCCCCGGATCGGAGATCGCCGGCGTCCCCGCATCCGTGATCAATGCCACATTTTTACCGCCATTCATCTGTTCGATCAACACGGCAGCTTTCTCGATCTTATTGTATTCATGATAGCTTGTCATCGGCGTGCGGATCCCGAAATGATTCAGCAGCCTGATACTGTTTCTCGTATCCTCCGCTGCGATCAGATCCACCATCTGGAGCGTTTCCACCACACGTGGCGTCATGTCGCCAAGATTGCCGATCGGTGTGGCGCACAGATACAATTTTCCCGCCATCGTCAACACCACCTCATCCCCAATATCTCAAATCCCATCCGTCTTTTCCCCATATATTCTTTATTCAAAACTGTATTAATATCCATATACATCACACATTTCGTCCGTGTACACATTCGGTTCCCGCCACACGATCAGCGGTTTCTCCACAGTCATGCGCGGTCTTCCGCCCCTGCATCCCTCGATCAGCACCATATTCGGTTCCTTGTCAACATACGGATACACCAGCTTCATGCGCTTAGGTTCCAGTTTATATGCTGTCATCACTGTGATGATCTCCGCCAGCCGGAACGGTCTGTGAACCATGCAGAAATATCCTCCCGGCTTTAGCAGCCTTGCCGCGACCCTGACCACATCCTCCAGGGTACACAGGATCTCATGCCGCGCGATCGCCTTAGGTTCATCCGGATTCGTCAGTCCATGCTGCCCGATCATATACGGCGGATTGCATGTTACCACGTCAAAAGAAGCAGCGTCAAAAAACGTGTCTGCTTCCCTCAAATCCCCTGTCACAATATCGATCTTACGCTCCAGCCCGTTGAGACGCACACTGCGTCTTGCCATGTCAGCGCTCTCCTCCTGGATCTCGACGGCACTGATATGTGCAGCCTGCGTCTTTGCTTCCACCAACAGCGGTATGATGCCTGTCCCTGTCCCCAGATCCAGCACGTTTGCCTCAGGCTTCACCCGCACAAAACCGCTCAGCAGCACCGCATCCATACCAAAACAGAATTTCTCAGGATTCTGGATGATCTGATAGCCGTTGCGCTGCAGGTCATCAATGCGCTCATTTTCCTTTATTTCCACATCCATCTGTAAACCTCTGCGCCGCTTTCCGCTCCGCTGCGGCAACGCCAGCTTTCAGGCAGCTCTCCCCTCCGGATCGCCAGTTCCCGGGCAGCTCACCTCTCCGCTCTGACATCGCCAGCTCTCCGCTCTGGATCGGATTCAGAGCTTGGACTTTGCATCTTTCTCCTGTTTCTCGAGTTTTTCAAGCTCCCGCAGTTCCTTGAGCTCCTCGTGGCTCATATTGTCGTTCTTATCCTTCTTGTGGCGTCTCTTAAACCGAAGCTGCTCCACCTTATACTCGTGAATCTCCTTCTCATCGTCCACCTCGACGATCACTTTGACTAGCTGGCGGAGCACGTTGACGCTATGCACTTCACCCTTCAATCCGTCGTCCGCCGTCACAAAGTCCCCCACGTTCGGGAGCTTTCTGTTGAGATATTCATAAGTTTCCTCCTCATGCTTTAGGCAGCACATCAACCTTCCGCAGACACCGGAGATCTTCGTGGGATTCAGTGACAGATTCTGCTCCTTTGCCATCTTGATCGAAACCGGCACGAACTCCGACAGATGCGAGTGACAGCAGAGCGGTCTTCCGCAGATACCGATGCCGCCCAGGATCTTTGTCTCATCGCGCACCCCGATCTGGCGCAGTTCGATCCTTGTCTTGAACACGGACGCCAGATCCTTCACCAGTTCCCTGAAATCAATGCGCCCATCCGCCGTAAAGTAAAAGAGCACCTTATTGTTGTCAAACGTGTACTCCGCATCGATCAGCTTCATCTCGAGATTGTGCTTTTTAATCTTGTCAAGGCAGATCTTAAAAGCGTCTTTTTCCTTCTGTTTGTTCGCTGCCTCCTGCTCCATATCGCGTTTCGTCGCGATCCGGAGCACCGGTTTCAAGGGCTGTACTACCCTGTCCTCCTCTATTTCCCGGGGATCTCCTACCACTGTACCGTATTCGATCCCACGCGCAGTCTCAACGATCACATGATCGCCGCGCCTGATCTCAAACGCCAGCGGATCAAAAAAATATATCTTGCCCGCCGTCCGAAATCTCACACCAATCACTTTCACCATATCTATCTACCCCACTATTACTTTCCATTAATTTATCCAGCCTTCATATCCAGAAACATCAACTCCATCGTCAGGTCAAAGTTCACATTTGACGAAAGCCTGCTCCTCGCCCGGTCGATCGAATGAATGATCTTCTCGACCGCATCATAACTGTAACGCCTCGCCGCACCGGCAATATCAGAAATCTCCTCCTTGAATACAATGTGACTCTGACCACCGTGCGCCCCGCACGCTTTATATAATAACACATCCCGGAACCAGATGAAACACAGATCCAGATAATCGTCCGTGTCAAATTTTTCCTCAGTGATCTTCCTGACCTCGGCCGCGATCTGATTGATCTCCATATCTGAAATATTTTTTAGTATCCCGAGTACGGACCACTTCATGTGTTCGAATGTCTCATTGGTGGCAAGCTCGGCCGCACGCCCGACATTTCCCCGCGCAAAAGACGCACAGACTGCCGCCTTATAATCTGGTATCTGGATCCGCTGCATCAGATATTTTTTGATCAGATCCTCTGATACCGGCCTCGTATTCAGGGTGACACAGCGACTCAGGATCGTCGGAAGCATCGCCTCTGCCCTGGTGGAAAGCAGCAGGATCACTGCATACTCCGGCGGTTCCTCCAGTGTCTTTAGCAGCGCATTCTGCGCCTGCACATTCATTTTCTCCGCCTCATCAATGATGTAGATCTTGTACGTCCCGCTGTACGGCTTGATCGCAATATCGCCGTTGATCTGCTGTCTGATGTTGTCAACCGATATCACATTGGGTTTCTCGTGCGTCACATAGATGATGTCCGGGTGGTTTCCATTGATCGCCTGCCTGCATGATCTGCAGCAGTTGCACGGACGTATTCTGACACCCGTGTCATTTTTCTCCTGCGCCTGATCCCTGTCTGCCGCAAGATCGAACAAAGAGGACTGCCGCCCGTCCTCCGCCTGCCCCTCCCCGCATTGAAGCGCTCTCGCGAAGATGTCGGCGATCATGCGCTTTCCTGACAGCTTTTCGCCCTGTATCAGATAGGCATGTGATATTTTATTGTGCTTTATGGCGCTCTGCAGGTTATCTGTAAGCTGCCTCTGCCCTACAACATCGTTCCATGTCGTGCCTTCCATAATGCTCCCTCTCAGGTGTTCGTGGACACGTTGTCCCAATCGTCAGTGCCGTCTGCGTCGATCAGCCAGTTCAATGCACAGTGCCGCTCAAATACCACGTCCGGATTTAAGCCTGCCGGCGCCTCCTCCTCATGAATGCGCGCCTCCACACACGCCCAGTCATACCGAAAGATCAGATCCGCCTCATCAAGTATTTCAGAGATATCACGCAGATGGACCTGCTGCAGAAGTGCATCCATTCCATCACACTCCGCAACCGCATTGATCGCAAGATCACAGTCACAGGCATCCGCCGGGTAGTCGAGCTCCTTCACGATGCCAAGCGCCCACAGCAGCACCCAGTAAGCTTCATATTTCCATGTCATGCTGCAGAACTCCTGGTTCGTGCACTTATCCCGAAACACTTTCCGCTCCTTTTGTGTGAGAAATCCCTCCACACCAAACGCTGCAACCTTGTCGCTAAAGAATTTCCGGCTCTTTTTCAGATTCGCACGTCCGCCGGCCGCATCACATGCCACCTGAACCGCGAACAGACACGCCACAGCCCGGCGCGCGATCTCATCGGCAGTTCTGATCCTGACGCGGTCTGACGTCTCGATCACAGGAAGATGCTCTATGTAGGGAACATTGTGTGCCCTCAGTATCTCTATGGAGCGCTTCCTGCGCATCTGCGCCTCCTGCGCACTATTTTCACTGATGTTTTCATTCACTATTTCCATACTACGCCCTCCAATTTCACCCTGGTACAGTATTACATCAAAATTAATGCAACGCTGTACTATGCAAATATATCGAGCAGCAGCCCCCGTATCTCATCAACTTTGGCAAGGATCGCAATCTTATCGCACTCCTCGTTCACCAGCTCCTGCGCAAGTTCATCCAGCTTCTCGTCCACAAGCCTGATGATTCCGTAAACCCTGTGCCGTCCGCGCCTGTCCAAAAAATTCTCACGCGAAAATTTGTGCGAGCGGTTCACGATCTCATTCATGAACTCCTTGATCAGTGTGCGGTATCTGCGCATGTCGCGCACATCCATGCGCTTCACGATCTTGTCTCCCTGCATCACGATCTCTTCCATCATGAGATTGAGCCGCTCTGCAAGTCCCGCCTCCTCAATATTGCTCGCCAGCATAAACTTAAACGAATCATCCGTTGGCTGCGCAGTCTGTGTCTGCTGCACCGGCGCCGTCTGCTGCACCTCGTTTACCTTAAAATCCATCTATCCGTCACCCCACTCATGCATCAAATGCCTCACAGTTTATCCCGCTCTTTTCCAGCCTCCCGCCCAGATCGAAAGAAGCGGAGGCTTCCTGATTTGCTGTGATATACGCCTCCACCTTATCAAGACAGTTTTTCAAATCATGGTTGTCAAATCTTACAGTGATTCCTGCCCTTGCAAGATTATCCTCTGAAAAGTCCTTCGCATCCGCGATAAAACGTCTGCACATTTCCTCATACCTTGGCTGGCTCTGCTGTTTTTCGCGCTCAAGCGCCCGGGATAATCGTTCCCCGTCATCCAGATCGATATAGACTGGCAGCACCCTGTTCCTGCCAAAATGATCCCTTATCTTTATGAAGGATTCCAGCGTTCCGATGATCAGATAATCATTTGCATCCAGATCGATCTGGCTGTCCTGTACCATAAAATAATACCATACGCCATAGACCGTATCGTAAGAGCGGCATTCAATGATCTTATTCTCCTCCTGCAACTGAGTCAGTCTCTCCATTGTCGCAAAGTGATACTCCACGCCCTCCTGCTCGCCCGCACGGATCGGCCGTGTCGTGTAGGGAACGATCCGCTTCAGCCGAAGCGACGGATTCTCCAGAAGTTTTTTGTAGACTGTATCTTTTCCCGATGAACTTTTCCCAACGATGCAAAAAATGTTCCCCATCATACTTCCACAACGCGCACCATATTGGTGTTGCCTGCAACGCCAAGCGGCACTCCTGCCGTTATCACAACCTTATCCCCGTGACGGATCAGACCGGCAGCAACACTCGCTTTCACTGCTGCATCGAACAATTCCTCCGCATCATCTACCTTCTCGATCAGCAGCGGATTGACGCCGAACATCAGCGACATCTGACGGTACACCGTCTCATCCACCGCACAGCCGATCACCATGCATCCCGGCTGGTATTTCGAAATCATACCTGCAGTAAATCCGGACATCGTTACAGTGATGATTGCTGCTGCGTTCAGATCCATGGCTGTCGTGCAGCAGGCGTGGCAGATCGCCGTCGTCACTCCCTCATTGTTCACCCAACTGTGGCTTCTCTCCCGCAGACGGTCCGCATAGCAGATCGCCTGCTCTGTGCGCTCCGCTATCCTGCTCATCGTTTTTACCGCCTCGATCGGATACGCGCCGGCAGCGCTCTCACCGCTCAGCATGATCGCTGAGGTTCCATCGTATATCGCGTTCGCCACATCTGTCGTCTCCGCCCTGGTCGGTCTCGGATTCTTGATCATGGAATCAAGCATCTGCGTTGCTGTAATGACGATCTTTCCAAGCTGCAGCGCCTTCCCGATCATCTCCTTCTGCAAAATGGGAACCTCCTCGAGCGGGATCTCAACGCCCATGTCCCCTCTTGCCACCATAATGCCGTCAGAAGCCTCAAGAATCTCATCCAGATTATCGATTCCCTGCATGTTCTCGATCTTGGAGATCACCTTCATCCTGCCGCCATGTTCCCTGATCAGCTTCCTGACTGCCAGCACATCATCCGCACATCTCACAAAGGATGCCGCCAGATAGTCGTATCCCATCTTTGCACCAAATATGATGTCATCTCTGTCCACATCACTGATGTAGGGCATGGAGAGGATCGCACCAGGAACATTGATCCCCTTATGGTTAGATACATATCCCCCGTTGATCACTTCACAGACGATATCCGTGTCCTCGATCGCCTTGATCGTCAGCTCGATCAAACCATCATCGATCAGTATATTTTTCCCTACTTCCACATCGTTTTTCAGATTCTTGTACGATATCGCTGCCCTGTCTGCAGTTCCCATGATCTCCTCGGTCGTAAGACGGAACAACGCACCAGTTTCAAGATAAACCTTCCCGCCCTCAAAATCTCTCAGCCTGATCTCAGGGCCTTTCGTATCCTGCATTGTCGCAAGCGGAAGCCCTAATTCCGCAGCAGCCTTTCTTGCCCGCTCGAGCTTCATCTGATGCTCCGCATGATCACCATGCGAAAAATTAAACCTCGCTACATTCATTCCCGCAAGAAGCAGTTCTTTCAGTTTTTCCTCACTCTCGGATACTGGTCCGATCGTACATATGATCTTTGTTTTTCTCATAAAATCTGAACCCTTTCTAAATCACCACTTATTTTAAATGATCACGCTGCACTGTGATCAGAGACACCAACAAAAGCATATTTCTTTTTGGATCGCTGATTGTGGATCCTGCCTTTTTGTATATAAAGTGTTTCCAGCAAGGAACAGTATTTGTCTGCCGTCGTCACGATCCATGCTTCCCTGCACATAGGCGGGATCACTGTGAGCGGCCACATATGTTTTATGATGATATCCGACTGCCTTGCTGATAAATGGTATTCCTTCCGCGCATTGTACAGTGCCCTTGCAGGATGAAAAAATCCGTGCAGCCTGTGGGAATTTACCTTGTCACTCTTATGCCAGTCGTATAAAAAATAATCATGGAGCAGCGCTCCCCTGATCAGATCCCTTGTATTGCACTTGATCTTAAATTTATCTCTGATATATAAGCTCACCTTGGCAACATTGATACAATGTTCCTGCACCGACATATTCCCATGCTGGATGTACTCCTTGGTGCTCTTAAAATTTTCCGACTCAAAAATATCATTTGCATATTTTTTCAATTCATACTCATACATATCATTCTCTCCCACTTTCACATCACAGTTCAAACACGCTCCAGGAACCATGCCCTCCTGATCACTACAGTTCCCTACAGACTTTGAAAACGAGTCTCGCAAACAATCGTCCAAATTTTATTTTATCATATATCCGAATAATAAAAAAGGTTCTTAAGAAATTTTTAAATAAAAAAACACGCTATCCAGCGTGCTCCAATCATACATACTACTCAGACAACACAAATGCCCAGAACCGGAATCGAACCAGTGACACGAGGATTTTCAGTCCTCTGCTCTACCGACTGAGCTATCTGGGCAGAAATAGCGGGGACAGGATTTGAACCTGTGACCTTCGGGTTATGAGCCCGACGAGCTTCCAGACTGCTCCACCCCGCGATATTATATTTAGTTAAATGGGTGGAGGTGGATTCGAACCACCGAAGCATAAAGCAGCAGATTTACAGTCTGTCCCCTTTGGCCACTCGGGAATCCACCCATAAAGCCGATGATCGGACTCGAACCGATAACCTGCTGATTACAAATCAGCTGCTCTGCCAATTGAGCCACATCGGCATATATCACAGATATATGCAACTTTTTAATGAAATGGGACCTATAGGGCTCGAACCTATGACCCTCTGCTTGTAAGGCAGATGCTCTCCCAGCTGAGCTAAGATCCCATATGAATCTAAACGACCCCGATCGGACTCGAACCGACGACCTCCGCCGTGACAGGGCGGCGCTCTAACCAACTGAGCCACGAGGCCAATGTCTTTCGTGAGATCGTTCCCTCAAAACCGAACACAAAAACCATGTATCTTGATATCTGTATGCTATTCCTTCCAAAACCTGCTTTCACGCAACATTCCCGCAGTGTCACCCACTGCGTTCCCATACCGTTCAGGATAAGCCTTCGACCGATTAGTAGCATTCAGCTCAGTACATTGCTGCACTTACACCCATGCCCTATCTACCTCGTCGTCTCCAAGGGATCTTATCCGCTTCTGCGGGGGATATCTCATCTTGAGGGGGGCTTCACGCTTAGATGCCTTCAGCGTTTATCCCTGCCGGACTTGGCTACCCTGCCGTGGCGTTGGTCGCCAACAGG
>JAETQI010000120.1 GCA_021770755.1 Lachnospiraceae bacterium
AGGGATCTTGGGAAAAAAATCAAGGCGGCAGCCCGGAGCAACTGGGCAAAGGGAAGATGCGTGGCAGGCAACCTTGCCTACGGTCTGAAAAGGAACCCGGCTGACAGGTATCAGATAATCCATGACGAAGAAACAGCCCCTAATGTGGTGCGTATGTTTGAGATGTTCCTTGACGGTGCGACGTATGCAGAGATAGCGTCAACATTTAACAGGGAAGGGCTGCTGAATCCGAGGGCTTACAAGCGGTTCAAGAGTACAGGACAGATACCGGACACGTTTGACATCAGGTGGCAGACAAACAGCATCCCCAAATTTCTCAGCAACCGTTATTATGCGGGGGACAGCGTGCATGGGCAGCATACCAACGATTCCTTCAGGGAAAAACACCAGCAGAGGGAGCCGGAGGAGAACTGGATCATTGTCGAGGACACGCATGAGCCGATAGTGTCAAAAGAAATTTTTGAGAAGGCACAGCAGGAAATGGAAAGGCGGAAGGCGGAGAATAAAGCTGCAAAGTCTCCGGGGAAATACAGTGTATCAGACCGCAATTTCTTCGGGAAAAAGATAGTCTGTGCAGACTGTGGAAAGACCATGTACCTTCAACGGAGCGGTCCTGACAAGGCAGCGTTTAACTGTGGTTCACATATGTTAAAGAAGCAGTGTTCCTCACACCGGGTACATGACACGGATGTGTACGACAAGGTATTAAAAATCATTCATACGCATATGAATGTGTATCTTGACAAAGTGGCAATGATACGGAGGCTGAACGCAAGGCAGGAAAGTATTAACAGGTATGATGTCATCGGAAAGGAAATACGCAAATGCCATAAGGAGCTGGACAGCCTTGCAGCGAATAAGGAAAGGCTCTACGAGGACTATGTGAGCCATATCATTGATGCGGAGCAGTATGAAGCCTTCAAGGAACAGGACGGGGCAAAGGAAAGGAGCCTGCGGGCGAGGATTGCGGAACTGTCCGAATACAGGGCAGGATATTCCATAAACTTCCAGACCGATAAGGAATGGGAGAAGGTGATCGACGCCTACCGTGACAAGCGGAAACTGACAAAGAAGATGGTGGACGCCTTTGTGGAGAAGATAGAAGTCGGGGCAGACCGCAGACTTACCGTCCACCTGTATTATGATGACATGCTGGAAAAGCTGGCTGCTTATGCAAAGGAAAGGGAGGCAGGAAATGAGAAATAGAAAAGCAATCGCAATGTATATCCGCCTCTCTGACGAGGACGGGAACGTGGACGGCTGTGCAAAGACGGAGAGCAACAGCATAACCGCACAGCGTAACCTGATTGAATCC
>JAETQI010000025.1 GCA_021770755.1 Lachnospiraceae bacterium
CTTTGGTTTCTCGCCTCACGGTACATGATGCAGAGGATCATCCCCGACTACGCGGAGAAAACTTTGGTTTCTCGCCTCACGGTACATGATGCAGAGGATCATCCCCGACTACGCGGGGAAAACTGATTATCTTCCCAGTAACACGCCCGCGCCTTGGGATCATCCCCGCCTACGCAGGGAAAACATTATATGCTATAAAGGCAGATATACACCATTAGGATCATCCCCGCCTACGCGGGGAAAACCGATGGTGAGGCGATGTATGACGCGAGGCGGAAGGATCATCCCCGCCTACGCGGGGAAAACTCAATCTTGATCGGTTCCAACCCCGCAGTCGGAGGATCATCCCCGCCTACGCGGGGAAAACCTATTAAAATCTTTATTAATCTTAAACTATCTAGGATCATCCCCGCCTACGCGGGGAAAACTCCTGGGGGAGAAGCCCACCAATATGGCGCGTAGGATCATCCCCGCCTACGCGGGGAAAACTTTCCAAGGCACCATTTCAGGATCGGATTGTTAGGATCATCCCCGCCTACGCGGGGAAAACAGTACGACGGATCTGACCAATGCGACGGTACTGGGATCATCCCCGCCTACGCGGGGAAAACCTGTGGCTCTTATTTCATAGCTCATTTACAGCAGGATCATCCCCGCCTACGCGGGGAAAACGCTTTTTTAATGTCTCCAATTTTTTCAATTATAGGATTATCCCCGCCTACGCGGGGAAAACTGGACGCAGTGGGCGCTTATTACGATTACTGCAGGATCATCCCCGCCTACGCGGGGAAAACAGGAGGTGATAGTTCCCGAGCATACTGTAGATAGGATCATCCCCGCCTACGCGGGGAAAACAGGAGGTGATAGTTCCCGAGCATACTGTAGATAGGATCATCCCCGCCTACGCGGGGAAAACTTTCAGAATATGCTCATTCTGCATCCTCTGTAAGGATCATCCCCGCCTACGCGGGGAAAACTGCTTGGCGGTACTGTCTGAATCACATGAAAATGGATCATCCCCGCCTACGCGGGGAAAACGTATGCAGATCCTAACAAGGCACGGGCATGCTAGGATCATCCCCGCCTACGCGGGGAAAACAAACAGTCCTGATAAACGTATCTGCAACCATAAGGATCATCCCCGCCTACGCGGGGAAAACCGCCTTTGATAAAAGGGAGGCATCCATGATACAGGATCATCCCCGCCTACGCGGGGAAAACACTACCAAGGGGGCTGTTTCAGCGATGTATCAAGGATCATCCCCGCCTACGCGGGGAAAACGTATAGGATAAACTTTTTGAACTACCCCAGTCAGGATCATCCCCGCCTACGCGGGGAAAACTGCGTCATTGTATTCATCATACGTGCTAACACAGGATCATCCCCGCCTACGCGGGGAAAACAACCATTCATCGATCCCGACCCGTTCAACAATAGGATCATCCCCGCCTACGCGGGGAAAACTTTTTAATAAAAATGACATTAGATCCACCAATAGGATCATCCCCGCCTACGCGGGGAAAACGTCAATACTCTGCGCTTAATCCCCAGCCTAGTGGAATCATCCCCGCCTACGCGGGGAAAACAATGATATTATTTCGCCGGCTCCATTATACTCAGGATCATCCCCGCCTACGCGGGGAAAACTTGTAATCATTTGGTATCATCACACCCCTGATAGGATCATCCCCGCCTACGCGGGGAAAACACTTCGTGGTACGGAAACTTCTGGTTCCTGCCAGGATCATCCCCGCCTACGCGGGGAAAACTCCGTTGGATCTGATCAGGGAGTATATAGTTTAGGATCATCCCCGCCTACGCGGGGAAAACAATGATATCTTTGGGGAAAGCCCGGCAAAAGCAGGATCATCCCCGCCTACGCGGGGAAAACTGGTTATTTATCGAATATTAGGTGATGGCATGAGGATCATCCCCGCCTACGCGGGGAAAACGATTGCGCTTGTGCTGCTGCATTTGCTGCTGCGGGATCATCCCCGCCTACGCGGGGAAAACGATAGCGGAAAATTTCAAATAGATGATATGGTAGGATCATCCCCGCCTACGCGGGGAAAACTTGATGTATCTGCAGTTAGGATGCTTTAGTGTAGGATCATCCCCGCCTACGCGGGGAAAACCAGTCAAAAAACAAAATCCTCCGACAAAAAACAGGATCATCCCCGCCTACGCGGGGAAAACTTGGTATTGTTGATTACTCCAGATAAGCCGGTAGGATCATCCCCGCCTACGCGGGGAAAACTACATCCATAAGCTCTGTGCTACGTTTCTCTAAGGATCATCCCCGCCTACGCGGGGAAAACATATATATTTTTGATAAATAAAACAAATGGACAGGATCATCCCCGCCTACGCGGGGAAAACGAAAGGATAGAATTTAGATGAAAGCAACAGGAAGGATCATCCCCGCCTACGCGGGGAAAACGCACTCATATGCTTTTGGTGCGAATGTTTTACAGGATCATCCCCGCCTACGCGGGGAAAACGACATGTCACGCAGGGACACGCCCAGATCACCAGGATCATCCCCGCCTACGCGGGGAAAACAGCACAGGAGTCCGGGTGTCGGAACTGGTAGCAGGATCATCCCCGCCTACGCGGGGAAAACCAAAAGCAACGCAAGACGGAAACGGCAGAAATAGGATCATCCCCGCCTACGCGGGGAAAACCGACAATATACCCGCCCGCTTATCCGAATCGTAGGATCATCCCCGCCTACGCGGGGAAAACTCTGGTGGTGGTTATGATTCCATCGCCTGTGCGGGATCATCCCCGCCTACGCGGGGAAAACGGAAGAAACTAAGCAGGGACAAGGAAGATATCAGGATCATCCCCGCCTACGCGGGGAAAACGAACAAGTAAAACGCCGATTAGATCCACCAATAGGATCATCCCCGCCTACGCGGGGAAAACTATTTTATGCCCGTACCGTCACAGTGACGGTTGGGATCATCCCCGCCTACGCGGGGAAAACAACGGTACAGAGGATACTGCAGATGACGTGATAGGATCATCCCCGCCTACGCGGGGAAAACTATTTCGGTGTCACAAGCTTCGGGACTGGCAGGGGATCATCCCCGCCTACGCGGGGAAAACACTAAATAAATCCCTTAAAAAAGCACCTGCTTGATCGTGCCACCTTATAATTTATTTAGTTCACAATAAATTTTGTATGTCAGAATACAGTCCTCCTGTGCCCTGTGTATATTACTGATATCCAGCGAAAAATATTTAGCCACTGTCTCCAATTTGTAATTCGGAACCTCATCCAATTCCCGACGCACCATATGTAACACATCTTTCGTCTTTCTTATGATAATATCCTCATTCACTCTTTTTCCAAGTTTCTGAATGAAATTTACATCAAATTGAACATTATATCCTATTACCAGACTGTCCCCGATAAATTCCTTTACTCTTTCGAATGCCACCTGCTCACTAAGCCCCTGCTTGTCAACTATATCTTTGGTTATACCAGTTAATTTTTCAACATTCCCTGAAATTTCCTGATCTGACTTTACAAAACACTGAAACTGGTCGATAATTACACCATCGGCTACTTTGATCAGGGCAATCTCTATTATCCTGTCTTTATCATAATCCAGCCCCGTCGTCTCGATATCTATCACCACATAATCCACAGATGTTCTGTGCGCATTTTGCACTCGGCTGATCTTTTCATATTTTGACGCATTGCTAAATCCCCTTGACAGAAAGCTGCCCTGGCCAGTATCACCCGACATCGATACTGGCTTCTGCATCAATGTGATACCTTCAAAATCAACTGGTTTCCATGTAGTGTTGTGTGTCAAAAATGTATATCCCTGCTCATTGTTTGTTGAATACACCATCGTAGCCTGTCCGTTTTTAATATATGTACAAACCCTGTCCCACAACTCTTCGCGGACTCTCGCACTCAGTCTTCCCACATATACTCCCGTATTGATCTCGCTCAGCCATTTAGACAGATCGCCTCTAAGGCCCGGCGGACAGTTTGTAACACATAACACGATCAACCATCATCACCCTCCTCCGCATATGAGACACCATGATCCAATTCCCCCTGCACATTATCCCACAAATAAAGGGTGCTTTTATAATCCTCCTCCTGCCACTCGTCATCTGACAACAAAAACTTTATATCATGAACCATACGATCCAATATATGTCCCTTGCGCATCTCATCACGGAGTCTGCGTCTGGCAGCACTCCCGATATCATCGGGCTTCTCCGACGCCAGTTCAAAGGCAATCGGTATCGTTGTCTCTGCCTTGTACAAATCTGCGATGTCATATGCGAACGCCAGTTCATGCCCGACATGGACAAAGCCCAGCCCCGGAGAACACCCCAGTGCACAGATCACTGCATGAGCCAGCCCATACAGGCAGGCATTCCCAGCTGACAATGCCTTATTGACCGGATCCCCCGACTGATAATCATCCGTTTTATATTCTCTCCTTCCCCAGGCAACATTCCACTTTTGCGCCTGTTCCCTGTAAAGTGAGCGTATTCTGCTCCCCTCTCGTCCCCTGAGCTGCTGCATGGTCAGTTTTGAGACATCTTCGTTCGGGAAACGCAATTGATACATTTTTCTGGCGACCTGTATATGCTTTTTTTCATTTGATACCAACTGCGCCTGTTTTAATAGAAGTGTCGCGTGATTCGTGAGCGCGCGCCCATGGGCATAATATCTGACACCGTGTTCCCCCACCCATATCACAGTAACCCCTGTATCACCGATCAATTCCATTGCCCGATGAGTGACATCCGTTCCCGGACCGAACAGCAAAACCGAAATCGCAGCGGCAGGAATATTGGTAATGCCGCTCTGTGTCTTCACTGTTATCGCACCGTTGTCCCTGTTTATTTTGCAATGTTCCAAATAAATAAATGTCATGCGATCCTGAACGCGCGGCAAAGCTTGAATTTCGGGCTTTCTATTCCTGTCGTGTTTTCCATTTAAGACCTCTCCCCCGCAATTGTCAGCAATCCCATCCCATACGCTTTTTCGCGTCCAATCCCGTTGACAAGCGTTTTTTTAAAGATTTCAACATCCTCGACTTTCAGCCAGCCTTCATATGCCACCTCCAAAAGTCTCACTTTTTTATCCATATCCTTCTTTCTGAAAATTTTCCAGACAGACTCCACAACGTTCGTTGAATCCGGCAATATCTGAAATCCTTTCTTCTCGGACTGCCTTTGCAGCCACTCCAGTTGATACCGCTCAACTGTATGCGCAGTGACCTTTCCCCTGCCGTCTTCTTTCCTTACGCTATATGTCGGATTTGCCACCAGGCGAAAATGCCATACAGTCCCTTTCCTGATCCTGTTGAGCAAATTTTCATACGACTTCGTCTCCCCAGGGTTCCCTCTTTGCCCGAACTGTTCTGCGATGTCATTCAGATCAGGTCTGGCAGAACTGAGTATCAACAGGTACGTTATTCCCCTTAAGTTGTCGATCCGCCACAGATTCCTATCCTGCTTTTCCGAAAAGGCCGCCTCAATCGCTCCGTGAAACTTACTCGGGGCAGCCAGTGCAATCTGGGTTTTACGCTTTGATACATCTAACGGAATTCTTGATAAATACATCTATATCACCCCATTTCCATCATTGGATCATGCTCTGTTGAAACAGGTATATTTCCTCCTGTCACTATTTTAGGTTTCAGTTCCCTCACATACCGATATCGATACTCGCGTTTGAACGGTGAAAAAGATACTGGCACATCCTTTTTCACTGCATCATTACAGGAACCATCAACTACAATTCTCAATGGAATCTCGTTCTGAAAACGGAACAGTGCACTTCTCTGCCATTTGGGTACGAGCCATTCCTCCTCGCGCAGCGCAGATTCCAGATCTGTCTCCCGTATCCCCAGAACAAGCGGCTGCGTCGGCGGACAAGACCTCCTGCCAAGAAAAAGCGGATATCCCGGATGCTTCAGCGCTTTCTCGAGTTCTTCCAGAAATGCCTTATCCCCACATGCCAGACCCGCCAGAAAAACCGCATCGCTCAAATAAACTTTATTCGCCAGATTGGCATTCAGCTTTTCACCCATATATGTAATCTGAAAATCCTCCAGTCTCGCGCCTGGCCGGTCTACCCTGATTCCAAATTCCAGCTTCAAAAGATCATCCACCGCTTCGTCCCTTTTTCTGCCCAGCGCGGCTGCCAACATACCGATCACGCCGCTCTTCGTCGGAATATAGTCCGTATCCCGGCGATCATACATCGATTCCGAGCCCCATGACTGCAGCGGTGCACTGAACCTAAGCAACAATGTATACAATATGTCACTTCCCTTCTGCACAATACTGATCAATGCCGACGGCAATTTCTTCCAGCAGTTCCGCAAACGTTACCTTATCCGCGAAACCTTCCTCTGCATCTCCCACGACCCACGCCTTTAGCGGAGCGGCCGTATAATCCTTATATATTTTCTGAGCCTCTGATACAAGCGCTTTTCCCGATTTCCCGACATAACCGCCGCCCGCCTCGGCACACACGGGTTTTTCAAACGCGCTGGCAAAATTGATCGGCTGATCCTCCCTGAAAGTGACATATACGATATTCGGAAGCGTCCTATTGGCAAAGGTATTCTGCTTTCCCGTAGGCATGGAACGGATAAATGCGTCCGCAAATCCTTTCACAGCCAGTTTCAGCTCATCCGCCTTAAGATTACGTGACAGCTCGCCGACATTGACGGTTGCATATCGATAGAGTGTCGATGCATTGAACTCCACAGTTCCGATATGACCTGCCCCTGTGTCTTCTGTACAGTCGTCCACCGCGGTAAAATAGTCATACTCATTTGAGATCGTATGCGTAGAAATACTGTGCGCTACCTGCGCCGCCGCATCGTAATTCAGGCTGGGATTGTTCGCGGCCATACGTCCAAACAGGAGTATGTCCACACTTGGATTGTCCCTGAGTGCACTCTCTATGCGTTTTTTATATATTTTCTCCTTCTCTTTCTTCTCTGTCGCATCGCTGCGATATTCAACTGCAAGCCTCGCCAGTGTCTCAACCTGCAGGCCGCTCACAAAAAACAGTACATCTTTTTTCTCTGCATCTGCCTTTATACCAGCCAGACCCAAAATCTCGGATGTCGCCTTCTCCGCTGCATCAGTTCCAAAATCAGGATTCTCCGCACATATCTTTTCCATGACTAAAGAATTAATTTTTCTTGTCCGATAGCCCATCATATCTGATGTAAAGAGTTCTTTAAACCGAACCCGCATCGCTCTCTTCCACGCCTGCGAAGAGACTCTCGCCCTGAGTGTTCCCCCATATACCGCAGTCTTCGGGCTTCCTGTATCATCCCTGTTAATGCAACTTGGCGGTACTGTTTGGATCACGTGAAAATCGACATACAAATTTTTGTTCATCATAATTCCTCCTTTGTTTCTTTCCTGTACATTTCCCGATAAAAATCCTGCCCCCATCTCAAATTTACATGGTTTCTTGCCTCAGGAAATTGAAATTCATATAAATCTGCAGACAATAATACATAATTGACCGCAATTCCTTTCGAACCCAACAACTGTATCATATTTTTTAAATGATGAGATGCCTCTTTCATGTCCACAGATGTCGCAAACGCCTGCAATTTTTGAAGCATTCTTCCCTCTGCATTGGTGTCCTCAGAAGCTTTTGCCATTTTTGCCAAAGCAGCCCCCATGCTGACATTTTCATCTGTATGCATTGATCTGTTCTTTGCGTCATACCCCTGCTGATGCATCGCATATAGCGTGAGTGCCATGTAGACTGACCACTCAGCTCTCGTCGGTACACCGCTTTGACTCATAAGGTTTTCCGGCAAATCCATCAGGATTGTCCCAAACAACTGCGGGAGCGCGCCTGGTTCGTGGCCAACACCCCGTCTTAAATCCGCAAACATGGCTTTCCCTGCACCGATGTCCGCTTCGGCCTGCAGGATACCTATTTTTTTGCCCACAAAAGATTTTATATCTGACTTTGTGCTCATTGGCTCTCCTTTCCATGTAATTGTGCCGCCTTCGGATAAATTTTTCGCAATTCACCCAGATACATATTTAGCGCTTGTGGTATTGTCAAAATTCTGCCCTCATCCTCCTTATGCACATAGATATTCATATTTCTCATATGGATAAACTCTTCAACAACACCTTTAGCATAATAATAAGACTTTTGTTCCCACTGTTCAATCTTTTTCTCGCGTTCTCCCTGCAAAGGTTCAATCCCAGATAACCATTCCCGAAACGCTATATTGATATGAAAATAGTAATTTTGCACCAGCATCGCCTTTATATAATTTGTTCCACCGCCAAAAAGCTTACATACACTCGATGAAAAATGACCGATTGCCTTAGATGCAATATTCTGGCATTTCTCCACCTCGTCAGTTATCACTGAAATCCACTCCTCACCTAAGTCCATGAGCAGATCAGATGACATCGTTAAAGTATTGTGAATGCTGTCCCCATATGTGTACTTCATCTGGTCGCCATATACTATCCCTATCATTTTAAAAGTGATCAGACGCTCTGACACAAACGTCTTCGTCTTTTTTAATGTTCTTATCCATTCAACAATTCCCGGAATATGGCCTGCGCTTCGTTCACTCATCAAAGAGTGAAACTCTTCCCATACCTGCACTGACGGATTGTGTATTCTGGGGATATGAAATACCCTTTCGGACTTCTTATCCACTTTCTGTTCTTTCCATAGTGTCATAGGTTCATTAAAATCATCTTCCGTTGAATAAAAATCACCGCCGATTGCCCGATATCCTACTACCCAGCCGTCCTTCCTGTCAAGTTGGATCCGTCTCGACTGAATCGTGTACAGTTCAGGAAGATTATCCGGCGGTGCGATTTCCCGCCCCTGCTCCAAATGAATCTCCTGCTCCCAGACTGGTCTTGGCAGCCCCCATATATCCGCATTATCTTTCAGCGGGCACAGATTCAGCATAATGATCCGAAACAAATCATCTCCATTCACCATGACCATTCCCAACTGTCCAAGTCTGCCAACTCCCACAGGAAGATTTGGTCCCGGTAATTTTTTATCTGTTTTAACATTCACACCATATGCATTTAAATGAATGATCCATCTGGCTGCCTCTGCATAGCTGATTCGCTCCAGCCTGTCGCCCTCTGTCATGCTAAAATGATGTCTTGTCGCTTTGTTATTACTTTCCTTGAGATTTCCAACCAGACATTCAACTCCATATTCTGTTCCATATGACAGATCATTTACCTGCCAGAACGGCGTCTCTGGATGGAACAGCCAGAAACGCTCACTGTACCGCTGAAAGTATTTCCGTACTGCCGTTTCCGGAAACGCCCCTCTCTCCCAATATTTTTTCCACCGCTCCAGCACTGTCTCGTCGTCCGAATCATTTTCCTCGGATATCTCGTCCTCATTTCCATTTTCATCATATCTGTAGAAAATGGTCAGTGCCGCCGCAAGCAGTACCCTCAACAGCGCGGCGTCCTGCGTGGGCGTCTCGCCTGCAAGCCCCACATACTCCTGTGCGTGGAGCATCGCGTCCATCAGGGACACTTCTTTCTGCTCCAGAGATCGTGTACTGACTTTGATCCACGGCTCTTTCAAAAGGTCAAACTCCTTCTCCTGCATCCTTCTCCTCCTTCCGCTCGTATTCCAATCCCTTATCGTAACTGTATGACAACCGGTATCCATTCAGTTCCGCCCGGTTCTTCTCATCCAGCAGCAGCACCAATTCACCACGTATCCACGATGACCGCTGCCACTGCTCCAATTCCCTGGCGTTGAGGTTTTCCAGCTCCCTGATCGTACCATCAATCATGTATCGTGTGCTGAAAATATGCGGCAGTTTCAGGCGCTGTCTGGAAATCCTGTGAGCCTGCTCAAAGTCAGGGACATCCGCCGCCAGGATTCCCGGCGAGGTCAATGGGTCCTCATCCACAAACAAAATTCTCTCATCCTGGCTCTTTTTCATCAGCAGCACTTCAATGGATGATTCGCTGTCCCGCACACAAGCCTCTGACAATTTTTCATCAGACTTCTCCGGATTGACTAACAGATCGTCAATTCCCTTTTTAGGCTTCGGCTCCATCATCAGATATTTGTCCGCACGCCGCTCTTTCTGCTGCTTCTTCTCCTCATACTTGGCAACGGCATTCCTGTATTGTTCGCCTTCCAGCCCCAGATCATCCTCCTCATCATAGACCCGCTGGACCAGGTCTGGAATTTCTTTGGGTATCTCTACTGTATCAGCGAGCACTTTGTCTGTCCTCATCAGATGATACGCTCCATATATAGTCTCCGTACCAGAATCATATAGAGCCGCCTCTTCCTGCAGTATGATACATTCCGGCATCTGTAATCGTCTGGGTCTGACCCGCTTATGCCTGTGTAGCCTTCCAATCCGCTGCAACAGCAAGTCGGCAGGGCAAAGCTGTGTCACCATGATATCCGCGTCGTAATCCAGGGACTGTTCCAACACTTGCGTGCCGATCAGAATCAGTCGTTTTCTGTCGCCCTCCCCAGATGTTTTTCCCATCTTTTCAAGCACCAATTGCTCCTTTGCCATCCGATCCGGCATGGTAAACTGTGCATGGTATAAAATAACATGGTATCCTTCCATCTGCCTGCTGCACTCCGCATAAAGTTCCTGGGCTTTTTTGACCGTATTTGCTATAATGCAGGCACACCCGCCTTCCTCCAGACGATCTCCCAGCAAATCGAACATTTCCTGTGTGGAGCAGATTCTTCTTATCCGGACGCATTTTTCCGCCACCTGACATGGAACGGCTTCCTGTCCGATCGATTCCCCGTCTGTCCATGTGATGAGCGGATAAGCCTTACTCTTCTGCCACCCTTCCTTAGACTGTGTGATCTCTGCCTTGCGCTTATTTAAACGATACTTTGAATAAGCTTTCACATAGCATTCGACAAGTTCCCTCCGTCGCTCAGATGGCAAAGTCGCCGACAACAGTATGACTGGCACCCCGTACGCTGCCATCCATTGAAGCGAACGTTTCAGATATTCGTACATATAGAGATCATACGCGTGGCACTCATCGATCACGACTACTTTTCCTGCCAGTCCGATATGCCTTAGCATAAAATGCCGCTTCCGCAAGGACGCCATAAGAAACTGGTCAACTGTACCGATCACAAAATTGGACAACAACGCCTTTTTATTCCCCTGAAACCACGGATGGACTTCCAGCGCATCCTCACTGTCCTCTCCATTTGCTATGCTGGCTCTGCTCTCCATTAACAGACGGTTATATTGCTCATGAAATTCCGCGGAACCATGCGCCAGACAGATTGCATTTCTCATTCCCTCCGATACATGGCCGCTCCACGCATACAGCCTGTCAAACAGGCCGTTGCTGGTTGCCTGGGTAGGAAGGCCGAAGAAAATGCCGCCCTCCTGTTTTCTGCAAGCCAACACTTCCGCCGCCGATAGCGCCGCCTCGGTCTTCCCGATTCCCATCTGAGCCTCGAGCACAAAAAGCCCCGGATTCTCACAGGCATTGACGATGTGAAACAGCGCTTCCTGAATCTCATTGGGTGGAAATCCAAAGCGGTCTTTAAATATATTCTGATCCATGTAATTGACTTCCGAGCGCCAGCTATCCGGAAATTTCAGCCTGCGCCATCCGTCGCGAACTCTCTTGGGATACAGCCCTTCATCCCCGTACTCATCAATTGATACCAACGGAAAATAGGTGGAATTGCTTGCGATCCAGTCTGCTGCGATGAGAAGCCCTGATAACAGCACCTGCGCTCCGAGCGTGACCTCCGGCAACTCGTGAACAGACTGGATTCCTGCTATTTCAAGCGCCCTGCCGACAATCTCGTGCCACGAATCTTTCCATATCTTTTTCACAGTATCATCGCATTCTGCGCCAAAGAAATTAACCGGATAAACCTTTATCAGATCCGCCACACCCATGACAACAATACTGCTATCTGGTTTCCCGTGATGTGCCCCGACGATCATTGCTATCTTTTCATCCAGCTCAAACTCATTGGTGTCACTCTGGAGAATCCACTGCCCCGCATAGGCATGCGGCGTCTTTCCTGGTTCCCGGTATTCCTGATTGACCACATAGCCACTTGCTGTTACGTCCTCATATTTTTCCGGGCAGGATTTTGTAATGATATGTTGAAAATAAGATGTTGCCTTGCCAATATCATGCACTGCAGCAAGAAAAGCCGCGATCACCATAAACTGGTCATAGTCCATTCCGGATGCGTTGATCACAGCTTCCGGAATCCATGATGCGACCAGCTTCCTCATAACTCCGGCCGTGTCTTCCAGGTGCATCCACAGCGGAAGCCACATCTGCCCTGTATCCGGGCTCGATTTTGCCATTAATTGGCGATACTGCTCTGTCATTTTATCAGCCCTTTCTAAAATTATCATTCCAGGTCGCAGAATACTAATTTCATTTAATACTCCCATGATCCGTCACTTTGACGCCCACCTTTGGCATTGACGAAATATCGGCAGAGACAGCAAGTTCACCGCTGTACATCGCTCTCACAAGGGCGCGGTAATCGTCCTCCGTAAAGGTGTCGCACCAAAGCGTGCTCCGGATCGGCAACTGTACGTAATTCTCCTCCGGTTCTTCCGAGACGATTCCTAAGTTTTCGAGCTTTCCTGCGTAATCACTCCATCTTCCGTCCCGTATGCCTGTGAGCACATCCCTGACAGTCTCGGTGAGTCCCTTCATCGCCGATGTGACCGTCATACCTTGTCCGTATCGCCCGTCAATGACAGCCTGCTGGTCGGAGTCGACACCGATCACCTTTCCACCATGCTTTGCCGCCGCTTCCGCCGCCGATGTATAGATCTCACCGCCACATGCAAAGACAACCTCCACGCCCTTATCGCCATACCATGTATCAATAACACCTGTAATTTCATCATCTCCGTAAAACTGGCCGCCATATACGTACTCTACCTCGACCGCATCCGTGACACCAAGCTCCGACGCTGCCGCATCGATCCCCTGCACATAACCGTATCCAAACCGTTGGACCGCCGGAGCGGATATACCCCCAAGAAATCCAAGGTGCCTGTAGCCAGATCTCACGGCCGCATACCCCGCCATGTATCCCGCAAGCTCCTCCTGGTATGTACAGCAGTATACATTCTTCTCCCTGTAATAATCCGTCACGTTGTAATCCGCCGGGTTTCCTGTATAATCCTCCCCCACACCTTTCTCACAGATGTCGCCCGCACTGACAGCAAGCGCCACAAATTTCACATCGGGATACTGTTCTGGCTGCGAGACGACCGCCTCCGCAAACCGATACCCCGGCATAACGATCACATTGGCGCCTTCGGATACCGCTTTATCCACGCTCGCATCCCGCGCCTCATCGGAATCACTGTCAGGCTTGTAATACACAAACGGCACGTCGTTGATCTCTGACCAGTTCCTACATGCCTCGTATGTCGTCTGGTTAAATCCCTGGTCTGTGATATCGCCTGAATCTGTGATCATCGCGATACTCATGTCTGTACCGTTCATGTCCACTTCCATGTCCGCATTTGTACCGCACGCCATTAGTGCGATTATCATAACAGCAGCCGGCACCAACGCCAGTCCTTTTCTCCTCATCAATTTATCCTCCGTTAACATACGCAGCACGGAGCTGTGTATGATCGAGCAGTGCGCCGAGCGTGCGCCGCCTTAGCGGCATATTTCCTCTGGGTGCCCGTGCGCATAAAAAGCCAAAGGCAGACACCGCTCACTGCCTTTGGCTCTTGATCTTATCTATTTTATTTTGTCCCCTTTAATCGACTCTTTCTGTATATGATATCGTCCCTTGCCGGCCCGTTGCTCACGAGTGTGATCGGATAGCCGATCTGTTCCTCGATAAACTCCACATACCTGCGGCAATTCTCAGGAAGCTCGTCGTAATTCCGGATCCCCCTGATATCCGTCTTCCAGCCCGGAAGTGTCGTGAACACCGGCTTTGCCTTCTCCAGCTTTGCTGTGACAGGGAACTGCGTCGTGACCTCGCCGTCTATCTCATATCCGGTACATACCGGTATCTCGTCGAGATATCCGAGCACATCAAGCACGGTAAAGCAGACATCGGTCGTTCCCTGTAAGCGGCAGCCGTATTTGGACGCCACGCAGTCAAACCATCCCATGCGCCTGGGGCGTCCTGTTGTCGCACCGTACTCTCCGCCGTCTCCGCCGCGCCGTCTGAGTTCGTCAGCCTCATCACCAAATATTTCCGACACAAAAGCGCCCGCGCCGACAGACGACGAATATGCCTTGCAAACCGTATAGATCTCTTTGATCTCATAGGGCGGTATCCCTGCACCGATCGCACCGTACGCCGCAAGTGTCGACGAGGAGGTCACCATCGGGTAGATGCCGTGATCAGGGTCTTTTAAGGTGCCAAGCTGTCCTTCGAGGAGAATGTTCTTCCCCGCCCTCAATGCTTCGTCGAGATACGCGGACACATCACATACATACGGCGCGATCATATCCCTGTACTCGTGCAGTGTCGCAAGAAGCTCTGACGGAACGATCGCGGGCTTATGGTACAGATGCTCCAGGATCACATTTTTCTGCTCTGTCACCCGCTCGACCTTCTCCTTCAATAGTTCCTCGTCAAAAAGTTCGCTCACCTGGAAACCGATCTTTGCATATTTGTCAGAATAAAACGGCGCGATGCCTGACTTCGTGGAGCCGAACGATTTCCCGCCCAGACGCTCCTCCTCATACTGGTCAAACAGCACATGATACGGCATCACGATCTGTGCCCTGTCTGACACCAGGATCTTTGGCATCGGTACATTCCTGTCCGTGATCGACTTGATCTCTCCGATCAGGATCGGAATATCCAGCGCCACGCCGTTGCCGATAATACTCGTCGTATGATTATAAAATACTCCTGAAGGCAGGGTGTGAAGTGCAAACTTGCCATAATTGTTCACGATCGTGTGACCTGCATTTGCGCCCCCCTGAAAACGGATAACAATATCTGCCTCGCGTGCGAGCATATCGGTAATCTTACCTTTTCCCTCGTCGCCCCAATTAGCTCCTACTACTGCTTTTACCATTGACATACCTCCGGTTCTTTTTCAGATTCATGTATGCGGGCAGGTTTACCACACCCGCTGTTCCATGTGAAGCGCACAATGTACGCCCCACACCGCTATTAATCATACAACTTTTTGGCAGAGAAGTAAAGACTATTTTCAGACACTGATCTCCGCCCGGATGCCCAGCTCGGACTGGTTTTCTTCGAGCACCGGTTTTACCACATTGGCAAGGAAACTGTCGACCTGCACGGGCGATCTGCCCACATACCTGGACGGATCCATCGCCGCCTGCAGCTCTTCCAGCGTCAGATTGAACTCCGGATCGGCTGCGATCAGCTCCAGCAGGTTGTTGTCCTTTCCCTCCACCTTGACATTCTTTCCGGCTTCCATCGAAAGCGTCCTGATCTTCTCGTGGAGCTCCTGCCTGTTTCCGCCGTTCTTGACCGCGTCCATCATGATGTTCTCCGTCGCCATGAATGGCAGCTCCGCCATCAGATGCTTCGTGATCACCTTATCGTAGACCACAAGGCCGTCAACCACATTGAGGCACAGATCGAGAATGCCGTCAATTGCAAGAAATCCTTCAGGGATCGATAGTCTCTTATTCGCCGAGTCGTCGAGTGTCCGCTCAAACCACTGTGTCGCGGAAGTGATCGCAGGGTTCAGTGCATCGACCATCACATAGCGGGACAGCGACGCGATGCGTTCTGAGCGCATCGGATTCCGCTTGTACGCCATCGCGGACGAACCGATCTGATTCTTTTCAAAAGGCTCTTCCACTTCCTTCAAATGCTGCAGCAGCCTGATATCATTTGACATTTTGTGTGCACTTGCCGCGATCCCTGCCAGGATATTTGCCACCCTGGTATCCACTTTTCTCGAATACGTCTGTCCTGACACGGCATAGCACGCCTTGAACCCCATCTTCTCCGCGATCATCGGATCGATCTTGTCGATCGTCTCCTGATCGCCCTCAAACAGTTCCAGAAAACTTGCCTGTGTGCCCGTCGTTCCTTTCGAACCAAGCAGCTTTAAGCTTCCCATCACATACTCCAGATCTTCCAGATCCATCAGAAACTCCTGCATCCAGAGTGTGGCGCGCTTCCCGACAGTCGTGGGCTGTGCCGGCTGGAAATGCGTGAACGCGAGCGTTGGCAGGCTCTTGTACTTCTCCGCGAATTCTGCAAGTTCACTGATCACGTTCACAAGCTTCCTGTGCACGAGCTTTAACGCCTCGTTCATCACGATGATGTCCGTATTGTCCCCCACATAACAGGAAGTCGCCCCCAGATGGATAATGCCTGCCGCCTTCGGGCACTGCTGCCCGTAAGCATAGACATGGCTCATGACATCATGGCGGACAAGCTTCTCGCGCTCCCTTGCAACCTCGTAGTTGATGTCCTCGGCATGTGCTTTCAGCTCGTCGATCTGCTCCTGGGAGATGACCGGCTTTCCGTTCTCGCTCAGTCCCAGCTCCATCTCCGTCTCCGCAAGGGCGATCCAGAGCCGTCTCCATGTGCAAAACTTCATATCCTGTGAAAAAATATACTGCATTTCCTTGCTGGCATAGCGCTCAGAAAGGGGGCTTGTGTATCTGTCTGTACTCATACTCTTCTCCTTGTCTCCCATACTTTTCCAAATCCTATCTGTCAAAATCACCCCGGATATCCTGCGTCGGCGGCTCCATCGGATAATTGCCGTCAAAGCACCCGGTGCAGATACCCAGTCCGTCCACCATACCTTTTAATCTGTCTATATTCAGATATCCAAGCGAATCAGCGCCTATGATCTCCCTGATCTCGTCGATGGTCCTGTTGTTCGCGATCAGCTCGCCCTTCTCTGGAACATCTGTTCCAAAATAGCACGGCCACAGAAACGGCGGAGAACTGATGCGGACATGGACTTCCCTCGCCCCGGCTTCCCGCAGCATCCGCACGATCCTGTCCGAAGTCGTCCCGCGCACGATCGAGTCATCGATCATGATGACCCGCTTTCCGTTGACTGCCTCCTTTAAGACATTGAGCTTTACCTTTACGCTCGACTCGCGACTGCTCTGCTTTGGCTTGATAAACGTCCTGCCAACATATCCGTTTTTCACAAAAGCAGTGCCGTAAGGGATCCCCGACTGCAGCGAGTAGCCGAGCGCCGCCGCATTGCCCGACTCTGGTACGCCCACGACAAGATCCGCCGCCACAGGTGAATCCATGGCGAGAAAACGTCCTGCCTGAATGCGCGACGCGTACACGCTCACACCATCGATATGGCTGTCCGGCCGTGCGAAATAGATATACTCAAAGATACATCGCGCCTCCTGCCCTTTTGGAACGGCGCGCGACAAATCAGAGACGATACCACCGTCAGGCGTGACCGTAACCGTCTCCCCCGGAAGCACATCCCGCACGAACTCCGCGCCGATCGTATCCAGCGCGCAGGTCTCCGAGGTGATGATATAGCTGTTCTCCCGCTTTCCGATGCAGAGCGGCTTAAAACCATACGGATCCCTTGCGCCGATTAGTTTTCTCGGACTCATGACCACCAGGGAATACGCGCCCTTGATCTTCTGACATGCCCTGTTCACAGCTTCCTCAACCGTCTTTGTGTTCAGCCGCTCCCGCGCGATATGGTAAGCGATCACCTCCGAGTCGATCGTCGTCTGGAAAATGGCGCCTGTGTATTCGAGATCATGCCGAAGCTCCGCCGCGTTGATCAGATTGCCGTTGTGCGCCAGTGCCAGTGTACCCTTCACATAGTTTAATACCAGTGGCTGGGCATTTTCCCGCGTGGAAGCCCCTGCCGTCGAGTAGCGCACATGTCCTACGCCGATATCGCCCCTCATTGTATCCAGGCTATCCTGTGTGAACACTTCATTGACAAGCCCCATACCTTTATGGGAAGTCACTTTTCCCTTCGGTCCGTCCGTCTCGCTGACTGCGATCCCGCAGCTCTCCTGTCCCCTGTGCTGCAGCGCAAAGAGCCCGTAATAGATCGTAGAAGCGACATCCTGTCCGTCAAAATCGTAGATGCCAAAGACGCCGCACGCCTCCTTCAAGCCTGTCCCGTCAAGATTTCTGTCGATATCTTCATTATACATAAATTTTTTCTTTTCTCCCCGATCATCCGTGCTTATACGAACGCTTTTCCTGTGAGCAGCTCAAACGCTTCCCTGTATTTGTCAACTGTCTTGATAACAACTTCATCCGGCAGCAGGTTGTCATTGTCCGGATTTGCCTTGAGCCAGTCGCGCACGAACTGCTTGTCGAAAGAGGGCTGACCCTTTCCTGCCTCATAGCCTTGCAGCGGCCAGAAGCGCGAGCTGTCCGGTGTGAGCATCTCGTCGCCCAGCACCACATTGCCATTCTCGTCAAGACCGAACTCAAACTTGGTATCCGCGATGATGATCCCCTTGCTCAGCGCGTACGCCGCACACTTATTGTAAAGGGCGATCGTGGCATCCTTGATCTTCGCGGCATACGCTTCACCCTTTCCGGGAAACTTTGCCTCGAGTACCTCGATACTCCGCTCAAAAGAAATGTTCTCGTCATGCAGCCCGATCTCCGCCTTTGTGCTTGGCGTGTAGATCGGCTCAGGAAGCTTCTCAGACTCCTTTAATCCTTCCGGAAGCCGGATGCCGCACACCGTACCGTTTTCCTGATAGCTCACCCAGCCGCTACCCGTGATATAACCGCGCACGATACACTCGATCGGGATCATCTCGAGCTTGCGGCACATCATGCTGTTGCCGTCAAACCTGTCATTCTGGAAAAATTCGGGCATATCCCTGACATCGACAGAGATCATGTGGTTTGGCACGACATCCTTTGTGAAATCAAACCAGAACTTTGACATCTGTGTGAGTATCGCACCCTTTTTCGTGATCTGATTCTTCAGGATCACATCGAAAGCGGAGATCCTGTCCGTCGCCACGATGATCAGACTATCCCCGTTGTCATATACCTCACGTACCTTGCCCTCTTTGATTGGTGCAAATTCCTGCATTGTTTCTTCCTCCTCATTATAATTATGTGTTGATAAGCAGTTTCTCATAACCGGACACCAGATCCAGTATCCTCTCCGCATATTCAGGATATTTCGCCATGATATCCTTGACTTCGTCCTGCGCCTCCTGCGCGGCCTTGGCATTGTACTCCATCTGCTTTCTGAGTTTCTGGCGCCTGATGATGAGCCCATGCCTGATCTCGACCATTTCCTTGCTGTCGATCAGCGCCTCCGCCTGATGGAGCCATACGTTCGGATCGGCAATATTGCAGCTACGCAGAAGCTTGATCAGTGCCGCCTCGTTCAGATCCAGGTCCTGATCCATCTGCTTCTCCTGCTCTCGGTGGATATTCTCCTCGATATATCTGTCCCAGAGCTTCTTTAGCTCATTGGAGCTGTTGACATTGTATTTCACATACAGATATTCCAGCAGATTCGTATTGTTGACATAACGGATCTTCACTGTATTCTGCAGGAGAACAAGCTTGTTGATCCCCTTCTCAACCTTTACAAGCTCTCTCTGTGCCTCGTGGAACTTCACGAACACAAAAGCGAGCGTCGATGCCGCGATGATCACTGCGACCGCGTATCCAAGCGAGACGTCAAGATGCCATGCCGCACCTATGATCGTGAGCATCAATGCCAAAAACAGCATGGAGCCGACGCTCATGAACGTGATCCCCTTCATATTCTGCATCGAATTCTGAAGCTCATTTTTCCTGAAATAATAGGCATGCCGCTCACCGTCCAGCCTTCCCATATCCTTCTTTACCAGTACCTGGTAGTCTTCCGCCTCTTTCAGCCTCGTGTAACCCTCAGGCATATACTGCTCGATGCGCTCCATGCGAAGGTAGTCCTCCGCTTTCATGATCCGCCGCTTTTTGTCAAGCTTCGCCCTGCTGTTCTCCAATTCCAGAATCTTTGAGGCGTATGTCTTTAACTGTTCCCTGATCTCATCGGGCTGCGCCTCGATCTCCTCCATATCTGTCAGGTAGGAAGTCACAAGGTTATACTCCCCGCCAAGCGTGTCCAGCTCCCTGGATGCCTCCGACATCTGCTCCATGCACGCCTTGACATAGTGCTCGCGCTGTGTCTGGTCATGCATGTCGATATCGTCGCGTTTCAGGCTCTCTTCCTCCCAGTCAGGTCTGTACTCATTTTCCCCCTCGTCCGCCTGCCGGTTAAAAAAGCCTTTGATCTTTCCCAGTAATCCCATTTAGTAACCCCTTTCTCAATGTCAGGCACACTAATCCTTCGTCTGACGCTTATAGTCCTTCTTGATCTGCCTGATCAGTGCCTCCGACTGCTGGCGGTACGCCTCCATCTGCCCGCTTTCCTTAAGCTCTGTAAGCTCTGTCACCAGCTTTCTCTCCCTGGATGCAAGCCACTTATCGTCCGTCTGCGCGCACATCTGCTCCACCTGTTGAAAATCCTCCTCCCAGTTGGGATTTTCTCTCTTAAACGCACCGTAAGCATAATCTGTGAGCGCCTTTTTGTTAGCAAGGATATACGCGCATCTCGTCTGTCTGTCAGGATGCAGCAGATATGCCTCGTAGTACAGGTCCGCTGCCTGTTTGTACGCAAAATCCATGGCGTAGATCGACGCCATGTTGTAATATAGCAGTGCCTTTCCTGCACTGTCCCTCGATGGGATATACTCCACAAGTTCCCTGTAAATGGCAAGCGCCTGCCGGAATCTCCCCTGCTGGTACAGATACTCCGCGCGTTTCTTGTATTTCTCCGTGAGCGTCAGGCTGGACTGCTCCTTTAAGATACGGTCCACCTGCTTGGCGGTATTACTGTCATACATACCGGTCCGCTCAAAGATCGTCGAGACAAACGCGGCAGCCGACACATGCTTCCTGACATACACATCCAGCTCGTCCGCAAGCTCTGTAAGTCCGCACTCATAACGGATCCAGTTGACGAGCTCCGCAGAGACGATCGAGTCATCCAGCAGATGTACTCTTTCCATAAAATAATAACATAACTCTTCCATGGAATACAATGAAATGTCAGAAAATTTTATATAAAATGGATTTTTCGCATATTTTCCGATACATAGGCAAACGTTGTTCATTTACATAACCTCTAAATCTTGTCAGACGTCTTTTATGTGATCACCTCGAGCGGCAGACATTCCCTCCAGACCTGTCCCGTGGAGGGGAAAAATTCCCCAAACCCTTTGTCCGTTATCTCGATCTGTACTGCATTCGGATCTTCCATATAGAAATGAAGTTCCACGCGGTTGGTCTTATTGCCCCGCACTTTCAGCCCCTCGAGGGAAATCCTCGCCACCCGCGTCTTTCTCCCATCCACCGGCGCGATGTTGAGCGTGATCGCATTGTTCTTCACGAGCATCACGTCAAATGTATTCTGCGCCTCATACCAGTTTGTGCCCGCGTCAAGGATCGGATAGTAAACCTCGGTCTGTCCCTTGTCGCAGGTCATGCCGATATTTGCCCGAAGCTTGTCCTCCGACAGATAGACATAGGACGCAGACAGCGTGGAGGGATATACCCGCTCCCGCGCGCCGTAGCAGGCTCCCTTGCTGAACAGATTGTTGCCCTGGAACACGCGCCTTCCCCGGCACATAAATTTCAGGGACTCCCGGCACCAGTCCCGGGAAAACGAATCACCCAACAAAAAAACAGACGTTATCACTCTCTGGTCACAGTTTTTCCGCACGATCTCAAGCAGCGCCGAATCCAACTGTTTGAAAAAAGCACCTTTTGCCGTCTCATTCTTGTCCGCCAGATCAGGTATCTTCATCTGGGGATAGTGCGCCGCTTCTATAAAACACGCCACAGGGTTCGTCTTTCTGTTCATGGACAGCAGATAACTCTTGATGCCGTCGCTCCTGTAGTCGTACAAGAGTACGTCATGGATCCACATCTCCTGCGGCTGGTGGATGATATACTGGAAAAAACAGTCCTCATGGCTCATGAAATAGACTTCCGCCTTCCGTCTTCCAATGTGCTTTGATATGTTCCTGAGCATTTTCATAACACCCGTATTCATATCTTTCATGGAAAATGCGACCGCTGCAATATCATCGTTCACAATGTACGCTGACAGGATCGAGAGCGCTTTTTTGACAAATATCCGCAGAAGATACTCCGCAGATATTTCCTCTTCGGAGAGGGAATCCGTCCCGACTTTGACACTGACATTGTTTTTAGCTAACAGCAGCAAGTCCTCGACGAGCACGCCCTGCCCTTCCTTCGCTGCTTTCAGCGCCTCATTGCCGATCAGCCACGCGGCATCTCCCTCGACGTCATTTCTCCTGCACAGGAGTGTCGGGATATTGTACTGTTCCTCCCCCATCACAAGGCTGACCGTGTCGGGCATACTCTGGTTCTGTCTGCAGTAGCTGATCTGTGAATAATCATTTCCCAGGTCAAAGCCTACCACCACTCTATTCTTTTTTGTCATTTCGTCCAATGCCCTGTCAATCAACATCTTCCTTACCTCTTTATGCGGGAGCCGGCATCACAATACCTTGAACAGCTCCCTTACACAGAAATCCTGGTATATGTACTCCTCTGTCAACTGCTGCGCGGTCGCCTCGTCGTGGAGGCCAAGACTCAGCAGGATATCGTTCAGTATGTCAAACCTGTCATCGGTATTGTACTGCTGTCTGCCCGGCTCCGGACTGCCAGGATCCGCTTCCGACTTGCCAGTCAGTGTGCCGCTCTGCGTCACGCGTTCCTGCACTTCGCCGTTCTCAAAAAAGCTCTCCGTGATATAGTACTGTATCGTTTCCCCATGGAAGAGCTGGAACATGCTCACATGGATCCCCTCGTACATCTCCTTCATTTCCCTGATCTCATAACATTCGTAGTCTGCATTTTCCTCCGGCTGTCCCTCATGCTCCGTCCGGCCGTCGCCAAAGGCGGCATCATCAAACGCATAATGTATATATACCTGGCTGCCTGGCTGTGTCCGGTACTCGACGAACACACTGTTCTTGATATAGTGCAGCTCGGGCACCATATCCACAAGCCCCGTATAAAATGGAAAATACACTTCGCTGCCCAGAAGCTCGTTGACAAACTCCCGCACGGCGTCCTCCGGCACTTCCATGCCTTTTTGTATGTTCTCCGACCAGAATTTCAAAAGCGCAAGCCTGCAGACCTTGTCCGCCAGCTCCCTGCGCACATACTTCTGATACAGCATGTCAAAAACACCCTGGCACAAAATCGCCTCACAGACAAAGTACTCATAGGACATATCCGCAAGAACCTTGTCCACCAGCTCCTGGTCAGGTTCCGCGCACTGCGCATATGAGGTCAGCAGCGTATCCATGTCCGGTATCGTGACGCCCGTGTACTCGATCTGTCTCAGGATCCGTTCCATGATCTGTTTCGCGTCAAGCTCCAGATCGACGGCGGACTTCCACAATTTCCTAAGCTCTGACACTTTTCCGTCGTAATTGATCATTAAATAGCGCAGGATATTTTCATCGTATTTCATATTCTTGTAAATGTAATACGCCACGTTCACAAGAAATTCGTCATACTCGTAATCTTTATTGACGATCCGCTTGCTGACAAGCCTTGCCACCGATTTGGGCTCGACATCCGCCACGCCGTAGGAGCGGAGCCAATAATACGCCTTGTCAAACATTCCCCTGGAAATCAGATACTTGATAAACTCCGCGCGCTCAGCCGCCTCCATCTCGTCCGCCTCCGTGTCCTCCAGAAAAGCATCGAGCTCGCCGATCATATCATTGTCATAATAAAACCGCAGAAGCTTTGTGCGGATCTCCTTCTTAAAGCTCTCCACCACCTGCGGAGACTCCACAAGGTTCTTAAACCGCCTGACATTGTCCTGAGAGATCGTTATATAATTCTTGTCCACCTCACACAGATAGATGTCAAACCGCAGCCGCCCCTGCATATAGCTGCTCACGTATCCTAACTGCCGCTTTGGCTCCATCAGTTGCTTGTTCTCATAATGGATGCTCTTCGTGAACCGGTTGCCGTTCGCATCCTGCAGAAAAAGCTTGTACTCACTGCCGTAGATCGGTATCATGCAGACACAGTTCTCCACCGGATACGAGCTCTCGCCGCTCACTTTTTCGTGGATGACAACGATATTTTTTACCTTTGCATTATCCACATAGATGCGGTGCATGAAGAGAAGCGGCGTGTAGGCGTAAGCCGTCTCATCCATCACCATCTGGGGCGCAAGCATATTTTTGTACAGATACGCGAGATTTTCATTAATATGCCCCAGCCGGATCTGATCCACCACAAACCGCTCGATCGCGATGCGGTAGCTCTGTTCCAGATCCGGGTATTTGTCCCTGTTCTTGATGATATATGTGTACAGAAAAGCGTTCAGCTCATACTCGAGGCTGCTCTGATACGCAAAGTACATCAGCACCATCTTGGGGATCTCGATGTCATCCCTGATATCACCGTACTTGTCCAGCTCAAGCGACATCATATAGTATTCATAAAGTCCTGTCACCCGGACGGAATGCTCCACCCCCAGCGCATACCACGGATAGTAGTCCACTCCCCTCTTATCCCCCAGGATCAGGATATGGCAGATGGATGCCACTGTCTGCGGTGATCTGTAGGTACGGTACACCTCGCCCAGTATCCTGAGCAGCAGCGCGGAGTACTCCTTCTTGCGGGCAGCAAGATACTGCAACTGCTCGATCAGCTCCGGCCGGAGCATCTGGCGCCTGGCTCCATGCCACAAAACGTTTTCCTCAAAGCTCTCCAGCTTTAGCAGGAAAGTCGGATGATCCAGCAGCAGCAGCACCGCCTCACACAACAGCAGCGGGCTTGTACAGCCATTGCGGAACATCTCCTCCATAAACTGCCAGCGAAGCTCCCTGCTGCGGAGCAGGTCTTCATTGAGCTGGAGGACGAACCAGCCAAGCTGCCACGCCGCCGGATTGTTGACATAGACCGTCTCGATCTCATCGCTGACATCCCGCACGTAATCCTCCGCGCAGTTGATCAGCGTCGTCAGATACATATAGTAACAGTTCTGGAAAATATTGGCCGGCTCCTTTGACAACCGCTGTTCCAGCATATCCAGATACCATTTTGCCTCGTTGAAGCGCTCCTTCGTGATCAGAAGCTGTACCCTGTGCAGATTGAAGAGGATACTATCCTCATCGATATCCAGAAAAACTTTGAGCTCTTTCTCAAACCGGCTGATCCACTGCGTCATCGTCAATTTGTCCAGTCTCATATCGACATAGCCGTTGACCAGATTGCACAGCGCCTGTCTCTGTTTCCTGCTGTCCGTTCTCTTCTCCGGCTCCTCTTCCATCAGGATATCAAACGGGATCGTGTATTCATTGCATGCATCCGAAAAAATGACCGCACCGCTGTTCACACCGTCATGTAGTTTCGAAGCATCGATATAGATATTAAAGTCACACTTATTATTAACAAAATCCGCACTTGTCAAAAGCTGTCTGTCCGTGCTGATGAAATCACCGTTGACCCATATATTGACATAGCTGTAGCCCCAGCCGCTCCGCGTTATGACAATGCTCTTTGCAATGCTGTCCTGAATATCCTCGAGCAGAAAGCCCTCGATATCAAAGCTATATATGATGGGCGTTTTCTTGCTGACTTCGATCAGGAACTCCTCAACGTTCTGCTCATTTCCCTCATAGCGCGACTGCCCTACATATGACAGGTACGCATTTCTGTCACTCTTCTGCAGAATGGAGACAAAATTGCGGGAATAAAAGAGCGCAACCGCCTCCTCCCAGTTTGTCTGTGCAAGGTTCGTAAAATGAAACAGATTCTTGATGATCCCGAGGGAACTCTGAAGCTGCGGTTTCTGCACGTTGATCTTGTACGGGATCCCGTATTCGCCGCGATTGCTGATGATCACGATCTCTCCCCGGATGCTGCTGCCAGCCTCGGCTGTCGTACCATCAAAACAATACCCGATCTGTGTCTCCACATCGTGAAACGTATTCTCGTACAATCGGATCCTGGTGTCCGACGAATAGATTTTACCCTCCGCATACTTGTCAGCGGCATGTATGGTAAAGCTGTCCTCGACAATTTCCCCCGGCTGTGTATTAAATTCTATATTCTGACAGGAAAATTCGAGATATTCCGGCTTCTCCCTGTTGTCATCCATTGCTTCACTTCCTTAAAACGTGCTAAATTCCCTCACAATAGCGTCGGATCTCCCCGATGACTTCCCCGTACGGCCGCCCTTTTCCGAAAAGAAGTGTTGTGCCAAGCACAAAGCCATCCATACCCATCGGCGCAAATTTCAGGATCTTGTCCGCGCTGCAGGCTCCGTCCCAGTAGAGCTGGAACTGCATCTCTTCCTTCAAAGTCAGCAGCCGCTTGATCTTTTTGCCGACATAGGGCATGTACATCTGCCCTGCATTGCCCGGATTTACCGTCATGACAAGAACCTTCCTGACGATGCGGAGCATCTCATAGACGGTCTCCACGCTCGTCCCCGGATTGATGGCGATCCCCGGAACCATGCCCGCGTCGATGATCTTCTGCAGGGTTGTGGACGGGTGGTATTCCGCCTCCGGATGAATGTACACTGTGTCACCGCGCCTTAAATTATTCAGAAAAAGCTGGACGTTATTGTTGGGATGCTCGATCATCAGATGAACATCAAGCGGCTTTCTGGTCGCGCTGGCTATGTATTTCATATCATTCAGCGACATAGCAAAATTGGGAACATATCGCCCATCCATAATATCAATATGGAAGGAATCGATCCCGCCTTCATCCAGTTCCCTGATCTCCCTCTCCAAATGACCGTAATCAGCACACATCAACGATGCGGTAAGCTCAAAGTACATCAGTTCTCATCTCCGTTTTCCCTGTTTTCACTATTTTCTCTGTGTTCTCAACCGATACGTGGTCTATCATATCATATTTCGACCAGATTCGCAACGGTTAAATGCCTTGACACGGACGTCACATTTAAATACAATAATAATTATTATAATAAAAAATCCTTTATACACTTTATGCATACAAAAGAATTCAGAAAGGCGGATCATGAAAAAATCTCTAATCCCAGTCATTTTGCTGTTCCTCTCCATCGCGGCCGGATCGATCGGTATTATACGCGGCTGCTTCCCCGCCGCAGAGGACGATTCTCAATATTTCTTTCACATCGAGCATCACACCATGGATATCCCTCCGGAAAGTTCAGATCCTGGTGAATCCTCCCCGCAGACAGATCCACCGGACCATTCAGATCTCATGGCGGAAACAACACCCTCAGACGATGTCTTTGTTCTTGATGACTGGGTGGATCAGATCGACGAATTTCTTGGAAAAGTCGACGCGGCTGCACAGGAACAGGCGGAAGCGTTGTCTGCTGCCTACGACGACGATGACGAAAGTCTCGACGATTACTACACCCCGAAACGTGTCTCCCAGGTCATCATCGATACAGACTTTGCTTCGGATGCGGACGATATCGTTGCCATCAGGCTTGCCATGTGCTTTCAGGACCTTGGCATGCTCGATGTCATGGGGATCGCGCTGTCGACTACCTACTCACGCTCCCCGCTCGCAGTCTATGCCCTGTGTACCCAGGACGGATACGGCAGCATCCCTGTTGCCATGGATACTTCCGGAAACGGTGTTCAGGTCCACACGGATTATGTGGATGTCATGTACGATCTGCCAAAGAACAAAACCGATTACGAGCAGCCTGTCCCGATGTACCGCCGCATCCTGTCGTCATCCGATGCCAGAGTGAACATTATCACGCTTGGCTTTCTGCAGAATATCCAGGGGCTGATGAACAGCGCCCCCGACCAGTATTCTCCCCTCACAGGTATGGAACTGATCGCCCAGAAAGTGGACACGATCTATATCGTCGGCGGAAACAGCACCGGAAGACCCTCCTTCAATTTTTACTGGACAGGCGAAAAGGTGATCAATGCCGCCAGGGATGTCGCACGCGATTTTCCTGCCAGGGTCGTCTTTCTGCAGAGCGATCTGAGCGACGATACTTTTTGCGGACAGCTCTATAACACAAAAGATACCCGCCAGCGCGATATCGTGACAAGGGCACTGAGGGCAAACGGTCAGAGCGGCGGTGTCGTAGCCTGGGATGTGTTCTCCGTGTGGTGCGCAGTTCAGGACATGAACGGACTCACGGAATCTGCCTTTCTGACTCTCGAACAGGGCAACCAGTATGTCAGCGCCACGGGGGCGACCGAGTGGACTGCCTCCGACTCCGGCAGGCACTATAAAATGTACAAGCACAGGGAGGGCGCATACTACAGTGAGATCATGAACCATATGCTTTTACAGAAATATGATCAATTTGTCACACAGTCTTATCCATCAGAATAGACAAAAAATCCCTCCTCTGCCCTGCCGCTCCAGAACAGGATCTTCCCGTCCTGCCGCGCACCCCTGCGCAGCGCCGCCAGAAAATTGCCGCTGCCGTCCGTGTGAACACGCAGGACTTTGTACACTTTTGTTCTTCCTCGATAAAACACATGCCGGATGGGTTCCCTGGTGCAGTAGCTGCGCACGTCATCCTGCAGCTGACCCACAATCGTGACAAGCTCCTTTATGCCGCTGTCCTCGCAGAGCAGAAGCATCCGTCCCTCCATGACGCCGTCGACACCCCACAGGGAGAGGCATCCAGCTCCCGCGGTTGTCGTTTCTGCCAGTTTATACCGCTCACCGGACCACAGTATGTACAGCTCATCTGCGAGGTTCTGTGTGCACTCAATGACCGTCATATCTTCCTGAAACGGATAGCATCCAGACGGCTGCAGCCATACCGGGTACACTTTTGGCGTTGGATCTGTCGTCAGATCTATGTGCAGCTGCATCTCCCGATAAAACTTTCCCGATATCAGGGCATCAATGCGATCCACAGAAGCGGAATTGCCCCTGTCCTGCGCCAGGATCACTGCGCAGCCGGTATCTTTCCAGATCACCTTGTGCTGCTGCACCGTCTGTATCTGTATGTCCCTGTACTGCACTGCGCGCTCTGTCACGGCATCGATCAGCCGGATCACAGCCGCCGCCCTTGTATGAACATGTGCCATGCCGGTCACCTCCCTGATACGCGCACATCCACATCCGTCACCCGCACAAACGCATGGCTGACCGCAGAATCGACTGCAACCGGGGAGATCCTGTAAAACAGGGATAGTCTGTTCCCCACATTTGGAAAACTCCAGATCTTCGACTTCTCGTCGCTATCCGGATTCAGCATCTGAATGTGCAGCTCTATGCCGCCTTCCGCCTGTGCATCGACCGCCTCTAACGGAATGACTGGATTGTCGTACAAAAACTGTATCACGCGCCCCAGAATCAGCTCCTCCTGCGTCAGCCTGTACGCCGCGTCACCCTTGGCATAAGCAGTGATCATATAGTACAGACTCAGGTAAAGCGGCGGTCTTGAGATCCGCTCACTGTGCACCGTGCGCGTCGGCAAAAAGACCTCCTCGCTCTGCCGCACATCATACAGAAACACTCCCAGAACCGCATCTCCCCTGTCCTCAGGACTTCTAAGCCCGATCTCACTGATATCCGATATCAGTTCCGGAACCAGCGCTTCCTGCAGCATCGCCACAAGATGGGCTCCAGTATCCGCAATGACCGTATAGTCTCCCATAAAACCCCTTCCTCTTTTCCTGATCCTTTTATTTTAGAACTATTGTTCCGTCCATCCGGATCCCGCCGTCCATGCTGCCCTCCCTTTGGGCGGAAAGGACCGCGTTGTGATCCAGAAAGCAATATGTATCAAACCGATCACCACGCGGACAGAATACCAGCCTGATACGGCAACGCGCCGGTTTGAACTGATCCAGCAGATACATCATCTGTGCCTGCAGATTCTCGTCTCCCTCCCTTTTTAACAGGATCGTGACATCCTGCATGGAAGTGCCGTACAGCCTTTGACATGTATCCATATTATCATGCGGGATATATCCTTCCATCCTGTTTCTTTCCACGATCACCGGCTCCTCACCGAGCATCATCCGGATCAGCCTCCGGATAACCTCCTTTGTCCCCTTCATGCGATTGAGCGGGTAAAGTTCCCGGATCAGGCTGCGCAGCATGTTCTCGTCAAGGAAATCTCCCTCCGCCGAAAATCCAAGCCATTCGGCCATCTCCACCAGAAACGGCATCGGCGCCGTCCCGGGATCCAGATATCTGTCCATATCCGCGATCCTGTCTGCCATATCCTGATAGGCAGAGGAAAAGACAGACATGTACCGGTGAAAAAATCCCCCCTCCTCCTGATAGATCTCTGGAAATGTCTGCATAAAATTGTCACCCTGACTGTCCAGGAACATCTCACGGATCCGCTCCCCCTGCCCTGCATCGATTCCGTGTGCTCCGCCGCTCCCGGCGATCTCCAGTGCGATCCACAGATATTCGCCCGCAAGCGCGTACAGAAGAACATCCTCATGGTTTACAAAACAGACACCGCTTTCCACAAAACGCGCCCGCTTCTGAGACCACAGTACACTGCTGTCATGAAAATACTGGTTCAGCCCGTCCGCCTGTGTATCCGCTGCATCTGCTGCGAACGCATAGATCGTGAGCGTGCTGCCCGGCGAAAGGATACACTGGCAGTGAAAACGCCCCCATTTCGTACCGCTCTCATAGCTTCTGAAGCGATCGAGGATCACAAAATGTCTGGCATTTTCCGCCGTCGTATACAGCGCACTGCCGCTCTGCACAAATCCCTCATAATATGCCATCGCAAGCTTTGACTCGCCCAGCGTGTACCTTCTCTTGACCTGCATGTCTCCACCCCTCTCAAAACTCCTGTCTTCCCACACTTTCTATATGTATATATCCAGGATAGTACAATGCGTCTGGTCTCAGCTGAATATCCATGCCGTCCCTGTCCGCCCACTGATAATTCTCGGGAAACACGGAAAGGTCGATCACTTCCTCCACACAGTCCATCCCTTTCAGACGCTCATATAATGCATGAAAAACGATCCGGCTTCCAAACGGCGCCTCAGAATAGACGCCGTCGAGCATCTTTCTGAGTGTTCCCTCGATCTGCTCCCTGCAGTGCACAAAATGTTTCCTGACAGAGACCACTCCTTTTACATGGATCGCAACATAGACAGGCTGCCGGATCAGGATCTTCGTCGTGAGCATCCGGCAGCGCTCCACCCAGCGTCTGATCTCCCTTTGATAAATGTCCGCCAGTCTGGGAAATGCCGCTGTACTGTTGGGCTTCACTGTGATGCGGATCTCATTGTGCTCCGGCACCGGGTCGACACCGATCTTGTGGATCGACAGACCCGGCGTTTTTTTGACGATGTACTCGCAGTCCGTCCGCGTTATCATTGTCTCTGGCCTTGTCAGATCCCGCACAAACCGCCTCCTGACCTGCTCAAAATCCTCCGCAAAGCTTCCTGCGGTATGGCTTGCGGCATCCGCGTCCGAACAGTTTATAAACGTCAGCCGAAAATTCCTGTCCGCACTTTCAAGCCGCGTTCCTGCACGGATATTTCCCCTGTCTCCCCTATAGTATGTGACGTTTCCAAGACGCAGTTCTGCCCCCTCATATCGGCCGCAGTCCTGCACTGTCAGCACGCCATCCGGCTCGCTGACACGGTAAGACACCTCTCCCGTCGTCCGGTCTCCAGGTGTGACCACATGGCAGATCTCGTCACCGTCCCCGCGCTGCTCCACCACAAGCACCGAAAAATCCTGTGAACAGGCCGCCATGGATTCCAGCTCTGGAAGAGCCATCTCCTGACTGTCATAGCCGTACAGCCTGCCAAGACTGCCATACTCCGCAAACCTGGCCTCCCTGCACACAACGAGCGCTTCATCTGGCAATTCACCTGCCGGCGCATCGTATCTGGCAAGTGTCAGCACCACAGTGAAATCTTCCTCATAAGCTGCCTGATAACCCCTCTTTTGCACCACTGCATCTGCATTCATACGGTTTAGATCGTGATATCTGTGATATGCGCCGTCCGATTCCTTTCCGTAGACCTCAAAAGACCCGATCAGATCATCCGTGATGCGGAGCTTTCCCTCCCGAACAGGCAGCAGCTGCACGTGCGACCGTGTATCCTTCTGAACCGCCGGAAGCAGCAGACCGCATACCCGCTGAACACGCGGAACGATGTCATACGCCGCGCGCACCAGCGTGGCACGTATTTTGTAAGTATTGTCCGCACTGTCGCGCGCCAGACTGCCGCGGAGCTTTTCATCCACGGAAAACACGACATATCCACTCTGAAGGAAACAATGTGTACCGTCCTCGACTTCGAGCACCGCATAGCCGTCCTTCGTCCTGACCTCCCACACGGTCTCTGCAAAAGGATTGGCAGGATCCATATCATCCGAAAAAGGATTGCGATCAAACTGATGTGTTATTTCTATATATAGTGCCACCCTCTGGCCTGCGTCCGGGAAATCACACACAGAGAACGATACTGTCTCACCACCTGCCGGCTGTTCCCCAAACAGGGCAATTCCACCTTTCACACCATATGCTTCCAGCAGCTCGGACGCCGCTTCGGAATGCGGGACACCGTCCCGACTTGTCCAAACGGCTCTCAGACGCATATTTCTGACAGCCGCACACTGTTCCAGTTCAAAACAGATATCCTGCGCATACAGTTTCATCCGGGGCGGCGGCAGACAAGGCTCATCCGCATCTTCCGGCAATTCCGGCATCAGATACGCCCTGGCGCACCTGCCTTCCGCTGCTATAAACCCGGCAAGCGACAGAAGGCACATCTTTATCCTTTCGGGAATCTCGTTCATCTCGCTCTGCTGCAGCGCCATAAAGGCAGAAAAATTTTCCAGTATCGTGATGCCGGGATCCGAGACATTATAGTTCGTCCATTCCCTGCTGTAGATCGGTATCCTGCCAAGGGCTTCCTCCCGGATCCGTTCATATCCTTTGTCGTCCAGATCAATATTACTGAGCATACGTCTCCCCCGCTATATAAACCCTGTGTGTGCCGCTGCAGCATATCATGAACGGACTGGCCACGACCTCATCCAGCTCCTTCTCCAGCAGGCGTTGTCCGTCAAAATACTGCGCCAGCACATCCATATGTACGACCCTGGCAGTGTGCTCCAGCGCCCCCAGCATCAGCCGGATCTGCTTCACTCCCGGAAGTCTGCCGATCTGCCACCGGATCTCTCCCCTCGAATTTACCGGCTCCAGAAAATCAACCATTCTGTCCATCCAACGCTGTCTGATCCCAATGCTCTTTGACAACTCCGGCACATCCAGCCAGACTTTGATCGAAATCCTGACAAAAACAGGCGGGCAGACTTGTATCAGGGAATTCCCGCACGCCGCCTCACAGCAGCTTTGCAAGTGCTCTTTGAGCGGATTTTGTATCCTGCGAAAAGCGTAATCTCCCTTTTGATGATCCCGCATCAACAGGACAATTCTGACCACATTATCCTCCCCTGTGACACATGCTGCCTGTGCGACCGCATCGGAAAACGCAAGCGCCTCCCTGACAAAATCCCGTTCTGTCACTACCCGTCCCCGTGAAGAGAGCACATTACTTCCTCTTTCCAATGTACGCTGTATCCGTTCCAGATCTGTCCCGCCGTAAGCATCAACAGGATTTGTAACCTGCTCCACGGAGATAACGGTGCTGCGAAAACGGTCAATGCTGCCTGCCCTGATATTGGCTTTCTCCCCGTCGCAGCAAAAGACCCTGGTCCTGAACGCAATGCTGGTAGTGTTCTGCGGCGTCCTGACCTGCACACCGTCACCAAAGATCAGTTCATTTCTGTCTCTGTCCACACAGTAGCAGCGCTCCCCGGATCCCGCGCACTCCAAACTGTCAACCTCATGCCATAATACATAAAAATCCTCGATCTCCCCAAGGAAATTGTACTCCGCCCTGACCTGCTCAGCTCCCCCCTGCCGGGCAGCGTCCATCAACTGCGCTCTCTCATCCACTGTCAACTGCTCTTTCTCGTTCACCCACACCTGAACAGACAAGATATTCTCCGCATACAGCGGAAAACGCATATCCGGCGTCACGGCATCAATATAATGATCCTGCTCTTCCTTTATGATGATATTCTCCGCCATCACAGCGTTCATGTGAATCTGTCCGACCACAGGAATGTGGTCATCCACAGGCATGTGGTCATGGTCATGCTCCTGAAGCTGCAGCCGAAGCCACCAGCGGCTTGATCCGTCCACTTCACTCTTTGCCATATCGATCGGCGGCACAAACTGGAGAATCCCGGAATGTTGAAAGGCATTCGTATGGTCGATCACCCGCAAAGGCTTAAAACCGTTACCATCCGAGTAGGCAAAGGAGCATTCCAGCCCTGGTGATGCTGGTCTTTCCAGCTCGACAAACATGGAAACCGGCTCCTGTTGAAGGGGACGGTCAAATCCCCAGTACACATAATCCTCCTGGAACTGCATCAGCTCAAAGGCACAAAAGCCATCCCGCACCCGCCTGACCTGCGTCCCCTGCATGACCGCCACAAGATCCGGAGCAATCCCTTTTTCCGGCTCCTCCATACAGAGAGTGACGTCCGAAAGCACCGGATCGATATATTCCACCTCCTGCAGATAACAATTGTCTGCCCGCACGATCTGTATGCGTAGGCATTTTCCCTCATATCCGCCCTGCACCACGCTCTCCCAGTCGTCGGGAACCACAAAGCGGATCCGATACTCCCCCGCGTTCTCCTCCCTGGAAAACAGTGCAGTTACATCCATGTCCACCGCCAGACGCCGCCAGCCCTTTCCGTTAAAATATGTGAGCACTGCCTCGTCCACACAGCATTCACGGTACGGCTCCTCCCTGACCTTTTTCGGTTTTCTTCTGATGATACGCAGATCCGGCGGCACATCAACCGCCCTATGCAGGCGATACCGCTCAAATTCCAGCCGGAAACAGAAACTGACAGGCGCTCCCTTCCACTCAAACAGATCTGCCTGCCCGATAAAACATTCATCATAAAGCGCAGGCTGTCTGCCAAATGGAAAAAAACGCTCTGCTGCCATTTCCTCCCTGCCGTTCCATATAAAATCCGGGCGGGCGGACTGACGTGCAGTGCAGACCTCGATCCTATCGATAAAGACGTTCCTGTACCCTGTCTTTTCTGCAGGCGGCCTTAGCATATCCAGAATCAGGACAGTCATCTCCCCGCCATTGACAGACACCACGGGCAATGGCTGTTGACCATCGATCACCAGCTGTCCGTCCTGGTCTGCTGCTGTCTCCAGGATCATCCTGTTCACGCCGGAAACAGCGTTCAGATCCATATCGTCCAACGCTGCAGAAAGCGCAAAGTACGCACTGTCCGCAAACAGCTCCGTTATCGGAAGGGATTCAGGCTTTCCCCGAAACCGGAGCGACACACGCTGTTCCTGCAGGTTTGGAAAATGTTTGAAGCACATCACAACCGCCTGTCGGCGAAACGCTCTTCCCTGATGCGGAAATAGGGAAAAATGTGCGGATGTCTCTATGATATCTGTCAGTCCTGCGTTCACCGCATAGAGATCCTCCATAAAGGAGAACACGACCTCCTCACCGTTTTCCGCCGTGCCGATCACCTGCGTTCCCGCCGGCAGTGCGACACCTCCCTCAATGCTGTCGCTGACTTGGAGCGTGCAGACCGTCCTCGCCGGTATCGCGGGTTTTCGCGATAGTCCGTACATGTTGGCAAATTCTATGCGGTATTTATCCCACATCTGATTGCGCTTATTGACATTCTCCATCATCTGATGTGAGAATATCAGTCCGATCACCGACGCCGCATCCGGATGCACAGTATCAAATTTCCACTCTGGTGTATAGGACCGCGCCCTTTCCTGCAGTTCCTCCAAAATGTCCTGACGGTCTCTGTCATCAACCTTTTTCATCGCGCTTCACCAGTCCCTAAATAAAACGGAAACACCAGACTGTCTGCGGTATGACTGCCCGCGATCATGTAACGGATCTCTATGATCAGACATCCCTTGTCAAGCTCAGGCCGGATCTGAACCTCCACATCTGAAATCCTTGGTTCCTGCGTCAGAAGTGTCTGCTCGATTTCTCTCGCCATCATGTTCATCCGCGTGACGGAAGTGTCCATAAAGGTATAAGACAGCAACCTGCTTCCAAAACGCTCACGCGTAAAGCGTTCGCCCTTCTGCGTCATCAGTATGATATACACGGACTCCCGCACACTCTGCACACCGTCCGCCATCACGCTGCGCCCCGTCGCGGGGTTTACCTGGATCGGGAATTTAAGTCCGCTCCCGAGATATGTGTTGTCCTCCATCCTGCCTGCCTTCTTTCTTTATATAGCGCCATATCACGATTTGTTGTTCTACCCCAGCTTCACGGGTTTGCCGCTCAGCGTCAGCATTCCGCTGCTCTCATTCTTTAAGAGCGAGGTCGCCTCTGTGCTCACCTGTCTGCCGGAGATCTTTACATTGCCGTCCGCCTCAAGTTTGATGTTTGCGGACGCTTCCGCAGAAAACTTTTTTGTCTCGATACTCATCTTGCCGCTCTCTCCGTTCATGACGATCTTGATCGTATCACCAACAGTGATCTCAAGCTTCTGCTGTGCGTGCACTTTCATAACTCCCTGCCCTGTGTTCATCTCCACAAGGCAATGCTTTTCCTTGTCGTACACAGCGATCCGATCGGACTCATTGTCAATATCGATATGGTGTTCATCCTGCGCAGTCGCGATCGTTATCTTGTCCTTTGCGCCATCCTCATTCTCATCGTCCCAGAACGAGATCCGGCTGCCGTTGCGTGTCTGCAGCTGCTTTGTCTGATTATGCTCATTCGCCGAACCTTTCAGAAATCTGTCTTTATCCTTTGGAATACAGCCTATGACATACGGCTTTTCGATATTTCCATCCTCAAATACCAGAAGCACCTGATCCCCCTTCTCCGGTAGAAAATAGATCCCCCATCCCGATCCCATGTAAGGCATCGCCATCTTTGCCCACTTGAGCTGGTTGGCGTCCGTATCCCGCACCGGGATCGTGACACAGAGCCTCCCCGGCATTTCCTGTACATAGTTTTCCGCCACGATCCCGACCACGGTTCCATAGATCCGCTCGTCACCGTATTCCGTCTTCGTGACCTGTCTCTCTGTCACCGCGTCGAACACATCAAAAAGCGCCATTTTCATACTCCTTCTTTCGTACGTTTACACCAAAGCAGCCGCTGCCGCTGTGATATGCGTGTGATAACCACTCTCAGACGACATGCTGTGACGCACCTGCGTGATGTAAAACCGATTGTCACAAGGTCCCCCCAGATTCGTCACCCTGATAAAATGTCCCGGTTTTAACTCCGGTATCCCGACACACTCACATTCGAGCATCCCAAAACGGTACGAGATATCCTCCATCAGGGCGCCGGCACGGTACTGTGCCTGTTCCTTCGACACAGCGCCGCCATCGATCACGATCCGATGCGTCTGACCGATCAGTGCTTTCGCCCTGTTTCCCGTCGAGATCTTGTTGGAAACCTTTGTCACCGCCGACACCATGGCCGCCTTGGCTGTATCCATCCCCCGAACCTCCACACTTTTAACCAGACCAGTCATATCGTAGGTCATGTCATAGCTGATCATCCCCCGCTCCATTCCGATCTCCAGCAGGCACTCCTCCTGCGCCTGCTTCGCTTTCCGAAACAAAATGACGCCTGTATCCACAAAAAATTCATAGTTAAAGCGTCTTGCTGCCCGTGTGACAAACTCATAATCGCTCTCTGACACCATCTCAACAGTGTACGATGATACTTTCTTGTCAGAACAGCCAGTACTCCCGTTCTTGTCGGGCGTGTCCTCTATCTGAACCGACTTACAGATCCCCTCCGCATTCATCTTCTGATACAGGGGTTTGTCAAAGATCTCCCGGATCGCCTCGCCATAACTGCCGGCTGTCATCTGCCTTGCATAGCTGCCCGACATCATAAGCCCCTTGGCGTCCATCGCCGTGACAACCACATGGTGCATATCCCCCTCCTCGCAGACAAAGCGGGTCTGCGCGATAAATCCCATAAACAGCGCCTCCTCAGCGCCATCATATCCCATGGAAACACTCACGGCGCTGCCCAGCTGCACATACTCCTTGAACCATGCAAATTCATAGCATCCCTTTTCCAGACTGTAGACATTGTAGATCGAGTATGTGACAGTGGACGCTTCCAGGCCGCAGCTCAGCTCCGCCTCTATATCGCTCAGCACCAGCTGGTGCCTGTTCTCCGAAAACAATCTGCCACCGACCTGCAGCGTGACTGCAGGATAGACGAAGCCGCCATATTTTTTTCGGAGGTCACTGTACTTTTTCTGTGTCATATCTGTTGTCTCCTACGCATCCCTTTTTTCCGATTTCTCTAATTTATCGATCGTCCTGCTTGTTTTCTCCGATCTCACCGAAGTTTCGATCGTCAGATCCATGTGTCCGCTGACCGGCACGCCTGACGCATCAAACATGTCATACTCTCCTGAGAAGGACACCAGCCTTCCCGCCATCTGTATGCCTGACCACTGAAATCCTACCTGCCTTGTGGGACTCTGCCGTATCATTTTTAATAAATGCTCCATCTGCTGCCGCACGGACAGATCCCCCGGAAAACGGCTGTGAAAGACAAGAGAAAAGGACATATCCACAGAGCCCTCACCTGTGACGGACGTGAGCTGATCATGTACGTTCCCTTGATTTTCGTACTTGATACTACTGTTTTCCGACACACTGGCGTGATACCGGATGCTTGCCGGATTGTACTGCACTGTGAGTTCCTGTATGCCGCTGTCAAAAGGATCCGTCTGCGCGTTCCGGACAGCGGTGCTGACCGCACCCTGTTCTAAAACCCTCCGCGCCGCCTGATTCTGCGATCTTCGGATCTGCCCGCCCTCCCGCGCATTTTTCCCCGATGATCCCGACAGTGATGCCGTATTCTCTCTGTCCCTGCTGCAGTCGATCGTAAGGATCGCCTTGCACAACGTCTTGTCCTGTTGTTTTTGTTCCACACTGCATCAGACTCCTTCCAATGTCAGATTGACTGTCGCCCTGGTAGGCATCCCGGATGCGTCAAACAGGACGTACTCTGCTTCCACATTTTTCAGCATACCTTTGTATGACAGCTCTCCCCAGCAAAATGCCGCCTGCCGCACATAGGGATTCCTGACCAGCGAGAGAAAATTTTCCACGTCTGGCTGCACATCTGCATCCTGATCCACTGACCTGTCAAATATAAGCCTAAAACTCACATTGACAGACGCGTCCGACGCATCCGCAAAAGCGGTCGCCACCTCATCCTGGCCGCTCTGGATCAATGAGGTTTTCTTTCTCTTCTTCTCTTTCTTTTCCCACGACCTGTCACGCGTAGAGAAAGAAAGGGTAGAAGGATTGAACTGCACTTTGATGATCGTACTTTCATGTCCCCGATCGATGTCACTCCGGCTGTCAGTCCTGCCCGACAACCGATCTCTGACAACAGCGCTGCGAGGCGTGTCCGCCCCTGCATCTGTGCCGTGAAATACCTGAATATACGCTGTTTCAATCTGTTCCATGCTCAATATCCCCTCTTACACCGTTTTTATCCGAATGCATATTCTATCCATATGCCAGCCTCAATATCCTCTCCTGCGCTGCTCGTTTTTGAGTCTGCGCTCGAGTTCGCGATAAACGATGTCCGAAATTGCGTGCACCTGCGATTTCAGACTGCGATCCATCATCCGTGTAAGCTGTTCTTCGCTCTCACTGTACAGTTTGCGCTCTATCTCCTGCAGCTGTCTTTGCAGGAGCTTCTTTTGCTCAGCCTGCTCCTGCCGGATCTGCGCCTGCAGCTCCATCTGCAGCTCTTTGCTGCCTGAAATCTGTTCCGCGTTGACCGCTTTGCCCTCTAGGACATCTAGAAACTCCGGCGGCATCTGCTGTTCTGATTTGTAGACGAAATCAATGGCTTCAAATCCGGCAGTCTCGCCCTCCCCGACTCGCCTCACTGCAAGATTACATTGATCTGGATCAATGTGATCTTGAAGCTGTCCCTGTTCTGCATTGTCCGTTCTGTGGTTTGAAGCCTGTGATGAAATCTCCGGCCGCTCCACACTGACTGCCGCAATTCCGGCTTTTGCAGTAATGTCTGCCTCTGTTCCTGCCGTCATACCATCCGGGTCTTGCGGACTTTCCTGATATCCCAGAAGCCTTTTATAAAAAAGCTGCGTACTTTCGTCCGTAATCCGCAGGATCCTCTCTATTTCATCAGACGGTTTTTCCTCCACCGCATGCGCACTGTCATAGATCTCACGCAACACCGCATACGGATCCTCCAGGGCGCGAAGCGCACTCTGTCTCGCTCTTGTCTGATCTACAACGATCTGCTTTGGCGGCATCCCCTGCGCATTTTTGAGATTCTCCTGCTCCAGCAATCGCTTCATATGAAGGTTATGAAGATTCACCTGGTCCAGCAACGCTTTGTTCTCCGCGAACGAAGGATCTGACGCCGACATCCATTCGCTGTAACGATCCAGAAATGCACTTATGTAGTCATGCCCTGGATCCTGTCGCGGCTGCGCTGAAGTATGTATTGGCATATCACGCTGCAGTGATTGTATCTGTTCACGCTCTTGTCCGCCCAATATGTCCACACTGCTTTGAAAAATCGTTTGATCTTCTGATATATTATTATGTCCCTGCCCCGTCTGTACGCTGATGCCATTTTGACTATAGTCTGCTTCAAGCATCTGTAATATCTGCCTGTATTCAAGTTCACTGCCTTGTCCGTCTGACCTCAACTGTTCAGATGCAGAGTTCCATATCAATGATGTGTGTCCCCATTCACTGCCCTGCCCGTCTGAATCCTGCTGGTCGCTTGCTGGATTCCTCGCCAGCAGTGTGTTCTCTTCTGATTTACTGCCCTGCCCGTCTGAAATCTGATGGTCACTTGCCGGATTCCACATCAATGATGTGCGCTCCTGTTCCTGTCCACTCTGAATATCTATAATGCCCTGTAACGCATTCACTGTTTCCTGAATCTGCTGTACATGCCATCTGTGTTCACTTTCTGTCATATTTGCCGCATTGACGCCATGCTGTCCATTCTCTGCCGGCAGTCTATGCGAACCATCCTCCTGAATTTGTCCATCTGCATCATTCCAGTCATGATCTATCGGATACATCTGTCGTATTTCTCTCTGTTCCCGCTCACCTGTACCATCTGAAATACCATCCGTCACATGCATCTGCAATACATCCTGTCCGCCTGGCTCTTCCAGTTCATACAGCTGCTTCGCTCCCGTTCGCTCTCCCTGATGGCCTTTTACTATCTCACGGAATGACTGATATTCCTCCCGGAATGTGCGCAGCGTTTCCCTGTATTCCCGCTCTTCCTCCACGACTGCATCCGTCAAAAACGCCTGTCCTGCCAGCCATCTCTCAAGCTGTATTCTCCCGGAAAACTGTCTCTGAATATTCTGGTTCTCCCACAGGGACAGCACCAGGCTGCCTCCCGCCGCCTCCCCTTCAGAATCTTCTTTTGAGTACGGCAGCTGTCCCAACAGCTGTGTCAGCTTCAATTCACCCTGCACCAGTTCAAACATTCCCTGCGCATAAGCCTGATATTCTTTCACATTGGCATTTTCCTGATATGGATCATGCCAGAACCGCTCCAGCACATCCGACGCACCCTGGCAGAAAATATGTGTATAGTCCCTCCACCAGGTCTCAACAGAACCTGATCCCTCACGGCACTGCTGCCATCCACAGTGTATCTTCTGGATCATATTTTCCAGAATCGCCGCCGCGACATGCTGTACTGCCTTTTCCCCGCTCAGCTCTCCCTGCCCGAACGGCCGGATCTCATAATACATATGCTCCTGCCACACAGCCGGATTGGTCTGGTCAAGCACAAGCTTCCTGAACCTGGAGAGCCAAATGGCATCCGCCTGTTCCATCCAGGCTGCCTCCCGGATCCCACGCACGGCACTCCTTCCCCTGTCCGCCTGACAATTGTATGCATACATGATACGATCACACTCCGCAGTCATCAGCCGCTCGAAAATCTTATCGTGCAGGTAAAGGCTGAACCTGCATTCCTTATCCCATGTATTCTGCAATGCAATCTCACTGCTCTCATGAAGATGCTGCTGAAACCAGCCAACCGCCCCCGCAATTTTCATTCCATGCTCAATATAGTGGTGCAGCAGCCTGTTCAGCAAAGTGTTCCGCTCCATATGGCGATGCATCTGCCGCATAAATTCACGGACATCAGAAATACCGATCTTCTGCAGTACGGACACCACAAACACTTCATCCTGATAGGTAAACTGCGGTGTAAAGCAGAGCAGCAGCCTGTTGATCAACTGGTTCAAAAGGTCCAGTTTCATTCGGTTCTCCGTATGAACACGGTTCTCCACCGTCAGAAAACTATGACATTCCATATTCAGAAACTGTTCCGGCTCGCGCATCGTCATGTGAAGGAGATCCGCACTTGTGATCTCTGTGCCGATCAGCCGATAGTTTGCTGCGATCTTCTCTCCCAGCAGATCTGAGCCGATCCGGATCGGTGAAATGCTCTGCAGACGCATCGGCGTTTTGATCGTCAGCATGTACAGCCCTCCCCTCTATTCCATAACCCCCATAGCATTTTCAACAGAAACCTGCTGATAAGCGATCTCTGTCGTCACAGACAGAAGACCGCCCTTCTCCGCATCCAGCTCCCCGTACTTTTTGCTGACAACCGTCACACCAGAAAATGTAAATACCATCGTCGCACGGTTAAACTCGCGTACATAGCGGCTCACATAGAGCACCAGCGGCATCGTGCTCTGGTATCCCACCGGGAGCGGATCAAAATGGTTTTCCCCGATATAGCGCTCGACCTGCAGGATATTGGGTTTGGAAACCGGCTTTTCCCTCAGCTGCACATATTCATTCACGCCGCCCTCCATAATGTTCTCGTACTCTTTCTCCTGCACGATACCGCTCACCCTGGTGCACGGCAGATCGTACAGGGCGTCCACCCTGAGCAGAAAAATGTAGTTCGGCATTGGATTGTTAACAATTTCTTCTGTTGGCTGTGCGATCAGTCCCACCTCCTAATCATTGTCTAGATAGAAGTATTCTAAACAACTCTGTTTATTTCAAATCCAAACAATGATTAAATTTAATACCTCTATCTGATAAAGTTTCCCAAAAATTATTTTGTACAAAGCCGGTTATTGAAATATTATAATGTAAAAATTCAACCAACTTCATAAATTCACTTGGCAAAGGATACTTATATAATGCGAATCTTACATCTTTTGCACGATACCCAAAATGTACATGGTAAGACTCATGACCATAGTCTTTTTCGTTTTTCAAATCCATATCAAACCTAAAATACTCACTATATGTATATGGATTTGGAAGATACGCCATTGATCCTTTATATACTTCAATCTTTTTTCCAACCTTTTCTCCTTCAAAGAAAAATTGTACAAAAGAATCTTCATTTAATGAAAAACTATACTGTAAATTTTCATTTACCCACAAATAATATTCTTCATACGATTCAAACTTCTCATTACTTACGTGATTTACCCATGTTATCTGATTCAAATTGTTTTTGCAAAACCGAGGATTCATTATACCATACTTTACTCTGTTGATATGATATATTTTCTCAATATTTGTATATACTCTGCTTAACTCCATTCTTTTCCACCCAACTTGTTTATTAACTTTTCCTTTATCTCATCTGGTAAATTATCCACAAAATCTGAATCAATCTCTAATAAATCCGCAATTGCTTTTTCTCCTGTCTTTTTCACATATTTTCTTCTGGCATGTTCCTCTGAACTTAATTTTCTTGCTATGTGATTTGTATCTGGAAACACAAAATCCATCTTTTGTTCATCCCTGACATCATGAATCACTATCTTACATTCATCCAGAACCTTATCCATATTTGCCCCTACACCTGTGATGACCAGCCAGCCTTTTGAACGTGTAAACGCAGTAAACGCCCTGTTCCTTGCTTCCACGAAATCCACATAGTCATATATGCTTTCGCATCCCATAACATAGACAACAAATGCTTCGTTTCCTTTTGCTTTATGCACTGTTGACAGGGTTACCGAACCTTCGATCCCAAAAGCATCCCGATCAACGTCAAATCCCGGTGCTACACTTCGTATCCCATTAGAAAATAATTTTGACTGCAACATTGAAAATCTGTTTTTCAAACCACTATTTGTCAACGAAATGACAACAATATCATGAGGCAAGACACTTTCGATTTTTATCATTTTCACGATATCATTGGCAACAGTATCTATTTCCTGTTCCAGAGAGTCAACTTTTCTGGCTCTAACTGCTTCAATATTTCCACAATAAAAACTTCTCGCAACGCTCACACTGTTCTCAGGCGGACGCTTTATTACCATGTGATCCCCAGCCTTGCAATTTCCCTCTAAAATATCATAACCTATAGAATTCCAGATTTTCTTATCCTCTATCACCTGCATATAACCTGACGGATTATGAATTCCCAAACCAATTCCGTGAGCCAGCATCAGAATCTCCAGCGGATTCCTATATGACTTGCGGAGCATATAATCCATCTCAATCCCATTTCCATATGTCCCCTTACTGAAATCCACTAAATAGTTCCCATTTTCATCTCTTCCAAAAAGCTCTTCCACATCGACTGTTTCAATATTATCTAAACTTTGTAACTCATCATATGCAAAAATAATCCTTTTTGGCTGTTTTGTTAACTTATAAATAACCTGAAAAAAACTCGCTGGTAAATCCTGCGCTTCATCAATCAATACATAATCATACTCTTCTTCTAATTCTTTTCTATTTAAATCAGAAAACACATAGTCTAGTGGATTATCATACTGTCTCGAAAAATTTTTCGGAACTACAGAATTCCTAAAACAGGCTCTTGTATAGACTCCCTCCCTATATTTTGATCCCCATGAATGCCTGACCAACATCCTGTCCCAATCCGGTTCTGTCCCTTTCGCGTCCCTGTAAAACTTTGATATCAAATCCCTGATCTGATTATATAAAGCTTGTGTATGAAATGTATAAAGTATTTTTGCGTTTGGCTCATACATATGCAGATAAGCGGCTTTCAGTGTCAATATAATCGTTTTCCCAGTTCCCGCCATTCCACGTATTCTTTGAGGCCCATCTGGTATCTGAGTAGCCGCCAAATGCTGTTCATTCGCCAAAACATTTATTTTATGAGAAATATTTTTTATAGCATCCCCTATTCTTTCGCTCTTCTCTTCTTTGATAATCCGTTTAACAGTATTTAAAGCCCCTGCTCCCTGCATAACAGAAATGAACAGCTCAGATAAGTCCTCTTTCAGATTAGCTTTATATCGAAACAAGTCCTCAAATCGTAAATTATCTGTTTTTCCCAAAATAATTATTTCTGTATCACTATTCTGAAACTGACTCAGTTTCTTTCTCATCGCATCGTTCTCCGCATTTATAAGCGGAAATATGACAACCCTGTTAATTTCAATTTTGTTTCGCAGCAATCTTTGTTTTTGAAAATTGTTACCCAGCTCCGTTGCATAGTCATCCAATACCAGAAATGGATTATCCCTCTCCTCTCCATTAACCACCCAAAACTCCTGATTAATTTCTTCAATATCACTCTCATACCACTCATAAAAATTTATAATAGATACACCGTATTCTTTATCTGCGATCACAATATCTGGTATCTCATCATAGTTCGTTGTAGACATAGGATATTTATAATATAAATATCCTTCCCTTTGCGATCCCATCTCTGCCATTTTATAAAAAAAATCTTTTATTGTCTGATAATTATTTATTTCATTACTTCTAATAATTGCTTGCATAGATCTCTGCCTCCAATGATCATATATACATTTTTAACCCCACACTTTAAAGTGTTCTTACTATGAATCATATATTCAATTCATTTACTGCATCTTATGAAATATTATTGGTCTCCATATAGAACACTTACTTTAACATATTTCCTAAATCTTCTCTTACAAATCAGGCGAAATAACAACACTGCCATCCAGTCTATCCAACCTATTATCCGACTCTAAAACCTGTTCAATTCTTCGGAAAATACTCTTTTTATATCCGAAATAACCATTATCAGATGTGTATATTTTCGCGTAATCTAATGGTGAACTGTTGTCAGAATCAAACTGTCCTTCATAATCTTCAAAGATTATTTCAGGTTTTCTGACAATATCTGTTAGTATTTGTAATTCCTTTCCAGAATAGTTTTTTATTACACTTAAAAATTTGTGCAGATATGGACATTCATTCGTTGCGCTAAACTCAAAAGATCTTACCGGAAAAACATAGTTGGTATATGTCTGCCATGCTTCTGTATACTGACATCTAGAAATTTGTCCCGCCTTGATAGAAGCATATTTAATACCTATTAACTCATAATCCTTTTTGTCATTTACATTAAGCACATACTCAAGCATAAATTGTGGAAAAATGTATTCAGGTTTAAAATCATCTGCCTCATTCTCTACAACAATTGAACATAATGCAATCAAAGGCCAAAGCAAAAGATACTTTTCTAATGTAATTTTGGGGTTTTCTGTATTTAACTGAATAAATTCTATTTCTGGTAAAATACTTAAGTCTATTACTCTTAAATCAGAATCACTATCTGTTTTACTAATTAGCGCTACTTGAAACATTTCTGTAGAGGGGCGATCCAATTCAAGCCAACAGACATATGAAGATGCTCCCAAATATAAACAGGGCAACCCTGGAAAACTATATCGCTGTGTCTTAACTTTTCCGCGTAAATCAAAAGGAATATGATACATTTCATTATTTTTAAAATCTCTATTCCCAGCATTATAACGGGCTCGATAAAAATTCGTCTCTTCCAACTTAGAAATTAATAAATCTTCCTCTATTATCAATGTTTCAATTGCCTTAACAAAATATTGATAGGATATACTATGATGTCCCAAAAAATAATTGTCATACATTTGCCTGCATAATTCTTTAAAACTTTCGATTTGAGATACTATGCTATAATCAACTCCATTTACCTTTAATGTCTCTACATACTTCTCTATTATCCCTAGCATGCCAGCTGTAAATCCATTCTTGGAATCATAAACAACAGGAATTACTAATGTTTCATCCTTTAATATATCATTATTCACAATTACTTCTCCATTCATATCAAATTATTTTGAATCTCGTTCCATATAACATCCTTCCTAACAATCCCACCTCGAAATAACATCCTCCATACCGAACAAACTATATCTTTGATTGTCCTTCATCATCCTATACTCGTTTTATTATGTATCGTTTGGAAACAAATTTCAAGAAACTTGTGAAAACAAATACCTGAATCCATGAAGTTCAAACTGGTACTATTCCATCACAGTCCAAATCTTATACAGATCTCTTGGGTTTAGAAAACCAAAATTTTCTTCACCCATTGGGTGATAAAAATTAAGCACTTCAAAATACTGAAATACAGCATAAATACTAGATTTCTATATCAATTAAGCAATTGAACTTCACGGATTCAGGAAATAATTAACCATTTTCCCAGATATCGCTATCTAATATATTCTAACCAGATATCCTTTTTGTGATATTCATATATCATACCGCGCCGCGCTCGTCGGCTTCATGTCCAATATACTGATCTCCCGCGGCTTCCCACTCTTATTTTCCGAGGGAGTTAAGCTTCTGTTGATATCCGAGATCTCGCTGCACCACTTCCGTCTCATCGTGTGCTCCATACCAAGGACCGATTCCTCGCTCCAGTGGAAATAGTAGGAGATAAACGACATCTCGCGGTACAGCTCCTCTGTCGGATACAGCTTTATCCCTCCCGCGTAAAATTTAAGGGCACCTCGTGCGTCTGCCCGCATGAGGGACAGACGACCTTGAGCATGACTGGCTCCACATTGTTGATCTTCTGATACATATCCTGCAGAAAAGCCATATCCGCGGTAAAGAGCTTTTCGATCAGCGTCGTCGTGACCATCTCCACACCCTCCAGCTCTATGATGACCTTGGCCAGCACCACCACACTCAGATAGGACGGGTTGTTCAGCACACGCGGATCCCTTGTCGCGCTGATCTCATCCCCTGCGGTTGCCAGGCGCATCCTTCCGTGGCGGTGCACTTCACCCGCACTGTCCACATAGCCTTTGGGCAGATCAAATTCATATACTGTCTGCATTTTTCTTTCCCCTTGATTTATTAATTGGGTATCACAAGCTCCTCATAGGCAAGCTCCACCGACTCGATCGCCACCTCGTTCGCCGTGGCGTTCAGATCCGGCGCACTGTATTTTGCCACCCACGCGTTGGTCAGTACCCACACTCTTGTTCCCTGTATACTGGTCACCGCCGTGGAAGGCGCACCCGCATTGATGTCGATCAGCTCGATCGACACCTTGGAGCGGGGCATTTCCTTTCTCGTCTCGCTGACGCACTCCTGGATCCAGGTCTTAAAAGCATTGTCCAGCGTGTAACCCATCTTCAATGTGACGTTCCCATGCTTTACCAGTCCCGGAATCTTGACTGGCGCCAGGCTGTGGGCATTTCCCTGCCGGAATTCGATCACATCCACAGATGCCTCCACCCCGCTCACTTCACTAAAAGCCGCCGTACCGCTCACCGCATCGACCGTGACAAGAAAATTCATCTTAGTCAACGGGTATGCCAGACCCGAACCGTTATCATATGCTGCCATATTCCTCCACTCCTTCGCATGTAATCAATTTCCTCACTCCGCATCCGCCGTAAACTGTGTCACGCGGAAGATCACGAACTCCGCCGGGCGCGAGGGCGCGATCCCGACATTGCAGATCAGGCGTCCGTTCCTGACATCATCCGCCGTCATCGTGGACGCGCCGATCTCGACAAAATAACTCTCCTCCGGGCTTGCACCCGCCAGCATGCCGCTGCGCCACAATGTCTCCAGGAAGGACGATATCGTGATGCGGACCCTCGTCCACAGCGTCGTGTCATTCGGCTCAAATACCACCCAGTTTGTGTTTGCCCGGATACTCTCCTCCACATAGATGAACAGCCGCCGGACATTGACATACTTGAAAGCGCTGTTGCTGCCTGCCGTCCGCGCTCCCCACACGCGGATCCCCTGTCCCGGAAGCTTGCGGATCAGGTTAACGCCCGCCGGATTTAAGATGTCCTGTTCCCCTTTATTGTAGTTCACACTGAGGTCAGAGCACATCACAGTCTCGTTTGCGGGTGCTTTATGTACGCCGCGCGCAAGATCCGTCCGCGCATAGATCCCCATCATTGCTCCCGAGGGCGGAAAAAAGCCCGCTTTCTGCGTAGAACGGTCAAAACACTGTATCCATGGGTGGTACATCGCCGCGTATGTACTGTCGATCATCTCCCGGTATTCGAGCAGTTCCTTTGTCTTCATGTACTCCTGCGGCATGTCCAGCACGGCGAAGCGGCTTCCCAGATTCTCGCAGTGCGCCACGAGCGAAACCACCACATCCGGCATCGTGATCCCCGGAACTGCGAGCATACTCACCTGGTCATTCTCCAAAAATGCCTGGATACCGCTGCGTTTTCCAGGTCCGTTGTCCTCCCCGATAAATGTGCCTGCATTCACTGCATTCATACTGCCGTCACTGCCGCCTGCCAACAGAATATCCCCAGCCAGCTGTTCCGCCCCAAAGATCTGTCCCACAGGATCCTGCAGCCTGTCCGCTGGATCCACATCGACACGGACCAGTTCGCTCTTCTGCAGCCTGTGCGCTATATAGTCCGGCGATGCCACATTGAAGCTCAGTCCCGTATACACCTCCGTCTCCGCCCCATAGCGAACCTGCAGATCCGTCTCTACAAGATATAGCAGTTTCCTGGGCACAAGTCCCGCATCCACAGGTTCCTCCTCAAATTCCGACGCAAAAGTGATGACATTGTCAAATATGGATACAATGCGGTTGTACGCTGTCCCGAAAAGCACCAGATCACCCTCCAGCAGCCCGTCCACACTCTTTGCCCTGTAGGCTTTTTCGCCTGTTTTCTCCAAAAGCTGGATCTTCTTTTTTGTCACCGATTCCAGATGTATCTGTATGCGGTTCCCCCAGATTCCTTCGTTCGCCGCGCGCACATGAAATATCCCTTCATCCGCAGCTGCCGCACAGGCATCAAGCGCCGCCACGCGCGCGACATAGCAGCGTGTGCCGCCATTTGCAAAAAACTGCTCCACACTGCCCGCCAGATACCGGCAGCTCCCATGTGTGAACTCACTCAGATATCCTCCAAATTCCCGCAGGAATCCGGCAAAACCTGTGACAAGCGATGGAGCGCCTTTCGTCGCCCCCTTTACAGCCATTCCCACAAATCCGGCAGTGCTCGTGCCGACACCCTCGATCGAACGCGGGGAATTGTCATACTCCTCCACGTATACTCCCGGTGATAAATATTCTGCCATCCCAGTCTCCTTTCTTTTTTAATAAATATATTTGAATCCAAACTATATACACGATCAGAGAATCACCGTTTTCTGCCCTGCATCGACGATACTCAGCTTCCCTCCATAACTGCACATAACTGCCGCATCACTGGTCAGACATGGCTTGCCATCCGCCAGGCAGACTGCCTGTGCCGGGATCCATGTACCTGCGACCGCCGGAATACACGGCTGTGGTGTCAGCACGCCCAGCGCGGCGGCAGTCGCCGACGCGACCTGCGGATTGGCGAGTGAGGAACACATGCCAAACCCTGGTATATTGGCGCCCGGCGCGGCATCCTGTATTGTCGCCACCGGTTTTCCCTCCGCCAGCACCACACTCTGTGACGTGACGGAGAGATTCGCGGAGGCAGTGCCAAACGGACACATCAGCAATGCCCCGGCAACAACGATCAATCCCATCCATATCCGCCTCCCCCGGACAATCCTTCCCGCAGCTCCCCAAGTATCCTCTGCGCCTCCTCAGCCGTTTCACTGCTGACAAGCACCGCATAATCCGTGCCGTCAATATCCCGTACAGTGCACGCAAACTGCTCCTCGGCAAAAGAACACGGGATCCACAATCCATCAGAAACCCCCGCCGGATTTTTCATGGAAAGAAATGTGCCCGTCTCATCTTCCACATCGCTGTCATACCAGCGAAAACGGTAAAACTGCCTGCCCTTTGACAATACCGCAGTGTGATCCGCATCACTCCACACATAGCGGTATCCGCTATACTCCGCGAGCAGCCTTGCCGGCACATAGGATTCCCCGCCCGATCTTTTCGACTGAAACACGCCGGACGCCCCCGTCTGGTACAGTGCCGCCGACAGCCCCTGTGTGAGTGCCTGTATGGATTCTGCACCCGTCTCAGTGTCGAACGCCCCGAGCGCGATCAGTGCGGCAGCCAGATCCTCCTGCTGCACTTCTGACGGACCGCCCGGTGACGCCAGCGACGCAGGGAGACTCCCGCTCTCGTCAAACAGCGCGTCAATCCCCAGCACATCGGCAATGAATGCCTCCGCCGCCTGCGCGGACGGCTCCCCAGCCAGACCCGTGCGCACATCGCTCCCGACGATCGCATTTTCTATCTGCTCCTGCAGATCCCGGTATGCCGTCACACCCTCAAGCTCTGACTTTGCGGTCAGCTTTTGATAGACCTCCTTCGATGCCTCCAGCGCCAGCGCAGAACCGTCATCGAGCATCGACATCAGCACATCCAGATCACTGTCTAACAGATCCATGGCGGCATCGCTGGTATCTCCTTCCGCGATCAGGCTCAGGATCTCACTTTTGCACGCCATGATATTTGCCGCCTGACTGTCCTGCGGCAATCCGGTCTGGCAATCCGCGATCTCTACTTCCAGCCTGCTAAGCTGTGCCTGGAGAACTGCATTCTCCAAATCCTCCGCAAGCTGTGCCTCCAAATCTGTCTTTTGCTGCAAAAGCTCCTCCAGCCGTTCAGAAGAATTCCCCTCCGAAACACCGATCTTCGCATCGATATCAGCGATCTTTGCATCGATCCTTTTCGCAGTGTCCAGATCCAGCACATCAAGTGCCTGCAGTTTCTGTTCCTGCAGTGCCGCTTTCTGATCATAGAGGGTCTCCTCGCGGCTCTGACTGGCGCTGTCCTTCCTGATATTGGAGAGCAGGCGATTCAGCCACTCAACATAGTCTGTCACGCTGTCCTGATACCCCTGTCTGTACTCGTCCGACTTGATCGCGGTCCTGAACTTTGCCGCGTCCTGTATCCGTATGAGCACAAAATCTGCCGCCTCTGCACCCTCCAGCCGGTCCGCCTTTGCCTGCACCAGAAACTGCAGTTCTCCCTGTGCCGCGCCCGTATCTGCCATATCCGCCTGCATTCTGTCCGCAAGCGCTGCGCGCGATGCATCCTGTTCCGCCAATACCGTATACTGCATCGTCACCCCGCCCGACAGTCTGACGCCATACGCCACATCCGCTGCGTCGATGAGCTCGTCCAGCAGTCCCAGCTCATCCTGCCTGCTAACAATCCGCCCGCTGCTGATATTGTCGAGCCACTGCAGCTTTTGATCCGACGCGTCGCATCCGGCACGATCGGCGCCTTCAGCGTTCGCGATCAATTCCGTTTCCAGTTCATAGCGCTTCCCTGACAGTACGGTGCTGCCTTTTTCCAGCATATTGGCCTGTGCGGCGGTCAGACTCTCCGCAAGCGCATACCGGCTGTCCCCGATGGCTGTGAGGAGCGCGTCGTCAATCTCCAGCGCTCCATTTCTGCCCTGCACATCGGCGACACTGTCCTGCAGTGCGGAAAGCCTTCTGTCCAGCACGGTAAACACTTCAGCCCTTCTGGCATTGTCAAGCTTCCCCATCACCGCAAGCACCGGATCCAGCGCTCTGCTGTCCGCCCCTTCCGCCGCCAGCGCATCGTAGTACCACTGCAGTGCCATGAGCTGCGCATCAATCTGATCCGTCTTATCCGAGCGCACCTGTGCACTGAAAAAATCTGCTGCCAGCGCCCTGTTGCGCACGGCTGTCGCTGTCGTGCTGTTCGACTCCCGCATCAATTCATACTGCATCTGCAGCGCTTCGAGCTCCTTCATCTTCTCCAGCTCATATATCACCCGGATATCAAAGATGCACACTGGCTGGTTCGTCTGCAGACTGTAGGTGATCCCGTCCGACTTGGTGTAATGCGTGAAAAACAGTTCACGGATCTCGCGATCCTCCACTGTTTTTCCAGCCGCGGTAACGTCTTTTATCGAACCTGCATCCGTGATGTCGATCCACATTCCCCCTGCAAGTTCCGACTTGTAATACCACTTGTCCTGGCCGGATCCGGATGCCGATTCCAGTGCGATCGCATAGATTTCCTCATTCATCGAATGCAGGTAGATCAGATGCGTGCCTATGGCAAGCGTCCCATTCTCGACCGATGCCGGCTCAATGTGGATCGCCTCCTCCTCACGAAAGCGCGCCGCTTCAGCCGTCCCCAGACGCAGCGCCACAGCAAACGCCGCCAGTACGCCGGATACCACGATCAGCTGGCACATGCGGCTATAACGCGATTTTAACAGCCTTCTCATCATACTGCTTTCCTTTCATTCTTCTTCAACCGATATGGAGGCCGTAGCGGCCACAAAATTCCCCCGGTACAAGAGCTGTTCGGACTGGTCGTAGAACACCGCCTGCAGCTGGGACAGATCGCCCGCCAGCAGCGGCAGATACCGAAATTCCTCACTGACCGGGATCAGCTCCTCTCCGAAAATACCGGCTCCGTCCCTGTTTTCCAACCGATAATACGCGATCGGCTCCCCGCTCCTTGGCGACACCGAGAGCTCGACCATGTTCGTGCCCTCCTCCTGCCGAAACGTATATGATGCCACTGTGCGCACTGACTTTTCCTGCACCAGCGTGTAACCGCCTCTGATATCGAGCACGTCCTGATACACCGCCGCGTCGATCTCGCACACCTCCGCCAGTTCCTGTTCATCATACAGATAGATCTGCACACGCTCCGTCTTGTCCAGATCCAGCGCCAGATGCTCCAGCACATCCGCAGTCTCTGTCCTGTTCCCGACCTGCTCTCCGTCGACATACAGTGAGAAATGCGTGATCTGTGTCGCGCCGTCAGTAAAATAGTTCTCCGGAATGCTGACACCCAGCCGGAAGAGATGATCCTCCACCGCGTATTCTATATAGTAATATGCCTTTCCCTTGATCTCGTCCGCCAAAAAGCTGTTTCCTCCCTGTGCGGCAGTCATATTGATGTCCGTGCCCTCCAGAAAGGCCGTGATCCCCCCGCAGGTCAGCCGGTCATAGGCATACAAAAGCTGCGTGTACTCTCCCAGAAGCTCCAGCTGGGATAATTCCTGCTCCTCATACTCCTGCTGGATATCCGCCAGTTCCTCGTAGGTAAGGCTTCCCAGCCGGTTCAGCTCCAGCCCCTTTCGCAGATCCTCCGCAAGCGCTTCCCGTGCCCGCACCGCGTCCGCATACGCGATCTGCATCGTCCTGACCGTCTCAAAGTCGTTTCGGACAGCCTGTGTCAGCTCTTCTTTCGCTGACTGCTGCTCCCGCACTGCATCCGCATACTCCAGCGCCCCGGCGTACAAGGCATAGGGATCATCCTCCACATATCTGGAACCGTCAACCGCACCCTTGAACCATTCCTTGTTGATCCTGATGAACAGTATTCGTATACTACCGTTCCACGGCGCATCGATGTTCTCCAGCATCTGACCGTAAACCTTCCTGAATGCAGAACTGTCGATCGTCTCCCCGTTCAGCGCCTGCTGTATGTAAGGTTCAATACAGTCCATCTTGTTTCCATACTGGCTGCGCATCATACTTTTCATCATGTTCAGACTCTCGAGCGAGAGCGCTGTCTCGAGCTTTGTCTCATAGTACTTCTGATCATTGTCCAGCGTATAGGTCACCAGTGCATCCAGCACACTGCGGGAAATATCCGCCTCCACAAAAGGATCAGAAAATACATAACCGGAAGTGACATCGAGATTGATCAGTTTTGACAGCTGGCTCTTCCTGTTCTCAAAGGTTCTCTGCTGCAGTGAGAGATCCGTCGTAAGTCTGCTGATCTTTTTCTGCATTTTGTCGATGTCAGCCTGCGTTGCGCCCCCCAGGATCAGCCTTGCCTGATTCCTCTGCAGGGTATCCTCTGCCGCTTCCAGACTCTCCTCATAAAAGCGTATCTTCTCCTGACAGATATAAGTCTCTGTAAATAAGACCGAGACCTTCTCCTTTCCGGCGAGCAGCTCATCCTTCATCTGATGCTTCAGTTCATTGATGACACAGGTGATCTGCAGGGGCTTGTACTGCCATTCGTACTCGTCCGCCAGCGTCGGTTTCTGAGGAAACTTAAACGAGAGTAGCGGTGTCCACCGGAAAGTCGCCATGTTTTTTTTCTTCATTTTGATGGACTTGACTGCCGTGGCGTACTTGATCTCCTGAATCTCGATCTTGTTCTGTATCTTTCTCAGCTCAGCGGAGTTTGCCACCGCCAGATCCTGCGCTTTTTTCAGCGACAATTCCCGCAGTCCCCCGCTTGCTGCCGCTCCGGCGCGCATCGGACAGGCACACAGGACAAGCTGCACGACCAGTACCGGAAACAGCAGCCACAGCACCCTTTTTCTGAAGTTATTGCCCTGCCAAAATACCATATCCCCTCACTCCTCTATCCGGTAAAAGTCAAAGCCAGAATCCCTGTCCTTACAGAAGAACGTGTACAGGATCCCATCCTTGTCAAACACATAGATGTACGCCTGATACACTTTCTCAAGACGGCTGACCTCCGCCACATCGTCAAAAATACTGCGCATTGCGATCTTTGCCCTTCCGTACAGCACCTCTTTATCTGACGCCTCACAGCACAGGTTCAGCGCAACTGCATCCTCCAGCGTCAGAAACGTGTTTCCCTGATAAACCGCCTCGCCCAGCGCTTCTGTGAGCTGCGGGATCTGATCACACCTTCCTCCTGCCAGGCAGATCTCCGGCTGCAGCACATACAGCCCTGATACCTGAAAAGTCTCATCCAGCGCACTGCTCCCGTCCCCGCCAAAAGATACAGCGCCGATCTCCTTCATATGCACACCGCGGACTGCTCCTGTGTAAACCTCCCGCTGCCCCAGATAGATCTCTGCTGTCTCTGCCGCACTCCTGCCCAGAAAGATCGGATAGAAGATCTGGTCATCACGAAACGCACCTGTGTACACTTTATCCTGCACCACACTGTACAGGGTTCCATCCCCTTCCCTTTGTCCCCGGTCAAAATTTCCGTCATACCACAGCGTACCATCCTCGCGATACTGCCTGCCCTCACCGTTGTAAAGATTGTCCTGGAATTCCCCTTCATACAAAAGCAGCGCATTTTCACTGTAATATCTCCCTGTACCATTATAAGCGTTGGCGTCAAACTCCCCCTCGTACACCACCTGCTCCTGCGGATCATATAAAGTGCCCCTGCCCTTTACCATTCCATGATCCACATCACCGACATATGCCGTGTAACCGGATTTCCCGAGAATCCTGACCTTCCCGGTGGCAAATCTCAGAGACAGCGCATCGTATCGATAGGTTCTGTACAGACCTGCCGGTCTGGCACTCCACAGGATGCACAGGCAGCATATACTGATCGCCGCCACAAGCGCTATGGCAAGCTTTCTGCTCATCTGCCAGATGAGGAAAGTGCAGTATTCATTCTCATTCTGCGGACGCAGATCGAAAAAACGTACCAGAAAATCTTTCATAGCCCCCTCATCCCCATTCCGCATCAAAATGATCTCCAGAATAACTCATGGTGCCCGTCCACAGCCCCCTCCTTATTCAGGCAGTTCAAACGCCCATCGCAGGCAAACACATACCATCTGGCGATGCCATCTTCCGGACATTCCCTGACAACCTCCGTAAAAGCACTCCTTGCCGGATATAGATCATCTGCGTAATACAATTCCAGAGCCTTCGCGAATAGCTCATTGTTTTTCAGCTTTCCAAGCTTCTGCATCTGCGGGCACGCATCCAGGATCTCATACAGCCAGAATATACGATCCCCATCCGGTGATGCCACGTATCCGATCCGCCGTCCCTGCACCTGCACCTGCTGCCAGGTCTGCTCCGTCACGACAACCCGTGCACCGCTGCGCTTCAATTCATCGATATAGCGGCTTAACGTATCCATCTCCATCGATGTCACATAGGGATATACCTGCTTGCTCCCGCCCGCAAGCCCGCAGCGAAACTGATCTGTGTGCAGCAGGATAAACGGGTTGGTATCATATGCATCCTCTGTCTCCGCCAGCAGCTCCTCCATACAGTCGATGCTGTACCGCACAGCCGTCCGCGCACTCTGCGCATCCCCCTGAAAGATGACCTTGACATTTTCCAGATTGCTCCCATCCTGCAGGAAGACAGCCTTTCCAGATTCCTGCTGCGAGAACAGCAGTTCCATCAGCTTGTTCACATACTGCACATACTGTCCCTGCAGCTTCCCTGTCAGCAGCGTATCCTTGTCGATCACCGAGATCATCCCGAGCGTCGCCGCCATCTGCACCGTCTCCCCGACTGCAATATCCTGCAGCTTTTCCTTTCCAAACAGGCATTCAAAATTCTGAGGCGCATACTGGTCAAGATAGTCAAGCGTCTCATCTGTCCTGTATTTCTGCAGCTGCAGGTTCCTGCACATGCGCTCCAGTCCCAGCCACATCAGGCCAAACTCGTTGTCCGGCGCCCTCCGGCTGTCAACAGCATACTCTCCCCTTGACACCCTGTCCATCGCGGTACACAGCAGGCCGATATTTTTCCATTCCTTTCCCAGAAAAAATGCGATCGCAGTCATAGCCAGCAGCCAGCCTGCAAACGCCGCGATATAAAATCCCGCATCCACTCCATGATGTGTATTCATTCCATACAGCGGCACGCGCGACACCATGCAGACCGGCTCCCCGCCGATCTCAACCTTCGAAACTGCCATCGCATAAGAGATCCCGTTTACCTTATCGATAAATTTATACTCTTCTGTCTGATCCAGGATGCAGCCACTGACCTTCTCAAGCGTCAGCGCATCGTAAAAGGTATCCGCCCTCCTGCCATAAGGCGCTTCCTCCGCAAAGAGAAACACCAGCTCATTCCCGTCCATACAGACGAGCTCCTCCCGGACATAAAAGGACTGGCTTGCATTCCCCATCGTACTGCCGGCAAAAGTCTCCTGCACCGATTCCCACTGTCTGGAACCTCCGAATGCCTCGTACGCGACCGTCCCCTGCACAGACTTTATATTTTCCAACAGCTCTTTTTTCTGGACATCCATACAGGTATCTGCAAGAAACATCTGCTGCTGCCGCTCCTCCTCCATCTCATGCGCCCGCACACCCGCGGCCGTCGCCACAAGCCATATGCCTGTCAGCGCCGCAAGCACCGCCATCGTCTGGTATAAGAGCCTTCTGCGCTTCCACACCAGATGCCAGAACAGCTCCCACACGATCCAGACCGACACAGATGCCAGCGTGTAGATCAGAAATGGAAACCCTGTGCACTTTAGCTTTTCCCGGAGACCGAGTGTCGTGCAGTCGACCTTCCTGCCGTCCGCATGATCCTCCCCATCCCAGGTCAGGATCAGCAGCTCATCCCTTCCGCCTTCGCCCGCCCTCAGCAGCGCCGTATTCTGCGCACTCTCCGAGTACTGTATATTCCACACGGCCCCTGTCTCAATGAATGTATAAAAACCCACACCCTCCTCGGGCAGATAAGTGATATCCCCGCTGTCCTTCACCTGATAATACAATCCGCTCCGGTCTGCGAGAAAGAATACAACCTCGCCAAGATCCCTGCGTTCAAGCACACCCTCCACCGTGATAAAGTAGATCTGATTGTCCTGGGAGAGCGTGTACATCCCATCCTTTCCCCAGCAGACCGTCGTCGGCACAAAATCCGTCCTGTAACGCACCGGATTCTTCTCCCCGCCATCCCAGACATACAGCAGGATATTCTCTGTCTGCTGGTCAACCCCTGTCACATACAGCCTGTCCTCCCGCACCTGAAAATCAGTCAGCGTCACATCCTCCGCGATGGACTTTGTCCAGATGCGCTGAAAATCCTTCTCCAACGCCTCTTTTCCCCACACGCTGAACCACTGTTTCCCATCCTCATACCACATCTGCGCGAGATAGAGCCTGTTCTCCTCATATTGGCAGAAGAGCTGCATCTCCCTTGCCTCGCCCTTGCATCGGAACAGCTGCTGCGGATTCCCCCCGGCATCCAGCTGATAAACAAACACCCCTGTGCCTGTCTCCCCGGCTGCATAGATGTTTCCCGCCGGATCCCTTGTGATGTCCTCCACATTAAAATTGCGGGAGGGCAGATAGAACTGTACGCCCAATGCACCGATGACAGCATAGATGAGCACTGCTATGAATATCCCGATCACTTCCCTGTTTCCCTTCAACGACTGCTCTCCTTTAGATATATTACTGCAGCAGCGACTCCGTACCGATCACCTCCAGCGGGCTCCCGGACAATTTCCAGAAAAATGCTTCACCGAAAAACAGCCGCCCCGCGATCACGAGCGCTGCCAGACAGACCAGCACGGCACAGACGCACGACAACAGACGATAAACCCAGATCCACCCGGACGCACCGTACCGTCCGAACCACTTTTTCCCCGCACTGTCCGTTCTGCCCAATACCCGGATGTCCCGGTACAGCTGGATCAGCTCCAGGTACTCCCTCCGCTCCAGTTTCCGCGTCAGCAGTGACGCAGCCTGCAGTCTGACCCTGTCTCCCTTTCGATCCGGATCCTCAAGCAGCGCCAGACGCGCGACCGCGTCCGCACAGGCAATGACGATATCCTTCTCACATATGGAATCATCATATTCTGACAAGTCCAGCTGGAATCCAAACCGAATGCTGCCGTCCGGCATGATATGCACCTGTTCCTGACACAGTATCAGATACACCACCGCAGACGGCAGCTTTGAGACCATACACTGCTCTACGAGTGCGAGCCACACCTGCTGACAGCTGCAGGATCCTTTTCTGATACTGCCCAGATAAAATTTCTGCAGCGGTCTTTCCTGAAAATATGGAAACACAAACCCCATGCGTTCACTCTGTGCAAATGTCTCCTCACAGTAGTCGTCGACATTTTCCAACAGCCGCCGCACGATCCCGCGGTCCTTTACGATCCATACCGTCTTGTACGGCGCACCGATCCCTTCCGTTTCCCGGCAAATATATACATCGTTTGCCTCTCCCGCCAGGACTTCCCGAATGACCAGATACGCCTTCTTTTCTGTATTCAGAACCATTTTTCCCCCGCTATCTTCTCACTTTCCGATCCCCAACGCCAGTTCCTTATTCACAACTGCATACACATAAGTCGAGATCTTCGGCATATCCGTACAGTAGATATAGATCTCGTAGACACCCTCCTTTGCCGGCGCCGTGTACATGCCATCCGCCGTGATCTCGCCGCTTCCCGGCTCCGTCAGCTCATAGCTCAGGCGGCACGGCTGCAGATTGTGGAAGCTCACATTGAAATAATAGCTCTCCTTGGCACGCAGACGCACTGTCGGCGTCTCCGGCACGATCGAGCGGTTCTCCTCCTCCTGCATCTCATCTGAGTCCTTCACGGAGCCGAACCGGACTGCCACCCAGCCCAGCTGCAGGACGATACTCTTCTGCTCTCCGAGCAGCTTCGCCGCCACCTGGAAACTGCCCTTGTCATTCAGCACACGCACCGCCGTCTCCACCTCCATGCACTCGCGGAAACCAAACA
>JAETQI010000001.1 GCA_021770755.1 Lachnospiraceae bacterium
TTAGCATTTACTGCTAAGTCCGTACGAAAACGTACATATAGCGAGTAAAAATCCATTTGCGAAGCAAATTTTGCATGGATTTTTACCTGTTACTGGGAACGGAGTGAACAGTAACGTTAAACAGATACACTATACCACACATTTTTACAAAATGGTAGATAAAGAAGGGAATATGTGGTATAGTTAAATCATTCATATTACTGTCCAGCGCCTTTTTCACAGCTTTGACAGAAGGGCGGATAGCAATTTATAGTACATTCGGGTAATGCAGAGGATAAAGGAATGGAAAGTGGAAATAATCAAAATGTTAAGGTAGTCATTCCGCCGCGGCAGAACAGGAAAAAAACGCCGGAAGCACAGCCTGTACAGGAAAGCACGCAGCCGGTGCGCGTCACGATCCCGCCGCGGCATGGCAGGACAACGGCTCCGCCGCCGCAGGCACGGACACCCCAGCGGCTGGAGCAGACACCTGCGGCGGCGTCAGAACCAGTGCAGGTCACGATCCCGCCGCGCGCCGCGCGTAGTCACGACGGCGTGCAGGGGCGAAACAGCATACAGAACCGAAACAGCATGCCGGATCCAAACGGCATACGGCGTCAAAACAGTATACCGGATCGCGGCAGCGCAAGGACAGAGATGAGCTTCGAACAGCTTGCCCAGCTTGCGTCATCGGTTGTGATGATCATGGTTCACGACAAAAAAGGGGAGCAGTTTGCTTCGGGTTCCGGCATTATGATCGGCAGAAAGGGTTATATCCTCACCAACAACCATGTGTTGAGCGAGGGCAGTTTCTTTACAGTCAGGATGGAAAATGACGATCAATGCTACAGGGCAGACCAGATCATCAAATACAATCAACTGCTGGATCTTGCGGTCATCAGGATTGAGAGGGAACTTGTCCCGCTTCCTATATACAAGGGACCGCAGAAGCTGGTGAGAGGCCAGAAGGTGGTAGCGATCGGAAGTCCGCTGGGACTTTTCAATTCGGTGTCGGACGGCATTATCGCGGGGTTCCGTGTGCTTGATGATGTAGATATGATACAGTTCACCGCGCCGACATCGCCGGGCAGCTCGGGCGGCGCGGTACTCAATATGTACGGGGAGGTCATCGGCATCAGCACGGCGGGAGCGCCGGGTGCCCAGGGGATCAACTGGGCAGTGGGATATGAGTTTATCAATCTCTTCACGCAGGGCTTCCGGAGCTGATATTATTAAAATTGGATTAAAAATGAATTAAGATTTGAAAGTATGTTCTGTTTATATTGCTCAAGAGTTACTGCTATGTTATACTATTCATGTGTAGTTTGGAATAAAGTGGATATTGATTGAGGGAAAATATGTTTTCGCATATTAAAGTGAAAAATCTGAATGATTTTTTTGTGGATCGTGACAGCAGGCCGGGCAGAGGTGTGTATTTTTACAGAATCAACGGATATACGGAGGAGATCGGTCAGTTTATACAGAAGTATTATGAGGCGGCGAGATTATCCGGCGTGATCATAGAGGGCAGGATCCCCAATCCGGATGAGAAGAATCTGGCTTACTATGAGGAGATCATGGGGCGGGATTTTAGGATGAATCAGGAATTTATCTCGCTGAGCCTGAGAAAGTGGCTTCCGCGCATGAACGATTACCAGAGGGGCAATGTTGCAAGAGCCATCTATGAGACGCTCGGCACGCTTCGAAACTCCGGCAAAAATGACAATATGCTGAAAAATGCATACATAAAGTTTATGTGCTGGTTATATTATAAATTTGAGCGCATTGTAAATATGCTGGGGGAAAATAAGATCCCCAAGATCCTGTATGAGGGCGAGATCAGCAGTTATGAGCTGCAACTGGTCACGATCCTCTCAAATGCCGGATGCGATGTGGTGCTTCTGCAGTACGCGGGGGATATCAGATACCAGAGCCTTGACCCGGACAGCCGGATATCGGACAAACTCGTGCTGCCGGACATGCGGGAGTTCCCGCCCAATTTTAATCTCAAGTGGATCCGGTCAGAGATACAGAATGCAGTGAGCAACGAGCGGCTTTACGGGACGAAGCCGCAGATCATAAACTGCACGAACGCATGGATCGAGGGGAAAGGGCTGGATGATCTGAGAAAAAGCGCCGCGGCAAGAGGTGATGACCTGAAACTTTTTTATAACTGTTTTTACAGGATCAACGGGGTGGAGGATAAACTGACTTATGCAAATGAACTGTATCAGTTTCAGTTGGAGCTTACCAATGATGACCGACGGGTCGTCATTGTCGACGAGAGCATACCAAAACCCGAAATGGATGAGATCGCGTCCGTAAAGCGCAAAAATTATGCAAGGCAGGATGAGATGCTGATGGATCTGACCTCAAATATCCAGTATACGGCGAACATCGAACTGCAGCGGACGATGGTGAAGGCATTTCTGGATGTGCTGCTCATCGAGGCAAAGACGGCTGACATGAACCTCAACAAGCTCACGAACAAGGCGGTCTACATGCTCTGCTGGCTCAGGCGCTATCAGAAGCAGCTCTTCTCAAACTGGAAGATGCCCGCGGTCAGTTGTTTTATACACATGGGACCCTGCCAGGACGAAAATGAGGCACTGTTTTTGCGGATCCTGGCACGGCTTCCGGTGGATGTGCTGATCCTGAATCCCAACCGGAGTGCAAAGTGCTGTGTGGACGATACACTCCTGTACGAGATCGATCTTGCGGAATCGATGTCCATGACCCGTTATCCGCGGCAGAGCGCGGATGTGCAGGTGGGAACGGTTGCGTACCACGCGGAACGGGAGCTTGACGGGCTGATGTATCAGGATACAGGTATGTACCGCAATTACCAGTATGACAAGGCGGTCTCGATCACGCTGCAGACCATGTATGAGGAGATACGGATCCTGTGGAAAGAAGAGCTGAGGTTCCGGCCGAATTTCAGCACGGAAAACGGTGTGGTCACGATGCCTGTGATCTTTGCGAAGGTGTCGGGAGTGAAGGACGGTATCGTCCAGAAATACTGGAGCTCGATCAAGGAGCTGATGACAGAGGATACGCTTGTCGTGAAGAACGTTCCGTATATCGATTCCACGGCGCCCAACCCCATGAAGGTACACGCGGTGGAGTTCTTTAAGAACGGGCGGCTGCAGCGGAGGAAGATCAGGGAGAACCAGAATTATTCCTACGGTTTCCTGCGCGATGAGGTTCAGGAGCATATTTTTGATAAACTGCAGCTTCTGATCGAGAGCAGGGTGATCAAAGGAACCTTTGAGAATGGAACGGAATATACGATCATCGCGACGATCCTCAACATGCCCAAGGAGATCGTGCGGCTGATACAGAAGTTTGATTTCACAAAAAAGAATCCCAAGCTGATCTATGTCAATACCGGCGAAAAGATGATCTCCCTTGAGGATTCGATATTGACGGCATTTTTGAACCTGGCGGGATTTGATGTGGCATTTTTCGTGCCGACAGGATATCAGAATATAGAGAAACATTTTAACAAGAGATTGATGGAAGAGCACCAGATCGGTGAGTATGTGTATGACCTGCAGGTGCCCAATATGGCGCTGGTTTCATCAGGAACACGGCCCTCATGGCGTGACAGACTCTTTCGAAGAGTTTAGAATGGAGGATAATATGGGACTTGATTTCAGTAAAGTAAAGACGCAGCCGACTGTGATGGCGAACACCACCGACACCAGAAATGAGATCGAAGTGGTTGAGACATACGACATCGTCGAGGACAGGCAGCAGATGAACGAGGTGCTCGTCGGCTCGCAGGAGGTTGACGATATCGTGAGCACGATCGAGGTCAACAATCTGGAAACGATCGTATCATTTGGCGCGGAGGTGGCGGAGGAGATCTCAAAGGCTTCGGACGTCGTGCTGAACAATGTGAACATGTCCCAGTTGGACGACTCGAGCGAGATGCTCAACGCGCTTGCGAAGGTGATGGAGAAATTCGATATCGATGAGCTGCAGGAGAACCCGAGCCTTTTTGGAAAGCTCTTTGGAAATATGAGAAAGCAGCTTGACAGGATCCTCGATAAATATCATACGATGGGCGATGAGGTTGACAAGATCTATGTGGAGCTTCGCAAGTATGAGTCGGAGATCAAGCAGTCCAACCGCAATCTGGACAAAATGTTCGAGGCAAACGTCGATTATTATCATGAGCTGGTGAAGTACATCCTTGCCGGCGAGCAGGGATGCAGGGAGATCGAGGCGTATATCGCGCAGAGAGAGTCTGACATGCAGACGACCGGCGATACGTCGATCCAGTTCGAACTTACGAGCCTGAACCAGGCGCTGATGATGCTCGAGCAGCGCACGCAGGATCTCAGGACAGCGGAGAGCGTGGCGATGCAGTCGATCCCGATGATCAAGGCGATGGAGTTTAGCAATATGAACCTTGTCAGAAAGATCAATTCGGCATTTATCATCACACTTCCTGTGTTCAAGCAGGCACTGGCACAGGCGATCATGTTAAAGCGCCAGAAGATACAGGCGGAGGCGATGAGCGCGCTCGACGCCAAGACCAACGAGATGCTGATCAAGAATGCCCAGAATACGGTGGAGCAGACGAAGCTTACGACGGCGATGGCAGCAGGCAGTTCGATCAAGATTGAAACATTGGAGACAACCTGGAGGACAATCGTGGATGGTATCAACGAGACGAGGCAGATCCAGAACGATGCGCGGCAGAAGCGTGTCGAGGATCAGGCAAGACTCGAGAATATCAAGCGGGAGTTTAACGAGATGTACCATGTTCCCAATAAAAAGTAATTATTAATAATCAAGGAGGAAAAAAGATATGCCAATCAGTTTATCAAAGGGACAGAAAGTTGATCTGACGAAGGGAAACCCGGGACTTAAAAAGATCATGGTGGGACTTGGATGGGACGTTAACGCATTTGATTCCGGCGCGGATTTCGATCTGGATGCAGCAGCATTCATGGTGGGAGCAAACGGGAAATGTCCGACAGAGAAAGAATTTGTATTTTATGGAAATCTGACGCATCCGAGCGAGGCTGTCAAGCACATGGGGGACAACCTGACAGGTGAGGGAGAGGGAGACGACGAGCAGATCGAGATCGAACTTTCGAAGGTTCCGGCAAATGTTGAGAAGATCGCGTTTACCGTGACCATTTACGACGCGGATGTCAGAAGGCAGAACTTCGGACAGGTTTCGAACGCGTTCATCCGCATCGTTGACGAGACGACGAACACAGAGCTGATCCGCTACGACCTCGGTGAGGATTTCTCGATCGAGACAGCGGTTGTCGTGGGTGAGCTTTACAGGCATAACGGCGAGTGGAAGTTCAATGCCATCGGAAGCGGTTTCCAGGGCGGACTTGCGGCGCTCTGCGGACATTATGGGATCGAGGTAGCATAGTATTTGGTGAAAAAGGAGGGCATAGAAGATGCCAGTCAGTTTACAAAAAGGTCAGAAGGTCAGTCTCACAAAGGATCATCCGGGATTGAAGAAGGTAGTCGTAGGACTTGGCTGGGATGTCAATGCGTTTGATACAGGCGGGGACTTTGACCTGGATGCGGCGGCATTTTTGCTGAATGATACCGGAAAGGTTGGCAGTGCCAGCGACTTTGTATTTTACGGCAATCTCTCACATCCGTCGGGAAGCGTTATGCATCAGGGAGACAATCTCACAGGTGTCGGCGATGGAGACGATGAGCAGATCAAGATCGATCTGTCAAAGGTTCCCGCTAACATTACTAAGATCGCGTTTACAGTGACGATCTATGAGCCGGAGCAGAGAAAGCAGAATTTCGGGCAGGTCAACAATGCGTTTATCCGGATTTATAACGAGGAGAATGGCGAGGAGATGCTCCGCTATGATCTCGGCGAGGATTTCTCGATCGAGACGGCTGCGGTGTTCGGCGAACTTTACAAGAGCGGCAGCGAGTGGAAGTTCAATGCCATTGGAAGCGGTTTCCAGGGCGGACTTGCGGCGCTCTGTGCAAACTTTGGTGTGGATGTGGAATAATAGGAGGGAAATATAGAGATGTCAGTTAGTTTACAAAAAGGTCAGAAGGTAAGTTTATCCAAGGACAATGCAGGGCTTTCCAAGGTAGTTGTGGGTCTTGGCTGGGATGAGGCGAAGCCGGCAAAGAGAGGATTCTTTGCACCCAAGCCTGCGCCGATCGACTGTGACGCATCCGCGATCCTGCTCATAGACGGCAAGCTCCGCGCAAATGACGATGTGATCTATTTCAACAATCTCAGACACAAATCCGGCACGGTACAGCACATGGGGGATAACCTCACAGGCGCGGGCGACGGCGATGACGAGCAGATCATTGTTGACCTTGCAGCGATCCCGCAGCAGTATGACAGGATCGTGGTCGTTGTCAATATTTATCAGGCGGTTCAGAGGAAGCAGCATTTTGGAATGATCCAGAACGCGTTTATCCGCATTGTGGATGCCAGAAACAATACGGAGCTGTGCAAGTACAACTTATCTGACGACTATTCTAACATGACAGCTATGATCTTCGGCGAGATCTACAGACATAACGGCGAGTGGAAATTCAATGCCATCGGACAGGCGACAACCGACCCGGGGCTTGGAGAGCTTGTAAATAGATATATCTAATATGAGGAGAAAATGAAAAATGAAATTTAATGGACTAAGTGACAAAGAGGTCGAGCAGTCGCGCGGGCAGTACGGCTCCAACACGATTCCTGATTCGGAGCCTACTACCTTCTGGGAGGAGTTTAAGGAGACCTTTGGGGATCCGATGATCAAGATCCTTCTGGCGATCGCGGCACTGATGATCGTCATGTTCTTCTTTGGCTACGCGGAGATCTACGAGCCTCTGGGAACGATCGTGGCAGTGCTGGTGGTGGCGTTCGTGTCAGCCAAGACAGGCGTGGCGAGCGATACCAAGTACCGCGAGCTCAAAGACAGCACCGAGAAGGACAAATGCAAAGTGTACAGAAACGGTGTCGTGACGGTGATCGAGGTCGACGATGTCGTGGTCGGCGACAAGATTCTGCTGCAGTCGGGCGACAAGGTTCCGGCGGATGGCATCCTGATCGACGGCGCGCTCAAGGTGGACAATTCCGCATTGAACGGAGAGGCGGAAGAGTGCAAGAAGACGGCGGCAGACCCGGGTGTACAGCTTGCGGACGACATTACAGGCGATACTTTTGTAGACAAGTACTCCCTGTTCCGCGGTGCGGTGATCTTTGACGGAGAGGGTGTTCTCGATGTCAGGAAAGTCGGCCTAAAGACCATGATGGGTAAGATGGCGGAGGAGATGCAGGAGGACGAGCCGGATTCGCCGCTCAAAGTAAAGCTTGCGAAGCTCGCAAAACAGATCTCGACGTTTGGTTACATCGGTGCCATCGTGATCGCGCTGTTCTATCTGGCACATGCGATCCTGGTGTTTGACGGTGGTGCTGCGGGATATTTTGCGCAGCCGATCCCGGATATCATCAAGAATGTGATCGACGCGGTATCGCTTGCAGTCGTGATCGTTGTCTGCGCGGTGCCAGAGGGGCTTCCGCTGATGATCTCCCTCGTGCTGATGCAGAATACGAGCAAGATGCTCGACCACAATGTGCTTGTCAGAAAGGCGGAAGGTATCGAGACTGCAGGTTCATTAAATATTCTTTTCAGTGATAAGACAGGAACGATCACAAAAGGATCACTCGAGGTGGTGGATTTCTTCTGTGCGGACGGAAATTCGATCGACATACCGCAGTTGAGCAAACACAGCAAAGTAAAAGGGCTGATCGACCTTGCGATCGGCAAGAACACGCAGTCCATGTTTGACGCTTCCCATAAAGTGATCGGCGGCAACGCAACAGACCAGGCACTGATGAAGTTTATCGGTGAGGATACGTTCAGGGCACTCACGGCGAACACGGAGTATGTGGTCACTGCGCAGCAGGGCTTTAACTCGACGAACAAGTTCAGCCAGGCAAGGATCGACAATGTTGGAAAGACGTTTTATAAAGGTGCGCCGGAGCGGCTGCTTGCGGCAGCCACGAAATATCTTGACGCCGACGGCAATGTCCGGGATATGGACAAGGCTGTGCTGGACAGAAAGATCGACGAGCTTGCCGCGAAGGCGATGCGTGTGCTTGCATTTGGCTATTCCGAGAGCGGGCTCGTGGAGAACAGGATCAATGATGATATCGTCATTATCGGTCTGGTAGGCATCAGGGACGACGTAAGACCCGAGGCGCGGGATGCGATCAAGGAGGTTCAGGATGCTGGGATCCAGGTCGTTATGATCACTGGAGACAGGCTTGAAACTGCGGTGGCGATCGCAAAGGATGCGGGGCTGTTGAAGACCAATGACGAGATGGCGCTCTCCTCGGCACAGTTAAATGAGATGTCGGATGAGGATGTGAAGAAGATCATACCGAAGATCAGGGTGATCGCGAGAGCACTTCCGACGGATAAATCCCGTATGGTACGGCTCTGTCAGGAGATGAACCTGGTTGTCGGCATGACAGGCGACGGCGTGAACGATTCGCCGGCATTAAAGCGCGCTGATGTCGGTTTTGCTATGGGCAGTGGTACGGAGGCGGCTAAGGAAGCAGGCAAGATCGTGATCCTCGACGATAACTTTAAGTCGATCAAGGATGCGATCCTTTATGGACGTACGATCTACCACAATATCCTAAAGTTCTGCAAGTTCCAGTTGGTGATCAACGTGACCGCGGTAGTGGTAAGCGCGATCGCACCGTTCTTTGGGGTGGACGAGCCGCTGAAAGTAACGCATTTGCTGTTTGTAAACCTTGTCATGGACAGTCTCGGTGCGATCATGCTCGGCAACGAGCCTGCACTTGAGAAATATATGCGCGAGAAGCCAAGACGCAGGGACGAGAGCATCGTGAGCAGGGCGATGATGGCACAGATCCTGACGATGGGCCTGTGGCTGACGGTGGTGAGCTTCGTATATCTGAAAACGCCGTTCATTGCCGAATTGTTCGGCGGCTGGGCGAAGGACAGTGCGGGAAATGTGCTGAATGGTGTTCCAAATGCACAGCATCTGACTGGTTACTTTGTACTGTTTATCGTGAGTGCACTCTGCAACGGCTTTAACGTAAGGGACGATGGATTTGGCATCTTTAAGGGACTCGATCAGAACAAGGGATTTTTGAAGGTATTTTTCCTGATCATCCTTGTTCAGTTTGTGATCGTGAATGCGGCGCTGATTCCGCTGCCGATATTTACATGGATCGGAAACATGTTCAGTTGTCATCCGTTTGGCATTGCCGGGTGGGCAATGGTCATCATTCTTTCGATCACCATGATTCCGGTCGACCTGGTGCGGAAGATGATTGTCAACAGGAAATAAATGAATCTCGTATTGGAGGCAGGCTTATGGAAGAATTAAGATCGATCATGGAGAAATTTGCCTCGTCAGGCTGGGATCTGATATCTGTTCCGGCACAACAATGGCTGGATGGAAAGTCGGACAAGGAGTCCTTGGTATCAGCGATCAGACAGGCGGACGAGGAATGCGGAAGCTGTGGATGTGAATTTGATCCATTGTATAAGAGGGCGTTGGAACTGATCTGACAGACCCTGGAAATGTGATTTGATAAAGCAAAGTGAGATGGTTCACTTTGCTTTATTTATGCACACGGGCGTCCAGAGGAAGATTGTCAGCATGCGCTGACGGACGCCCGGCGCGCGAGTAGGGAAAGTCTTCCCTACTCGATTGTACACGGGCACCCAGAGGAAGATTGTCAGCATGCGCTGACGGACGCCCGGCGCGCGAGTAGGGAAAGTCTTCCCTACTCGATTGTACACGGGCACCCAGAGGAAGATTGTCAGCATGCGCTGACGAACGCCCGGCGCACGAGTAGATGGCAATACAGAAGTTTTGACGTGGAGGGATAGATATGATCGTATTTCACACAGACCTGGATAATACACTGATCTATTCTTATAAACATGATATTGGGAGAGATAAGCGCTGTGTCGAAGTATATCATGGGCAGGAATTGTCGTTTATCACACAGGAGACGCACCGTCTTCTGCATAAGCTTTCAAAATGGAAACAACAGGTGCTGATCGTGCCGACGACGACCCGGACGACAGAGCAGTATCTGCGGATCGATCTGGGGGTGGGCGGCTTTCCGTATGCACTTGTCTGCAACGGCGGGGTGCTTCTTGCGGCTGGTACGGATGATGATATTGCTGCTGGCAATGCGGTTGTCAGGGAAGATGAAAAGTGGTATAGAGACTCTCTGGAAATGATCCAGGACAGCATGGGTGAACTGCACAGGGCAATGAAGCTTCTGGACCAGGAGCCCCGCAGAACTTTCGAGCTGCGCTTTATCAGGGATCTGTTTGTATTTACAAAGTGTAAGGATTCCGGGACAGTTGTCAGTGATCTGAAAAAGGTTCTCGATGCAGAGGTGGTGGATGTATTTAGCAAAGGTGCGAAAGTGTATGTTGTGCCCCGGGTATTGAGCAAAGGAAATGCGGTTTCCAGGTTTCGGAAATATATCGGCGCCGGTTATGTGATCGCGGCGGGTGATGGTGAATTTGATGTTTCCATGCTGGAGGCTGCCGATCTGGGGCTTGCGCCGGCGGAGCTTGTACAGCGCTGTCAATTCCCGGAAAAGGTAAGGGCGCTCCCGGCAGAAAGACATTATGCGGAGGCGGTGCTCAGTACAGTTCTCGAAGTGACCTCAAAAAACTGTAAGGAAATAAGGTGATACCCTGCGCGTCGGGTAGAGGAAGATGGCGCTTTTCTACCCGATCGCATAGGGACACCAAAGGAAAAATGTCTGGTTATTATACAATGAATTCGTACAGCTTTGACGAATCGATCCGGGCTGTGGATTCCAGTGAGAATTTTTTCCCCAGTATGTTCTCTTCCGTCTCAACGGCTCCGTAAAGGACGCCGCCATTTCCGAAAAATTCGATCACTTCCTGGTCGATGACAAGATCTAGGGTAAGCGATTCGTCCGGGTCAAATGGAACGGTGATCGTCTCGGAATAAACCTGCGGGTTGACAAATGAAATATTTCTGCTGCCAAAGTCAACGGTGATCGCTGTGTCTCCGATCCGCATTGCAGTCAGTCCGGTTTCCTGCGCTTTCCAGCGAAGTGATATCTCTGCGGGTCTGCCGCACAGGCAGGTCTCATAGGGGCTTTCGTTTTCTGTCAGTGTGCGGCAAAGCTGCCTGCATGCCAGCAGTTCTTCTGGCAGGCGAAAACGCATTTTGTAGCTGTCATGATGCCTTACCAGCGACAGCTCTGCCGGGATCGACATGGCACACCTGTAGTTGCCCCGGTCATTGCTGAGCCTGAGCCACGCGACGCTGACTGTCCTGCCCTCAATGCCTGCATATGTCTGGGCGGCATAGGGCAGTTTGGTACAGTATGAGGATAATACCGCCGATTCCGGTGTAAAACGATAACCGTCAAAACTGCCGACCTGATAATAGCCGTCGGCTGCCCAGAGCACCCACTTTCTTCCTGATGCCGACTGATCGACGGGCAATTCAAATAAGTCGGGGCACTCCTGCATTTTTTCTGCGCAATACCGCTGTGTCTCTTCCCAGTGGAGCAGATCTGCGGAGCGGAATATCGCAAATTCGTATCCGTCAAGGTAAAGGATCATGATATAGGCGCCGCTGTCCTTGTGGTAGAATACTTTTGGATCGCGGTTGGTTCCGGCAAGGTGCGGGATGATGGTCTGGTCTGTCCGCTGCAGGGTCTCACCGCCGTCAGTGGAGACTGCCAGCCGTTGCGTGTGCTGCCCGCCGGTTTCAGCGGACCACTGATTGCACCCGCCGGCGGCAGTATAGAAGAAAAGCAGTGCATCTTTGCCAAATCCGGCAGCGTTGTCCCTGTCCTGCCAGCCGCAGCCGGAATAGACCGTGCCGTACTGGTCGGGATCCATCACTGCAGGCTTGTGCTCCCAGTGGATCAGATCGCGGCTTGCGGCGTGTCCCCAGTGCATGTTCCCCCAGATCACACCGTATGGATTCCACTGGTAATAGAGATGGTAGACACCGTCTGCAAAGACAAGGCCGTTGGGGTCATTGTGCCAGCCAAATTCCGGTGCAAAATGGATCTGCGGGCGGAAAGGATAGACATTCTGTACTTTTTCTTTGTAACAGAAAATGTTGGAGAGCAGATCCTCGGGGATCTCGCTTCTGATCTCGATATCCCTGTCAAGATAGGTGCTCACGTCCATGGCGGTATAGAAATCGCCGTCTGTTCCGCCCAGTTGAATATCGATCTCCTGAAATTTTGTGTGACCGCAATAAAAATGAAGCTTTACTTCCGGATTCTTTTTGTTTACGGGCATCCATAAATAAGGTTCTGTTATGTGTAAGATCATTTTCTTTCCTCCAACGTTTTAATTCGGTCTGTGTCCGAGACTGCCGCCGTCCATGCCCAGATTGATGCCGCTTGCACGCTCGTTTGGCTGGATAATGACTGTCACAGGCTGGTGGGGATTCCATTCAAAGCTATAGGATTCCCCAGATGCCTGACCGATAAAGGTCTTCCAGTTCACGTCCATCTTGACGTCCGGGTCGCAGTAGCCGTTTCCCATCCAGCACACGACAGCGTCGGGGTCGACGGCGAGCGTCGTACCCGTCTGGATATTGCTCAGCACGATCGGATTTCCGTCGATCAGGATCGCGACATAGGCATTGGGACCTTCGCCTGTCAGGGTCGAGGTGGCAAGACCTTTCTGGGAGATGACGCCGCAGCCGATAAAGCGCACATCGTACTTGCAGTCCGGGGTGAATGCCAGGATATTTTCGGACTCGATCGAGAGGACCTCTCCGGGCTGGAGCTGGTACACGACCACGTGCTGCGCGTGGTTTGCATAGTATGTAACGCTGTCCCCGTTCATCATGACTTTCATGAGGGGAAGATTCTCGCCTGTCACACGGCGCATGAGGGAACCCAGCAGTGCCTGCCCCACACTTTGCTGGGGACCAAGCAGCAGCTTTTCAAATTTATAGTTTTTCTGCCCGCCGTTCTCGCCGCAGATAAAAGAGCCTGCTTTTGTGAACAGCACGTCGCTTCCGCGGCAGGTCACTTTCAGGGTTAATTCATTGATCACTTCAAATGTCAACATCGGTAGATACTCCTTTTTGTTTCGGCTATTGATTAACAGTTCCTTAGACAACCTGCACGCCGTACAGTTCACACAGTCCTGCGAGGTCTCTGGCGACGCCGTTCCCGACGGCGCTGAATTTCCAGGCGCCGTTGTGCAGGTAGAGCTCGCCGATCATCATGGATATGATATTGTTGTAGTATTCGGTTATCAGAAAGCTCACAAGTTCTTTGCCGGAGCTGTCCATAATGCGGATGTAGGCGTCTTTCAGCATGCCGAAATGAAGCCTGTTTTCCAGCGCATCGTTGATGGTCAGGACGAAGACGATCTTTTTTACCTGCGGGTTCAGACGCGAGAGATCGATCTGGATCATTTCGCGGTCCGCACTGCCGCCCTCCATAAACCGGGTGCTTTTGTCCGGGCTGAAAGTCTGGCCATAGAACACGAACCAGGAATCGCCGATGACCTTTCCGTCCGCACCGAGGAGAAATGCCGACACGTCGACATCGCACCGCGCATCGGTGACATTCCAGCCAAAACGGGCTTCCACTGCAGTCAGCGCGTCTGCTGACAGGTGTGTTTTCTGTCCTTTCTGCACTTTGTTCACAAGCGACGGGACAGGTCTGGCGGCAGGCATGCCGGGCGTGCTCGCAGTATTCTGCTGCCCCGCGGTCAGGGCGGGCTGAATGTTCTGCGGCTGACGGGGCGGTCTGCCTTGCGCCTGTCCGTAAGACGGCTGCGGCGCTCTGCCCTGCTGTCCGGAGGGCGTCTGTGCGAATGACGGCTGACTGCCGGGCATCTGTCGCGGCGGCGTCTGCTGAGTCCGGCTGTGCGGGGAGTGAGTCCCGATGGTTTGGGTGCCGCCGGTATTTTTGATCAATGTCATGATATTGCCCTGGTTTTTGACGCACTGTGTCTGCGTCCTGTTGATCGATAAGATCGAGTCGCGGTTCATGGCACCAGTTGATTTTGTTGCTGCGTTGATCATGATGATCCTCCGTTTGGAAATAAATGAGAATGATTTGTATTTTCTATGCGATTATTATAGCACAATCAAGTGGTGTGTACATTAAATTTGCATTAAAAAGATAAACTGAGGTTTTATGCACACGTTGTCCAGAGGAAAAATGTATTGTATTAATTTATGAATTATGATATCCTACCAGTGTCAGGACACACGATCCAAAGGATATCGCGCCGGACTGGTATAGGACAGGCGCGGGTTATGGATAATAAGTAGCAGTAGAAAACAGTTTGGGAGGAATTTATGGATTTTTTTGATTTGCTGACAATGGTAGGCGGTCTTGCATTATTTTTATATGGAATGCACCTGCTCAGCGAGGGACTTGAGAAGCTGTCGGGCGGACGGCTCGAGCGGGTGCTTGAGAACCTGACGAACAACAGGATCAAGGCGGTGCTTTTGGGCGCAGGGGTGACGGCGGTGATCCAGTCCTCGTCTGCGACCACGGTCATGGTCGTCGGTTTTGTCAACTCGGGGATCATGAAGCTCTCGCAGGCGATCGGTATCATCATGGGCGCCAATGTCGGAACGACGATCACGTCCTGGCTGCTGAGTCTGACCGGGATCGAGAGCGACAACTTTTTGCTGCAGCTTGTCAAGCCGACATCGTTCTCGCCGGTGCTTGCCGTGATCGGCGTGATCTTTATATTGAAAAACGGCAGGAAGCGTGATCTTGGTTCGATCCTGGTCGGATTTGCCATCCTGATGACAGGGATGGATACGATGTCTTCTGCGATGAAGCCGCTGAGTCAGGTTCCGTGGTTCACGGGGCTTTTCACGATGTTTACCAACCCGCTGCTGGGACTGCTCGTGGGAGCGCTGCTCACGGCTGTGATCCAGTCCTCGTCTGCGTCGGTCGGTATCCTGCAGGCGCTGTGTGCGACGGGAAGCATCAGCTATGCGGCGGCGGTGCCGATCATTCTCGGTCAGAATATCGGTACCTGTGTCACAGCGATGATGTCCGGTGTCGGTGCGAGCAAAAATGCAAGGCGCGCCTCCATTGTCCATCTGCTGTTCAATGTGATAGGCACAGCGATCTTTTTGACTGTATTTTATGTGCTGCACGCGTTTATCGATTTTGAATTTATGCAGAATGCGGCGGACAGCGCCGGGATCGCCCTGGTGCATACCGGATTTAATGTGGCAGCGACCCTGATCCTGTTTCCGTTTGCGGATTATCTGGAAAAACTGTCCTTTATCCTCATCAGGCCCGACGAGGAGGAAGAGCGGCAGGCGCGGGAAAACGAACTGTTTGCCAAGATGGACGAGCGCTTTCTGGGCACGCCGTCCTTTGCCTTGGAGCAGGCGTTCTCCTACACGCTCAAGATGGCGGAGATCACCGAAGAGTCCCTGAATAAGGCGACCTACAACCTGTTTGCGTACGACAAGAAGACTGCGGCGGAGGTTGAGCAGATGGAGAGCCTCGTGGATCGCTATGACGATGAGATCAGCGGGTATCTGGTGAAGCTCTCCAGCAGAAATCTGAGCGAGCAGGATTCGCGCAGGCTCAATATGCTCCAGCACAGTGTGGGGGATCTGGAGCGGATCGGGGATCATGCGATGAACCTGGTGGACTGTGCAAAGTCGATGAACAAGAAGGAACAGTCTTTCTCGGACAAGGCGACAGAGGAGCTGCAGGTGTTCTCGCAGGCAGTCAGGGATATCGTCAGCGCGTCGGTGTCCGTCTTTGCGTCGGAGGACGAGCAGGCGGCAAGGCTGATCGAACCCTTTGAGGAGGCGATCGATATCCTGCAGAAAGAGATGAAGAAGCGGCACATGAAACGCCTGAGAAAAGGAAAGTGTACGGCGGAGATGGGCTTTGTCCTCTCGGATATCACCAACAATTTTGAGCGGATCGCGGATCACTGCTCGAATCTTGCGATCAATATCATGCAGCTACGCGAGGACGACACGCATGCGCACGAGTATGTTGACAGTATCGAAAAGGGTGAGGGAACAGAGTTTGACAGGACTTTGCAGGAACATTTGCGGCGCTATGAGCTCCCGGGAAAGGCGGCGAAGTAGGTCAAATAAGACTGAAAATCGTGAAATATAACAACGAATTTTAGTAAATTGCACAAAATTCGTTGTTATAGCATATTTTTGTTGTGCTGGAAAAAAAATTAAATTATAATATATTCGTTGAGTTTAGCGCATTACAGTGTTGAAACAATGATCATAAAAACAGATTTTTTCAAATCTAAGGAGGAATAAAAGATGTCTTATGTAGATGAGGTATTGGAGCTTGTCAAGAAAAAGAATGCGAGCGAGCCTGAATTTATCCAGGCTGTAACAGAGGTTCTGAATTCGCTCAGACCGGTTGTGGAGGCGAACGAGGAGCTTTACAAAAAGAATGCGATCCTCGAGAGGATCACGGAGCCGGACCGCCAGTTCATGTTCCGTGTGCCGTGGGTGGACGACAAGGGACAGGTGCAGGTAAACAGAGGTTTCCGCGTACAGTTCAACAATGCGATCGGGCCTTACAAGGGAGGACTTCGCCTGCATCCTTCTGTAAACTTAGGCATTATCAAGTTCTTAGGTTTCGAGCAGATCTTTAAGAATTCGCTCACAAGCCTTCCGATCGGCGGCGGCAAGGGCGGTTCTGACTTTGACCCGAAGGGCAAATCAGACAGGGAGATCATGGCGTTCTGCCAGAGCTTCATGACAGAACTGTCAAAATATATCGGCGCGGATGTTGACGTTCCTGCCGGCGATATCGGAACAGGTGCGAGAGAGATCGGTTTTATGTTTGGCCAGTACAAGAGGATCAGGGGCACATTTGAGGGTGTTCTCACCGGCAAGGGGCTTACATACGGCGGTTCCCTGGCACGTACAGAGGCGACAGGATACGGCCTGCTCTATCTGACGGAGGAGCTGATGAAGTGCCATGGAGAGTCCATGGAAGGAAAGACTGTCGTGGTGTCCGGTGCCGGAAACGTTGCGATCTACGCGACACAGAAGGCACAGCAGATGGGCGCGAAGGTTGTCACCTGCTCTGACTCCACAGGCTGGATCTATGATCCCGAAGGGATCGACGTGGCACTTCTCAAGGAAGTGAAGGAAGTGAAACGGGCGAGGCTGACAGAGTACGCAGCGGCAAGACCGAGTGCAGAGTACCATGAAGTGAGCGCCGCTGACAGGAGCGGTGCCGGCGTATGGCAGATCAAGTGTGATATCGCACTTCCGTGTGCGACACAGAACGAGCTTCTGCTCGACGACGCGAAGCAGCTCGTGGCAAACGGCTGCAAGTGTGTGTGCGAGGGCGCGAACATGCCTACAACGATCGACGCTACAGAGTATTTACAGCAGAACGGCGTGTGGTTTGTCGGCGGCAAGGCGGCAAATGCAGGCGGTGTTGCGACTTCCGCACTGGAGATGTCCCAGAACAGCGAGAGACTGAGCTGGAGCTTTGAAGAAGTTGACGCGAAGTTAAAGGGTATCATGGTGAACATCTACCACAATATCGATGACGCGGCAAAGAGATACGGTATGGAAGGCAACTACGTGGCAGGCGCGAATATCGCCGGCTTCGAGAAGGTTGTCAACGCGATGCTCGCGCAGGGCGTGTGCTGATTGAGAAAAAGAGTCCCTTTCATGTCGGTCGGGTAGATATATCCCGTGAGGAATATGCCTACTCGGTCTTTATAGCTTACTCTCATAGCAAAAAATCCTGTGAAAAATAAGCATTATTCGGTGGCATTTATAGATTTAATCCAAAACAGCAGAAAGAGTTCGCAATTGATGAAAATTGGTTGCGAGCTCTTTTATTTTTAGAATATGAAGTTATAAACAGTGATACAGAAACTCTATTTTTTGTATACAGTCACCTGGATGCACGCTCCGCAGCAAACTGTTCGACCAGGCGGCGTACATTGTCGATACAGGAGCCGCACACTGTTCCGGCACCGGTCTTTTCCTGAACTTCCTCCAGAGTCGCAGCTCCGCTGTCGACGGCATCTTTGATCATACCGCTGGTAACATTCTGACAAAAACAGATCACTTCGTCAAGGTTCATATATTTGCACCATCCTTTCGAACGTAGTATGTGCAGGGCGGGGAAAAGTATGCAGATCGCCCTGAAAGTATCAGAATCTGTATAAAGATATATTCCTTTTTGTACGATATAGTTTATATACATAATAATGTGCCCGTTTTGCGATGCACGGAAGCGGTATCATATTCGCAGGCGGGGGATCGTTGTCTGAATCAGGGAGGATGATGGCATGGGTATGATGTTAGGGATCAGTATCTCCAATAAAAAACGCATGGAGATCAAAGATATGAGCGGAAAGGTGGTCGGTTCTGTCACGGTCACGAAGGGGAAGGCGTCCCAGGTGGTTGTGAAGAAGCGCCTGCCATACAGTTTTAAAGAGATATCGACAAGACTGTTAAAGACGAAAAAATCCGGCAATGCGCATCAGGTGTTGATCAGTGCGCGGCAGAAGGTGGTGTCGCTGCGCCTGATGTACAAGGGCGGCGTGTACGATGACGATGAGGTTTTTGCCGCGCTGATGCACGCACAGGCGATCGTGCGGGTGGCAAAAAAGCGCGAGAAGCATCTGCAGGAGGAAGAGCGGGCGGAGAAGAAGATCGGAAAAGACGGCGTATTCTGCGAGGCGGATCTGGAGGAGAAGACCGAGGAAGCTTCCTCCCAACAGATCCATAAGGAAGAGCGGGAGCGGACGAAGGCAAAGATGGATATGCAGCGGATGCAGAAGCTGATGGAGCAGTACGAGCGCATGATGCAGGAGGCGATGAAGGAACTCGAGCAGATGGAGAGTATGGATGCGCTCTCCGAAGAGATGGGGATCGACGGGGAGATCACAATGGATCCGGAGGATCTGGAACTCATGAAGAAAAAGCACCGCGCCGACGAGATGCGGGCGATCGTGGAAGCGGATATGAAGTACCTGAAATTCATGTTTGACAAGCTCGAGAAAGAGAAACAGAGCAATAATAACAGCATCACAGGTTTCAGCAGCGTCAGCTATGACAACAGCAACAGTGGAAATAACAGCGTTTCGCTGGAGCTGGACGGCGTTGATATTCCGGTGGAGGCGGCGCCCGATGCGATGACGATCGTTGAGGGCGGTGCGGTCGATGTGGAAGTATGATCTGTTACGATTCACACCCCGTCATAATCTGACAACGATTTAGACGTTTTAGGTGTGAATCATAACAAATATTGCACACAAATTGATAAAGGGAAAAAGCTAAAGCTTTTCATTACAATGATGGACAAGTGAACGGTAACTATGATCTGCCAAAAAAAGTTCGATAATCATAAAATTTCTAGTAAATTTTCAGATATTATGTTAGAATGAAGATAACAAAGTGAAAAGGAGCTGGTAATATGTATAAGATTATCACAATGGAGCGTGAATTTGCAAGCGGCGGCAATGAGATCGGCAGACGGGTGGCAAAGAAGCTCGGCATAGAGCTGTATGACAGGAATATTCTCGTGGAGGCGGCAAAGAGGCTGGATATCCCGCCGATCTATATCGGAGACCTGGAGGAGACGGCGCCTGGAAGCATCATCTTCAACCTTTCCAAGACGGCGATCGGCGGCAGCAGGAAAGAGAATCCGAATCTGCCCATGTCGGAGAAGCTGTTTTTGGAGGAGAAGAGGATTATCGAGGAGATCGTCGAGAAACATGACTGCGTGATCGTCGGCAGATGTGCTTCCTTCATATTATATGACAGGGAGGACTGCCTCAAAGTGTTTGTCCACGCGGACAAGGATTACCGGATCAACCGCACGATCCAGACAGAGAAGATCGCACCGTCGGAGGCGGATGATTTCCTGCGCAAGTCCGACAAGAGAAGGAGTAACTTCTACAATACGCACACTGGCTGGAAATGGGGCGATATGTCCAAATTTGACCTGTGCTTAAACAGCAAGAGCCTTGGCCTGGACACATGTGTGGATATTCTTGCAGGTATGATGCAGAAGTGATGCGGGGGAAGACGGACATACAGAATATGAAAGGGAGTGTATCGCATAACCGCGTATACGCTTCCTTTTTATGCGCAGACCCGTGCAGAGGAAATATGCCGCCAGTGCGGCGCGCGGTTATTCCCGCAAGTGAGAATTCCGGCGGGATCATGGTGTAGCGCAAGGGCGCTTCGGTATAGGAAAACCCTTCCACCTTCGAGTCCCCCTGTATCGTGATTTTCTTTTGAGCCATCCGGCACAGCAGCTTTCTGGCGGAGATGATGATGTAATGGTCTCATCCTCCCAGCCGCCGGCAGTCACATGGCGGCGGTGTCTGACATAGGATAAAGGGTAGATATGACAAAGCTGGAGGTTTTTATATTATGGCAGATATCACCCCGGGAATGATCTTTACGGACACACTTAGGAACGGGAAGCCGGAGGCGCTGGCGTGGATCCGGGGAAATGCGCAGAATCCGCAGTTGAGCGGTATCGTCAAATTTTATACGACACCGTATTCCGGCGTGCTGGTCGAGGCGGAGATCTTTGGACTGCCCAACATCGCGACACAGTTCTCGTCGGACTTCTATGCGATGCACATCCATGAGAAAGGGGACTGTACGATGCCCTTTGACAAGACGGGGGATCACTACAATCCCACCGATGAGCCGCATCCCGACCATGCGGGCGACATGATACCGCTCATGGGCAATCAGGGATATGCGTGGCTTGCGTTTTATGATAAACGTTTCACGATACCGGAGATCATGGGGAGAAGCGTCATCATTCACAGGATGCCGGATGATTTCAGGTCTCAGCCCTCGGGAGATGCGGGGGAGAAGATCGGCTGCGGCGTGATCCGGTAAAAGGGAAAAAATTTCTTGATGGTTTTTGGCAGAGAGAGTAGAATGGCACGTAGAGAGGTACGTAAGGAGCCATCAGAGAGGAGAATGGGATGACAGCAGAACGATATACAAAGGAAGTGGGCAGACTGCTCAGATGCCGCACGTCGAAGAAAAAGGAGATCAGAAACCAGCTCTTGTCGGAGATCAACAGCGCCGTTGCTGGGGGAGAAGCGCTGGATGACGTGTTAAAGCGCATGGGGATCCCGTGGGACTGTGCCAGCCGGTACAATGACCAGTTTGACAAGGTGGAGCGGAAGGCGGCAAAGCGCGAACGGGTACTGAAGATCTGGGGCATTGTACTGCTCGTCATCGCGGTGCTGTTCGCGGCTGTATACTGGAATCTGCCCAAGTGGGGCGAGATCAGCGAGAGCACGGTGTTCAGCGAGGAGCGCGTGTGCGCGGAGGCACAGGAGATCATAAGACTGTACAGCGACAATGATTTTGAGGCAGTCACTGCGCGTATGAACGACGACATGAAGCAGGTGCTGAACGCCGCGACGCTGCAGTACATGAAATCCCAGATGAAGGAGGAGTTCGGGGAGCTGCTCGCGTTTGGGAACCTGTACGCGTCGGAGGCGAAGCAGAACGGCAGGTACTATGCGATGGTGCAGGTCAGCGTGTCATATGCCAACATGAGCGTGGTGTATACTATCACTTTTGATGCGGATATGAAGCTTGCGGGATTTTATATTAAGTAGCGCATGCATCGGAACAATGCGGAATACAGAAACGGAGAATGGCAAAAGCCGGAGGGAAACGATCTTGAATGGAGAAGAGAAAACTTATATCAGAAAATTGTATCAGGAGATAAAAAACGCGGAGGAGCAGATGCGGGACAAGCCGATGCCTGCGCTCACGAAGGAGGATTTTTTCCTGTTTCATGAGACGGGAAACAGGCTTGTGTATGAGAACGCCTATTTCGGACGCAGGAAGTACCTGACAGTCTATGCCATACTGGCGCTGTGGAGCGGAGAGCTTTCGCGGCTGGGGATCATCGATGAACAGATAGCGGATCCGGCGGCGGATGCGTATGTGAAACGACTCGAAGAGATCCTGGTCAGCATCTGTCAGGATGAACAGTTCTGGGCGCTGCCTGCACACGTGGATTTCTCCAGGATCGACCTGCAGGAGACGGCATATACAGTCGATCTGTTTGCGGCGGAGACTGCGCAGGCGCTGTCGGAGATCGTCCTGCGGCTGTATGACAGGCTGTCGTGCGAGACGGTGGTATGTGTGGCGCGCGAGGTGATCAGGCGGGTGCTGCAGCCTTTTGCGGCGTCAGCGTTTCCGTATAGCTGGTGGGAGACTGACCGCTGTAACTGGTCCGCGGTATGCGCAGGTTCGGTCGGCATGGCGGCAGTCTCGATCGAAGCGCTGAACCGTAAGATCATGAGTACATACACGCCGCTGGTTCCGCCCGAGGTGTTGCCATACAGCGAACAGTACGCGCAACTGCCAGAGGGCTGGAAGGCGGATTGCCTGAGGCGCGCCTGCGATGCCCTGCAGTGCTATCTGGATGGGATGGAAGCGGACGGCGCGTGCACGGAGGGGCTGGGATATTACAATTACGGCATGTCCTTTTACGCGGCGTTTGCGGAAATGTACGGTGCAGACATCGCCGCGGGGCAGGAGCCGGAACGGCTGATGTACCGCGGCAAGTGCGCGCAGATCGCACTCTTTCAACAGAAGTGCTATTTCAAGAGCCGCTTTGGCGGTGTGAGCGTCAGCTTTTCCGACGGCAGTAAGCACGAGTCCTTTCTGCCGGGACTGACTGCGTATCTGAAACACTGCTACCCGCAGGTGGAGACGCCGGACTACACGCTCGCGCGTCCGTTCGACGAGGACGCCTGCTATCGCTACCTCACGAACGAGCGGAATATTAGCTGGCTCATCCGATATGGCGGCAGCGGACCGGACACGAGCGCGGATACAGATCACGCCACGGATCGAACGAGTGATTTGAGGGGCGGCGGGGGAAGGAACACGGCGTATCTGCTTCCTGCGGCGCAGTGGCTTGTCTGTCAGGACAGCGACGGAAACGGATTTGCCGCGAAGGGCGGCAATAACGACGAGAACCACAACCACAACGACATCGGACATTTTCTGTGCGTCTTTCACGGGGAGATGCTGCTGACGGATCTGGGGGCAGGCGAGTACACGAAGGATTATTTTGGCGATAAGCGGTATGATATCCTGTGCAACCGCTCCGCGGGGCATTCTGTTCCGATCATCAACGGCGAAGAGCAGCGCGCGGGTGCTGCGCACTGTGCGGACAGTTTTGTGTGGGACGAAGAGACGGGGACGCTTGCGATATCCTTTGCAGGCGCTTACCCTGCAGGCTGCGTCAGGAAGCTGGTGCGCCGCATCCGGATGTGCGAACCGGCACAGGCGGACGTAGCGCCGATCCAGAGAATGCAGATCGAAGTGCACGATGTCATCATAGCCAATGAGGGCACAAAGTCCATCGAAGAAAATCTGGTCACGGAGTACGAACCGGCGGTGCAGGACGGCGTGATCCGGATCGCGGGGCAGCATGGGCAGTGCAGCATCCGGGTCAGAAACTGCGCGGAAAATGCGATCCGGATCATACCCTGCGCGCACCGCGACCATGCCGGAAAGTGTCAGACGGTATACCGGATCGTCTGGAATGTGAATGTCAGTGAGGATGCCAGTGCGGACTGTAAGATGTGGATAACTTTTTATGACAACGAAAAAAATGAGTAATATCCACATGTTTATGCACAATATCCACAAAAATGCAGTGATAGAACCCTTTGTAAATATCTAAAAATGTATAAAAAATAAAAAATTTGTAAACAAGGTGGTCAAATTTACATCAAAAAATAGTAAATATGCTATTGTTTTCTGTTTGCAAAAGGGATATCATTAAAGTGATCATAAAAGGGAAAACGGAGGTAAGCAGTATGGCAATTTTAGTTACAGGCGGAGCCGGGTTTATCGGCAGCCACACGGTAGTGGAACTTCAGAATGCGGGTTATGACGTAGTCGTAGTGGACAATCTGTCCAACGCAAGCGTCAAATCCCTGCAGCGCGTGGAGAAGATCACAGGGAAACCGGTAACATTCTACAAGGCGGACATTCTCGACAGGGACGCGCTGGAAAAGATCTTTGAGGACGAGGAGATCGATTCGTGCATTCATTTCGCGGGATTAAAGGCGGTGGGCGAGTCCGTCCAGAAGCCGTGGGAATACTACAACAACAATATCGCGGGCACACTGACGCTGGTGGATGTGATGAGGAAGCACGGCTGCAAGAACATTATCTTCTCATCCTCAGCCACGGTATACGGGGATCCCGCGTTTATTCCGATCACGGAGGAATGCCCGAAGGGACAGTGCACCAATCCTTACGGCTGGACAAAATCCATGCTGGAGCAGATCCTGTCGGATATGCAGAAGGCTGATCCGGAGTGGAACGTGATCCTTCTGCGCTACTTTAACCCGATCGGTGCACATCAGAGCGGCACGATGGGAGAGAATCCAAACGGAATCCCCAACAATCTGATGCCGTATATCACGCAGGTTGCCGTGGGCAAGCTCGAGAAGCTCGGGGTGTTTGGCAACGACTATGACACACACGACGGTACAGGGGTCAGGGACTATATCCATGTTGTCGACCTGGCGGTCGGACATGTGAAGGCATTGAAGAAGATCGAGGAGAAGGCGGGACTGTGTATCTACAATCTCGGCACGGGAACAGGCTACAGCGTCCTTGACATCGTAAAGAATTTTGAGGAAGCGACAGGCGTGAAGATCCCGTATGAGATCAAGGCAAGGCGTGCCGGCGACATCGCAACCTGCTATGCGGATGCCACAAAGGCGAAGGAGGAGCTTGGCTGGACAGCGCAGTACGGCATTAAGGAGATGTGTGCAGATAGCTGGAGATGGCAGTCAAACAATCCGAACGGATACGATGAATAGACAAAAATACCGCAGATGCGTCTGCGGTATTTTTATTCCTTCTTATTTATAAGTTATATAGTGGGGATCTCCCCGTTCTTGTACCGGTTGATATAGCTGTGGATCCTGTCGTTGGGATTCAGCAGGTCGCTGATGGATGAATCATGATTCAGGGTATCGATAATGTACGCGATGTACTTGCTCATGTCACAGCTAATGTACCATTCTTTTTCCAGCAGCTCCGGTTTCTGGTAGATCAGGTTCGTGGTGAGCACCCTGTAGATCAGCCCCTGGTTGTACGCCTCCTCAAACTTGTCAAGGCCGGCGGTGAACAGGCCAAACGTGGACGCCGCAAAGATCCTGTTAGCCTTGCGCCTCTTTAAGTTTGTTGCAACCTCGATCATGCTCTCGCCGGATGAGATCATGTCGTCGAGGATGATGACATCCTTTCCCTCCACGCTGCTTCCGAGGAATTCGTGTGCCACGATCGGATTGCGTCCGTTGACGACCTTCGTGTAGTCCCGGCGCTTGTAAAACATACCCATGTCAAGCCCCATCACATTAGCCATGTAGATCGCGCGCCCCATTCCGCCCTCGTCGGGGCTGATGATCATCATGTGGTCTGCGTCGATGGTCAGATCGGGCACATGGTTTAAGAGTCCCTTGATAAACTGGTAGGTGGGCGATACGGTCTCAAATCCGTTTAGGGGGATCGCATTCTGCACGCGCGGATCGTGCGCGTCGAAAGTGATGATGTTGTCGACACCCATCTTGACCATCTCCTGGAGTGCCAGTGCGCAGTCGAGGGATTCCCTGGAATTTCTCTTGTGCTGGCGGCTCTCATAGAGATAGGGCATGATCACGGTGATGCGTCTCGACTTGCCGCCGATCGCCGCGATGATGCGTTTGAGATCCTGATAGTGGTCGTCGGGTGACATATGGTTTTCCTGCCCGCAGAGAGAGTATGTCAGGCTGTAGTTTGTGACATCCACCAGCAGATAGATGTCGTCGCCGCGCACCGACTGTAAGATCTCACCCTTCGCCTCCCCGGTTCCAAAGCGCGGAACGCGGGTGTTGATGATATAGGAATCGCGCTGATAACCGGCAAATGCGAGAGAGTCCTTGTGCTCGCTCTCGCGCTCCGCCCGCCATTTGACAAGATATTTGTCGACCTTGTCGCCGAGCTCCTTGCAGCCACTTAAAGGAATGATGCCTAATGAACCTACAGGTATTGAATTGAGATTTCTTTTTTCCTCACGAACCGGCATTGAAAAACCCTCACTTTCTATATAGTTCAGTATATTGTTCTGTATCTGGTTATTTGTTTGTAGCTGTTTTTTTCTGCATCCTGATGTCTCTGCCTGTCAGCTTGCAGATATCGTAATTGCTCGTGATGCGGGAAAAGATCCTGTCAGAATAGCGGTCCCGCAGTTCCCCAAGCGAAAGATTTGTCGTGATAATGGTAGCCTTTTTGCGCAGATGTCTGTTGTTCAGACAGGAAAAAAGCTGGGATGAGACAAAGGAGTTTGTGAGTTCTGTTCCCAGGTCATCGATGATCAGCAGATCACAGTCGCAGATATCATCAGAGATGCCGGATGCCGCCTCCGCGCTGTCCCGGTCAAAGGTGCTTTTGGACAGGATATCAAAGAGCTGGGAGGCGCTGAAATAGATCACCAGGTTTCCCATGTCGATCAGTTCTTTTGCGATGCAGCAGGATAGAAAAGATTTACCCGTTCCTACTGTACCATAAAAAAACAGGTTTCGGTAGTCCTTATTAAAGCTTTTTACAAAATTTTGGCATATTTGTACAGCTTTTGTAAATTTTTCAAGATCCTCTCCCGCATAATAATCATACGAAAGTGAACCAAAGTTTTCTGTTGCGAGCAGACTTTTGATATGGGACTGCTCGTAGATCAGGTTGATCTCTTCTGTGCGGAAACAGCTACACTTCTGGTTAGCTATGTAGCCGGTATCGCGGCATTTTTCGCACGCGTAGACCGGGGACAGGAAGTCAGCGGGAAAACCGTAAGTGCGCAGCAGGGTGCGTTTTTTTTCGGAGAGTTCTTTCAGGTGCTGTTTTAGCTGCGGCAGCGCATCCTCATTGCCGCCAAGAAGCTTTCTGCCCTGCTCGATGGAGACGGAGGCGACCTGCCGGTCCAGCTCCTCATATCCGGGGATCTGCCCGTATACGGTTTCTGTATTTTGTTCCAGCCGGCGTCTGGCAGCGCGCTGTTTTTCCTCGTAGGAGCGCATGATCGCGTCGTACTGGCTGTTTGTCAGTGGCATCTGTGTTTTACCTCATTCGTTTTCTAGTTGCTCAATATATTTTGTTCCAACTCATCAAAGTCGTAGGTATTTTGTGCGAAATTGTTAAATTTATTCCTGGTTACGATATTGTCGTTCTTATTGTTTGCACGGTATGGCTTGTCTGCATTCTGGACAGTGCGCTTGTAGGCTGCGTCAGCCGACGGGATATCGGCCTTGTGGTGGACGCCCGCCTGATACCACTTGGTGAGGATCCCGTCCGCGTACGCGAAGCGGTGGCTGTCTGTCGTCATGACGGTCTTGTCGCACGCCTCCTGGATCACGTCCAGCAGAAAGCCGTATTCCTTCGTCCATTTATTTATGTACTCAAGCTCTTTTGGAGCCGGATTTGCATTTTTGCCAAGGGACTTCATGATCGTGTACACGACCTTGTCGTACCTGCGCGAAGCACTCTGTGCGTCTGTCGGCGATGAGATGCCCTGTTCGTGCCACGAGAGTGCCACTTTCTCCATGTAACGGAAATCCTTCTTGCCGCGCTCCACACAGTGCTGCACCAGATAGTCGATCAGGTCCGTCGAGAAGCCGAGCCTGTCGTACAGGAAGAGAATGGTCTCCATGTCGCTGCGCGTCAGGGGTCTTGCGACATACTGCTCTGTGACCATCAGTAGCTGTTCGATATCCTCATTGTTTCGAAATGCCTTGAGCTCGTCTGTCGAATAGTCCGGTCTGATATTTTGAAGATTTCCATTTGCGGGCTGACTGCCTGCGGAGGCGGCAGTACGATCCGCTTCCGGCAGAGCCGTCCTGGCTCTGGCAGTCATGCCCGTCTGCATGGAGGCCGGTCTGATAAAGGATAAGACCGGGGTGATACGGGGAGCCGTTCTGGGCGCCTCGTACGTGTTTTCGAGGGAAAGAACCCTGATTCCGGACAGATTGTGAGCCGCGTCGAAGTCGAGTGCAAGAAGCTGTCTGGACTCCCAATATGTCAGCGATCTGAGCACATCCTTTTCTGTGTAGTTAAACTTGTCCGCAATGTCGGTCACGCTCGTTGGGAGATTGGCGTTCATCATACGGATCAGAAAAAGGTAGATCTTGAGCTGTGCATCGTTTGCATCTGCCATATATTCGTCGATGAATAGATTGGAGACGCTCGTCTGATCATTGGTGGCAGCCCGGTAAATATTGACACGATTCATAATAGACCTCCGTCCGTTTACAAATTCCTTAGTATCTATCCGGCGTGGGAGGCACCGGCATCTGTAAGGTAAGTGTATTGTAGCACACCTGCGGAAAAAAGCAAGCCCGCCACCCCCTCAGACCCCTTGTGAATACTGCGTTTCAGGACTGTGTGGATAATGTGGATAATGTGGATATCAAAGGGCGGTATTGTGCCAATCCCTTGTCGTGCCACAATGGTAACAGGTGGATTTTTATAGGGCAGGATGTGGATGAACACAAAAAATATCCACACCCTTTTCTGACAGTCTGGTCACAAAAAAATGTGGATAATGTGGATAATCAGCGTCCAAGCAGGTTTTCACCGATTTTTACGACATCTCCGGCGCCCATAGTTATCAACAAATCGCCGTCGATACAATTTTTTAATAAAAAATTTTCAATCTCGTCAAAACTCTGGATATAATAGCATTCCGTCCCGGTTTTTTCCAGCTCCCGCAGAAGATCCCTGGAGCTGATCCCGATCGTGTTTTTCTCCCGTGCGGCGTAAATGTCCGTCAGCACGACCTTGTCTGCGATGGAGAGCGCCTTTGCAAAATCTTTCAGAAATGCCTTTGTGCGCGTATAAGTGTGCGGCTGGAACACACACCACAGGGTCTTATGCGGATAATTCACCGCGGCCTTTAGGGTGGCGGTGATCTCTGTGGGGTGGTGCGCGTAGTCGTCCAGGATCCGGACGCCGGCGACCTCGCCCTTTAGTTCAAAGCGCCTGTCCGTGCCTGAGAAGGCGGACAGCGCGCCGCGCACGACATCGGAGTCGAAGCCGAGGATATCCATCAGGGCGAGCACGGACAGGGAGTTCAGGATATTGTGCTCGCCGACAACACCGAGTCTGACGGTGCCGCACTTCTCGCCTTTTCTGACCAGTGTGTAGGAGGCGCGTCCAAGTTCGTCGTAGACGGCGTCGGTAAAGCTGTAGTCCGCCTGGGCGTCCGCGCCGAAGGTGACGATATTGCAGCGAAGTCCCTCGACGAGCTGTCCGACGTTATCGATCCCGCTGTTGATGATCAGGAAACCGTCATCGGGAAGGAGCCCGGCAAATCTTCGGAATGAATGGCGGATATCGTCGATGTCCTTAAAGAAGTCCATGTGGTCTTCCTCGATGTTTAAGATGATGCTGATGCGGGGAAAAAAGCTCAAAAAGGAGTTCGTGTACTCGCACGCCTCCGTCACGAAATAGCCGGATCTGCCGACGCGGATATTGCCCCCGACCGATTTGAGGATCCCGCCGATGGACAGCGTGGGATCTGCGCCCGCAGCGAGAAGTACTTCGGATATCATGGAGGTGGTGGTGGTCTTTCCGTGCGTGCCGCTGACGGCGATGGGCATCGGATAGTTTTTCATGATCTGTCCGAGCAGGTCGGCGCGTGTCATGAGGGGGATCGCGTGCTCCACTGCAGCGCTAAACTCGGGATTGTCGGGTGCGATCGCGGCGGTGTACACGACAAGGTCGATCGAATCGTCAATGTTGCTTGCCATCTGCGGGTAACGGATCTTTGCCCCCATGGAGACAAGATGCTGCGTGAGCGGGGATTTTTTCGCGTCCGAACCGCTGACGGTAAAGCCTGCATCGATCAGGATCTGGGCAAGGCCGGACATGCTGATCCCTCCGATCCCGATAAAGTGTACATGGATGGGGCTGTCAAAATTTATCTGATACATCACATTATGTTCCTTCCTGATATTATTTATGGATCACCTGCATCTGTTTCATTTTATTGTGATACCATTATTAATATACACCTCAGGGCATAACTTTTCCATAGTTATGGCAAATAAAATGGAGAATATTGACATTTGGAAAAAATGTATGAAAATATTCCCGCGAATGATATTAAAGTTGTTCCCTTTAACGAAAATGTATGCTATAATAAATTAGGGTGTGCAAACCCATTATTATGTAAGTAGGGGTGACAACATGATTAAAAAAGAAATGATTGCCATGCTTTTAGCGGGTGGACAGGGTTCGCGACTGGGTGTCCTGACATCAAAAATGGCAAAACCGGCTGTTGCTTTTGGCGGGAAATACCGAATCATTGACTTTCCGCTGAGCAACTGTATCAATTCCGGTATCGACACAGTCGGAGTGCTTACACAGTATCAGCCGCTGAAGCTGAATACACATATCGGCATCGGTATTCCGTGGGATCTGGACCGCAACGTCGGCGGTGTGACAGTGCTGCCGCCTTACGAGAAGAGCAGCGAGAGTGAGTGGTACACCGGGACTGCCAACGCCATTTTCCAGAATCTTGAGTATATGGAGAACTACAACCCGGACTATGTGCTGATCCTCTCGGGAGACCATATCTACAAGATGGATTACGAGGTGATGCTCGACTTCCACAAGGAGAGCGGGTCGGAAGTGACAATCGCGTCAATGCCGGTCCCGATCGAGGAGGCAAAGCGTTTCGGGATCGTTATCACAGATGAGAATAAGAAGATCATAGATTTTGAAGAGAAACCAGAGAACCCGAGAAGCAACCTGGCTTCCATGGGAATTTACATATTTAATTGGAAAACACTCAAGGAGGCGCTGATCGCCAAGGCAGACCAGCCCGCACTTGATTTTGGTAAACATGTCATTCCATACTGTCACGAGAAGGGCTGCCCGATGTACTCCTACGAGTTCAACGGATACTGGAAGGACGTCGGTACACTGAGCTCCTACTGGGAGGCGAACATGGAGCTGATCGATATCGTGCCGGAGTTCAACCTCTATGAGGAATACTGGAAGATCTACACAAAGAGCGAGGTTCTGCCACCCCAGTACATCGCAGCAGACAGTGTTGTCGAGCGCAGCATCATCGGTGAAGGCTCGGAAATTTATGGACAGGTCTATAACTCGGTCATCGGCTGCGGTGTTGTCATCGGAGAGGGGACTGTTGTCCGAAATTCTATCATCATGAACCAGACGCAGATCGGCGACCGGTGCACGATCGAGAAAGCGATCATAGACGAGTATTCACAGGTGGGCAGCGAGACACAGCTTGGCACGCTTTCTGAGAAGGAAAATGATACAAGACCTGACATTTATAACAGCGGGCTTGTCACAATCGGTGAGAAATCGATCGTTCCCGCCAATGTTAAGATCGGCAAGAATACAGTCGTATTCGGTGAGACTGTGGCTGCCGATTATCCAAATGGTGTGCTGGACAGCGGCAAGACATTGATAAAGGTGGGGGATTGAGAATGAGAGCATTAGGAATTGTATTAGCTGGCGGGAACAGCAGGAAGATGGGAGCACTTTCCCACAAGAGAGCGATCTCTGCGATGCCGATCGCAGGCAGTTATAGAAGTATCGATTTTGTGCTGAGTAACATGTCCAACTCGCACATTCAGAAGGTTGCGGTGATCACGCAGTATAATTCGAGAAGTCTTCATGAACACTTAAGTTCATCGAAGTGGTGGGATTTCGGGCGCAAGCAGGGCGGTCTGTACACGTTCACGCCGACCGTCACGCCGGACAACAGCAACTGGTACCAGGGAACCGCGGACAGTATTTACCAGAATCTCCTGTTTTTAAAAAGAAGTCACGAACCATATGTAGTCATCGCCACGGGCGACTGTGTCTACAAGATGGATTACAATAAAGTGTTGGAATATCACATCGCAAAGAAGGCGGATATCACGGTGGTGGTGAAGGAGATGCCCGAGGATGCGGATGTGGACCGGTACGGCGTTGTCAGGATGAATGATGACGGGCGTATCGAGGAGTTCGAGGAGAAGCCCATGGTGGCGCGGTCCAAGACTGTGTCATGCGGGATCTATGTGATCCGGCGCAGACAGCTCATCGAACTGATCGAGAAGAGCGCTGAGGAGGGACGGCACGATCTTGTGCAGGACATCCTGATACGCTATAAAGATGTGAAGCGGATATACGGCTACAGGATCGAATCCTACTGGAGAAACATCGCGACGGTCGAGGATTATTATGGTACGAACATGGATTTCCTCAGGAAAGAGATCCGCGATTATTTCTTCAAACAGTATCCGGACGTATACTCCAAGGTTGACGACTTGCCGCCTGCAAAATACAATCCGGGAGCACAGGTTCGCAACAGCCTGATCTCGAGCGGATGTATCGTCAACGGAACGGTGGAAAATTCAGTTCTGTTCAAGGAGGTCTTTGTCGGCAACAACTGTACTATCAAAAACTCCATCATTTTAAACGATGTGTATCTGGGCGATAACACCCACATTGAAAATTGTATTGTAGAAAGCCGCGATACTGTTCGAGCGAACTCGCACCACGTCGGGGAGACCGGCATCAAGGTTGTGGTAGAGAAAAATGAGAGGTATGTTTTATAACAAAAAATCAACAAGACGAATCAACGACTTGCAAAAGGGGGACAAAAGAATGAGAATAACAGATGTTCGCGTTCGAAAAATCACAAAAGAGGGAAAAATGAAAGCAGTAGTTTCGATCACACTTGACGATGAGTTTGTGGTTCATGACATCAAGGTGATCGAGGGTGAGAAGGGTCTGTTCATCGCGATGCCGAGCAAGAAATCGGCGGACGGCGAGTACAGGGATATCGCTCATCCGATCAATTCTGGCACGAGGGACACGATCCAGAAAACAATTCTTGAAAGTTACGAGAAGGCTCTCTTAGAGCCGGACGAGGAAGTAGTTTCTTAGCGTATTATACTGGCGGTCGAAAAGACTGACCGCTCAGTATAATGTGATGCGCACAGCCGCATAAGGAAATATGCCACTTCGTGGCTGCGGCTGGCGCGATACTCACGGCAGATTTCATCTGTCGTGAGTATATTTTATAAAATGTGGGTAAAAGCCATCCGTTCATAGCGGATGGCTTTTTATGCACACGGGCACCCAGAAGAAAATTGGCGCTTCCCTACTCGGTTTTCTCATCGTCGGAGCTGAATGCGAGATTGCGAATGTCCTGTCCGCTCAGAAACGGAAGAAAGGCGTTGATGGATCCGCCCTTTTCGAGCGTTCTGCAGGCATATATACGCACATCTTTCTTATCCAGAAACGGAAGAAAGGCGTTGATGGATCCGCCCTTTTCGAGCATTTTGTCTGCAAACATGCGGATATTTTTCTTGCCTAGAAACGGAAAGAAAGCGTTGATGGATCCGCCTTTTTCAAAGATCCTGTCAGCAAGCTCCGTGACGTCCGCCTTATGCATAAAAGGAAGATATCTGTTGACAGACTGTCCGTCTTCAAAGGCTTTGAAGGCAAGCTCTTTCACGTCACTTTCATCCAGGTAGGGCAGGAGTACAGATATATTGATGTTGTGCTTCGCGGATCTGAGCAGGTCGGAGTCCTTCACGATCGTCTCCACCTGGGAAGGCTTGAGCAGGGGAAGGGTGCTGTCAAGCTCCTCCTCAGAGATGTTGTTCTGCGCGATGCACTCGACAAGTTCGTCGTTGACAGCCGCCTCGATGAGTACGGCGTTCTCCCCGATCAGTTCGTCGATGGAAATGTCGAAGATCGCGGCAAGCTCGGGGAGCTTGCTGATGTCGGGCATGCTGTTGCCCCTCTCCCAGTTGGAGACAGCCTGATAGCTGATGGCAAGCCGGTCGGCAAGTTCGACCTGGGTCATGTTGTGCTCCTTTCTCAGCGCACATATTTTCTTTCCAATTTTTGTCATGTTAAACATAGTCTTCATCCTTTCTGTGTGGTTAATGCTCCTTAAGATATTTTTATTGTAACAGAATTGTCCCAAAAGTCTATCAAGTTGTGATTGAGCGGATTTTAAAATGCTTAAATAGTTGTCAGAATATGATGGGGTGTGAATTGTGACACTCAAGGAGCGGTTGAGGAGGAAAAAAGTTGTTGTTAATTTGCGCATATTTGTTATAATGATATTATGGATTGTATTATATCCCTGAAAAGTCACAAACGATTATAGAAAAGCCTTACCGATCTGCATACCTGGCAGATCGGTAAGGGTTTTCTTGTGTTAAACAGGCACATATGGCGCTCTGATGCGGCGCCTGCAGACCAACTGGCAGGAAGGAATTGGATCAAATGGGAAGTTCAGAATGCGACACCTGTGCATATAATGTATATGACGAGGAGGACGCGTGTTATTACTGCGAAGTCCATATGGACGAGGACGACATGATACGGGTGATGGAAGGACATTATAAGAATTGTCCTTATTACAGGAACGGGGACGAATATGCGGTGGTTAGGAGACAGTAAGATGGTTATCATAGCAGGGCTTGGAAATCCTACAAGGGAATACGAGAATACGAGACACAATATCGGATTTATGGCGGTCGATGCGCTCGCGGACAAGTACAACATCAGCGTGATGGACTGTAAGCACAAAGCATTGATCGGAAAGGGCGTGATCGGCGGCACGAAGGTCGTGCTGGTCAAGCCGCTCACGTACATGAACCTGAGCGGTGAGGCGATCCGCGCAGTGGTGGATTATTATAAGGTGGATGCGGCGAGTGAGCTGATCGTGATCTACGACGATATCAGCCTCGATGTCGGGCAGCTTCGCATCCGCAAGAAAGGCAGCGCCGGCGGACACAATGGCATCAAGAACATCATCGCGAACCTGGGCAGCGACACATTTCTGCGCATCAAGGTTGGCGTCGGCGAGAAGCCAAAGGGATACGACCTTGTGGACTACGTGCTTGGCCATTTCGGCAAAGAAGAGCTGGAAGTGATGGCGGAGACCTTGGAGAAAGTGGACGGGGCAGTGAATCTGATGCTGGAGGACGAGGTCGACATGGCGATGAACAGGTATAATGTGAAGAACAGTCCAAAAGATGCCGGGGCTGTGGGAAAATAAAATGATCAGGATGATTTAGGATATGGAGGACAACCAATCGTGAACACATTATTGGCACCGCTTAGGGAGCTTGGCGAGTATGAGGGTATCACAAAAGCGCTGGACAAAAAGGGCGGTATGGTGAGCGTGAGCGGCTGTGTGGATTCCCAGAAGCTTCATATGGTATTTGGCACGGACAGGGATTACGATGTGAAGCTGATCGTGACCTACAGCGATATCAAGGCGAAGGAGCTTTTGGAGGACTGCCGCCTGTACTGCCGCGAGTCGTATTTTTATCCGGCGAAGGATCTGATCTTCTATCAGGCGGATGTCCATGGCAACCAGCTTGTCAAGGAAAGGATCGCGGTGCAGCGAAGACTCCTCGAGGGCAATCCGGTCACGATCGTCACAACCTTTGCCGCCCTGATGGCGCATCAGATCCCGCTGTCCGTGCTCGAGGACAATATCGTCTGCATCGGCAGGGACAGCGTGATCGAGGAGCGGGCGCTGGCGCGCAGGCTCGTGGCGATGGGATATGAGAAAAATTATCAGGTGGAGGCGCCGGGGCAGTTTTCGATCCGCGGCGGGATCGTCGACATCTTTGACCTGACTTCGGAGAATCCGGTCCGCATCGAGCTGTGGGGGGACGAGGTCGAATCGATCCGCACGTTTGACGTGCTCAGCCAGCGCTCCATCGAGGAAAATATGACGCAGGTGTCGATCTATCCAGCGGCGGAGCTGATCCTGTCGCAGTCCGTGCTCGACAAGGGATTTCACAGGATCGAGAAGGATTGTAAGGCGCAGGCGAAGCTTTTCAGGGATCAGACAAAGCCGGAGGAGGCGCACCGCCTGGAGACGGCAGTGGCGGATCTGCGGGAGCAGGTGACGCAGTTTCAGAACCTTGTGAACCTCGACAGCTTTATCCACTATTTCTATGAGGACACCATGTCATTCACCGATTTATTACGGAACAGGCGGTGCTGTGTCTATCTCGACGAGCCGCTGCGCATCGAGGAACATGCGCGCGCTGTGGAGCTCGAGTTTCGGGAGAGCATGACAAACAGGGCGGAAAAGGGATATATCCTGCCCGGACAGATGGATGTGCTCTACTCCGTGCAGGAGACGATGGCAAAGCTTGAGGATGAGCGTCTCCTCGCGCTCTCGACCATGGAATTCAAGGGATTTGGTATCCGGTTTGCCGACCGGTTCTCTGTCAATGCCAGAAATATCTCTTCCTATAATAATAGCTTTGCAGAGCTGGTGAAGGATTTGAACCACTACAAGAAGCAGGGGTACAGGGTGCTCGTGCTGTCCGCCTCGGCGACGCGCGCCAAGCGTCTTGCAACAGATCTCATGGACGAGGGGCTGACCGCGTTTTATTCGGAGGATCCGGACAGGGTACTGCAGCCGGGGGAGATCATGACGTACCACGGCGCAGTCCTGAAGGGATTTGAGTACCCGCTGTTAAAATTCGTCGTGATCTCCGAGACGGATATCTTTGGAAAGCAGCAGCGTAAGAAGCGGAAAAAGACGTACGAGGGGCAGAAGATCCAGAATTTTTCGGACTTGAAGGTGGGGGACTATGTCGTCCATGAGAATCACGGACTCGGTGTCTATAAAGGTATCGAGAAGGTCGAGGTAGACAAGGTCGTCAAGGATTACATCAAGATCGAGTACCGGGACGGCGGCAATCTCTATGTGCTGGCGACGGGGCTTGACGTGATCCAGAAATACGCCTCCGCCGATGCGGCGAAAAAGCCGAAGTTAAACAAGCTGGGCACACAGGAGTGGGTGAAGACCAAGTCGAAGGTAAAGACTGCCGTCAACGAGATCGCAAAGGATCTTGTGGAGCTGTATGCAGTCCGGCAGCAGAAGCAGGGATTTGTGTTCAGCAAGGACACTGTGTGGCAGCAGGAGTTTGAGGAGATGTTCCCGTTTGAGGAGACGGGCGACCAGCTACTTGCGATCGAGGCGACCAAGAGCGATATGGAGAGTCCGCGCATCATGGACCGGCTGATCTGCGGCGATGTGGGATATGGAAAGACGGAGATCGCGATCCGCGCGGCGTTCAAAGCCATACAGGACGGGAAACAGGTCGCGTATCTCGTGCCGACGACGATCCTGGCGCAGCAGCATTACAACACGTTCATCCAGCGCATGAAGGATTTTCCGGTGCGCGTGGAGATGCTGTCGCGCTTTCGGACGGCGGGCGAGATGAAGAAGACCGTCGAGGGGCTCAAAAAAGGGCTGGTGGATATCGTGATCGGCACGCACAGACTCCTGTCCGCGGACGTGCAGTACAAGGATCTGGGGCTTCTGATCGTCGACGAGGAACAGCGTTTCGGCGTGCGTCACAAGGAGAAGATCAAGCAGGTCAGGGAGGATGTGGATGTGCTGACGCTGACAGCGACGCCGATCCCGCGGACGCTGCACATGAGCCTTGTGGGGATCCGCGACATGAGCGTTCTCGAGGAGGCGCCGGGGGAGCGCCAGCCGATCCAGACCTATGTCATGGAGTACAACGAGGAGATGGTCCGGGAGGCGATCGTCCGCGAGCTTTCCAGGCAGGGGCAGGTGTACTATGTATATAACCGCATCAACAATATCGAGGAGATCACCAACCAGGTCGCCCGCCTTGTCCCGGAGGCGGTCGTGGCGTATGCCCACGGCCAGATGAAGGAGCATGAGCTGGAGAAGATCATGTTCCAGTTTATCGGCGGCGAGATCGATGTGCTGGTGTCGACGACGATCATAGAGACCGGGCTGGACATCTCGAACGTCAACACCATGATCATTCACGACTCCGACGCGATGGGACTGTCGCAGCTCTATCAGCTACGCGGGCGCGTGGGGCGCTCCAACCGCACCTCGTACGCGTTTCTGATGTACAAGAGAGACAAGATGCTCAAGGAGGTGGCGGAGAAGCGCCTGCAGGCGATCCGCGAGTTTACGGATCTGGGGAGCGGCTTCAAGATCGCGATGCGGGATCTCGAGATCAGGGGCGCCGGAAATCTCTTAGGGGAGCGCCAGCACGGGCATATGGAGGCGGTCGGCTACGACCTGTACTGCAAGATGCTCAACGAGGCGGTCAAGACACTCAAAGGGACGAAAAAAGTCGACGCGGATTTTGGCACTTATGTGGATATGGACGTCGACGCCTTTATTCCGCCGGAGTACATCGTCAATGAAGTCCAGAAGCTGGACATATACAAGCGCATCGCAAGCCTTGAGAATGAGGCGGAGTGCGACGACATGAGAAAGGAACTAAAGGACCGGTTCGGCAATGTGCCAAAGTCTGTCGAGAATCTGATCCAGATCTCGCTGATCCGCGTCACGGCGCACAAGCGGTATGTGACAGAGATCAAGGGAAAGGTGGGGCAGGTCACGTTCTTCATGGAGCCCTATGCGCCCGTCCGCGTCGAGCGGCTGCCTGAGCTGATGGCAAAGTATAAGGGCGTACTGGAATTTTCTGCAAAAGGGACGCCAAATTTCGTGTTAAAATATAAAAAGTATGGTTTAATAGAGAAAGAGGCAGAGCTCATGATGACATACACGGGAAAAGTGCTGGCGGACATGGCTGTGCTGTATGAATAAAAGGATAAAGGAGGAACTGTTATGGAGTACAGGAAAATGGAAAATCTGGGGATCAGCACATCGCTTCTGGGATTTGGCTGTATGCGCTTCCCGACCAACGCGGACGGCAGCATCAATGAGGAGGAGACACTCGCCATGATCGATAGGGCGTATCAGGCGGGGGTTACATATTTTGATACGGCATATCCCTATCATGACGGCAAGAGCGAGGTGGTCACAGGAAAGGCGCTCGCGCGCTATCCGAGGGATTCGTATTATCTGGCGACGAAGCTGCCGCTGTGGTCGGTGAAGGCGATCGATGATGTGGGGCGCATTTTTTCCGAGCAGCTTGAGCGTCTGCAGAAAGATCATGTGGACTTTTATCTGCTGCATGCGCTGACGAAGGACCGCTGGCATTTTGCAAAGGAGCTTGATGTTCCCGGATACTGTGAGAAGCTGCGCGCGGACGGAAAGATCAAATATCTCGGATTCTCGTTTCATGATGATTATGAGGCGTTTGAGGAGATCATCACGTCATACAAGTGGGATTTCTGCCAGATCCAGCTAAATTATATGGACAAAGACACGCAGGCGACCTTAAAAGGCGTGGCGCTTGCCGAGAAGCTTGGCATTCCCATAGTGGTGATGGAGCCTGTCAAGGGCGGGTCGCTTGCAAACCTTCCGTCGGAGGGCGTAAACGAACTATTTCAGAAAGTGCGGCCGGGTGCGTCCGCGTCCTCGTGGGCACTGCGCTACGTCGGGAGCTTTGACAATGTGAAAGTGGTGTTGAGCGGCATGTCGTCGATGGAGCAGGTGGAGGATAACCTTTCGACGTTTGCGCATTTCGAGCCGCTTGCGGACGAGGAGCAGGCGATCGTGGGCAAAGTGTCAGAGGCGCTGCGAAACAGGGTCCAGAACGGATGCACAGGCTGCCGCTACTGCATGCCGTGTCCTGCGGGCGTGGACATTCCGCGGTGCTTTGGCATCTGGAATCAGTATCATATATATGAAAATGTCAATGAGGCAAGATGGAACTGGACAAACGGGATCGATGCGGCGCACAAGGCGTCCAACTGTGTGAAGTGCGGCAAGTGTGAGCAGGCGTGCCCGCAGCACATCGCGATCCGGGAGGATCTTGCGCGGCTGCAGGCGGAGCTGGATGAGATAACAAAATAGGATTTATGCCAGCGCGAAGGGAATCTGTGGAATGTGACAGATTTCCTTCTTGTTTTGAGGCATTTATATGAAACTTAATTGACATATTTCACAAAATTTTAGGAAAATAAAACAAATTGTAGAAATTATTCAAATAGTATATTATAATAGTCTAGAAACGATTAACATAAAATATTAACGTATGAATATGCAATGGTAAAGGTGGAGGATTCGTATGAGCGAGGGAAGATATAATATTCCAAAGCAGTACAAAGTTGATAAAGGGATGCCGCTTGAAGCGCTGTTCCAGAAAATTGACAATCTGAAATGCCGCCGCATCTTTGAGGCCGAGATCGAGAGCGTTGAGTGGAGCTATCATCTGGTGGACAAAGAAGGAGTCAAGGACATGAAGGAGCTCGTCAGGGAGCAGGGATTGTCAGTGTTTGAAGTGAATCTCAAGAGGAAGATCGATCCGGATCTGCTCACGGATGTGTTTGCCGGATTACTGCAGCGGCCGATACTGATGGTCTATCTGTGTGACGGTGAGCTGTCTATGGGGACCAGCATAACAGTGGGCAGGTCGAGCAGGACATGTTCGACGGATTTTTATCCGTATGACGCGGACCGTCTGATCGAGGTGATGGACTATGACGCAGATACCGGCAAGACAACGCAGCAGATCCACAAGCGGATCTACGCGACTTTGTTCCATCAGAAACGGATGATTATGATCGAGAAAGCGTTTGAGCGTCTGAACAAGGACAGCGAGCGGGAGTCCTTTGCATATGAGTTCAGTCTGGAGAATCTCGACAGGATCAGGGCGGATGCCGATTTCGTGCAGTCACAGCTCAAAGTAGTATAATACCGGCACACAGCAGTAAGGGGAGGAATGGGTTGTATGGATAGCGGGATATCGAGGACAACAGCAGCCACCATATTAAATTCCTTAAAAAGCGGAGTCGTTCCAAGGATAGGGCTTGAGTACATCACAGTGGGGAGAAGGAGTGAGATCCAGGCGCTACTGCAGGACGTATCCATCATAGAGCAGGGAGGGGCAGCGTTTCGTTTTATCGAAGGGAAATACGGAAGCGGCAAGACCTTTCTCATGCACGCACTCAGAAATCATGTGATGGAGAAAAACTTTGTCGTGACAGATGTCGAGCTCTCTGTGGACAAGCGATTTGTCGGAAATAAGGGGCAGGGGCTTGCGACATACCGGGAATTGATCAGGAATATGGCTACGCATGCAAGTCCTGATAACGGGGCATTACAGCTCATTCTTGACAAGTGGATCGGTACACTCGAGAACGAAGTCGTACAGTTTGAGGGGCTGGTACCAGGGCATGAGGTTTTCGATGTCAGGGTCAGTCAGAAGATCTATAAGATCACCTCCTCGATGGAGGAGCGGGTAAACGGTTTTGACTTTGGCAAAGTGCTCGCATCCTATTACAAGGGATACCGCAAAGGGGATGTGGAGCTGCAGAAAAGGGCGCTGCGATGGCTCTGTGGGGAGTACAGGACCAGAACAGAAGCCAAGACGGATCTGGGGGTGAACCTGATCATCACCGATGACAATTGGTACGATTTCATTAAGCTGTTTGCGGATTTTGTGGTGAAGGCGGGATACGCAGGGCTTTATGTCTGCATGGATGAACTCTCGACATTGTACGAGATTCCGAGCCGTGTGGGCAGGGAGTACAATTACAACAAGCTCCTGTCGATCTACAATGACGCGCTGCAGGGAAAAGCTTCCTACCTGGGCATCATCGTCAGTGTCACGAAGGAGGCCATGGAGGATCCGGTGAGAGGGGTGTTCAGCTTTGAGCCGCTGCGTTCCAGGCTTGCGGCGTCGAGCTTTGAGCAGTCAGGTGCCGTCAGGATGAGGGATATGGCGTCTCCGGTGATCCGGCTGTCCGTGCTGAATCCCGGGGAGATGTATGTGCTGCTCGAGAAGCTTGCCGGTATACACGGGATCCTGTATGCGTACACGCCAAGGCTTGAGCATGACGATTACATCTACTTCCTAAAGCAGCAGTATGGGAAGAATATGGACGGCGGGGAAAATACTGCGCGCGATATGATCAAGAATTATATCACGCTGCTGAACCTGATGCAGCAGAACCAGGAAGTGCCAAAGGAGAAGATACTCTATACGCAAAATGAAACATAAAGTGCCGGATTGGGAAATATAAGGGTTAGAGGAGCGATATGATCAAAGCAGTGATATTTGACATGGATGGAGTACTCATTGATACGGAAAAACATTACAATGCAGCGTGGTGCGAGGCGGCGCACAGGGCGGGGTTTGAGCGTTTCGCAAGAGAGCATGCGCTGATGCTCCGTAGCTGCGACCCAACACTCGCCTCAGAGATGATGAAGGACATCTTTGGAGCGGGGTTTGATTATTATGCAATACGCGAAGTGAGGCGCGGCCTTGTGGCAGAGCGTCTTGAGAAATATGGATTGGAGAAAAAGCCCGGTATTGATGAGATACTGGCTTTTTTGCATGAGAGGAAGATCAAGGCGGCGGTGGCGACAGCCACGCCGATCGAACTTACGCTGCAGCATCTTGAACAGATCGGCGTGAAGGACCAGTTTGACAGGATCGTGAGCGCAAAGCAGGTGGCACATGGCAAGCCTGCGCCGGATGTCTATCTCTACGCCTGCGGACAGATCGGGGAAGATCCGTCGGACTGCATCGCGGTGGAAGACTCACCAAACGGCATCCGGTCGGCATATGCGGCGGGGTGCAGACCAGTGATGGTTCCGGATCTGACACAGCCAGACGAGGAGATCAGACCGCTGCTGTATGCGGTGGCGGACACGCTTGCAGATATAAAGGAGCTGTTAATATCTAAATCGGATATAGAACATTGACAGGAAACGGAGGGATGAAAAAAAGGAGTGGTACTACAGGAACAGGAGACGATACAGGAAGGAGAAAAAAAGTTATGAGAGGGAAAATGGGACCAAAGATAATCGCGCTGCTGGTATTGCTGGCTGTGATCTATGCAGTTACGTCCGTGCTGAGCATCCGCGCGCTGCAGAATGCGGGAAATGCAGTGAAGCGAACCGCGAATATCTATGTGACACTGCAGGAGAAAGGCAAGGAACTGGTGAGCGTTGTGGATGACGACAAATCGTCAGCCTATCTGATCTCAATGACACAGAACGGGAATACGGCGGAGACCATCTCCCAGGATGTGCAGGGGCGCAAAGGACAGATCGAAGCGATCATTCATGAAATGCGGTCGTTGTGTCAGCAGGAGGGAGACGCAGCACTGGCGTCACTGATCGACGAATATGGAAGAGAAGCGCAAAAGATCGAGGATATGACGATCCAGATCGGCCAGCTATGTCTTGCAGGGGAACTGGATACGGAAGATGCGGTCTCTGACGGGATCCGGTCGCAGTCCCTTGCGCTGGAGGAAGTGGAGGTACGGTTCGACACGCTGCTGGAGGAGCGCTCACAGGATGCGGTTGCTGTCACGATCGCCTCCATGCGCAATCATACGATGGTCGTGTTCCTGCTTCTGATCATATTCCTGATCCTGATGGCGATCGCGAGCCTGTTCAGTATCACGCATATCGCAAGACCGGCAAGCAGCGCGAGCGGCCAGCTTGACGAGATCATTACCCGGATCCGGAATAACGAGGGGGATCTGACAAGCCGTATCCATGTAAAGACGAAGAACGAAGTGGGACAACTGGTCGACGGTATCAATAACTTTATAGAACAGCTACAGGGTATCATGAACATTATCAAGGTACAGTCGGGGAATATGGACGAACTGACCTCCCATATCGGCAGCAATGTCCAGGATTCCAATGAGAACGCGGGGAACATCTCGGCGACGATGGAGCAGATGTCAGCGAGCATGGAGGAGATCGCCGCTACGATCGGCCAGATCGCGGAGGGAAGCGACACGGTACTGCATGAAGTGCAGAACATGAACAGCAGCGTGGACAATGGTGTCGAGCTTGTGCAGAAGATCAAGCAGCGCGCCGGCAGGATGCACCAGAATACGATCGCTGGGAAGGACCTCACGAGCAGTAAGATCATCGAGATCCGCGAGATGCTTGGAGAGGCGCTCGAGGAGAGCAGGAGTGTAGAGAAGATCAAGCAGTTGACAGGAGAGATCCTTGATATCACAAGCCAGACAAACCTGCTCTCGTTGAACGCTTCCATCGAAGCGGCAAGAGCCGGCGATGCAGGAAAGGGCTTTGCAGTCGTTGCCGACGAGATCCGGGCGCTTGCCGACAGCAGCGCGAACACGGCAAACAACATCCAGAATATCAGCAATCTGGTGATCAGCGCAGTGGAGAAGCTCGCAGGCAATGCGGAGATGATGCTCCAGTTTGTGGATGAGAAAGTCATGCAGGACTACGATGAGTTTGTCGTAGTCGTCGAAAAATATGAGCGCGATGCCGACAGCATGAACAGCCTGATCGAAGACTTTTCTAAGAATACGGGAGAGATCCGGGATACGATCAGCGCGATGACGACGGGACTGAATGATATTTCGACCGCAGTTGACGAGAGTGCGAAGGGCGTTACAAATGTTGCGGAAAGCGCTGTGAGCCTGGTGGCGTCAATGGCGCAGATCCAGCAGCAGACCATCAGCAACCAGGAGATCTCGGAGCAACTGAGCAATGAGGTTGGACGGTTCAAAATTGTGTAAATAGTACAAAAGAAAAAGGACATCACATTGTCCTTTTTCTTTTATCGGTTACTGTTCCATCTGTTTGCCGAGAAATCCGGCGGCTGACTGGGCGAGCTTCATCTCCACCTCGTTCATCTCGTCGCCCGCCTTGGCGGACAGGAGTACGACAGCGCCGATCACATCGCCCTGTGTGATGATCGGTATGATCACCTCATGCTGATATTCCTCAGATTCATCTTCAGTCACGGATACATAATCTTTATCACTGCGCGATGAGCACACCGTCTCACGCGAATTCATTTTTTCTTCCAGCGCCTTGCTGACAGATTTTCCAAGCACCTGCTTGCTGTTGCTGCCTGCCGCGGCGATGATCTGATCCCTGTCCGCGATCAGTGCCAGATGACCTGACACCTGCGAGAGACTTTCCGCATACTGCTTTGCAAAGCTTCCAAGCTCACCGATGGGTGAGTATTTTTTTAGAATGATGGCGCCCTCGTGATCCGTAAAGATCTCAAGCGGATCCGATTCCCTTATCCTCAAAGTCCTTCTGATTTCTTTTGGTATGACAACGCGTCCTAAATCGTCTATCCTACGCACTATTCCCGTAGCTTTCACCGATATTTCCTCCATTCTGGGTACTTATTAGCAAGTTCATAAAAAAGCTTAACTGTATTGCTAGTATTTGTATATAATGGATTTTTATGCATAGTTCGTCAACCCATATGAAGGAAGTTGATGAGCAGAAGCCACGCCACGCCGTAGTATGTGACCACGCCGATCAGGTCGTTTACGGTGGTGATCAGCGGACCCGACGCGACTGCCGGATCCACATTGATCTTTTTAAAAAACATCGGAACGCAGGTGCCCACGATACTGGAGATCGTCATTGCCATCAGAAGGGCGATCCCGGCGCAGAGCGATATCGCAAAGGCATACTGCGGCGACTTGTCTTTGAGCAGGCACAGATAACCGCCGATAAAAGCAAAGGACAGGATCCCGAGGATCAGCCCATTGGAAAACCCGATCCGCATTTCGCGGAAGATCATGCCGATCTTTTGCTTTGTCTCAAGATTTTCATCCATCAGCAGCCTGATCGTGACGGCAAGGGACTGTGTTCCCACATTGCCGGACATGCCAAGGATCACGGACTGAAAGCTTACGATAATGGCAAGCTGTGCGATCACGCCTTCGAACAGGCTCGTCACGGTTGAGACACACATGCTGAGTCCGAGGAGTACGATCAGCCATGGCAGGCGTTTCTTGATACTCTCTCCCAGGGATTCCTCAAGCTCCGCCTCCTCGCTCATGCCGGCAAGCTTTGCATAGTCGTCGCCAAGTTCGTCGTCGACGACCTCGACGATGTCCTGCGCGGTGATGACGCCGATCAGCTCATTTTTGTCGTTCAGTACGGGGATGGAATCCTCCGCATAATCCTTTAGGCGCTCGATACAGTCCGATATCGTCTCATGGTCCCGCACGTACGGGAAAGAGTGCGTGATCAGATTTTCCAGGCTCATGTAATTTCTTGCCACGATCAGGTCTTTGAGATCGATCGCGCCGTAGAAGGTGCCATTGTCGTCCTGCACAAACAGCGTCGAGATATTGTCATTTTCCTCCGCCTGGGCGATCAGCGAACGCATTGCCTGCTTGATGGTGAGGCTTTTGCCGATCTCGATAAAGTTTGTGGTCATCTTGCTGCCGATCTCGTCCTCCTCGTAGGAACAGATCAGTTTGATGTCCTCCTTGGATTCCTCGTCGATCAGCTCGATCAACTGTTTCCGGGTCTCCTCGTCGATCTCCTCGAGCACATCCACGGCGTCGTCCGCATCCATGTTCTCGATGATGTCCGCGGCGCGCTCCAGCTCCAGCTCCCCGAGATATTTTCCGGGATCATCCAGATAGGCAAAGATCTCGGAGACACGCTCGTCGCCGAGTGTGTGGTAGAGTATTTTGCGCTCGTTCGCATTCAGCTCGTCGAGCGCGTTGGAGATATCATTGTCATGGTAATTGGTTAGTTCTGATGCGAGCGTATCCCTGTCTGTGCCGCTTCTGATCAGTCTGATCAGCTCTTTGACGTAGTCTGGTTCGTTAAAAACTTCATTTTCCAAAATATCATCGCCCTTCTGTCACCGTCTCAACAGTCCCTCTAACAACACACTTCCTTTCAGTGTCATTGACATTGTTTCATGATTCTTTCCTTATTCTATGCCGATTCGCCAGGATTGTCAAGGCTTTGACAATCTGTATCCTTTGCACTTCTTTGGAGGAAAATGCATATGATAATCATAAAAAGTGAGGAACTCGAAATATGGATTATTATAGCGCTTTTCCTTTTTATATGGGGTATCAGGGTTACGGACAGTGGGCGCAGCCAGGGATCGTGCCGGAGGACAGGATACTCGAGGACCTTGAGTACCTGCAGCAGATGTATCCTACATATGCCAGAAAATATCAGAACACGATCGGCAGCGTTGTCGACAAGATGGATTACGACGGAAGCTTTATCTATGACCAGTATCCGGATAAGCTGACGCTCCAGCGGATGGTGGAGAGTGTCATGGCGGTCATCAAAACGAATGAGGAGGCTGCGGCGCAGCCGGATGTGGCGGGCAGCGATGCAGTGGACAATGCGCTCACGGAACGCGCTCCGTGGCACGAGAAGGAGCCATGGATCAGGGAGCTTGTCACGGTACTGATGTACTATGAGATACTGGCACGCAGAAGAAAGAGAAGTAAAGGATTAAAAAAGTATGAATTTTATTGACTTATCGATCGATATGCGGTTATAATAATAACATCGTGCAGCCGGGGCGTTAGCGGTGTCCTGTACCCACAATCCGCTATAGTGGGGGTGATAAGCGACCGAGGGTCTGCGTTTGTATAGCTGCCCTCTATAAGTGGCGTTGAAGTTTGGGTCTCGCGCAATATGTGCCGTTGAACCGTGTCAGGGCAGGAATGCAGCAGCACTAAGGCGGATTTCGTATGTGCCGCGAGGGTGCCTGGCGGAGTTAACTGTAGAGGTAACGTGTATGGGCATAGGATTCGAAGCCGCTTGCACGATAAAATGTTGTATAATCAGAACAAAAAATGGAAAACTAATGACGAAGAATAGTGGCACAGCATGTCAGAACGATCTGTGCTAAAGGGAGACATTATGAAAAGAAAGAGTATCAAAAATAAGGGACTTGCTTTACTGCTTGTAGTCACGATGGCGGCCGCTTCCATGACAGCGTGCGGCAATAAGGAGGATTCGGCAAAAGAACCTGCGACTGAGATCGATTTTGCAGACCTCACAGGCGGCGGTTCGGACAACAGCGCCAACGACGCGCCGGAGACGCCCGATGTGGAGGAATCTTCCACAGAGCCGGTGACGGAGGAGGAGTCGCGCGAGGGCATGTACCGCAGCGAGATCACAAATGAGTGGATCGATGAGAGCTTAAAGAACCAGCGTCCCATCGCGGTCATGGTCGACAACGAGAAGACAGCGCTTCCGCACTATGGTCTCACGGAGGCGGATGTGGTGTATGAGATCATGAACAGTACGGCAAACGGCAGGATCACGCGATTCATGGCGATCGTCAAGGACTGGGGGAAGATCGCACAGTTTGGCAGCATCCGAAGCACGAGGCCGACCAATATCATGCTGGCTGCAGAGTGGAATGCAGTGCTCTGCCACGACGGTGGTCCTTTCTATATCAATGACTGGATCGCAAAGAAGTATTCGGCAAATTTCAGCGGTGGATTTTCCCGTGTGAACAACGGCAAGTCGAGAGAGTTTACAGAATATATCTGCACAGGGGATCTGGACAGCAAGTTCAGCAATTCGAAGTATTCCACCGAGTACAACGAGTACTATCAGGGACAGCACTACAATTTCTCCAACTCGGAGATCGACCTGTCCACAGTGGGCACCACGATCGACTGCACAGAGATCGAGCTCCCGTTCCCGCACAACAGTTCAAGGCTGCAGTACAACGAGTCGACAGGCACGTACGATTACTATGAGTACGGTCAGGCGCACACAGATCCGCAGCACGGCAATGCGCAGCTTACGTTCAAGAATCTGCTGATCCAGGACACGACATTTTCACAGCTTGACGAGAATGGATACATGATCTACAATGCGATCGACTCCGGGCGTGACGCGTATTACATTACGAACGGCAAGGCGATGGAGGTAACATGGATCAAGCCGGCGGAGAACGAGATCACGATTTATCTGAACAAGCAGACCGGAGAACAGATCGAGCTGAACACAGGTAAGACGTATGTGGCGCTTGTTCCGTCAGATTCATGGGGCAAAGTGGTCATCAAATAAATGTGAGGAAAAGAGGTGTGTACGCATCTCTTTTTTTCGTAAGATTTCGTTATTATAACTAAAAAGCGATTGCGAAAATTTACGAAATTTCCAATAGCTTTTTGTACCATGAGAGGGTATAATAAAACCATCAAGAGAGATTCTGAAATGAAAGAAAATCGAATGGAGGATGACAGTTATGGGAAAGAAGCAGCAGGCATACGACAAATCAATGGAACGGTACGAGGGGACAGGCGCATTTGATGAGGCTTTTGCATATGACGGAAAAGATCTGGGTGCGGTTTACACAAAGGAAAAGACGGGGTTTAAGGTGTGGGCGCCCACGGCGTCTGAGGTTTCACTAAATCTGTACGAGCAGGGAGACGGGGACAATCTCACGGAGACGATCCCGATGACAATGGGCGAGAGGGGCGTGTGGTCCTGCGAGAAACAGGGTGATCTGAACGGCGTGTATTATACGTATCTGGTCAGGATCGGGTCAAAGACCAGCGAGGCGGTGGATCTCTATGCGAGGACGACCGGCGTGAACGGCAACAGGGGCATGGTCGTGGATCTGCGCGCGACGGATCCGGAAGGATTTGACAAGGACACAAGGCCGGCGCTTGTCAATCCCACTGATGCGGTGATCTATGAACTCCACGTGAGGGATCTGTCGTCAGATGCGTCGTCGGGGATCGTCAACACAGGCAAATTCCTCGGACTTACCGAGACGGGAACGACCAATGCGGACGGACTTGCGACAGGCATTGACCATATCAGGGATCTGGGTGTGACACATGTGCAGATCCTTCCGAGTTATGACTACGCCACGGTAGATGAGGCAAAGCTCGATACACCGCAGTTTAACTGGGGATACGATCCGAAAAATTACAACGTGCCGGAGGGCTCTTACAGCACGGATCCTTATCATGGGGAGGTGCGCATCAACGAGATGAAGCGGATGGTGCAGGCGCTTCACCGGAACGGGCTCCGTGTGAACATGGATGTGGTGTATAACCATACATTCAATATCGAAGATTCCTACTTTCAGAAGACAGTACCCGATTATTATTACAGAAAAGTGGGCGGGCGTTATTCCGACGCGTCTGCCTGCGGAAATGAGACGGCTTCCGACCATGCGATGATGCGCAAATATATCGTGGATTCCGTTGTATACTGGGCTACGGAGTACCATATTGACGGATTCCGCTTTGACCTGATGGCAGTGCATGATATCGAGACGATGAAAGCAGTCCGCGCGGCGCTCGACGAGGTTGACCCTTCGATCATGGTGTACGGCGAGGGCTGGACTGGCGGGGACTGCGCGATCCCTTCCTCAGAGCAGGCGCTGAAAGAAAACATGGCAAGGATCGACGGGGTTGGCGCTTTCAGCGATGATATCAGGGATGGGATCAAGGGCAGCGTGTTTGAAGCGCAGGATCAGGGATTTATCAGCGGCAAGGACGGAATGGAGGAGAGCATCAGGTTTGGCATAGTCGGCGCGACACCGCATCCGCAGGTGCCGGCCTGCAGGAACGATAAAGTTACCAGGAGCTGGGCGGCGCAGCCGGGGCAGAGCATCAACTATATCTCGTGCCATGACAACCTGACATTCTGGGATAAGCTTGCCATATCCAATGCGGATGACAGCGAGGAGACAAGGATCAGGATGAACAAGCTCGGCAGTGCGATCATCCTGACCTCGCAGGGAGTTCCGTTCTTCCAGGCGGGTGAGGAGATGCTCAGGAGCAAGCCTTCGGCGACAGTGGAGGGCGGATTTGATGAGAACAGCTACGCGTCGCCGGATTCGACGAACAGCATCAAGTGGTTGGAAAAAGCAAAGGTGCTGGACACATATGAATATTACAAGGGACTGATCGCATTCCGCAAGGCGCACAGTGCACTGCGCATGGCGGAGACGGCGGACATACAGCGCAATCTGACTTTCATGGGCGGGCTGGATGCCAATGTGGTCGGATATACGATCGAAAACCACGCAAACGGCGACACGGCGGAGAAGATCACGGTGATCTTCAATGGAAATGCGGATGCGGCCATTGTACCGCTGCCGGCGGGCACATGGGAGATCTGTGTCAACGACAAGACGGCAGGGACAGCGTCTGTCGGCACGGCGGAGGGAACGGTGTCTGTGGCAGGCATCTCTGCGTTGGTGCTCGTGCAGGGGACGGATGCTGTTGAAAAATAAGGAGGAAGCTGTAAGATGGCAGTGAATTTTTATGAGGAAGTGGACGATGCCCTGCTGAGATTTGCAGTGATCGTTGCAAAGACAGAGGGGAAATACGTATTTTGCAAGCACAGACTGAGAGATACGCTGGAGGTTCCGGGGGGACACCGGGAGCCGGGGGAGGCGATCCTGGACACGGCGAGAAGAGAACTGTATGAGGAGACCGGGGCGGTTGACTTTGATATCTGGCCGGTCTGCGTCTATTCTGTGATCGCTGAGGACAATTTTGACGGGCAGGAATCTTTTGGTATGCTGTACTTCGCGCAGATCAGGGCGTTTGAACCGGAGCTTCACAGTGAGATCGAGAGGATCATCGTGACGGACGAGATGCCATCAGACTGGACATATCCCGATATCCAGCCGAAGCTGCTGGAGGAGCTTCAAAGGAGAAACATTATGTAACAATTCGGCCTTCGGCTTCCTGTTACAGGCATCAAGCCATGCCAAACCGCTTCGCGATGGGCTTGACGCTTCTCAACCACTGCGTGTTCTTACGGACATTGAAGTGCTGTGCAGACATGCTCTAGAGCGCGTTTGAAAAATCATTCCCGCCATCTGTACGCCCCACTTTGCGTGATATTTGCACCGAATTCAGTCAACATAGCCCGCTATGCCTCCTTCATTCAGCACAAATCTCCTACAAACTGTGACGCACATCTGACAGAAAGCATTTTTCAAACGCGCTCTAGGCTGAACTGTAAGTGCATTATAAATTAAATATGCGGATGATGTTGACATAGCGCGAAAAATGTTATATGATAGCACATGTGCATGAGTGTATGAAGCAGATATAAACTGTTTTTGGGTCACAAAGCACAATGGTTGTTTATTGAATGTTTGTTCATGATATGAGGAGGGATTAAAATGGACGACATAACAGTGTTATTTGCGGTACTCGGAGCATACATTGCAGTGATCCTGGTCATCGCTATCGTAGTTTATGTATTGTCATCACTGGCGCATATGAAAGCGCTCAAGGCTTTAGGGTACGATAAGGCGTGGATGGCATGGATTCCGTTCGCACAGCAGTATGCACTTGCAGATGCGGCAGCGGACAATCAGGAGAGCGTGCATTTGTTTGGTTCTGTCTCAGTGCCAGCGGTTCTGTACAAGTTCTGGTGGGTGTTGTGGATCGTTCTTCCGTTTGTTCCGGTCATCGGTTCTCTTGCATCGACAGTTGTGCTGGTGGTCTTCCTTGGAAACTGCTATGTGAAGATCTATGCGAGACTGGATGGAACGACGGAGCAGGAACAGCAGGTGATCGGATACCTTTCCGGTTTTCTGTCGATCATCGCGATCGTGAAGTTCCTGGCTGGAAAGTACAATACAAAATAATAAAGGCTGGAATGCAAAAATGGCGGAATGGTCTTGCGGGACTGTTCCGCTTTTTATGCACACGGGCGTCCAGAGGAAAAATGTCAGCATGCGCTGACGGACGCCCGGCGCGCGAGTAGGGGAAGACCCGTCCAGAGGGATCAGGAAAAGTTTGCCAGTCATCAAAGGAAATGCTATACTACAGATGTGGAAGCGCGTATGCTTATACAGGAAGAGGTGTAGGATGGAAAAGAAAGAGATCATAGAGAGATGTCCTTATGTAAAAAAATGCGGTGCCTGCCATATCGGCGAGATGAGCTATGAGGATGAGCTTGCACAGAAGAAAAAGTGGGTGGCAGACTGCATCGGGAAATATTGTCAAAAGATAAATGATGTGTCGGGAATGTATTATCCGTATCATTACAGAAATAAAGTACATGCAGTGTTTGGCAGGAGATCAGACAAAGAGAAGGGAAAAGACGAGGTGATAGCGGGAACCTACGCGGCTGGGACACACACGATCATACCGGTCAGGGATTGTCTGATCGAGGACGCGCAGTCATCCGCGATCATCCAGACTGTGACAGAGCTGGTCCAGTCTTTCCGGCTGTGGGTGTACAATGAGGACACAGGGCGCGGGCTGATGCGCCATGTACTTGTCAGGAAAGGCACATCCACGAAACAGATCATGGTTGTGCTTGTGATTGCATCGCCGGAATTTCCGCATAAGAATCACTTTGTGGAAAGTTTGCGGCAGTGCCATCCAGAGATCACGACGATCGTGCAGAATATCAATGAGAAACAGACGACAATGGTGCTTGGAGAGCGCAATAAGATACTGTACGGACAGGGCTATATCGAAGACGTGCTGCTTGGATTGCGTTTCCGCATATCGCCGGGTTCGTTCTATCAGGTGAATTCCGGGCAGACGCAGGTACTGTACAAGAAAGTGATACAGGCTGCGAACCTGACGGGAACAGAGACAGTGATCGATGCCTACTGCGGTATCGGTACGATCGGGATGTGCCTGCACGCGAAAGCGGGGCGGGTCATAGGGATCGAGCTGAACGAACAGGCGGTGAAGGACGCCAGGGCAAACGCGCGGAGAAATGGTCTTGATCGCATGCACTTTGCGGCAGCGGATGCGACAGAATATATGACACGCATGTCACAAAACGGGGAGCGCGCCGATGTGGTCGTCATGGATCCGCCAAGAAGCGGGAGTACGGAGGCATTCGTGAAGGCCGTTTCTTCGCTGCACCCGCGGAGTGTCATCTATGTGTCGTGCAATCCTGAGACGCTTGGCAGGGATCTGGGCTGGTTTGCGCGGGAGGGCTACAGAGCGGAGGAGGCGTGGCCGGTTGATATGTTTGGTTTTACGGACAATGTGGAGGCGATCGTAAAGATGCAGTATTGTGGAAAAGAGAAGAATTAGGCGGTCGAAACCACAAGATGTTGGTGGTTTGAGGGCAAAAATTGGAGTGAAAATCGACCAGTTTTTGCCCGTTTTTATAGATGCATAGGAGTCAAAATCGGTTTTGAGGATGATTTGGAGATATTTTCAGAATGAGAAGGAGGTGGAAACTAGATTGAAAGAAGAGATGAGTCCGTTCTTTATGGCGGTAGCGGAACTGGCAGAGAACAGGGGGTTTGAAGTCGACGGCGTAAAAGGAGGAGCCTTGAACCTAAACTTAAATGGAGAGTTTGCGGCAACATGTGCAGAATCCAGACATGGCGGAGGCAGGAAAAAAGAAAAAACTGGCGGAAAACTATGAACAGCGGGCGAAGGACATAGACGCTTTCCTGAGCGGTAACAGCGGGCAGATACCAGAGTTTGATAATGACCTTGTCAGACGGCTGGTCGCAAGCATCAGGGTAATATCGGCGGACAGGATACAGATACAGTTCCAGTCCGGTATCGTCATGGAACAGGAGATTGGGAGTGAATAAATCGGGGCAGGAATGACAACAGCATAAAGAGCGTTGTTCCTGCCGGTCTGCGGTAAGAATAAAATGCCTGTCGGGGGACGGGTGTTTTATTGTTGGCGCAGTAAGGAGAAAAGGAATGGAGAGGTGAAAAGATGGGTTTTGTAATGGGGTTATTGGGGAGGTATGTGATGTTTACGGTGTCGTTTTTTGTGGTTGGCGGGGTTATGGGGTGGTTTTTTGATGAAAAGAGAGACGCAGAGGTACGGGATGGTTAGATAGAAAAGCATTAAAATATACTTTGTAAAAATTTCCTTTTTGTAAGATTAATTGGATGAGTGTTATCGCATTTTATAGCATATAATATAGATGGCAAAATATATTCAGAATTTGTTGTTGAGAATAAAGATATATGTTATACTGTAACTGATCAGAAAGGGTGTGATAAATGTGTTAGCAACCAAACCGCAAATAACTGCAGAAACGTCAGATACTGCAAAATTGGAATTATATAGATTAATTGGTGAAGGCTATAAAGCAATGCAGGAGGGCAGAACCAGTACAATTGAAGAAGTAAGGGAAAAGCTGGAAAAGAGGAGAAAAGAACGTGGCTAGGGTGGTATTTACTGAGCCAGCAGAGTATGACCTGCTGGACATAAATACTATATCTTTGTTGATCTTTGTAACCCACAGGCGGCGCAGAGGATATCCGATGGTATTTTAGGTGCAGCAGGTAAGCTGGCAGAATATCCAGAAGGACACCCGTTAGTAGGAGATGAATTACTGGGGCGTATGGGGATACGAATAACATACTTTGATAACTACAACATTTTCTATTATTATGATATGCAAAATGACGTAGTATACATAATCAGGGTTTTGTATAATAAAGCTGATTGGCAGAATATTCTCAAAAGATAAATTTACAGTAGTTTGAATGATACCCCCAAATTTAAAAGAATTGGGGGTTTTTACAATGTATCATAATTGCTTGGCATTAATTGTGTATTTGAATGGCTGATAAAAGGATAAGTTATATACGAAATAGTAAGCTTGAATTATTTAAGAAACAATTTATTGAAAAGCGTTATAACTTAAAGTATGATAAAAGAAAAGAGGAGGAGGGATTGAACGACACGAATCAAAGAAAAGGCGGTTGAAATGATTCAGCGCATGCTTTAAAGCAGACACAGGCGTATTTGGAGCAGAGGGAAGTGTTTCCGTTAAAGATGGAGATACTTCCCTTTTTGCGTGGAAAATTTCACATGAAAAGATAGGGGAAGACGTCTCTTCCCTACGCGATTTACAGATTCTCATACAACTGCCGGTATGCCTCACGGCGCGCGGCATCAAACGCCTGTCTGAGCGTCTCGGAGACGGTCTGATCGCGGAGTCTGGCTGTCAGGAGCGGCGAGAATCGTTTTCCTTCCAGCCCGATTGCCTCCTGGACAACCTCATCGAAACTTTTTTTCGCGCGACCGTACAGCCACGCATAGGTCATCGAGTTGTCCATCCAGTCGACCAGACCGATCACGTCGACCATCTGGCGATAGGGACATTCCAGACGTTTGTAGGTTTCCGGGTATCCGTGCGAGCCGTCGTACCAACTGTGGTGGCCAAGAGCCGCCGCCGCGCAGCAGCGCGTGGATGCGCAGGCGTTTAAGCGCGCGCTGCCTACGACCGTGTGCAGCTTCGTGATCTCGTATTCATCTTCGAACCATTGCCTGGCGGTCCGCGAAAAGAGTCTGATGAAATTGATCTTGCCCACATCGTGAAAGACGCCGCAGTTCATCGAAAGATCCAATACTGCCTGGCGTTTGTCATCCGGTTGGGATATCTTTTGGATATGATCGATATCGTCAAAGAATCCAGGCTCCTCGTCCATGATGATCCTGCACAGTGCGGTGGCTGTCTTGCCGACGATCTGCGAGTGTACATAGATATCAGGCGCAAAATGGATCAGCATGACCTGCTGAAATTCCCCGTAAGAGATGCTGTGAGCCGTCTCGATAAAGGTTGTCGAGAGCTGCCGGAGCGAGTAGAAGACCTGCTTGTTCGCCTCGTTTGCAGGAAAGGCTTCGGTGTATGTGACCACTTTCTGATACAGTTTCTCCAGATATTTTTCGCGTCCCGGTAGCTGCTCGGGATATTCCCGCAGATACTGGCAGTAGATGGCAGGAAGGGAGATCACGGAATAGATACGGTCCGATGAAAAATCCGATGGATCGGCAAGATCCATCAACTCCTCCATGCGCCCGAGCAGCTCCTCGAGCGTGAGCAGCCCGCAGTAGTACTCAATCGCATAGCAGTAAAATGCCGACCGCATGGGCGGCGGTTCCTGCTTGCCGATCGCTTCCTGAATGCGTATTTTGTGGATGATATGCGCGGATTCCATGATGGCGGACACATCCTGCGGCGTCATATCGTTCTCACGGCTGTAGGAGATACTGGATGCCATCTGCTGGTGCGTCATATAGATGTATCGGTCCCATGGAAGCTCCGGTGTTTTCTGCTGCAAATCCTCGTCCTGCAGGATCTCCAATGTCTGTCTTACGGAGCGGATCTTCGCGCTGGCAGATCGGAACTGCCCCAGGGCAGTATTGGCGCGGGAGCGCAGGATATAGCCCCTGGTCGCGGCATCATCTATGTCGTCATAATATTTCAGGTATGCCGCCGCCTCCGCGAAGCACAGGCGCATCTGGGACATATAGTATTCGATATCGGACCAGTCCAGCCCGACCATTTTGTCACACATGCTATGGCGTCCGATTCCGAGCCAGTACAGACAGCGTATGATCGCGTTGCGGTCTCTGTTCTGCCGCGCGCGGTTCAGCAGCGCCTGATAGATCTGGCAGAACAGTCCGCCGTCCAATTCGTTTTTCCGGTCCAGCAGTATCTGGGCAAATTCTTCCAGTTCTTCCAGCTCAGCAGGCTTCGCCTCAAAGATTCTGTCAAACAGCGAAAATACGCCGTCGCGCAGCAGTTCGATATTCCGGTTGATCTTGGCTTCTATGAGACGTCTGTTGTTCAGGAGTGTCTCGCAGTATGCTTCGAAAGAATGACAGACGGGATCTCTGCGCGCTGCAAGGACAGCAATATCTCTTAAATTGGCAATATATTCTTCCTGATATGGCTGCATAGATCGTCCTCCTCAACTTTGTACTTCGCTCGTTAAGCGTTTGCGCAGGATCTCGTGCAGGCGGTCCGGGTCGACTGGCTTGGAGCAGTGTTCGTTCATGCCCGCCTCTTTTGACAGCCGGATGTCCTCCACAAACGCGTTGGCTGTCATGGCGACGATCCAGACACGCTCCGCGTCCTTTCTCGGAAGCTGGCGGATCTTTCGGGATGCGTCGTAGCCGTCCATCACCGGCATCTGGATGTCCATAAAGATCAGGTCGTAATAGCCTTCGGGAGAATTTTCGAAAGCTTCTACCGCGAGAAGCCCGTTCTCCGCCGTCTCAATCTGTACGCCTGTCTGGGACAGCAGTTCAACGGCAATCTCGCGATTGAACGCATTGTCCTCCACGAGAAGGAGGTGGTACTGACTGTAATCGATCTGTCTTCCCAGGCGGTCGGAGCGGCGCTGCTGTGCTTTGCATGTCAGCTCGGACAGCACGGCATAGAGCCGGCTTCTGAACAGCGGACAGGGGACAAAGGCGCTGATGCCGGCTCTTGTCGCACGGTATTCGATCTGGACCCAGTCTGCTTCCGCGACCATGATGATCGGAAATTCCGCTCCGGCAAGCCCGCGGACATGGACTGCCACGTCAAGGGCGGACATATCGTTGAGCTCCTGCCCCAGAAGCAGGGCGCAGGGCATACGGTTCTCGTATTGTGCCTCGGTCAGCCATGTCACCGCGTCCATACCGTTGTGCAGGTGCACTGCGTTCATGCCGCCGTCTCTTATGTAGTCGGCGATCTGCTGTGCCCGGTCGTCCATGCTTTCGGCGATCAGTACAGTCTGTCCCGCCGGGAGCGTCAGTTCGTCCTCGGGCGCAGGAGCGGCGGTGAGGGGAACGGATACCTGGAAGCGGCTGCCCTTTCCCTCCGCGCTCTCGACAGAGATCTCGCCGCCCATGCGGTCGAGCAGGCTTTTGACGATCGACATGCCAAGACCGGTGCCCTCGATCCTGTTGATCGTGGTCGTGTTCACGCGCTCAAACGGCTCAAAGATCTTATCGAGAAATTCGCGGCTCATGCCGATCCCGTTATCCTCGCACAGAAAATCGAGCCATATTTTGTCCTGGCCGGAATGCTGGGAGATGGACACATGGACGGTGCCGTCTTCCGGTGTGTATTTCACGGCGTTGCCGATGATATTGACAAGGATCTGCCGTAGATGGAGCGGATCACCGATCAGATTTTCCTCATGGATCTGTCCGATCTCCAGGTGGAACGCCTGATGCTTCTGCGCTGCCTGCGGACGCATGATGACCACGATGTCGTGCACCATGTCGGCGAGGGAAAACACTTCCTCGCTCAGTGTCATCCTGCCGCTTGCGATGCGCGACATATCGAGCACATCGTTGACCAGCTCCATCAGATGCGTCGAGGCGGTCTGGATCTTCTGGAGGCAGTCGAGCACGCGCGGTTTTTCGTCAATGTGCGTGAGTGCGATGGAAGTCATGCCCATGATCGCGTTCATCGGCGTGCGGATATCGTGGGACATACTGGACAGGAAGCTGCTCTTTGCCCGGTTTTCCGCCTCGGCTGCGCGCAGCGCGTCGGACAGCATGGAGTTTGCCTCCCTAAGCTGGTCAAGCGTTTCCCTGTACTGTGTATCCTCGTTTTTCATTTCTTCCATAGTCATATCGTATCCTTCCTGGTCGCGGACTTTGAAATGTTTTCGAAAGCTTTGATGCAGTCGCCGTTTCTGGAATGGTCGAGCACGGCGTGAAAGACGGAATCAAAATAACCGCCCATGCCCTCCGACAGCAGCTCCTGCCACCATGCGGCGATCTGGTGCGGATCGTTGCGGAACACGCCGCAGCCGTAGGCGCCAAGTACCAGATTTTTTGCACCCTTTTCTGCGAATACAGCCAGTGCGAGCGCCATGCGCCGCCGCATGACGCGCGCTGCCTCGGCGGTATCTTCGCCTTTTAAGAGAACCTGCCCCATATTGACTGCGGGCAGTGTTAGCACAGATGCCTTGACGGGCGTTTCCACCAGTTGAAAATTGCCGGATCGGAAGAAGGTCACGTCAGGGGAGTAGATCGCGTGGTCTGTGTACATCATGGAGGTCTGTGCGCGGTTGCTCCGATAGTACTCCTCGTGCGCTGTCAGCGTCCTGTACAGGGTGCCTGATGCCGCGAGGCTCTCCTCCTGCGCCATCGCGCCGTTGATGAAACCGCCGCCGGGATTCTTGGCGCTTGCAAAGTTCAGGACACCGATGCTGTTTTTGCCCTCCCTTGCGAGCTTACGGATCGCATCGACAGTGGAGAGATTCTCCACGCGTTCGTCCGGTATGCCGGAGCTGCTTTTTTGGCTGCATTTTTCCAAAAGTTCTGCACCCTGAGCGGGGGTGATCAGGACGCTGCCGCGTATGGACGCGTCCATGTCCGATCGAATGTCGATCCTTTTTCCTTCGTATTCGTAATATCCCTGTTCCATGATCTTCAAGGTTTCCCTTGCAATTGCTTTTCTGTCCATATCGCTCTCCTTTGGCTGGTAGATTCTTACGTGTTTTCTTTGTATCACATCATAACATATTTCAGGGGAAAGCTCAAATAAATTTGTGCATGTTCTTTTCATGATATTTCCATACAAAATTTATTTTCACAGCGACCGATCAGTGTCATAATACATCTAATAAGTGTAAGGGTAAGAATCAGTGTACATTGAATGATGAAACGAATCGTTTTGTGTTGTGAATGATATGATAATTAAGCCGGCGGAAAGGATATTATGACAAAAGAACAATTGGGAAATCTGATCATCGCATCGGAGGATGCGATGTACCATGTGGCAAAGACGCTGCTGCGAAGCGACGCGGACTGCGCGGATGCCATACAGGAGGCGATCGTGAAGGCGTTCGCGTCATTCCAGACGCTGCGCAGGGACGCATACGCCAAGACATGGCTGATCCGCATCGTGATCAATGAGTGCTATGCCATCATGCGGCGGGAGAAGAAACTGGTGCCGCTGGAGGATTATAACGCGGAGGAGGAAGCCGCAGAGCGGGCGGACTACTCGGACTTGTATGAGGCGCTCAGCCATCTTGCGGAAGAGATACGGCTCACAGTCACCCTTTATTATATGGAAGGGTACAGTGTCAGGGAGATCGCGGCACTCATGGACACGACGGAGAGCGCAGTCAAAAACCGTCTTGCGCGGGCGCGGGATAAGATGAGAAAGGAGCTGGCGGATGCGCAGTGAGACAGTTGGCGCCGCAGCGGACGGCAGGCTGTTAACCGATGGAATGGGTATGTATTGTGCCCGGATCTGAGCGGAGCATAGCGTTCCTTGCTTTGTTTCACGGTGTAAACCGGGCGGAAATGGAGATTGAGAGATGAAAATAGAGGATTTGAGGCAGAATTTTCCTGAGATGCCGGCGGATTTAAGACAGATGGTGGAGGATGAAGTGCACAGACAGATCAGGACAGTGTCACAGGGAAGGAGAAGAAAACATATGGCGAAAAAGACGATCATAGCGGCACTTGCGGCAGCGATGCTGCTTGGAACGACCGTGTTTGCAGGGATCCTGTATAAAATGCGTACCGAACCGGTGGGGAAGTACGCGGTAAATACCAGTATCAGCACGGACGGCAGTGACACGATCAGGGACGATGCGACGGCAGGAGGACAGCCGCAGGAGGGACTCGATATACCAGATGTCAGGATGGCGGTCTCGTATCTGCCGGAGGGCATGGTGGACACAGGGAGCGGTAAGTACAGCTATGCAGACAATCTGTACAAGGGCGGTGTGTCGATCGCTTTTTACAGGATGGACACAGGCGATACGCAGTTTGAGATGCTCACGACGGATGTCAGGGAGTCGGAGAATATCCGTGTCGACGGTCATGAGGGCGTCTACTTCCTGCTGCACGGCGGAGAGGGCGAGGAGGTCTCATTTAACCAGCGCGTGTACGTGGCGTATACGGATATGCATTATGTGATGGAGATGTATGCGGCGTCGGATGTGACGAAGGAGGAGGTCTTGAAGATCGCGGAGGGTGTCCGTCTGGAGCCCGTTTCGGGTGAAAATGCGCAGGATGCCGTGCACGCGTATAACTGGAGCGAACATCTGGCATCGCGTGGGGAGGTGGCTGACGATCAGAATCCCAGCGTGTCGATCCCGAGGTCTGCGATGGAAAATACGCATACGATTGGCGAGTCCTTTGCCGCGGCGTATGCAGAATCGCCGGAGGACGACTGGATGGGACTTGGCAATGTGGAGATCAAAGTGACCGATGTGCAGGTCAGCGACAATATCAGCCTGCTCGACCAGTCTGTGCTGGACAGCGATGGGAAGGCGCAGTTACAGAAGGAGACGGACGCGTCGGGAAAACTGCTTCCGGTCAGGATCGATTACGTCAGGTATGGGGACGGCATCAATTCCCTGAACGAAGTGGTGGGAAGCCGCGAGGTGCCGCAGAAGCTCGTCTATGTCACGGTGGAGTACACCAACACCGGAAGCGGGGCGCTGGACGAGGTCCTGTTCTTCGGAAATCTCATGAAGATCGAGGAGCGGGACGGACAGATGGCATTGTATAAAGGAAGGGCGCCGGAAGGGAGCGCGGCGTGGGATGAGGCAGTGCCCGCGGGTGCGGCGCACTTTGCGGAAATGTGGTATTATGATGTGCACGGCGGGGAGCGGCACAACAATTATATCACGAATCTGGAGGCAGGCAGGACGGCGACCGTGCACATGGCATGGCTCGTGCCCGAGGAGGAGCTGGGGTATCTGTATCTGGACCTGTGCACTTACGGCAGCGCGTATGAGTTTGCCGAGGGCTCACTCGCGGTCGGGTATGTGGATATCCGGCAGTGATAGATCGATCGGATCATCAGGACAGGCACAAAAACCACCGCATTGGCGGTGGTTTTTGTGTGCAATATCCAGTGGACTTTCCGCGCCGCTCATGGTACAATAGATAATTATCATTACACATAATATGACGGCAAAGGTAAGGAGTTATAAAGCGGGTGCAGCAGAGATCGCAAAGGACAAAAAGGAGAAAGAAATGCAGGGCAATACGAAAATGATCGCAGTGGCAGGCAAAGGCGGTGTGGGCAAGACCTCGCTGGCAGCAGCGATGGTGAAGGTGCTTGTGGAGCGGTATCCCGGCAGCCGGATCCTCGCCATTGACGCGGATCCGGCGGTCGGTCTGTCGACCGCGCTCGGTGTCGATGTACGGGAGACGATCGATGATATCAGGAAGGCAGTCGTGGCGACGGTGGAGGAGGGCGATACCAGGACGGCGCTGGAGCTGCTGGCGGAATCAGAGTACCGCATTTACGATGCCATGACAGAGTGCGGCGGCTTTTCGTTCATCGCGGTGGGACGCCCGGAGAGCGCAGGCTGCTACTGCAGGGTTAACAATTATTTGAAGGCGGTGATACAGCTTCTGGCAGACAATTTTGACTATGTGGTGATCGACGGCGAGGCGGGCATCGAGCAGATCAACCGCCGCGTGATGGAGAAGGTAACGCACCTGCTGCTGGTGACGGACTCGAGCCGCAAGGGGACGCAGGTGATCCAGACGATCAGGAAGGTGGCGGACGAGCTTGTGATGTATGAGCGGGCGGGCGCTGTGGTAAACCGTGTCCTGTCGGCAGAGTCCGTGAAGCTGATCGACACGGGGGATATCCCTGTCCTGAGCTATATCTATTCCGATGAGAGGCTTGCCGAGGCGGACTTAAAGGGGGAGAGCATATTGGCGCTGCCCGCGGACACGGAGCTTGTGCGGGGAGCAGGGGAAGTTCTCGACAGGATGGGACTGTAATGTGCGCTGACAGGTTTCTGGATGCAGGCTGTCGGCAGAATGGGGAGACAGGATGAGAGATTTATCGCAGTTATATTATTTTGAAAAGCTTCTGGAGGAGGCGGATAACGACCTGGTGCGCGAGGGTGCGGCGCAGGGGCTGCACGCGGTCGGGAGCGTGTGCTCGCTGATACCGGAGCCGCTTCTGAACCTGCCGGGGTGTTTTTCCGTGCGGCTTCGGGCGCCGCGGACCGGTTCGATCGATATCGGTACATATTATATGTCGAGTCTGCTGTGCGAGTGCTGCCGTGCGGTACTGGAGCGCGCGGTGGAGGGCGGCTATCAGTTCCTCGACTGCATCATCGCGCCGGACGCCTGCTCGCAGATGAACCGGTGCGTGGAGAATATCGAGCATTTGAACTGCATTGAAAAAGAAGGATTTTTTGTCTCCTACTGCGACGCGCCCATGAAATCGGACGATGCCGCACTGCGGCATTATGTGAGGCAGATGCGGACGCATGTGCTCGCGCCGCTGCAGGAAAAATTCGGCGTCGATATTTCCGATGAGAGCCTGCGCAGGGCGGTGGAGCAGCACAACCAGATCTGCAGTCTGCTGCAGGAGATGTCGGCGTACCGCAGGGAGGAGAATCCGCGCATCACAGGCTATGAGTTTGCAGTCCTGTGCACCGCCTCCTACTGCTGTCCCAAAGCGCTTCTGATCGACAGGCTCGCATCGACGGCGGAGGAGCTGCGGACGAGGGAGCCTGATGCGGGACCGGCATTTCGGGTGAAAGTCGTTGTCGCGGGTTCTGAGATCGATGATCCCGGATTGATCAGACTGATGGAGGAGGCCGGGGCGAGAGTTGTCGCTGACCGCTTTTGTTTTGGTTCGCTTCCGGAACGCCTGCCGATCGCGCTGAACGACGCGGAGGACGTGCTGACGCAGGTTTGCAGGCATTATCTGCAGATGGGAAAATGTCCGCGCTATATGAACGCGGAGAAGGTAGCGGAGCGCCAGGACTATGTGCATCAGTTAGTGCAGGAGTACCATGCGGACGGCGTGATCTACCAGCAGATGAAGTTCTGTGATTACTGGGGGTACGAGCGCGCCTACGCGTCGAAAAATATGCGGGAAAGGTTCGGCGTGCCTACGCTCTCCATAGACAGGCCGTATGTGACAGGAAATTCCGGGCAGCTCAGAACCAGATTTCAGGCGTTTGTGGAGAGTCTGGAGATCAAGAAACTGTAGGAGATCCGTGGCGCAGGGCTTTCGTGAGGGCATTGATAGATCCCCGGATGTCCAAAGTGAATGATCTGCAGAAAAATAAAAGAAAGGCGTGGGAATAGACAGATGGGAAAGCAGATGGGGAGCGAGAAGCTTGGCCTGTTTTATACGGGCAGAAAAGCAAAGAAGCGGCGTGAGTGGCGCGGAGTCAGGGACACGTTCTACGATTACCTGCAGTGGCTTCGGATCTGGGGCGTGCTGATCGGTTTCGCCGCAAAGCCGAATAATGTAAAAGCGTTCTTCCGGTATCGCTGGATGGTCAATTACCTGGTGGTGCCCGATTTTTTCGACAGGCACACAGAGGGGATGCGCGGCACACAGCTTCGCATTACGCACACGGCGCTCAGCATCGTCGTCATTGATATGTGCAAAGCCATGACGAGAATGTTCCGGGCGGATCCGAATTGCGGAAACGACGGGAAGCTCCGGAAGAAAATGGTATTGTTTGATGAGAATATGATGAGCGAGATCATGAACGGGTTTCCGAATCTGATCTGGACTTCGGTGGAAGTGCCCGCGGTGTACACCTGTGCCATGATGGTCCAGGACGGCGTCGTGCACTACACGGACGCGGCGCAGACATACGGTGTCCCGTCGGATGTCTGTCCGATGCCGCTTGCGGAGCTTGGCGTCGCGCTCGAGGACGACTATCCGCGGATCGGGGCGTGTGCGGTGCACTGCAACACGACATGCGACGGCAGCCTGATGGGAAACAGCATCGAGGGACAGTATTTTGGTATTCCGACGTTTGAGCTCGCGGTGCCGATCCGCCATACCTATGAGAGCGTGGAGCCGTATGCAGTCGAGGAGATCCAGAATTGCATCGCCTTTATCGAGAAGCACACCGGGGAGACCTTTGACTGGAACGCTTTTTTCAGGAGCATGGAGCTCTTCAATGCCGAGACGCAGAACATGCTCGACTGGTTCGAGATCAGCCGCACGAAATACCCGCAGATGATCGGGACGAATCTCGCGCTCTACCGCTACTGCGTCTACCAGGCGACCGGCGGCAGATACGAGGTGTTCCGCAAGGTCGAGCAGAAGCTGAACCGCTATGTGCAGTGGGGGTATGAGCAAAAAGAGCTTGTCTGCAGGGAAATCAGGCACCGCGCGATCACATGGGGCGTGCAGTCGGCATACTATACTGCCTTCACGGTCTGGCTGCAGAACTGCTGGGGTGTGGCGGCGCTCGTGGATATGCTCAGCCTCTGCTCGACGCGCATGGTCGACACGCAGGACAGGGAGCAGGCGCTGAAAGATCTGGCATACCTGTATGGGAAGATGATCATGCGCAGCCGCTCCAACGGCGGTTATGAGGTCGGTGTGGAGGATCTGTGGCGCTTCTGCGAGAGCTTTGATGTGGATGTGGTCATCATGTACTGCCACATGGGATGCAAGGCGATGTCGGGTTATCACGGGCTGTTTGAGGAGGAGGCGAGAAAGCGCGGTATCCATCTGATCTGGGTGAACCACAATCTGATGAAGCCGGAGGACGGTTCGAGGAAGGACATGCGCATGGAGGTCAACCGATACATGCGGACAGTTTTCCGCGAGGAGCCGCTGGACCCGAGTCTGGAGGATTTTGATGATGACAGGAACTGGTAGGAGGTATGAAAATGAGGTATTTTGGCGGTTGTGACGCGGGGAGTACATACACAAAATGTGTGATCATAGACGAGAATGGCAGGATCGCGGCGCATGTCACCAGCAAGAGCCGCATCAATCCCGTGCTGAGCGCGGAGGCGGCGTTAAACGAGGCGGTCTCCCAGGTGGAGGGACTGCACTCGGCACAGGAGCTGGCGTACCTGGTCGGTACCGGTTACGGTCGGAACAAGGTGCCTTTTGCCGATGAAAATATATCCGAGATCAGTTGTCACGCGATGGGCGTACATATGGCGGATTCCAGTGTGCGTGCGGTCATCGACATCGGCGGACAGGATGTCAAGGGCATTGCCGTCGACACGGACGGCACGGTGCTCAACTTTGCGATGAACGACAAGTGTGCGGCTGGTACAGGGCGTTTTTTTGAGAGCATGGCAAACGCCTTTGAGATGTCGCTGGAGGATTTTTCCAAGCTGTCCTTAAAGGCGAAAAACGTGATACCGATCACCGCGCAGTGTACTGTGTTTGCCGAGAGCGAGGTCGTGTCCCTTGTCGGGGAGGGAAAGCCGATGGAGGAGATTGCGGCGGGCATACAGCTCTCCGTCGCGAAGCGGTGCTTTGTCATGGCAAAGAAAGCGGGGGCCACAGACCACATCGCATTGACAGGCGGCTGTGCCAAGAACGAGGGGCTCAGGCAGGCGATCGAAAAAGTGCTCAGGATCAAAGTGGTGGATTTGCCGGTCGATCCGCAGTTGATGGGCGCGCTCGGGGCGGCGGGTTACGCAAAACGGAAAGGGCAGTAAATTCTAAAGAAGTGTTTGTGACGGAACGAACACAGGAAGGAATGAAAGGGAAAAGAGAATGAGAAGAAAAACGGGTATTGTTTTGACTGCACTGATTATGGCATGTTCCGTGACAGCCTGTCAGGGAGCGGTTTCGACCATCACGAAAAATGTGATCGAGAGTAATAAGGCTGATAAAACGGATGATAATGCGGCGGCGCCGGAGACGCCAGAGAGCACGGAGACAGAGAGCGAGCTGTCCAGTGACGAGCAGGAGGAGCAGGAACAGGAGCTCTACAACTCGTACATCGAAGTGAATAATTTCATGCTGGGCAGAGTCAGTGATTCACTGGAGCGGTATTTCTATTATGTGGATATCGAGCAGGAGGAGTTTGCGCTGCTGGATGCGGATTCTGATTATTATGACTGTTATTCTTTGTCGGAGTACGACATCAAGGAAGTTGAGAATGCCTATGCGGGCGCGAGCGGCAAAGGGGAGAAGACAGCGCTGGATGAGTCCTATCTGAAACTGTATCCTTCGCTGAGCAAAGTCATCGCAACGCTCAATGAGATCGAACTCTATACGGATATGAAATCATATCTGGATGACGACTACCAGAAGGCAAAAGAATACCACACGGCGCTGATGGGTGCCCTGGTGGAGTACGTTGATGCCAGTGATGTGTTCATGGCAGAGCTGGATATCGTTGCCGCCGAGCGACAGGAAAAGGCATACGAACAGATGAAGGAAGAGGGGCTTGAGGTATTCTATGCGATGAACAGGGTATTGGATATCGCAGGCGATATCGAGACGGAGCTTTATGAGCAGGGCGTATGGGACGATAATATCCTCGATATGGATCTGGAAAAGATCCAGCCGCTCTATGACGAGTTTGTCACCTATGTGGATGCGCTGCTGGAGTATGACAAGGATGAGGAAAAGCTCGCTGCGGAGGGAATCTCCAAGTATGGCTGGTGGGACAGCTTTATCAGGGATCTCAAGGACACGAAAGTCTCTCTTACAGAAGTGCTGCAGAAGGTGAAGGACGGGGAAGAACTCGACTACCATGACACGCTGATCACGCAGATGGCAGGCAGATGTTCCCTGACGTCCTTTGATGCAGGGCTTTCATCGCTGATCAATGACTACAACAACATGATCTCTGTCGGATAGGGAGTAGGTATGATGGTATTAAAATTTTTATCGGGCGTGGTGGTCGCGGCAGCAGTATTTTTTGTACTGACTTTTACGGTGTATTTTTTCAATCTCGACATGAAAGCGGCGGCAAAGATCATGCCGGTCATTTCGAAGCATTATGATAAAGTAAAGAAAGAAAGCCGCATATGAACCTCTTCGACGACATGATAAAGGATATTTCGGCAGAACTGGACCGGCTTGCGCCCACAGAGTGCGCGCGGCTTGCAGAGCCGTCAAGGGTGTGGCGGGATGTGGGGGAGCATCACATGATCCTTGCCAGCGAGATGGCATACGAGCTTGGCGGGCAGAACACGCTTGGCCTGAGCGGCTGCTTTTACACGACACAGCCGCTGCTGTCCTTAGGGGGCGTGTATCTGTACGGAAGCGATCTTGCGCAGATTCAAGCAAACCGTTCCTATGCGCGGATCGTATTTGTCCAGTTGGAAGAAACGGGTGATGAGGAAGCGCAGTATCGGAAGTTTCGCGAGATCGATTATGTGCGTTACCATATCCACCCGGAGGGATATATGGCGCGCATCTCGCCGGTAAGCCAGCGGGAGCCGGTGCGCATCGCCAGAAAGGCGCTGGCGGAGAAAAAGATGAGCTTTGGCGATATCGGACAGATGTACCTTGGGCGGTATGAGAAGATTTCCGGGGTGTGCAATGTCAATGTGATCTTTGTCACGCACGAAAAATTCGACTATCGGGCGCTGGAGCAGAAACTTGGCAGGGCGGAGCAGATCACACAGTCGCTCAGCCACATCTTCACGGATCTTAATATGGATTGCAGCACCTGCAGCCAGAAAACCGTGTGCGATGAGGTGGAAGGGCTGCGCGTGCTTCATTTCGGACAAAACCGCAGGACGTAGTGCCTGCGGTTTTGTCCGTGTACATAAAATACATTATAGCATAAATACGTAAAAATGATCCGCATTTACACAATATTCTGGAAGAAAATCACAGATTAATGCTGTATACTAAAATAGAGAGAATGTTGAACAGGATGAGGAGAGGGAGACACAATGAAAGATTTTGAGAGAAAAATGTCGCCGAAAAAGCGCATCGACACGGAGAGCTGGTTTATCGAATGTTATCGGAGATATCAGGGACATCCGATGAAGATCCTGATCTCTTTGTATAAGGGAAATTATCACAAGTTCGTGCTGGCGGTGGTCAGCTTTTTTATCAAGCATGCCTGTGTGTGGGTACTGCCGATCCTGACGGCAAATATCATCAACGACGTGACGTCGGGAAATCCCAATACCGTTCGGAATATCGTATTCTACACAGTGTTTGAGGGCGTGCTCATCATGATCAATGTGCCCATGAACTATCTGTATACCGCTTACAAGAGCCTGGCGACGCGCTATGTGGAGACAGGGCTTCGCAAGGCGCTGGTGCGCAAGCTCCAGCAGCTCTCCATCTCGTATCATGTGGAGACTCAGTCGGGCAGGCTGCAGTCAAAGATCATGCGCGATGTCGAGGCGGTGGAGACGCTGTCGACGCAGATGTTCCTGAACATCTTAAACATCGTCCTCAACATCGGTGTGGCGCTGATCGTCACAGGCTCCAAGAGCAAGACGGTTCTCGTATTCTTCGTGTTTGCGGCGCCGGTCGCGGCAGTCACGATGGTGTCTTTTCGGAATGTGATGAAGAATAAAAACAGGGAATTTCGAAAGGAGATGGAAGAGACTTCCGCGCGCGTCATGGAGATGGTGGAGCTTGTGCCCGTGACAAGAGCCCACGCGCTCGAGGACGAGGAAGTGCGCAAGATCAGCAGCCAGCTCTTTGCCGTGGCGGAAAAAGGCTATCAGCTCGACGTGGTGCAGGCGCTCTTTGGCTCGGTCGGCTGGGCGATCTTTCAGATCTTCCAGGTGATATGCCTGGCGTTTACCGGGTATCTTGCGGTGAAGGGAAGCATCCAGGTGGGCGATATCACACTGTATCAGAGCTATTTTTCGACCGTGGTCAATCAGGTGTCCGCGATCGTGACATTGCTTCCGATCATCACAAAGGGCGTGGAATCGGTGAACTCGATCGGTGAGGTGCTGCTGTCGGAGGACGTGGAGCACAACGAGGGCAAGGAGGCGCTGGATGATGTGGACGGCGTCTTTGACTTTAAGGAGGTCAGTTTTCATTACGGCAACAATGAAAATCAGGTACTAAATCACCTGAACCTGCATGTTGAACAGGGACAGACGATCGCGTTTGTCGGCGAGTCGGGCGCCGGAAAGTCCACGATATTAAATATGGTCATCGGTTTTCATATGGCGAGCGATGGGAAAGTCCTGCTTGACGGGCATGATATGAGCCAGATCGACCTGCGCAGTTACAGGAAGCATCTTGCCGTCGTGCCGCAGACCTCGATCCTGTTTTCGGGGACGATACGGGAAAATATCACATACGGATGTGATCATGTGACGGACGAAGAACTGGCGGAGGTAGTGCGCGCGGCAAATCTGACCGATCTGGTGGAAAGCCTTCCAAAAGGACTCGACACGGCTGTGGGAGAGCACGGCGGCAAGCTGTCCGGCGGGCAGCGCCAGCGGATCGCCATCGCAAGGGCGCTCATCCGCGATCCCAAGATCATCGTGCTGGACGAGGCGACTTCGGCGCTCGACAGCATCTCGGAAAAGATGATCCAGGAGGCGATCAGCAATCTGGTGAAGGGCAGGACGACATTCATCGTGGCGCACCGCCTGTCAACGATCCGCGATGCGGACAGGATCGCTGTGATCGCGGATGGAAAGTGTGTGGAATATGGCACATTTGAGGAACTGATGGCGCTGAAAGGCGAATTTTACCGCATGAAGGTGCTGCAGAGCTGATCATGGCACCAGCAGCCCTATGCCACATAACAGTACATAAAGATAAAGTGGCAGATGCTTCCGCCCATGACGAACAGGTGAAAGATCTCATGCGAGCCAAAATATTTGTGCAGGGAGTTGAAGACAGGAAGCTTCAGCGCATAGATGACACCGCCGATCGTGTAGATGATGCCGCCCGCCAACAGCCATCCGAACGCCGCATGGGGCAGCGTGTTCCACAGGGTGCCAAAAACGAGCAGGCACAGCCAGCCCATGGCGATGTAAATAACCGATGAAAACCATTTCGGACAGGTGATCCACAGCGCTTTTACAAGCATACCGGCGATGGCAACACCCCACACAAGCGCCAGCAGCGCATAGCCCATGCTGCCGCCAAGGACGATCAGACACACCGGTGTGTAAGAGCCCGCGATCAGCACAAAGATCATCATGTGGTCGATCTTGCGGAATACGCGCAGTACCTTTCCGGTGACATTGACGCTGTGATAGAGCGCGCTTGCGCCGTACAATAAGATCATGCTCGCGGCAAAGACGGCAAGCGAAGCAGCCGCTATTCCGCCGTGCGCCTTTACGATGAGCGGCGACGCGGCGACCGCCGCCATGAGGCATGCGATAAAATGTGTGATCGCACTGCCGGGTTCCCTGATTGTCAATTGCATCATATATTCCTCCTTATCGTTTCCCGGAATCTCCTGCAATATCAGATACAGGCAGATTCCGGAACCTTTTCTTGCCGCAATATCAGGCACAATGAGAACCAGAGCGTCTGTTGAATAGATGGTAGAGCCTGATATTGCACAATGTAGTATTGAAAACTACGTATTGATTAATTCAATACTACTACTTATTATGTTCAATGTCAATCAGGATTATCAAAAAATAAAAGAGGACCATTCAGTCCTCCTCGATCACATGGATCTCCAGATAATCAAAATCGATCGCCTCGATAAAATTGTCAGACGTAAAGCGCGTCTTGTCGTGCTTCTTGAAATCGGCGATCGTGGAATCAAGCCAGATCGGTTTGCCGAGATCAAACTGGTAACAGACCGCCTCAAGCGCGTCAAACACTTTGTGCGTGCGCGTTTCCGGGCGGTCGTCGCAGATGACGGTATCCCGGAGCATATGGTTGTCCTTGAAAGTTCTTGCCCACAGTCTAAACATTGTAATCTCTCCTTATTGAATCATGCGCAGATGGATCATTCACATTCTAACATGAAAGCGTGAAAATAGAAAGCACAAAAAATACGGAAAACAGATTTCATAAAATAAGTGTAAAATTTCAGAAATTATGTGGTCATGATCCGGCAAAGTATGTTAGAATAGTAGACGTTGTGCTCATAGTCTGCAGTTGTGGCTGGGAATTTCCTGATCGTCATGACTGCAGACCATTTTGAATGTGCAGCTATGTGTCCTGCCGGCCAGACCGCACAGGGACACACAGGAAGAGGAGAGGCGGCGTGTTTATGGAATACAGTGGAAATAAAAATTCTGACGTGGATAGCTGGAAGGAAGTCATCCTGGTATACAGCTCTGCCTTGAAAGAGATCGGAACGAAGCTTGAGATCCTGAATGATGAGTTTCAGCATGTTCACCAGTACAATCCGATAGAGCATATCAAGTCCAGGATCAAAACCTCGGAAAGCATCGTAAAGAAGCTCAAAAAGCATGGGCATGAGTCGACGATCGACAACATGATCCGCTATGTCAACGACATCGCAGGCATCCGGATCATATGCTCTTTTACGACAGATATATACAGGATCGCGGAGATGCTCGAGCGGCAGAATGATATCAGGATCCTGTCCGTGAAAGATTATATCAGGAATCCCAAGGCGAGCGGCTACAAGAGCTATCATATGATCGTGTCGATCCCCATCTACCTGTCCGAGAAGCGGGTGGACGCCAAGGTCGAGATCCAGATCAGGACGGTGGCGATGGATTTCTGGGCGAGCCTGGAGCACAAGATCAATTACAAATTCGATGTGAATGTCCCGGAACACATCAAGACAGAGCTTCATGCGTGCGCCAAAATGGTGTCGGAGCTCGATGCGAAAATGCTGTCGTTAAATGAGGAAGTAAAGCAGTTGTCACTGGATCAGGTGTGAAATGAGGAGTGCCCCGGTCATTTCTAAGAATGAATCTTATGAAATGAACCGGGGCTATTATGAAAAAATTTATCTATGTGTAATGAAAACACTATGTTGTTGCCGTTTGCTATGTTTTAATATTACCATTGAGATATGAACAAATTATGAATAAAATGTTAGATTATTGTAAATATGCATACTGATATCTGCAAATGACAATCATTTATAGGCAAAATATACAAAGATGTTCATGAAACTTCTGATTGTAAGGGAATCAGTTTAATGATAAGATAATATCGAGGTCGGAGACAGAGGGCAAGAAAGGTACGGTTGGGGAAGATGGATAATTTCATGGATAAGCTTGCGCAGAAATTCAGTGCGCAGGAGATGATCAAGGCGAATTCGCAGGCAGAGGCGGAGGAGATGAAACGGCTGCAGCTACAGGTGTCAGAGTACGAAAAGATCCTGCAGGAGATGCGGAAACTCAATTACCGCAATACAGAGCTTGCGGAGAAATTAGACCGGATGATCGGGGACAATGCCGACAAGATCCAGGGGATGAAGGAGGACGAGCAGCGGCTGATCGCAGCGCTCCGCGATCTGACGGACGAACAGACAAGAAACCGCGAGGCGGAACTCGAGCGGAAAGCGGAGGAGCGCATCGAGCAGGAGCGCGCGTCGGAGGAACGCAAACAGACAGACCTGTCGGCGATCACAGACCTGCTCGAGAACAAATTTCAGAAGTCCGATGATTTTGTGCACAAGGAGAATGTCAAAGTGTACAGAAATGTGCAGGCGGTGGTCGTGGACGAGATCAGGCGCTGTGTGGAGAGCGTGGAAAAGGAGCGGACGGAGCTGAAAAGCGAACTGGCGGACGAGCTGAAAAAGGAGATGGACAAAAAGCTGAATAAAGTGATGGTATTCAGCGTGATGTCCGTGGCAGCATCCGCGGTCAGCGTGGCTTTGTGGGTACTCTTTGCAACGGGTGTGCTCTGATGGCAAAGATTTCATTTAAACCCGGAAATATGCTCTACCCGCTGCCGGCTGTGATGGTCAGTGCGGCAGACCGGGAAGGCAGGACCAACATTATCACAGTCGCGTGGGCAGGAACGATATGCACCAATCCGCCGATGGTGAGTATTTCCGTGCGCCCGTCAAGGTATTCGCATCACATGATCCTCGAGACGGGCGAATTTGTCATAAACCTCACGACCAGGGCGCTTGTGCGCGCCACGGATTACTGCGGGGTGCGCAGCGGCAGGGACGTGGACAAGTGGAAGGAAGCAAAGCTGACGCCGGTGCAGTCGGAAATTGTAAAGGCGCCATGCATTGCGGAGAGTCCGGTGAACATTGAGTGCAGGGTAGTGCGAACAGAACAGCTCGGATCGCACGATATGTTTATTGCCGAGGTGGCTGCCGTGCATGTTGATGACCGCTACATGGACGGGAAGGGGCGTTTTCATCTGGAAAAAGCCAGACCGATCGTGTACAGCCACGGCGAATACTACGATCTAGGCGAGCAGCTTGGCAGATTTGGGTACAGTGTGCAAAAAAAGCCTTGACGGATGCGGCAAAAGCCATTATCATAAAATAGATTGGAACGTATGAAAAATAAATCACGGAAAAGTGCCACGAAGATGTAGCATCAGATTTTCTCAGGAAGATCTGGTGCTGTTTTTGCTTTATGCACAGTACCGGGCGGCGCGCGACCGCAATTCAATGGGAGGTGTCCTATGAATCAGTTAGATAAAAACATCGCAATGAATCTAAAGAGGATCAGAAAGTCAAAAAATATGAGCCTGGATGTGCTCTCGGAGAAGACCGGGGTGAGCAAGAGCATGTTAGGACAGATCGAGCGCGGAGAATCCAATCCGACAGTGGCTACGATCGCAAAGATCGTGGATGGCATCCGGATCTCTTTCGAGGAGCTGCTCTATCCCAGACAGGAGTCCGTGCTCATCATAGACAATGACAAGCTTCCGCTGCTGCGGTCTGAGGAGGGGGCATACCAGGTGCGCTCGATCTTCCCGTATGACAGACGCCGAAACTTTGAGATGTACGAGATGCGAATAGAACCCGGTGAGGGATGCGGATGCTTCCTAAAGGGAGAAGGAGACTGCGAATACATCATTGTGGTGCAGGGCGTGCTGACACTGGAGACGGCGGCGGGGACGTATGAGGTTTCTGCAAACCATGCCGTCAGGCTTGATGCCGCAGAGGATCACAGCTATCACAACAGCGGAAACAGCCAGCTTGTCCTGAATGTTCTTGCCGGGGGATGAATCCACTTTTTTCTTTACAATATTTCAAAAGGCTGTTAAAATGATATCTGTCAACAAATACAACAGATATTAAGGAATACATATATGCATTTATATAGAAAAATAAAGCTGTGTTATATAGAGGCGGCAGCGATCGCGCTGGCAGTCTGTGCGCTCCTGTTTCCGTCGATACGGCTTTTTAAACATACGGGAGATAATTTTTTTACAGTCAGGCTAAACGGGGTCGAAGTGGGAAATCTCTCATCGACAGAGAATCTTGACGATCTTTTAGTGCGCGCAAGGCGCCAGGCGGTCCGGGAGATCGGAAGCGATGAGCTTGTTTTCATGGATACGGAGCTTCAGACGGAGGGCAGGGAAAAGCTCTGGGCAGTGGTGGACGATGAGGATGAAGTTGTGAGGAGAATGGCGGATGTCATGAAGCGCAGCACGCGCGAGACGCTGCACCGCTCTTATACGGTAAAAGTCAATGAGACTGCAGTCAATCTGGACTCCTATGATGCCGTGCTCGACCTGCTCGGACAGGCACTGTCGCCTTACGACACACAAAACCAGTATATGGTCGGGCTCGAGCTGGACAGCGACCGTGAGATCAATGTGCTGGAGGCAGTGATCCTGCCGCGCGAGGAAGCGCTGGCGGTGGAAGAGGAATTCGACACATCCGCAGGCGTGGAAGCGAAGATGGAAGATATGTTCGCGGCGGTGGAGCCGGAGGTGGAAAAAGGCTTTGAGGACTACACCGCGGGGCTGACGGGCATCGAATACGCGGAGAAGATCGAGGTTGTGGAGGCATATCTTCTGGAGGAGGAGTTGCACACCGTGGAGGAGGCTGTCAATCTGGTGACGAAAGAGCAGGAGACGCAGATCATCTACAAGGTGGTCTCCGGAGATACGCTCTCACAGATCAGCCTGACGAACAATATCCCGATGGAAGAGCTGATCGCGATCAACGATGCCCTCGAGGATGAAAATACCATGATACGGGTCGACCAGGAGCTTGTGATCACAGTTCCGGAGCCGGAGCTCTCGATCCTGTGGAAGGAGGAGCAGGTATACACGGAGGACTACGAGGCGGAAGTGCAGTATGTGCCAAACGATGACTGGTACACGACACAGCGGGTGACGCTGCAGGAGCCGTCAGCCGGAAGGCGCAAGGTGGCGGCTATGGTCGAGTACAAGAACAGCCAGGAGGTCGGCAGGGAGATCCTGAAAGAACAGATCTATGCCGAGGCGGTTCCCAAGATCATCGAGCGGGGAACGAAGATCCCGCCGACGTACATAAAACCGATATCCGGCGGAAGGCTAAGCTCCGGATTTGGCGCGAGGAGCGCACCGACCAAGGGCGCCTCGACAAACCACAAGGGCGTAGACTGGGCAACGCCGATCGGAACCTCGGTGGTCGCATCCAACGCGGGTACGGTCGTGCATGCAGGATGGGCAAGCGGCTACGGTTACGCAGTCTATATCAACCACGCGGATGGCAGGCAGACACGGTACGGTCATCTGAGCAAGGTTCTGGTCAAGACCGGTCAGACGGTAGCGCAGGGAGAGCGGATCGCACTGAGCGGAAATACAGGAAGGAGTACCGGGCCGCATGTTCATTTTGAGATCCGCATCAACGGGAGCGCGGTCAATCCGCTAAAATATCTAAACTAAAATAAAAATTTTGTGCAAAAAGGCTGAAAAATATCGACGAAACACCCGCATCTGTGATGGGTGTTTCGTTAATATAGACAAAAAAGTGCTTCTTTAGCTGTGTAAGGATAGCAGTCTGGCAGTTTACAAATGTATGAAAAAGGTATATAATCGTAAGAGTTTAAATAAGATATAGGATACACAGAAGTTGGTATTATAAGATTGAATATTATAGAATCGGATCGCGTATAACTGAATAGTGAAGATAAGATTAGGAATTTATGGGATCGTCAGCGTATGTATGCGGATGTGAATACGGAATTGTGAGTGGATTTTGAATATAGAAGTATCTGTTCGGAGACAGATGGGATAGAGCCGGCAGTTACAGGAAATGATGAGGTGGACGATGGAACAGTACGCAATTAAGGGGGGAAATCCCCTGGTTGGTGAAGTCGAGATCGGCGGCGCTAAAAATGCAGCACTCGGAGTGCTCGCCGCAGCAATTATGACAGATGAGATGACAGTGATCGACAATATACCAGATGTGAGGGACATCAATGTTCTTCTGCAGGCAATGGAGAGCATCGGCGTCATAGTATACCGGTCGGACAGACATACAGTAAGGATCAACGCATCGATGATATCGGGACTTGTGATCGAAGATGACTATATCAAGAAGATCAGGGCATCCTACTATCTGCTGGGAGCGCTTCTTGGGAAATACAAGCATGCGGAGGTCGCGCTGCCGGGCGGCTGCAATATCGGAAGCCGCAAGATCGATCTGCACATCAAAGGGTTCAAGGCGCTCGGGGCCAGTGTGAAGATCGAGCACGGACTCATCATCGCGGATGCGCAGCATCTGAAAGGCGCGCACATTTATCTCGATACAGTGTCAGTGGGGGCTACCATCAATATCATGCTGGCGGCCGCGCTGGCGGAAGGCAAGACGGTGATCGAAAATGCCGCCAAAGAGCCGCATGTGGTGGATGTGGCAAACTTTCTGAATTCCATGGGGGCAAATATCAAAGGCGCCGGTACGGATGTGGTCAGGGTATCGGGGGTCAGAAAGCTTCATGGATCGGACTATCCGATCATACCTGACCAGATCGAAGCGGGAACGTTCATGTTTGCGGCGGCGATCACAAAAGGGGACGTCACGGTCAAGAATGTGATCCCCAAGCACCTGGAGTCCACGACAGCAAAACTCATGGAGATGGGATGCCAGGTGGAGGAATCGGATGACGCAGTGCGCGTCGTCGCCTCAAAACGGCTCGAAAACACACATGTCAAGACACTGCCGTACCCGGGCTTTCCGACGGATCTGCAGCCGCAGATTGCCGTGTCGCTGGCGCTTGCAAAGGGGACGAGCATTGTGACGGAGAGTATTTTTGACAACCGTTTCAAGTATGTGGATGAGCTGGCGAGGATGGGTTCCAATATCAAGGTCGAGGGAAACACGGCGATCATAGAGGGCGTTGACCGGTTTACCAGCGCAAATCTGACGGCACCGGATCTGCGCGCGGGGGCGGCGCTCGTGCTGGCATGCCTCACGGCGGAAGGGTTCAGCACGGTCGACGACATCAAATACATCGAGCGCGGCTATGAGGATTTTGAGGTAAAGCTCCAGAGTCTGGGCGCGCAGATCGAGAAGGTGGCGTCGGAGAAGGAGCTGCAGAAATTCAAATTAAAAGTCGGATAAGGCTATTGACATCGCATGCAAATTATTATATGATATATCCGATATGACAATTCAATATTGTGAGTCACGTATATGTGAGATACTCTTATTCAGAGTGGTGGAGGTACAAAGGACCTGTGAAGCTACGGCAACCCCGTTTTTGAAACGGAAGGTGCCAACCTGAGCGAGTTGCTATGAAAATAGTTCGAACAATAAGAGGATTTGATTATCGAGTAACCAATCACTTCCGCTTATTTTGAGAAATAAGCGGATTTTTTTAGGAGGAGATTACCAATGGAGAAGCTTTTATTTACTTCGGAATCAGTAACAGAAGGACATCCTGACAAAGTGTGTGACGCCATCTCTGACGCCATTCTCGATGCGCTGATGGCGCAGGATCCGATGAGCCGCGTTGCCTGCGAGACAGCTACCTGCACTGGTTTCGTGCTGGTGACAGGCGAGATCACGACCAAGGCGTACGTAGATATCCCTAAGATCGTGCGTGACACGGTCAAGGAGATCGGCTATGACAAGTCCGAGTATGGATTTGACGGAAATACATGTGCTGTATTTACCGCGATCGACGAGCAGTCAGGCGATATCGCGATGGGTGTGGACAAGGCTCTGGAAGCGAAAATGTCCGACAACAATTCGGAAAATAAGATGAGTGACGCCGAGATCGAGGCGATCGGCGCGGGTGATCAGGGGATGATGTTCGGCTATGCTTCCAATGAGACAGAGGAGTACATGCCCTATCCGATCTCCCTGGCGCACAAGCTGGCACTGCAGTTGACAAAAGTCCGCAAGGACGGCACACTTGGCTACCTGAGACCGGACGGAAAGACACAGGTGTCTGTGGAGTACGATGAGAACGGCAAGCCAAAGAGACTTGAGGCGGTCGTGCTCTCCACACAGCATGACGACGATGTGACACAGGAGCAGATCCACAAGGATATCAGGGAGCATGTGTTTGACGTCATTCTGCCCAAGGAGCTGATCGACGCGGATACGAAGTTCTTCATCAACCCGACAGGGCGCTTTGTGATCGGCGGACCGCACGGTGATGCAGGACTCACGGGGCGCAAGATCATCGTCGACACCTATGGCGGATACGCTCGTCACGGCGGCGGGGCATTCTCTGGAAAGGACTGCACCAAGGTAGACCGGAGCGGGGCGTATGCGGCGAGATATGTGGCAAAGAACCTCGTTGCGGCAGGACTTGCCGACAAGTGCGAGATCCAGCTCTCCTACGCGATCGGTGTGGCACAGCCGACTTCCATCAATGTAGATACATTTGGAACCGGCAGGCTTGACAGTGAAAAGCTGGTGGAGATCGTGCGCGAGAATTTTGACCTGCGGCCGGCAGGCATCATCAAGATGCTTGACCTGAGGAGACCGATCTACAAACAGACAGCAGCTTACGGTCATTTTGGGCGCAATGATCTGGATCTGCCATGGGAGAAACTCGACAAGGTAGATGTGCTCAAGAAATATTTATAGGTAGAAGCAGACCATTTTATTAAGGAGCTGCGGGAAAATATCCAATGCGGGCAGCATCGGTTATTTTCGGACACGCTCTAAGGTTCGGATTATAATAAAATCGTCTCATAATATGAACTCAATATAAATCCCAGTATGATAAAATGGAATTGACTGCTTTATCATGCTGGGATTTTCTTTGTGTACAGGGGCGTCCAGCGGAAAAAGTCAGCGTACGCAGCCGGACGCCCGGCGCGCGGGTAGGGGAGAAAGTCGTTCCTCTGCTTTATGCACAGTCCCGTGAAGGCGGGATGTGCTAAGGCGGCGGCCAGGTGCATATGGATTGAGCGGTGTGGCAGGGCGGAAAAAATAGTTACCAGAGATAAGAGAACAGCGGCAACAGCAGTTGTGATGGGGGAAAAGGATCATGAAGAAAAGTAAGAAATATTATGAGCTGCAGGCGCTCGACCTGTGGGATTTTCCTGCGCTCATCAGAAAGGCGAGGGAAATACAGGGCATCACGATGGAGGCATTGTGTAAGGATATCTGTTCATTCAGCATGATGGGAAAGATCGAGAGAGGAGAACGGCTTGCGGGTAAGGAACTTCGCGACCGCATCCTTGCAAGGCTCGGCGTGTGCAGCGACGGATACGAGAACTTTCTCTTTTATGAGGATTATCTCGTGTGGAAGAGGAGACAGCGCATCGTGAATGCGATCGAGAAATCGGATTTTGATACAGCGGAGAAAGAGCTGGAAATTTACGAGAAGACGAATGACGATTTCAATCTGGAGAGGCAGTTCTGCCTGGTGATGCGGGCGCAGATCATGCAGAAACGCCATGAAGATCCTGCCGTGATCGCCGGGATCTATGAGGAGGCGGTGAAGCTGACAGTCTCTGATATCGACGACGTGTCGATCGGGGATCTCTGCCTCTCGGTGCAGGAGCTGGATATGATATTGGAATATGAGCGCTGCTGCAGACCGGAACGGCTGACTTCGCGGTGCGAGGAGATTCTGGCGTATATCAGCAGCGAAGTGTTCGATACGTACAGTTATGTGAAGATCTATCCGAAGGTGATCTATTACCTGTATCTGAGTACGGCGGATTGGGACCGTGACTGGAACCGTCTGCTGATTCTTGCCAACAGAGGGATCGAACAGTTGCGGACGACAGGGAGAATGTATTATCTGTGGGAGCTGATCGAGATCAGGAGAGAAGGGCTGACATGGCTCTTGGACAGGATTGAAAATGACGGCGAGGGCAGGAAACGAAAGGCAGTCCAGAAGGTGATCGACACGATGACGGACTGGCTTGAAGCGCTTGATTTTGTGCATGATCTGTGCGGAACGCACAGAAGGATGGAGACGTCCTGCTATCTGTACCAGCAAAAGGAAGCGTACTGCATCAGCGATGTCATCCGCAGGAGACGCGAGATGCTGGGAATGACGAAGAAGGCGCTCTGCGATGGAATCTGTTCCGAAAAGACGATCGGAAGACTGGAAGCAAAGAAGACCAAACCGCAGATTGAGATCGTGAGACTGCTGTTCGAGCGGTTGAATCTGTCGGGGGAGTATCAGAGATGGCAGGTTGTGACGAAGGATGTGCGGGCGTATCCGATTGTTGATAAAATAATACGTAGTGCAAATATATGTGAATATGAAAAAGCTAAAGAATCATTGCGAGAATTAGAAAGTTATATGGATATGCAAAATCCAATAAATAAGCAGTATAAGGAGAGGTACGAATCAAATCTGAGTTATAGACAAGGAAAGACAACCAAGAAGGATACACAAAAACAATTGCAGAACATATTGGAATATACTATACCTTATGTAGCGGCATTAAAAAGTGGGGAGAAGTATTTGACAAATGTAGAAATGCAATGTTTACTTGATATTGCAGTATATACCGGTAAATCAAGTTTGAATATTGAATTTGAGGTTCTTATTGAAATATGTAATCAAATGGAAAAAGATGAAGGAATTCCAGAGCATATTTCAGCTTGGGAAATGATTATGATAAATGTTGCAAGTATATACGGAAATATAGGAGATTATGACACATCAGATTCAATTAGTCTTGCAGTAATGAGAGAAAGTATTTTGTGTTATAGAATCAACATGTTGGAATTAAACATTTATAGCATTGTGTGGAATAATGAAGAACGTAGAAAGAAAAAAGTTCCTGTACATCAGGAACTTGTAGAAGAAGAGTACTTAAAGAAATGCATTATATTGTGTCAACTCAACAAAAATTCTTATAGAGAAAGAATAATCCGAAAAAGACTTACAGATTTGCATAATGTAACTTAGATATAAAAATTAGTTTCAATATCTAAATCATGCATAGGGACAATCCCATCATCATTTTGATGTGATGTTCCAGTAAATCCCGTATTTATTGTTACTGTGAGGGCAAGTAAAAATATAGCACTCATTGTTGTTTTAATTATTTTTTTCATTATAATCCTTCTTTCGTAAATGCATTAATTGATAAAACACATGTTGCAAATTCACTGTATCTTTGTTGAAAACATTGCATTTGCTAATATAAAATATATTGTCAGTTGTTTCGTCTATTATAGGCGGAACAAGGTTGAGCAATTGGTTAACATACGACTCAACAATTTCATTTAACCCCAGCGGCACAACAAAAGCAATGCCCAGAGTTGTCCAAAACAAAGGGATACATTTGGACAACTTTGGGCATTGCGAATGATGGGGGCGAATGGTATAATAAGAGCCATTAATATTATAAAGTAACTGCTTTCAAGCGTTTTTGAGAAATCATTTCTGTCATCTGCCCATCGAGGTAAGTCGTTTTCATCATTTTGCGCGATATCAGCCAGATCCAGTTGATGCGGCACACCGCTCTTCTTTCATTTGGCAGCGGTCGTCCATGGATTTTGATATACATATGATAAAAGTTTTTTTCAAATATGCTGTAGGAATTGCCACATCATGAAAGGGGGCAATCATGAAAACTTCAAAATATTTCATTTCTGCCAGGATGGATGATTTTGTCCTGTACTACAATCTGGTCAATGATACTCTGCTCCAGCTTCCCGCCGATCGAAACGAAGGCTGCGTCGAATGCCTGCAAAACCCCAACAATACCAGATCGATCTACTGGTCAAAATTATATGAAGATAAATTTATCATCGAAGATGATTTCGACGAATTAAAAGAGATCCAGCGCAGACACTGGCGGACGGTGAACAGTGCGGACGAGCTAAATGTAACCGTGATCAGTACATTGAGATGCAATAGCGACTGTATCTACTGTTATCAGAGAAACCTGGATTTTGAATATGCTGAGATGACGGAGGAGGATTTCGACAGACTTTATGCCTTTTTGCTGGGAGCGCCGCAGAAAAATATCCATATCAACTGGTATGGAGGCGAGCCGCTTCTGGTAAGGGATCGGATACTGAAATTCTGTGCGAAGGCAGATAAGGATAAAAAGCATACATACAGCTACTCCATCTCGACAAACGCCTCGATCTATGATGATAGATTTTTCAGAATGATGGAGCGCTACAGATTGACCAATGTGACGGTGTCGATGGTCGGCACAGGAGAGATACACAATGGGCTGCGCCCGTCGGCGGAGTACGGATCGGACCGTGTGATCAGGAACATTATCAGCATGATGAGGCATACGAATGTAATAGTGAATCTAAATCTCTGCAAGAGCAATATCGGGAACATCATAGAAATCTTCGAAGAACTTTCAGGATACAGACATTCATCACTTTCTTTTTCCTTTAGCCGTATCGTTAGCTATGAACATAGGCCATGCGCGGAGATTGAGCTGGACGTCGACACGTATATGCAACATGTGATCAGGCTGGCGAACTGGGCGCTGGATCATCAGTTCCGCGTCAGCGATATGAGTTGTTTTCAAAATTTGGGTGTGTACTGTGGCGCTTATGCGAGGAATAATTATGTGGTTGGTCCCGGACTATACCTGTATCAGTGCGATCGCTCCTACGATCCGGAGGATTCCTTTGCGCAGATCGTCGATGGCGCCCTGCGTTATCAGCCAAACGGCATTGGATGCGGGAACACGGAGCTTTGTCTGGATCCATACAAAGTGGACGAGTGCAATGCCTGCAGGCTGCTGCCGTACTGCAACGGCGGCTGTGATTATCTGAGAAAGATCGGAAAGAGTGCGTGCCCGCCGGAGAAAAATTATCTGGAGGAATATCTGAAACTGTATTACAGGATATTCTACGAGAGACGGTGACTCATATGCTGCGGTTGATGTGATTATGAAGCGGAAGATCCTTACAAAAACCCCTGCTGATGTCTGGAGCATCTTGCAGGAATGTTTTGTTTAGGGTTTTTCGCTTGTTTGTGTATACGTATATTTACTGTGGCATTTTGATGGAAAACGTGTTAAAATAAAATTAATAAAGGAGATTCATATACGGTGGAAGTTGATATTTTAATCGACAGGATCACGGACTGCCTGATCGATACGCGGACTGGCAGGGAAGTGGAGACATATTATCAGAGGCGTGAAACACCGATCAGGCCAAAAGACTATAAGGGATGGAAGTTTGACTGGAGTATCACAGAAAAAACGGTTATCATATATATGAGCTGTTTGTCAATGGAGACGATACGGTTCAGGGCAGGATATCGGTAAAAGTTGATGGTGGAGTTGCAGATGTGGATATCGTGGAAACGGCACCGCATAATTACAGCCATGCAGGAATATATGAGGGGGGGGGAGCGTATTTATTTGCAATCGCCTGTCAGGTAAGTCTTGATGAAGGGTGTGATGGTTTTGTGGCATTTACATCAAAAAGTGATCTGGTCGAATATTATAAGGAAAAGTTGAATGCAGGGGTATTTCGTGACCGGAGAATGTATATTGATGAAAGAGCCGCACGAATATTGTTGGACAAATATATGCGAAAGTAGGTGGTGGTGATGTTGGCAATGGCTGATAAAATGACAAAGAATACACACGATATTGCTTATTATGCAAAAGATAGCAGGTTAACGGAGCCGTCAGATGGCATCAGATATGAATGGCGTGAAATGATTGAGTTTTCAAAAGAACTGGGCAGACCGCTTACAGATGAAGAGGCAGAGGAATTCCGGATCAAATAACAGGAAGGGGAAGCAGGGGTAAGTCCCTGCTTTTTATGCACAGCCCCGTGCAGATGAAATATGCCGCTAAGGAGGCGCACGGGTCGCGCGCGAGTAACTCGATTGCACAGCCCCGTGCAGATGAAATATGCCGCTAAGGCGGCGCACGGGTCGCGCACAGGCAGGGGAGAAAGCCATGTCCGACTCGATGAAAAAGGAGCGTTTTGGTGGAAGGTGTCATTTTATTGCTGGAGGATGAGGAGAGCGTGAACCGCGGAGTGAGTTTCGCGTTGGAGAGGGCAGGGTATCAGGTATATGCCTGCGGCAGCATTTGTGAGGCACAGCGGGCGTTGGAGACGTATCGGCCGCAGATGCTGATCTGCGACCTGACGCTGCCGGACGGAAATGGGCTGGATTTTATAGAGAAGGTGCGAAAAGCCCGGAGCGATCTCTATATTTTATGCCTGACAGCCCTGGACAGTGAGACGGATTATGTCAGGGGGTACGGCGCAGGGGCGGATGATTATGTGGCAAAACCATTTTCATTGTCCGTGCTGACCTTGAAGGTTCAGGCGTATTTCGGGCGGAACGGGAAAGCGGAGAAGAGTGTGTTATCTTTTGGGAAGATACGCGTCAGTGTGAATGAGATGCGCGCGTGGAAGCAGGATTCGGAACTTCTTTTCACAAAGACCGAGTGGAGGCTGCTGCTGCTGTTTGTGCAGAATCCAAACCGGATCCTGTCCAAGAGCCAGATCCTGGAAGCGCTCTTTGACGCGGAGGGCGATTTCGTGGAGGAGAATACAGTCGCGGTCATGATCCGCCGCCTGCGAGAGAAGATCGAGGACGATCCGGCAAGACCGCAGTACATCAAGAATGTGAGGGGGATCGGGTATGTGCTGCGGATATAGATAGAGGAAGAGCAGCGATGAAAGGATAAAATGAGTCTGAGGGGGATTCCAATGAAGAAAACAAAGGTATTAGTATTCGTACTGGCTTTCTTGTGCTGCTGTGTCCTGGCAGGATGTGCGGACATGCTGAAAAAGGAGGACATGGATCAGGAAGTGGAGCGTCTGATCGCGGCGTTGAATGAGGACGATGCCGATGCGGTTTTTCAGTCTATGTATCCGGGTGTCGTTACCCGGGAGGAATTTGACGATTCCTATGAGACGATCCAGAGCCTCTGGGAAAGATCGGATGAACATACTACGAAACTGCGATCGATCAGCACGAATAAGAATTTTGACAAGTTTGGGGAATCTCTTGTCTGCAAGGCGCAATATTATGTGTATACTCAGGATCAGTCGTATACGATCACACTGACGTACCGGTCCGATGATATCGGAGAAGGGATTTACCGGTTCGATCTCAATGTTGGAGCGCACCCGGTGCTGATCAGTGGCGGCATCACGACTGCCAGTGAGAATTCCGCGCTTCAATGGGGACTATTGATCCTGAGTGCCCTGTGCTATGTCTTTGTGATCGTCACGGTGGTGGACATTCTGAGAAAACGTCCCAGGCTGTATGGGGTATGGCTCGTGGCGGCGCTGGTTTTTCTGGGGGTTCAGATACAGGCTGCGCCTGGCAGTTTTCATCTGGGCGGGCATGTGAGCGCGCTTACCCTGTCCGCTTTTAAAATATTCACAGGCGGCAGGCGGCTGTTTGTCTTTGCAGTTCCTGTGGGCGTTATCGTCTACTGGTGTATGAGAAAAAAGCTGTTGTCGCAGAAATTTAATATTTAATAAAAGAAATCAAATCGTATGAAAAAAGGAAAACAAGCGTATCGATCATATGTGATAGCGGTATTGATATTGATCATGTTGGCTCTGCCGGCGGGGTTACTGATGGTTCAGGCGCGGCGCGGCTATGAGGAAAAGATGGAGATTCTCTATGCGGTCCTGCAGGATGAGGAAATGGAATCTGTCGATATCGTGACAGGGCTGTTGAAAGGCCAGATCAAGGCGGAGCCTGCAGAGGTGGAGCAGCGTCTGGCTTTGTATGGATTTCACAGGGATTTTGCAGACCGCTATAAAAAGTCCCTGTATCTTGACTGGACAGTGATCGTTGTGATCTTTTGGCTGATGGGGGCGGGACTTCTGGCACTGCTTTTTCTGACGGACAGGAGACAAAAGCAGATGCGCAAGGCGGAACTGCTCGGGCTGCAGGAGTGTGTGACCGGACTGCGTGACAGTGTTGGGGGAAGTTTATCCGCAGACCTGTCAGATTCGATCGACAGTGAAACAGATGCACATGCGATGGACAGCGGTCAGAACATGCTGGAAAACGTCGATGAGGATCTGGGGCGTCTGCTGATGGAATTTGCCGCACTGGCGGACAGCATCGGGCTGTTTGGCAGGCAGGCGGGTGCAGAGCGGGAGGGGACGAAGGCGCTTGTGACGGACATTTCGCATCAGTTGAAAACTCCGGTTGCGGCGCTTAAGACCTGTTTCGAGATCCTGCAGTCCGGCGGGTTGGATCCGGCGGAACAGCAGGAGTTTCTGGGGCGGTGCGGCGTCCAGATCCTGCGGCTGGAGGAGTTGGTGTCGGCGCTGGTCAATATTTCGCGCATGGAGACGGGCATGATCAGGCTCAAAAAGGAGGAGCGGGATCTGTTCGACACGATCCTGCTCGCGGTGAACCGTATTTATCCTAAGGCGGAGGAGCGGGGGATCGAGATTGAGCTGGAGGCGGGGGAGGAGCTGCATCAGGTCAAGGTTCTGCACGATCCGAAATGGCTGTGCGAGGCGTTCCTGAATGTGCTGGAAAACGCAGTGAAGTACAGTGCGGGTCAGACGAAGATCACGATTCGCATGATCAGGCTGACTGTCTATGTGCGTGTTGAGATCGAGGATGAGGGCATCGGGATTCCACGGAGTGACTGGAACCGGATCTTTCAGCGGTTTTACAGGGGCGGCGCCGATGAAGTGCAGCGGGAGTCCGGCTCCGGCGTAGGGCTGTACCTGGCGCGTGAGATCGCATCGCGGCACGATGGGACGCTGGTTGTCGCGACGCCGCGTCATGGGAAACGGGGGAGCTGTTTTGTGTTTCAGTTGCCATATAAAATGTGTTGACTTGGTAATGATTTGACAGTATGATGAATGTAGTGAAATTGTATGGTAATTGAATCTGAAATGTAAAGTGGCAGTAGAGTCTATTGTTTGTCAGGGTGAGGGAGAATATATGGCGAGTATGATACAAGTCAGAGTTGACGATGAGTTGAAGATAAAATCGGACAGATTATTTAAAGATTTGGGGACGGATACGACAGATGCGATCAGGATGTTTTTGACACAGGCTGTTGCTTACAATGGTTTTCCGTTTGAGATCAAAAGGGTTCATGATGAGCCGGATCATTACAGGAAGATGACAGAGGATGAGGTGCTTGAGAAGCTGGAGATTTCTAGGGAGCATGTAAAACAGGGAAAGTGCAGGAAGGCGGATGAGATGATCTCTGATATGAGGGAAAAGTATGGATTATGAGGTACTGGTTTCAGAGGATGCCGAGAATGATTTGGATCATTTTATCCAATATCTCCTTTTTGAGAAAGAGAATGAACAGGCGGCAAGAAGCCTGCTGAATGATTTCGAGATGACAAAGCAGAGCTTGTCTCATGTGGCAGGCAGTTTGGGAGATTGTGCGAACCCGAGGCTGAAAGCACAAGGGTACAAAAGGATTCGTTTTATGGCACATCGGTATTTCATGCTGTATCGGATTGAGGGTAACAGAGTGGTCATTGATGCGGTGTTTCATGAATTGCAGGATTTCGAGAGTTGAATTACATTTTGAGCAGGAGTTGATATTATATGGAAGAACGAGATCCGAAACTGATCGATAAGAAAATAAAAGACATGGCGGAAACATTATGTGAAGACTGGGCCGGACATGATCGGTTTAGCGGCGTATGTATGATAAAATGCAAAGGACACACTGTATTTGCAGGGGCGTATGGTTTTGCAAACCGGGCATTTAAAATACCCAATAAGATCGACACGAAATTTGATACGGCATCTATTACGAAAGTGTTTACGGCAGCGGCCGTTTTGCAGCTTGTACAGGAGAAAAAACTGAAATTGTCAGATCACATAACGCAGATGATCGACCTGGAAGGAACAGAGATTTCTCCGGATGTTACGATCGAGCAGCTATTGAATCATACGTCCGGCATTCATGATGATGCGGAGGAGGAAGCGGGAGAACAATATTCCGATCTTTTTGTCACTTCGCCTAATTATGCGATCAGGGAATGCAGGGATTTCTTGAAAAATTTTGCCTATAAGAAGCCTAATTTTGAACCGGGTACGGACGTCCGGTATTGTAACTGTTCCTATGTCCTGCTGGGACTTGCGATCGAAGCGATCACAGGTATGGGCTATCGCGAATATGTGACAGAGAATGTGTTCCGAAAAGCGGGAATGAGAAATACGGCTTTTTTATCGATGGATTCCATCAATGAAAATACGGCGGAAGGTTATCTGAACGTGTACAATGAAGATGGAGAAGTAGTCGGACATAAGAAAAATATTTACTGTTTTCCGCCTGTGGGAACACCGGATGGAGGGGCGTATACGACGGCGGAGGATATGAATCTTTTTCTGGCCGCAGTACAAAAGAAGATCCTGCTCGACGATACGCACGCAGAACTGCTTCTGACGGCTCACTGCCCATATACGCGGGAAAAGGGATGGTGGGGGATTCCCGGATTGTATGAAAGAAACGGTTATGCATTTGAGTTTCTTTTCCTGCCGGATCGGAAAGAACCCTTCTGTATCTACAAAGACGGGCAGAATGACGGCGTTGCCGCCAGATTTAACTATTATCCGAAAGAAGACATATCTGTGACAGTCCTGTCTAATCAGGACTGCGACGTGTGGGATCTGACGAGGCAGATACAGAGAGAAATATATAATACGTTTTATGCGGTATCGGATTGAGGGGAAAAGTCTTACAAAACTGTAAGACTTTTTTCTGTTTCTGAAAGCAGATTGAAAGAAAGGTGTGGGATAATGAGGTAAGATGTTTATATGCATAAAAAAGGAGGCGGTTTTTGATGAATACGATCTTAAGAACGGAGCATCTTTGCAAATTTTACGGATCGGGAGAGAATGAGGTGCGGGCGGTGGACGATGTCACGATAGCTGTCGGGCGGGGCGAGTTTGTGGCAGTCGTGGGAAAGTCGGGTTCCGGGAAGAGCACGCTTTTGCATATGATGGGCGGTCTGGATGATCCGACGAGCGGGAAGGTGTACGTGGGGGACATGGAACTTTTTTCATTGAAGGAGGACGCCCTTGCCGTCTTCCGCAGGCGCAGGATAGGGTTTGTCTTTCAGGCTTTTAACCTGGTCTCGTCGATCAATGTATGGGAGAATATCGTGCTGCCGGTCGGACTGGACGGGAGAAGGACCGATACGGCTTTTGTGAAGGATATCGTCAGTACCCTGGGGCTGGACAGCAAGATTCACAATCTGCCCAACACGCTGTCGGGCGGCCAGCAGCAGCGCGTAGCGGTCGCGAGGGCGCTGGCGTCAAGACCGGATATCGTGTTTGCGGACGAACCGACGGGAAATCTGGATTCGAGGACGGGCGACGAGGTGATCGGGCTGATGAAGATGTCCGCGCAGAAATACGGGCAGACGCTGGTGATGATCACGCACGATGAGGACATTGCCCAGTTGGCGGATCGGATCATTGTGATCGAAGACGGAAAGGTGGGGGAGATGCGATGCGGACGATAACGGGGCTTGCGAGGGCAAATGTGAGAAAGGACAAAACAAGGAGTATCCTGATCGTCATATCGATCGCGCTCACGACGCTGCTTCTGACGGCTGTTTCCGGTGCCGGGTATGGCATCATCGGGATGCAGCGGGCTAACGCGGCGGAGCTTTACGGGGAATTCTATGGCATATACAGGGACGCGACAGCGGAAAATATAGCAGAGATGGCGCGGCATGCGGCATTTACCGAGATCGGGCGGAGTGCGGACTATGCGGAGGTGGACAGTGACAAAACGTTGATATTGACCTTTATGGACAGGACGGCGAGGGCGCTGTCGCACATGGAGCGTTCGATCACGGAGGGGCGTTATCCGCAGGCTGAAAATGAGATCGCCGCCGCGCCGGGATTTTTCAGAGAGCTGGGGATTTTGGATCCCCGGATCGGAGACACGGTCACCCTCGCGTTCCGGACGGATCTGAAATCGATGTATCAGCCGGGAGAGTTTGTCATCTGCGGACTTTTGCGGCAGTCTGATATCGAGACAAATGTAATGGCGGCGTGTACATCGGAAGCATTTTATGAGAAGTGCGTTGCAGGGGAGCACAGACGCTACAAGGTATTGTTCCGCCTTGATGACAGTGTGGGGATCACATTTGACAACAGGGAAGAGGTGCTCAGGGAACTTGCGTCGCGCTGCGGCATTGACGGGCGGAATGTGGCTGCCAACGATAATTACCTGATGTGGAAACTGGATCCGGGAACCGGGACGATCGCGGTCTGTGCGGTGGTCTGCGCCGGCATTATTTTCTTTTCAGTGATCGTTATCTACAATATCTTTCAGGTCGGTGTGATCCAGAAGATCCAGGAGTACGGGAGGTTGAAAGCGGTCGGTGCCACGAGACGGCAGATGCGGCAGGTCATTTTGCGGGAGGGCATGTACCTGGCGTGTATCGGTGTGCCGGCGGGGCTGCTGCTGGGAACCGGTGTTGCGCGGGCAGCGCTTGCCCTGATCATCAGGGATATGGACGCGGGCGGCATTGTCCTAAAAATGACAGGGGTGTCCGTTTTGAGCGTGCCGTTGCTGCTGATGTTGGCGGCGCTCTCTTTTTTGACGGTATGGCTTGCATTGAAAAAGCCGATGCGTGTGGTGGCATCGGTCTCCGCGGTGGAGGCGATGCGCTACCGGGAGCGTGGAAAGGGCGGAGGCATGCGAAGAGGAAAGCGTGAGCTGAATGTGGTCTCGCTGACGTTTGCCAACCTCGCAGATCACAAAAAGCGCGCGGTATCGACGATCCTGACGATGGGATTGTCCTGTGTGCTGTTTGTCGTGCTGGCAAACTGGCTGGGAAATATGGACGCGGAGTACATGGCGAGGGGTGAGGTTTGGCATGGGCAGTTTCAGCTCCAGTTAGTTTTCAGAATGGAGGACGAGGCGTATCCGGAAAATAACCTGGATCATGTCCTGGAGAAAAATCCCCTGAATGACGATCTGATCCAGGAGATCCGGGAGATCCCCGGCGTGACAGAGGTGCGGACACAGCATATGCTCTATGGGGCGCGGCTGGACGCACAGGGAAAGGAGACGGGGGACGTGTACGGCATATTAGTGCTGGACAGGGAGGATTTTGACAGGCAGGTAAAAAACGATGAGGTCAAAGGTCTGGACTATGATGCGATGAGCGCGCAGGATGCAGTGTGCTATGGGACGGGATATTATATGGAAGAAAACGGATTTGAGATTGGCGGGAGATATCATTTTTCATTGTACGACGGTGTGGAGGAGAAGGCGTGGGATCCGCAGATGGCGGGGACGTTCCGGTATCTGGGGGCACACATGGCGATGACAAAGGATACGTATGACAGGCTGGGATTTGCGGGTGTTGCCATCTGCGATATCTGGATCGACTGCGCGCCAAAAGATGCGGATACGGTCAGGGAGGCGCTGAGACGAATGACAGAGGGAGTGGAACACATCAGAATGGACAGTTACCAGGATCAGCTTGCGGTCGCAAAGCTTTCCACGCGCGTCACAAAACTGCCGGCGTATCTGGTCTGTGTGATCGTGGCATTCATCAGTTTTATGAACATGGCAAACACGATGATCACAAGCATTGTCACAAGAAAGCAGGAGTTCGGGATCCTGCAGGCGGTCGGCATGACCAACAGACAGCTTGGCATGAGCCTGCAGTTGGAGGGGCTTATCTTTAGCATTGGCACGGCGGCAGTGTCGCTTGTCGTGGGGATCCCGCTGGGGTATGCACTGTTTCGGTATTGCAAGGCTAATTCCTTTGCAGGGCTGGGCATCTATCACTTTCCGGTCGGGGAAGTGTTGTTTTTGTTTGTTTTCATAGGTGCACTGCAGGCGGTGCTGTCCTTTGTCCTGAGCAGGAATGTGAAGCGGGAGTCGCTGGTGGAGCGGATCCGGTATCAGGGATGATGTAACAGTTCAGCCTTTGGCTTCCTGTTACGGGCATCAAGCCATGCAAATATCGCCAAACCGAACAAGGTTCGGCATGCGATGGGCTTGATGCTTCTCACCCACTACGTATTCTTACGTGGCTTGTATAAGCCATAATTTGCAGCGTAGTGCAAAGTCCTGGGCTGAACTGTAACGGGATGATTCAATTTTTTGCGTTGTAAAATAGATTTTCATTTGTTATACTGAAAAAAGGAGTAAAAGGGCGGAAGCTTCATGAGAGGTTATTTTTGCGATCCTGGGAAAATGATGCAAAAATGATGCAAGTTTGTTTTATGATAGAAAATGGATATATACTGGCGGTCGAAAAGACTGACCACCAGTATAAAATCATGCACACAGCCGCATAGGGAAATATGCCGCTTCGCGGCTGCGGCTGGCGCGAGTATCGTATAATTGTTTGAGAAAAGGATTCTTCTGGCAGTTTGAACTGCCAGAGGAATGTGTTCGGATATCAGTGCATGTGGTCTGGAGAGTAAATAGCGACAGTATGGTTATAATGTATTAGAGCATGTTTGAAAAACGCTCTAGAGGATTTGAGATGACTATCATAAAATAGAGGTGCCTATGGAGCAGACGAAGTTGTTGGGACAGGAGAATCTGGATAGAGAAGATTTGAAAAAGGAAGATTTGAATAAGGAAGTTTCGAAGCATATAAGTTTAAATAATATAGATCAAGAAAATATAGAACAGGACAACTTGAAGCAAGAAAATACAGATCAGGAGGACTTGGATCAGGTAAGTTTTGATCATTCAGATAGAGAAATTTTAGATCAGGAAAATATAGATCAAGGAACTTTGAGTGACAAGGTTCCGCACAGGAAGTCTGTAAATGCAGATAAAAAGACTTCAAATAAAAAGCGGTGGTTCTGGGCGGCAGGGTTTTGTGCCCTGACAGCGGCAGTGATCGTCACGGGGGTGCGTGTGCTGCGCAAGGAGATTAATATCAATCCGATCGTGGCGGAGGGATATGAGGTTCACGGCGTGGATGTGTCCCACTATCAGGGGACGATCGACTGGGACGTGTTGTCGCAGGATCTGGACTTTGCCTTTATCAAGGCGACGGAAGGAAGCACGCACGTGGATGACCGTTTTCAGGATAACTGGCAGGCGGCAGAGCAGACGCATCTGTATCTGGGCGCCTACCATTTTTTCAGTTTCGACAGTGAGGGGCACAGGCAGGCGGCGTCCTACATCGACACGGTGGGCAGTCTGAATGGAAAGCTTGCGCCGGTGGTCGACGTGGAATATTATGGAGACAAGAGGAGCAATCCGCCGGGGCGCTCCGAGGTGATCGAGAATCTCAGATCGATGCTGGATACGCTGGAGCAGCACTATGAGATCAAGCCGATCATATATACGACTTACACAGTTTACAATGACTATATCAAGGGGGAATTCGAGGATTATCCGCTGTGGGTGCGGAGTGTCTACTGTCCGCCGTCTGTCCTCTTTGGGAATAAATGGAGTTTCTGGCAGTATATGGACACGGCGATGCTCGACGGCTATGCGGGCGACCAGAAATACATCGACGTGAATGTGTTCAAAGGGACAAAGCAGGATCTGGAAAAGCTGATGATACAGAAGATCATGTACTGATTGGATAGGATATAGGAGGAGAGAATAATGTACAAACATCATGAGGAATCTCTGGAGAGACTGATCAGGTATTTTTCGGACAAGGAGGAAGTGATCGCGGTCATTTTTGGCGGCTCTGTCGCGAAGGGCTGTGAGCGCCCCGATTCCGATCTGGATGCGATGGTCGTTATCACGGAGGAAGCGTACCGGCTTCGTGTGGAGAGCAACACGACAGCGGAGACGATCGATGGATACTGCACTTACGAGGGCGGATATTTTGATATAAAATATATGACAAAGGAATTCCTGGCAGATGCGGCAGAGAAAGGGAGCGAGCCGGCAAGAAATGCATTTCTGGGATCAAGGGTACTGTTCACAAAGGATGAGGAGATTCCTCACATTGTGGATAAGATCCCCGTTTTCCAGAGACAGGAGAAAGAGGACAAGATGTTGTCTTTTTATGCTGATTTCTGGTTAAATTACTATTATTTTCTCAAATCGTGTCCGGTCGACGGCTATATGAAGCTCCATGCGGTGAATGAGGTGATCTACAGTATCTACCGCATGATCCTGCAGGAGAATGAGATCCTGTTTCCGTGCAACAGACGCCTGGAGGAATCTGTGGAAAAGATATCCGGGGAGACTGCCCGGCTGGCCGGTCTGGGAAGAATATCAGCAAAAACGCAGGAGATGGCGGACGTGGATGCGTTTGTCAGTTTTTTTCTTGAGATCACATCATATGAGATCCCTGAAAATATCGGCAATGTGCTGTCAAGGTACACGACGGATTTTGAGCAGTGGTGGAGAGTGCCCAGACCGAATATCAATGAGTGGTAGGGGAAGTGTCAGTGTCAGATTTTCTGGAAGGGAGAGGTATCAACATGCAGTTTCAATATTGTCCCCATTGTGGGAAGAAGGCGGAGATGAGGGAGATCGGTGACGAGGGTGTGATCCCGTACTGCGCACAGTGCGAAGTGCCGTTGTGGGATATGTTCACTACCAGCATTATCGCGGCAGTTGTGAATGAATGCGGCGAGGTGGCGCTGCTGCGGCAGAACTATGTCTCGACAACGAACCATGTATGTGTCGCAGGGGTCATGAAGCCCGGCGAATCCGCCGAGGACACAGTGGTGCGTGAGGTCAGCGAGGAATTGGGACTGGACGTGAAGTCGGTGTCATATGTGAGGAGCTATCCTTACGAGAAAAAGGATATGCTGATGCTTGGGTTTCAGGCAGTTGTGGAAAAGAAAGATTTTGTGCTGTCGGGGGAAGTGGACGCTGCAGAGTGGGTGCGGTTCGAGGATGCACTGAGCCTGCTCCGGGAAGGCAGTGTTGCGTGGCAGTTGGTCAGGGAAGTGACCGCACGATCATAGGATCTCGTCATCGCCAAAAAGCCTTGCTGTATGGGACATCATAAACTGTTCCATGCAGCAAGGCTTTTTGGCAGGCAACTGACAGGATGTGAGCTGCCGCTATTGTGCTGTCAGAGGTTTTCGTGTATATTAATAAGCATGGAGGGTACGGTATGGGAAGGACATTTAACACGGCAGGGGTTTGTATTCCAGAACAAAATTATATGGTGGATATCAGTGCCAGGGTGGACATGATCATTGCAGATTATATTGATGAGGGAAAATACTTTACAGTGAACCGCGCAAGGCAGTATGGCAAATCAACGATGCTTTATCTGATGGAACAGAAGCTGCGTGAACGGTATTTGGTCGTGCGGCTGAGCTTTGAGGCTGCTGATGAGATGTTTGTGTCGCTGTATACAATGGCAGTTGGACTGCTTCGGAAGATCAATCGCGTTTTAAAGAAGCAGGATATTGAACCGTCTCTTTTGGATGATTGGAACCAGCCGGTTTCAGAGCAGTTTCCGTTTGATGATCTGAGTGAGCGGATTACAGAATTATGCAGCCATTGCGACAAAGAGATCGTATTAATGATAGATGAAGTTGATAAAAGTTCAGATAATCAGGTGTTTCTCTCTTTTTTGGGATTGCTGAGAAATAAGTATCTGGAGCAGAGGCAGAAAAATGATAGGACTTTTTGGTCTGTGATACTGGCAGGCATTTATGATATAAAGAATCTGAATCTCAAACTGCATCCTGGTGAGGAGCCAAAGTACAACAGTCCATGGAATATCGCAGTGGATTTTGTAGTGGATATGAATTTTTCGTCGGGGGATATCGCGACCATGCTGCAGGAGTACGAGGCAGATCATCATACGGGGATGGACATTGCATATATCGGCAGGCTGATCTACGAGTACACTTCTGGGTATCCCTATCTGGTGTCGCGGATCTGTCAGTTGGCTGATGAACGGCTGGCGGGAACAGAAGATTTTCCCGACAAGCGGTCTGTCTGGACACAGAGAGGAATCGTGGCTGCTGAACAGATGCTCAGAAAGCAGCGTAATACGCTATTTGATGATATGATCAAGAAGCTGGTTGATTTTCCGAAGCTTAAGCGTATGATACAGGATATCTTATTTTGCGGAGCTGCCTTTTTGTTTGAGGAGGACAATTACCTGATCAGCCTTGGGTTAACGTTTGGGTTTGTAAAAGAAAATAATGGAATGGTTGCAGTCGGAAACCGTATTTTCGAGACGAAACTGTATGATCTGTTTCTTTCGGAGATGGCGATCGAGGATACACTTGGTCAAACTGCCCCCATAGAGAAGAATCAGTATATCGTTGATGGGAATCTGCAAATGAAGCTGGTGATGGAAAAGTTTTATCAGCATTTTACAGAAATTTACGGGGACAGTGACCAGACATTTGTCGAGAAGCAGGGGCGGAAGATTTTTTTGCTATATTTAAAACTTATCATAAATGGTACTGGAAATTATTATATTGAGGCACAGACAAGGGATTCGAAGCGCACGGATATTATTGTCGATTACCGCGGCAGGCAGTTTATTATAGAGCTGAAGATATGGCGGGGCAGTGAGTATAACCAGCGGGGAGAAAAGCAACTGTTTGCATATCTGGATCACTATGGAGCGGAAACAGGGTATTTGCTGAGCTTTAATTTCAATAAAAACAAGATGGTTGGCATACAGGAAATATCATTTGATGGAAAACGGATTGTGGAAGTGGTTGTGTAGCGGAGATTTGGAGATGGAACGGCTGCGTAATAGAGCGGTGGGAAAGGCAGTGAGAAATAAAAGAAAACTTGTAACGAAACAGTCTATCAGATATAATATAGATGATTTGACCGATCATGAATGAAATTAGGAAAGAAGGAATAGGACGATGTGGCTTTTATTTGCGTTGTTGTCCGCAGTGTTTGCGGCATTGACTTCCATACTGGCAAAGGTGGGGATCGAGGGAGTCAACTCCAATCTCGCGACTGCCATCCGTACGGTCGTCGTGGTGGTCATGGCGTGGGGGATGGTCTTTCTGACAAACGCACAGGGAGGGATATCCGAGATCAGCAGAAAGAGCTGGATATTTCTCGTACTGTCGGGACTGGCGACGGGAGCGTCATGGCTGTGCTATTATCATGCACTGCAGGTCGGGGAGGTTTCCAAGGTCGTGCCGATCGACAAGCTCAGCGTTGTCATCACGCTGGTGCTCGGATTCGTGTTCCTGCATGAACAGTTCAGCGCCAAGTCGCTTATCGGCTGTGTCCTGATCGGGGCCGGGACGCTGGTGATGGTGTTGTAGAGTTGATTACAGGAGGTGCTTATATGTGTACAGTGTCGCAGTTAAGCGTGATCTCGAAGCAAATGGCAGAATGTTATCAATTGATTTACGGAACGGATATCTCAGGAGTTTTTCTTTATGGTTCGTATGCGAGAGGGGATAATGATGTACACTCTGATATTGATATTGTTGCCATTGTCAGGGGAAACAGGTTGGAGCTGCAGCAGAAGCTGAAAAAAGTATGGGATCGGGCGGCGGATATTGGAATGGAAAATGATGTGGTTGTTTCTCCTACAGTCATTCCATATGATGAGTTTGAAAAATATAAGGATACGCTTCCTTATTATAGAAATATATTGAGGGAGGGAAAAAGGATTGGATAATCTGTCAAAATATAGATTGGAAAACGCTGAAGAAAAACTTGAGTCCGCCAGGATTCTTTTGGATGCAGGGAAATATAAGGACTCGATAGGACGGTCTTACTATGCAATCTTTTCAGCAGTGCGCGCAGTTTTAGCAAAAGATAAAGTGGATTTTTCAAAACATGCCGGAGTGATTGCATATTTCCAGAGGGAATATATTAAAACAGAAGTTTTTGAAAAGAAATATTCAAAGTATCTGCAATCAGCATTTCAAATCAGAAATAGTTGTGACTATGATGATTTCTTTATTGTGTCAAAACAGGATGCCGAGGAACAATATCAGAATGCAAAGGAGTTCTGCAAAACAATAAAGAACTATTTGATATAAAAAGAACATAGGAGAAAGATATGGCATTTACACATTTGCACGTGCATACGGAGTACAGTCTGCTCGACGGCTCCAATAAGATCAAGGAGTATGTCAAGCGCGTCAGGGAGCTTGGCATGGATAGTGCGGCGATCACGGATCACGGCGTCATGTACGGCGTGATCGATTTCTATAAGGAGGCAAAGGCAAACGGCGTCAAGCCGATCCTCGGCTGCGAGGTCTATGTCGCACCGGGCTCGCGCTTTGACAAGGAAGTTGGCGGCGGGGAGGAGCGGTATCATCATCTCGTGCTGCTGGCGGAGAACAACGCCGGCTATGCCAATCTGATGAAGATCGTCAGTAAGGGCTTTACCGAGGGGTATTACTACAGGCCGCGCGTGGACATGGAAGTGCTGCAGCAGTATCACGAGGGTCTGATCGCGCTCTCCGCGTGTCTTGCGGGCGAGGTGCCGAGACTTCTGGCAAAAGGGCTCTACCAGGAGGCGAAAAAGACTGCGCAGAAGTACGAGGATTGTTTCGGCAAGGGCAATTATTTCTTTGAGCTGCAGGATCACGGGATCCCTGAGCAGAGGACGGTCAACACGGCGCTCCTTCGCCTGAGCAGGGAGCTCGACATACCGCTCGTGGCGACAAACGATATCCATTATACGTATAAGGAGGATGCGCAGTCGCACGATATCCTGCTCTGTATCCAGACGGCGAAGAAGGTCTCCGACGAGGACAGGATGCGCTACGACGGAGGGCAGTATTTTGTCAAGAGCGAGCTGGAGATGCGGGAGCTGTTTCCGTACGCGCAGCAGGCGATCGACAACACGGCGATGATCGCGGACCGGTGCAATGTGGAGATCGAGTTTGGCGTGACGAAGCTGCCGAAGTTCGACGTCCCGCAGGGATACGATTCGTGGAGTTATCTCAACAAACTCTGTACCGACGGACTGTCAGAACGTTATCCGGACGATGACGGAGAGATCAGGGAAAAGCTGGACTATGAGCTTGGCGTGATCCAGAAGATGGGGTATGTGGACTATTTCCTGATCGTGTGGGATTTCATCAACTGGGCGCGGGAGCACGACATTCCGGTCGGGCCGGGGCGCGGTTCGGCGGCGGGGAGCATCGTCTCGTACTGCCTGCATATCACCAATATCGATCCGATCCGGTACAGTCTGCTGTTTGAGCGCTTCCTGAACCCGGAGCGCGTGTCGATGCCCGATATCGACATTGATTTCTGTTATGAGCGGCGGCAGGAAGTGATCGATTATGTCAGTGAAAAATACGGTCATGACAAGGTCGTTCAGATCGTTACGTTCGGTACGATGGCGGCAAAGGGCGTGATCCGCGATGTCGGGCGGGCGCTCGACCTTCCGTATAATTATGTGGACGGGATCGCCAAGATGATACCGAGCGAGGGCAATGCGCCGGTGAACATCACGCGCGCGCTGGAGATGAACCCGGAGTTCCGCACGCTTTACAAGGAAGATGAACAGGTACATTATCTGATCGATATGTGTCTGAGGCTGGAAGGCCTTCCGCGCCATACCTCCATGCACGCGGCAGGCGTCGTGATCTGCCAGAAGCCGGCGGACGAGTTCGTGCCGCTGTCGCGCGGCAGTGACGGCGCGATCACGACGCAGTTTACGATGACCACGATCGAGGAACTCGGACTGTTGAAAATGGATTTTCTGGGGCTCCGCACGCTGACGGTCATCAAGGATGCGGTGGACAATGTGGAAAAGACAAAGGGAGTCCATATCGATGTCGATCACATAGACTACGATGACAAGAAGGTGCTCGCCTCTCTCGGAACGGGACGGACGGACGGCGTGTTCCAGCTTGAAAGTCAGGGCATGAAGAACTTTATGAAGGAACTCAAACCGCAGACTCTGGAGGACGTCATTGCCGGGATCTCGCTCTACCGCCCGGGACCGATGGATTTTATCCCTGCATATATCCGGGGAAAAAATAACCATGCCGCGGTTAAGTACGCCTGTCCGCAGCTCGAGCCGATCCTGGCGCCCACCTACGGCTGCATCGTCTATCAGGAGCAGGTCATGCAGATCGTGCGGGATCTGGGCGGCTATACATTGGGGCGCAGCGATCTCGTGCGGCGTGCGATGAGCAAGAAAAAAGCTTACGTCATGGAGCAGGAGCGCAAGAATTTCGTGCACGGCAACGCCGAGGAGGGGGTTCCGGGGTGCGCGTCATGCGGTATTTCGGAGGAAGTGGCGGACCAGATCTACGGGACGATGATGGATTTTGCCAAGTACGCGTTCAACAAGTCCCACGCGGCGTGCTACGCGGTGGTGGCATACCAGACGGCGTATCTGAAATATTATTATCCGGTGGAGTTTATGGCGGCATTATTGACATCTGTCATCGACAACGCCTCCAAAGTGTCGGAGTATATCATGGTCTGCAAGAGTATGGGGATCCAGATCCTGCCGCCCGATATCAATGAGGGCGAGTGCGGATTCTCGGTGTCAAACGGCGCGATCCGCTACGCGCTCAACGCGATCAAGAGCGTGGGGAGGACTGTCATCGAAGGCATCGTCGAGGAGCGGCAGGCGCATGGAGATTACCAGAATCTCAAAGATTTTATCGAGCGGACACAGCATGTCGAGATGAATAAGCGTGCCATCGAGAATTTCATTAAGGCGGGTGCCTTTGACAGTTTTGGCGCGACCAGGAAGCAGCACATGAGCGTCTACGCGACGATCCTCGACAGCACCGTGCACAGCAAGCGCGGCGTGACGGCAGGGCAGATGTCGCTGTTTGACATCGTCTCGGAGGAGGACAAGAAGGAGCTGGAGATCAGGATGCCCGATGTCGGGGAGTATGAGAAGGAGCTGCTGCTGAGCTTCGAGAAAGAAGTGCTGGGTTTTTATATCAGCGGACACCCGATGCAGGAGTACCAGACGGTGTGGGAGAAGCGCATCACGGCAAAGACGTCGGATTTTTATCTCGACGAGGAGACGGGGCTGACACATGTCCAGGACAATACCAAGGCGACGATCGGCGGCATGATCATGGACAAGAAGATCAAGTACACCAAGCAGGATAAGATCATGGCGTTCCTCACGGTGGAGGATCTCGTGGGCAGCATCGAGGTCATCGTGTTTCCGAATGCGTATGAGAAGTACTCGTCAAAGCTTTTGGAGGAAAATAAAGTGTTTATCGAGGGCAGGATCCAGGTGGAGGACGAGCGCGACGGAAAGCTGATCTGCGAGCGGGTCACCGCCTTTGACGAGATCCCGAGAAAAGTCTGGCTCAAGTTTCCCGACATGCGTACATACCAGGATAAGGAAGCAGAACTTTTCGGCGCGATCTACGACTCGGAGGGGATCGACAACGTTGTCATATATATAGAAGAAACGCGTCAGAAAAAAGTTCTGCCGCCCAATAGAAACATCAAGGCGGACAGCACGATCCTCGACAAACTCCGCAGTCTGTTCGGCGAGGAGAATGTAAAGGTGGTAAGTTGATACTTTTTTATCAAAGAGTATTGTATTCTTGCAAAAAAAAGGGTACAATCATTTTAGAAAAAAATATTGGAGTTTACGGATATAAATAAGAAGGCAGGTATCATATAGGAGGTAAAAGGAGATGTCAAAAGAGATCAAGACGATAGGTGTGTTGACAAGCGGGGGCGATGCACCGGGAATGAACGCTGCACTGCGTGCAGTGGTGAGAAAGGCTCTGACAAACAATGTGAAGGTGAAGGGTATCAAGCGCGGTTACATGGGACTGCTCAACGAGGAGATCATGGACATGGAGGCGTTCAGTGTAGCGGATATCATTCAGAAGGGTGGTACGATCCTTGGTACAGCGAGATGCCTTGAATTTAAGGAGGAGAACATACAGCAGATGGCAGCGGAGATCTGCCATAAACATGGGATCGACGGACTTGTGGTGATCGGAGGTGACGGTTCCTACAGGGGTGCGCAGGGACTTGCGAGACATGGTATCAACACAGTCGGCGTTCCTGGCACGATCGATCTTGACATTGCGTGTACGGAGTATACGATCGGATTCGACACGGCGATCAATACGGCGATGCAGGCGATCGACAAAGTCAGAGATACCTCTTCCTCGCATGAGAGATGTTCCATCATAGAAGTTATGGGAAGACATGCCGGGTACATCGCGCTCTGGACAGGCGTTGCAAACGGTGCGGAGGACATTCTCATTCCCGAGAAGTACGATTATGACGAGCAGGAGCTGATCAACAATATCGTGCGCAGCAGAAAGAAGGGAAAGACGCACCATATCATTATCAATGCCGAGGGGATCGGACACTCCACATCGATGGCGCGGCGGATCGAGGCGGCGACCGGCGTGGAGACGCGCGCGACCATTCTCGGATACCTGCAGCGCGGCGGCAATCCGACCTGTAAGGACAGGTTCTACGCGTCGATTATGGGTGCTTATGCGGCGGATATCCTCTGCGACGGCAAGTCAAACAGAGTGGTTGCCTACAAGCATGGTTCGTTCGTGGACTATGATATCGAGGAAGCATTAAATATGAAAAAGACGATCGACGAATATCAGTTTGATATCTGCAGGAAATTGTCGATGTAACACAGATACGAAAAGACCGGATAGGCAAGCCAGGCTGTCAGAGCCTGGCTTTTTTTCGCAATTTGCAGATTGTTTTCTCATCCAAACGTGATATAATAAAAATAATTTGTCAGGAAAAACCGAGTTAAAGGAATTATAGAATCATGGGATTATCGTTTAAGAAAAAGAAGATCAAGGCAAGGAGATCCACGACGAGGCAGATCGCGTTTGGCTTTGCGATGATCATACTGGCGGGGACTCTGCTGCTCACACTGCCCATAGCTAACAGGTCTGGACATGGAGATCTGCTGAGGGCGCTCTTTACGGCGACATCCGCAACCTGTGTCACGGGGCTGGTGGTCGCGGATACGTATCAGAACTGGACTTTTTTTGGACAGCTTGTCATACTGTGCATGATACAGGTCGGTGGATTGGGATTTATGACGATCGGTGCCTATATCTCCGTGCTGCTCAAGAAGCGTATCGGACTGAAAGAGCGGGAACAGTTGCAGGAGAGTGTCAATACGCTGGAGATCGCGGGTGTCGTCCGGCTGGTCAAGAAGATCGTGCAGGGAGCGCTCTGCATTGAGGGATTGGGCGCGGTGCTGCTGGCGGGCAGATTCATACCGCGGTTTGGCGTTATGCGGGGGATCTATTTTTCGATATTTCATGCGGTGTCTGCTTTTTGCAACGGCGGATTTGACCTGATGGGTGTGAATGAGGCGTACTCTTCGCTTGTCGCTTTCGAGGGAGATGTCGTTGTCAATCTTGTCGTGGTGACGCTGATCCTGGTCGGCGGTATCGGTTTTATCGTGTGGGATGACGTGGCGCGGCACAAGTGGCATGTCAGAAGATATTTACTGCACAGCAAGATCGTGATCACGACGACGCTGGTCTTGACGGCGGCGGGTACGGTGCTGTTTCTGATCACAGAAGATCAGGCGGCTTTTGCTGGAATGAGCCCGCTTGAGCGATTTCTGGGAGCGTTGTTCTCGTCTGTCACGCCAAGAACCGCGGGATTTAACTCAGTGGATACGGCGGCGCTGTCGAACTCCGGCAAAATAATAACAATGGTTATGATGTTCATCGGGGGCAGCCCGGGTTCCACCGCAGGCGGGGTCAAGACGACATCGATGGTCGTGCTGCTGTTCTATGCGGTGGCGATGGTGCTGAACAGGGAGGATATCAATCTCTTTGGAAGGCGGCTGACTGACGAAGTGGTGAAAAAGGCGAATGCGGTGGTGATCATCAATTCGACGCTGACGATCATCGCGACAGTCATCATAATGACATTACAGCCGCTATTGAATTTTGAGGACGTGTTGTTTGAAGTGCTCTCTGCGATCGGGACAGCGGGAATGACGGTGGGGATCACGAGGGATCTGAATATGATATCGCGTGTTATTATTATCGTACTGATGTACTGCGGGCGGCTGGGAAGCCTTTCCTTTGCGCTGGTTTTTGCGCAGAAAAATACCCAGGCGTCTGTCCGGCGGCCGCAGGAAAAGATCATTGTGGGGTAATGAATATGAGAAGAATTTCTAGGAGGTAGGGAATGAAATCAATATTGATCATAGGAATGGGGCGTTTCGGACATCATCTGGCGGCTAATTTTCTGGAAAATGGCCACGATGTCATGATTGTGGATGAGGATGAGGAAAAGCTTGAGGATATGGTTCCGTATGCGACAAGCACCAGGATCGGCGACTGCACGAGCGAGGAGGTGCTAAAGAGCATCGGAGTCCGCAATTTTGATGTCGTGTTTGTCTGCATCGGTACTAATTTCCAGAGCAGCCTGGAGATCACAAGCCTTGTGAAAGAGCTTGGGGCGAAGCGTGTGATCAGCAAGGCGACCAGGGATATCCAGGCGAAATTCTTACTGCGCAACGGAGCGGATGAGGTGATCTATCCGGATAAGGATATCGCGGAGAAGTGGGCGGAGCGGTACAGCCTCGACAATATTTTTGACTACATCGACCTGCCGGGCGCTTTTGGGATCTACGAGATGCCGCCCCTTAAGGAGTGGGTAGGCAAGAGCATCCGGGAGTCCAACATTGCCGCGACGCACAAGGTTTCCATACTTGGCATTAAGAAGAAGCATGAGGAGGAGATGAGCGTGATGCCCTCGGCGGATTATATCATCAGGGACACCGACCATCTGATGGTGATGGCTGGAAACGAGGTTGCGGAGCGGCTGCTGGAACAGAACAGGCATAATTTTGCAAAAGGGGCTTCGGAAAGGAAACGGTAAGGTTCAGATATGATATCAAGCACAGCAAACAGCAAGGTAAAGCGGCTTACGGCACTGGTGCAGAAGGCAAAGATGCGTAGGGAAGAACAGCTCTTTGTCGTGGAGGGAGTCCGCATGTTCCGGGAGGCGCCGGATGAATGGATCAGAGAGGTGTACGTGTCGGAATCTTTTTTGCATAAATGGGAACAGGAGAATGATCCGGAATCAAGAGAGCGAATAAAAAAACATCATTATGAAGTGCTTGCGGATGAAGTGTTTCGGAAAGTCTCTGACACACAGACGCCCCAGGGAGTGCTCTGCGTATTGTCCATGCCGGTCTATGAGCTGGAAGAGAGCCTGGACAACTGGATGGCGGATCCGCGCAAAGCGCCGCTGGTCGTGCTCCTTGAGGATCTGCAGGATCCGGGGAATCTGGGAACGATACTGCGCGCCGGCGAGGGGGCAGGCATTGACGGTGTGATCATGACAAAACGGACAGTGGATATGATGAATCCCAAAGTTATCCGTGCGACAATGGGCTCGATATACAGGGTCCCGTATTTTATCGTGGAAGATCTGGCAAGGGCGATCGAGCTGCTGATCCGCAAGGGCGTGTCAGTCTACGCGGCGCACCTTGACGAGAGCATGGACTATGACGAGCCGGATTACACGAAGCCGACAGCGTTTCTGATCGGGAATGAGGGAAGCGGGCTTCGGCGTGAAACCGCGCAGCGGGCATCGCAGTACATCAGGATCCCCATGGCAGGGCAGGTCGAGTCTCTCAATGCGGCGGCCGCTGCAACCGTACTGATGTACGAAGCAGCGCGGCAGCGCAGGAAACAGTGACCATTAAAAAAGATCAAGGTAAATCAGATGAAGGTTCATTGTAAAGTACATATTAAGGAAGGGGCGCAGGATCATGAAGATCGGTTTTATAGGACTTGGCAATATGGCGGCGGCAATGATCGGGGGAATGCTTGGAACAGGTGTGTTCCAGGCGGATGAGATCATCGGTTCAGCCAGAACACAGGAGACAGCGGACAGGATCGCAAAAAAATACGGGATCGTCACGGGAACGGACAACAGGGAGACCGCAAAGCAGGCGGACGTGCTGATCCTCGCTGTGAAACCGGTATTTTTGACGGAAGTGATCGCAGAGATCATGGATCTCGTGGATGGGGAAAGGACGCTGGTGATCTCCATCGCGGCAGGCAGATCGATCGACTGGATCGAAAAAGAATTTGGAAAAACACTTCGGATCATTCGCTGTATGCCCAACACGCCCGCCATGGTGGGTGAGGGCTGTACTTGTGTCTGCCTGAAAGAAACGTTTTCTGATCGGTGTGTCTATGATAACGATAAGGAGCTTGCGCTCCGGATCATGAACAGCTTTGGCAAGGCGAGTATTCTTCCCGAACGTCTGATGGATGCTTTTATCGGTGTGGCGGGGAGTGCGCCTGCATATGTATTTCTTTTTATCGAGGCGATGGCGGATGCGGCTGTCATGGCTGGGATGCCGAGAAAGCAGGCGTATGAGTTTGCATCGCAGTCCGTGCTTGGCAGTGCAAAAATGGTGCTTGAGACGGGAAGACATCCGGGAGAGCTCAAGGACATGGTGTGCTCGCCGGCAGGAACGACGATCGAGGCGGTCAGGGTGCTGGAGGAGAAAGGGATGCGCGCGGCGGTCATCGACGCGATCCAGGCATGTGTGGATAAAGCAGGGAACATGTGAGGACGGCTGAAATAAAAAACGCATGATATCTTTATAATCTCAAAAAACAGGGGTTCGAGACTTGACAAGTCGCGAACTCTTTGCTATTATATAAAATCGTAATAGGTGTTAACAAATATGTAATATTTGTCGATAAAATGTAAAACAAGAGTAATCATTGATGGGTCAATTGTTACAGGGTTATGGACAGATAGCATATTGATAACAGGAAATGGAGCAGGTTATGAAGACAAATTGTAAAAAGTGGAAATATCTGTTGTGCATCACAGCAGTTACGACCGCGTTTGCGTCCATTCCGTTCAGCACACAGGCGGCAGACACGCAGGTGAGCCTGACGGATCACTTGGACAAAAAACAGGAAACCACATCAGACAAGATGAATTCAGCAGAGAACAAGAATCAGTCAATGGTAACAGCAGGGGCGGCAGATATCCTGGATGCGATGGTTCTGAATACAGTGACCACGGAATTCATGGATGGAAGCGTTCCAAAGGTAGTGGACTCAGATGCTTCAGATGCAAATGACGCGAATATCGTGGATCACACAACGATGGTAAACAGTGCGAGCGATCTGATCGCAGAGGATCAGGAGGCGCACGTTTCGACAAAGGGCGAGGCGCTGTCTGCGTTCGCAAAGGGCATGATGGTGTTACAGCCCAAGATCGAGCCGGAGTCGACCCTTGTGATGGCGAAGGTCAATGAGTATGTCAATATCAGACTGGATGCGGATCAGGATTCGGAGAAGGTCGGCGTGCTCTACAAGGACTGCGGCGGAGATGTCATAGAGAAAAACGACGAGTGGACGAAGATCAGATCCGGTGATGTCATCGGGTGGATCAAGAATCAATATTTATACTTTGGAAAAGAAGCGGAGGAGCTCGCAAAAGATGTGGGTGTTCTCACAGCATACTCCGAGACTGAGACGCTCAGAGTGCGCAGGGAGCCGAGCCTGGATGCCGGTATTGTCGGCCTTCTCGCAGACGGTCAGGCAGTGGAAGCGATCGCAGAGGAAGGTGACTGGGTGAAGGTCAGTTACGAGGGCGAGACAGGGTTTGTGTCGGCAGAGTATGTCCGGGTAGAGTTTGGCATCGACACGGCGGAGTCCATGGAGGCGATCCGTGCGAGAGAGGAAGCTGAGCGCGCAAGGGCGAAGGCTGAGGCAGAGTCCAGGAGAGTCCAGCAGAAGGAAGCGGTGCTCGCATCGGCATCAGAGCTTGAGATCCTCGCGGCGCTGATCCAGTGTGAGGCGGGCGGAGAGCCCTATGAAGGGCAGGTGGCAGTCGGCGCTGTTGTTATGAACAGAGTGCGCTGCGGTGGTTATCCCAATAACATTACAGATGTTATCTATGCATCGGGGCAGTTTGTACCCGCGTCGGGAGGACGCATGGAGTCGCTGATCCTGAATAAGACGACGAAGGCTTCCTGCGTACAGGCGGCACAGGAGGCGATCAACGGTGCCTGCAATGTCGGAGATGCGCTGCATTTCCGCAGGAACAACGGCAGGGACGGACTGGTGATCGGAAATCATGTGTTCTGGTAGAAAACAGCCTGCAGGAGATCAATAGAAATTCGTGGGAAAGCGTAGTTCAGAAAAGAACTGCGCTTTTTCTTGCCCCTTTCGGATAAATGTAGTAGAATACAGATATTGGCTGGAATAGTGATTGTGGACAATGTGTAAGAGGAGGAAAGATGAGATGGATTTGAGAGGACGCAGTTTTTTGACATTAAAGGATTTTACGCCGGAGGAGATCGTTTATCTGATCGATCTGGCGGCGGAGTATAAGGACAAGAAGAAGAAGGGGATCCTGCACGATACGCTCCGCGGGAAAAATATCGCCCTGATCTTTGAGAAGACGAGCACGCGCACGCGCAGCTCTTTTGAGGTGGCGGCGCATGATCTCGGCATGGGGACGACTTACCTCGATCCCTCGGGCTCGCAGATCGGCAAGAAGGAGTCCATCGCGGACACGGCGCGCGTGCTCGGCAGAATGTACGAGGGGATCGAGTACCGCGGCTACGGGCAGGTGATCGTGGAGGAGCTGGCAAAGTACGCGGGCGTTCCCGTGTGGAATGGTCTCACGAATGAGTACCACCCGACGCAGATGCTGGCGGATGCGCTCACGATCAGGGAGCATTTCGGGTATCTGAAAGGCATTAAGCTCACATACATGGGAGACGCCCGCTACAACATGGGCAACTCCCTGATGATCCTGTGCGCGAAGCTCGGCATGCACTTTACGGCGTGCACGGCGAAGGCGTATTTTCCCGAGGAGGCGCTTGTGGCGCAGTGCAGGGAATATGCGGCAGGATCGGGCGCGACGATCACGCTGACAGAGGATGTGGACGCGGGGACGAAGGGCGCCGATGTGATCTACACGGATGTGTGGGTGTCCATGGGAGAGCCCGACAGCGTGTGGGAGGAGCGCATCAGGACGCTCTCTCCCTATAAAGTGACGAGACAGGTGATGGACAACGCGGGTGAGGGATCCATATTCCTTCACTGCCTGCCGGCATTCCATGATTTAAAGACAAAGATCGGCAGGGAGCAGGGAGAGAAATATGGTTTTACGGAGCTTGAGGTGACGGACGAGGTGTTTGAGTCGGAGCAGTCCCTTGTATTCGACGAGGCTGAGAACCGCATGCACACGATCAAGGCTGTGATCGCGGCGACGCTCGGGGCGTGATAGTACAGCGATGCCTGAATATCGGTGAAAAGCAGTGCCTGATATCTGTGCAATGATGTACTATTCCGATGTGTATAAGATGCATCTTTGAGATACGGGGAATTTGTGATGAAAAGTGAAGAGATTCTGAAAAAGCTGCGCGATGCGGGGGATTATGTGAGCGGACAGGAGCTCTGCGAGCATTACGGCGTGTCGCGCACGGCTGTGTGGAAGGTGATCAAACAGCTCGAGAAGGACGGCTATGTGATCGAGGCACAGAACAATAAGGGGTACCGGCTTGTGGAGAAGGACAATGCGGATGTGTTCACCAGGGTGGAGATCGAGAGCTGTCTGGATACCTCGTGGATCGGGAGAAAGCTGGTTTTTCACAGGGAGACCGGCTCTACCAATCTGGACGCGAAGGCACTCGCGGAGAGCGGGGAAGCGGCAGGGGCGGTCGTTGTGGCGGACATGCAGACTGCAGGGCGCGGCAGGCGCGGCAGGGGCTGGGTGTCCCCGGCGGGAAAGGATATCTACATGTCGCTGATGCTCCGGCCGGAGTGCAGACCGGAGAAAGCGTCTGTGCTGACGCTGGTCATGGCGGTCTCGGTGCAGGAGGCAGTGCAGGAGGCCGTCCCGCAGACCTGCAGCATCAAATGGCCTAATGACATCGTCGTCAATAACAAAAAGGTGTGCGGCATTCTGACAGAGATGAGTGCGGAGCTTGACGGCATTCACTATGTCGTGATCGGTGCGGGCATCAATGTGAACCAGGAACAGATGGCTGATGAGATCCGGGACAAGGCGACCTCTCTATATATCGAAGGCGGTGAAGTGATAAAGCGCGCGAGGCTGGCGGCGCGCGTGCTGCATTATTTTGAAAAAAACTATGCTGTGTTTGAGCAGAACTGGGATTTTTCGGGTCTGGTGGATCAGTACAATCATTTTCTGGTCAATCGGGACAGGGAAGTGCGCGTGCTGGATCCCAAGGGAGCGTATGACGGCATCGCCAGAGGCATCAATGAGAAGGGGGAGCTGATCGTCGAGCGCAAGAGCGACGGACAGACACAACTGGTCTATGCGGGCGAGGTATCGGTGCGCGGTATTTACGGGTATGTGTGATCCTGTGGAGGAGAATATGGGAGAAAACAGCGGGCGTGTCGTCCTGTGCGGGGCAAATGCCTATGAGCAGAAATATTATTTTAATGAAAAATTTAGCAGGATTCCTGAATCCATCAAAGAAGAACTGCATATCATATGTGTGTTGTTCACGGAGGAGGTCGGCGGTGTTTTCACGGTCGTGTTTGAGGAGGACGGGAGCGTGAGCCTCGAGACGGATGCCTGCGAGGAAGATATTTTATATGACGAGATCAGCAGCGGGCTGCTGGTCAGGGAAATCCGGATGCAGCGGCAGGAGCTGTTGGAGTCGCTTAGCCTGTACTACAGGGTGTTTGTGCTTCGCGAGCCTGTCGATACACTCATTAGAGAAGACTAGTACATCGAATAATAATTAACCAGCCATATGGCTTGCCTGAATTTCCATCTGCGGCGTTGTCGTCAATCGACGTAGCCACCGCTACGCCTCATTCCTCCGCCTTGCATATGAAAATCCATTCTGCGCCATATGGCTAGAAACTTATTATTCGATGTACTAGCAGATGCAGGAACTTGAACGATTGATCTGTATGGCATACAAGAGGTGTAGATATGATTTTAGTAGTTGATGTTGGAAACACGAACATAACATTCGGGGTATATGACAGGAGGGATCTGGTCACGACATTCCGCCTGATGGCAAAGACGCAGCGGACTTCGGACGAATACGGGGTGCTGATCACAGAGCTGCTGGCCAAGAACCATGTCCATACCAGGGAGATCGAGGGCGCGATCATTGCAAGCGTCGTGCCGAATGTGATGCATTCGCTCACGGGCGGCATCAAGCGCTATGTGATCGAGCGGATCATGATCGTGGGCGCGGGGATCCGGACGGGGATCCGGATCGTGACAGAAAATCCAAAAGAAATCGGCCCGGACCGCATCGTGGACGCGGTTGCCGCATATGAATTATATGGGGGACCGGTGCTCGTCCTGGATTTTGGTACGGCGACGACCTATGACCTGGTCGATGAAAAGGGATGCTTCTGCGCGGGGATCACGGCGCCGGGGATCCGCATCTCGGCGAAGGCGCTCTGGGAGGACGCGGCAAAGCTCCCCGAGATCGAGATCAAAAAGCCTGCCTCCATTCTGGCACAGGAGACGATCACCAGCATGCAGGCGGGACTCGTATACGGTCAGATCGGACAGACGGAGTACATCGTAAACCGGGTGAGAAAAGAGACCGGTTATGATGATCTCAAGGTGGTGGCGACGGGAGGGCTCGGGCGCATCATCGCGGAGGAGACGGACGTGATACAGGAATACAACAGTGCGCTCACGCTGGAGGGACTCAGGATCATCTATGAAAAAAACAACAGATAATACAGGCAGAAAGCTGCGGATCGGGGATGTCGTCCTTGACAATAACGTTATGCTCGCACCGATGGCAGGGGTTACAGACCTGCCATTTCGACTGATCTGCAAGGAGCAGGGGGCGGGTCTTTTGTGCATGGAGATGATCAGCGCCAAGGCGGTGCATTTTCACAACAGGAATACGGAGGCGCTGATGGAGATCCATCCGGAGGAAATGCCAGTGTCGCTGCAGTTGTTTGGCTCGGAGCCGGATATCATGGCGGAGACGGCAGCGCGCATTGAGGAGCGTCCCTTTGCGATACTGGATATCAATATGGGATGCCCTGTGCCCAAGGTTGTCAACAACCATGAGGGAAGTGCGCTGATGAAGGATCCAAAACTGGCGGGGGAGATCATTTGCGCGGTTGTCCGCGCGGTCAGAAAGCCTGTGACGGTCAAGATCAGAAAGGGTTTTGACGATGATTCCGTCAATGCCGTGGAGATCGCCAGGATCGCTGAGGCGAACGGCGCGGCGGCAGTTGCCGTGCACGGCAGGACGAGGGAGCAGTATTATTCGGGAAAGGCGGACTGGGATATCATACGGCAGGTGAAGCAGGCGGTGTGCATTCCGGTCATCGGAAACGGGGATGTGACGGATGCGCTGTCAGCGGCAAGGCTTCTCGAGCAGACGGGCTGCGACGGGATCATGGTAGGCAGGGCAAGCCGCGGCAACCCGTGGATATTCCGCGAGATCAACAGCTATCTTGACACGGGAAGCATTCCTGAACGGCCGGCGGGGAAGGAAGTCTGCGACACGATCTTAAAGCATGCCGGGCTGCTGCTTTCCTGTAAAGGAGAGTATGTCGCCGTGCGCGAGATGCGAAAGCATGTGGCGTGGTATACGGCCGGATATCCGCACTCAGCGAGGCTGCGCAGGATGGTGAACGAGATGGAGACGTATGACGAACTTGTCGGGAGCGTTCAGAAGATCTTCCTGGAAGGCGGGGCGGCAGATGGGGAGATGTAGGAACCGGATCTGGGCGGTGATGGTGTGTGCAGCGGTGATTTTCTTATGCGCAGACCTGTGCAGAGGAAATATGCCGCCAGTGCGGGAAGATGACTCTTTTTCAGAGAAGGCACTGCCGCAGGAGCTGCCGGAGGTCTGGCAGCAGATGTTGCTGTATATTCAGGAGGGGCTCTATACACATGGGATTGACGGAACGTACCAGGTCTATTTTGACGGCAGTGAATCTGACTGGCACGCCGGGGCATACAGGGAGTATGCGGAGGATCATTCCTGTGAACTGCTGCTGGAAGGGGAGGGAAAGCTGTGGAGGGAAAAGCTGGCATATTCTTATGACGCGGACAGCGGCTGGTATACTTTTTATGGTCAGTATGAGCCGGTGCTTGTGGGAGAGACGGCACGGGCAGAGTTCGAGGATTCTGATTTTGTCACCAATATGAAGACGGACTGTGCATGTATCCAGGAGGTTTCCGGAGAGATGCATTTGCCGTATCCCAGACGGTATCATGCAGAGAGCGGACCAGTCGAGCGGGACGCACGCGTCGAGACATCGATCCATGGTGACCGTGACGGCATTGATTCCTACAGTATATGGACGATGCTGTACACTTATGTGGATGAGCGGCTGTACACGAATATAACAATTTTGTATCCCAAGGTCAGTATGCCTGGGGTTTATGAAGATGCAGAGATGCAAAAGCTGCAGGATTCCATCAATGATCAGATCAGGGATGCCTTTTTTTATTCCTATGGTTTTGATGAGGGAGCACTGCAGCCGCAGGAGCATATGTATGGAAGCATAGACAGGAATTATACCATCACAAGAATGGATGAGAATTATCTCTCGATGCGCATATATGAAAATAATGTTTTTCGGAGTGCTCCCCACCCAAATGAGTGGGAGACAGGTATCACGATCGACATGCACACAGGAAAGGTGCTGCAGTTTCGCGATGTTGTGGGGGAGGACTTCGATCTGGAGGCTTTTATCGACAGCGGTGCTTTTCGGTGCAGGTGGTTTTGGGAGAATGATACAGGGGAGTACTGGCTGGAACACTTTGACAGGGAGCGGGACTGGGATACGCATTTTTATCTGACGGATGAGTCGCTGGGGCTGATCACGACGGAATCACGGTATTACACGAATATCGAAGCGGACTTTGAGGATCTGGAAATCGGCGGTTTTTAAGGTTTTTCCGGGCAGGGTTGAGATTCGTTCTCAATATCTTGACATGACAGTTAAAAAACGCTATAATGGGCTGAATGTAAAGGAAATATCAGGGTGCCCGCGGGCATAAAAAATATAAGTATAAGTAGTAGTGAAAGGGAGTAATCACATGGAAGCAAAGAAGAATTTATTAACGCGCGAAGGTCTTAAAAAATATGAGGATGAGCTGCACGAACTCAAAGTAGTCAAGCGAAAAGAAGTGGCGCAGAAGATCAAGGAAGCAAGGGAGCAGGGAGATCTCTCGGAGAACGCGGAGTACGATGCTGCAAAGGACGAGCAGCGCGACATCGAGGCGCGCATCGAGGAGCTCGAGAAGATCCTGAAAAATGTGGAAGTCGGCGATATGGACGAGGATGGACACGATCTCGACAGGGTGAGCTTCGGACTCGCAGTCAAGGTGAAGGACAATGAGTTTGACGATGAGATGGAGTTCAAGATCGTGGGCGCGACAGAGGCAAACAGCCTGAAAGGCAGGATCTCCAACGAGTCGCCGCTCGGAAAGGCGCTGATTGGCGCACAGCGGGGAGATGTAGTGACGGTGGAGGCTCCGGCGGGAGTTATTGAGTATACGATATTGGATATTTACAAGCCGGAATAGTGAAGATCAGGGCTTTGCCTGACCGGCGGAAACATGTGAGAGGAGAATTTGAGTGGCACAGGATCATAACAGGAACCAGAATAACCAGGGCAATCAGCAGCAGGATATCAACCAGCTTTTAAAAGTGCGCAGGGAGAAGCTTTCCGCACTGCAGGAGGCGGGAAAAGACCCGTTTCAGATCACGAAATATGATGTGACGCATCACAGCCAGGATGTGAAGGACAACTTTGACGCGCTGGAGGGGCAGCGCGTGACGATCGCGGGCCGCATGATGTTCAAGCGCGTCATGGGGAAAGCGTCATTCTGCAACATACAGGATCTAAAGGGAAGTATCCAGTGCTATATCGCCAGGGACAGCATCGGGGAGGAGCCTTATGCGGATTTCAAGAAGTATGATGTGGGAGATATCCTCGGCATCAGCGGAGAGGTGTTTCGGACTAAGACCGGCGAGATGTCCATTCACGCCGCGTCGGTGACGCTTTTATCGAAGAGCCTGCAGATCCTTCCGGAGAAATTCCACGGTCTGACGGACACCGATACGCGCTATCGTCAGCGCTATGTGGATCTGATCATGAACGCGGAGGTGAAGGATACTTTCGTAAAGCGCTCCAAAGTGCTCTCGAGTATCCGCCGCTATCTCGACGATCAGGGATTTATGGAGGTGGAGACGCCGATGCTCGTGTCCAACGCAGGCGGTGCGGCGGCAAGGCCGTTCGAGACGCATTTCAATGCGCTTGACGAGGACTTAAAACTCCGCATCTCACTGGAGCTGTATCTAAAGAGACTGATCGTGGGCGGTATGGAGCGCGTCTACGAGATCGGGCGCGTGTTCCGCAACGAGGGGCTTGACACGAGGCACAATCCCGAGTTTACACTGATGGAGTTGTATCAGGCATACACAGATTACCACGGCATGATGGATCTGACAGAGAATCTTTACCGCTATGTGGCGAAGGAAGTCACGGGATCGGAGATCCTCACATACGGCGAGCATCAGATGGATCTGTCAAAGCCGTTTGAGCGCATCACGATGGTGGATGCCGTTAAGAAGTATTCCGGCGTTGATTTTAATGAGATCCATACACTGGAGGAAGCAAGGGCGATCTCCAGGGAAAAGCATGTGGAGTTTGAGGAGCGTCACAAGAAGGGCGATATCCTGAACTTATTCTTCGAGGAGTTTGTGGAGGAGCATCTGATCCAGCCGACATTTGTCATGGATCACCCGATCGAGATCTCACCGCTCACCAAGAAAAAACCGGACAATCCCGAGTATGTGGAGCGTTTTGAATTTTTCATGAACGGATGGGAGATGGCAAACGCCTACTCCGAGCTCAACGACCCGATCGACCAGCGCGCGCGCTTCGCGGCGCAGGAGGAGCTGCTGGCCGCGGGCGACGACGAGGCAAACCATACGGACGAGGATTTCCTGAACGCGTTGAGCATCGGCATGCCGCCGACTGGGGGCATCGGGTTTGGCATCGACCGGATGGTCATGATGATGACGAACTCGCCTTCGATCAGGGATGTGCTGGCGTTCCCGACGCTCAAATCGCTCAATGACACGAAGCCGAAGGCTCCACAGGTTGTGGCACAGGCGCCAAATACATCTGATCCGATTGATTTTTCCAAGGTGGAGATAGAGCCGCTGTTTCAGGATTTTGTGGATTTTGAGACTTTTAGCAGGTCGGATTTCAGAGCCGTCAAGGTTCTTGCATGCGAGGCAGTTCCCAAGTCGAAGAAGCTCTTAAAGTTTATTCTGGATGACGGAACAGGCGAGAACAGAACGATCCTGAGCGGCATACACGAGTATTACGAGCCGGACGAACTGGTCGGAAAGACCTGTATTGCCATCACAAACCTGCCGCCGCGCCCTATGATGGGGATCGATTCCTGCGGTATGCTGATCAGCGCGGTACATGCGGAGGAGGGCCAGGAGAGGCTGCATCTGCTGATGGTGGATGACCACATTCCGGCAGGGGCAAAGCTGTATTAAGATATATATGATAGGACTAAATGAAGAGAGGCTCGATAGATTCAAGAGCTTGCACTGATTTAGTCCTGTTTTATGCGCGGACTTGTGCAGATTCACAAGGCAAGGGAAGAATTGGTATGATTTCTTTCCATTTACATGCGGATATATGGAGACAGATTTATGCTCAGATTAGAGAAAGTTACAGGGAAAAACGTATGGGATCTTCTGAAACTAAAGGTTTCTGATGACCAGAGAAGTTTTGTTGCGGGCAATGATATCAGCATGATTGAGGCTTATACGGCAATTACCGGGAATGGATATGCTTTCCCCTTTGGCATTTATGAAGATGATATGCCGGTTGGATTTCTTATGATAGGGTTTGATGTTGATGATTACTGGGATGATGCGCCTGAAATAGCTAAAAACAACTATAATCTGTGGAGGCTTATGATTGACAGGTCCTATCAGGGAAAAGGATTTGGCCGGGAGGCTGTCAAACTTGCATTGGATTTTATTAGGACGTTTCCCTGTGGGAAAGCAGCGTATTGCTGGTTATCATATGAGCCTGATAATGATACTGCCCGAAAGCTATACAGTTCGTTTGGGTTCTCTGAAACAGGCGAAATGGATGGTGAGGAATTGATAGCCGTTCTGAAGCTTTAAAATTTCATAGTAATAATAGTTTTGGGGTGTATGGTATGGAGAAAATCAATATCATGCACCTTGTTAAAAGCCAACCTTGCTTCTTCCCTTGCCCATGCCATCATCAAGTGTGGGGGCATGGGCTTTTAATCAATCATTAAGGGTGCCAAGTTTTCGAATCACGGAAGAAGTACTTGTTCCTTTGTCATTAATAGAACCAAACGCCCGAGTTTTGATTTTGAGGCATGAGGATGTTGTATTTCCGGTAGTTTCCGATTATAATATAAAGTAGATGTTAGCAGCGATGAGAAAGAGGTATGTTTAATGAGTGAAACAGAACAGCAGAGAAAAGAAATAGTTTGTAAAAGCAGATGGTGTTAAAAAGATAAGATGGATGTAAAATGATATAATGGATAATTGCAGGGGGTAAGTGTGATGTCGCTACAAAAGATAAAACAGGTTTTTAGTAAACTGGACAATTGTACCATGTGGTCTCTCCAGCTGCTAAACGCCAGGGAGGTTCATGGTGAATTTGTATATAATGCTCATGATATCATGGTGACGACGCAAAACGCAATTATGGAATTTATCAAAGAATTGGAACTTGCATATACTAAAGAAAAGGGCAGGCTTTCAAAATATCAAACAGTTTGTGATTATGACGGGAGTGCAGAAGGCGATAGGATATATAAGATTGAACGTTCAAGTGAACTTGTCTGTGAATCTTGGGAAAAACTCTTACATGCCATGGCAAATCCGGATATGAAAGGAAATGCGTTGGACTTTTCAGCAAACGCTTATGTTCTTAAAGGGGATATCCTTATAGACGGGATTCAACGGTCCGTCAACTTGTTCACAATTATCAACCCATTCAAGGTATTTAAACACACTTTTGCGTGGGACGGCGATAGCTTCAAAGTTTTACCGGACAAATATCTATTGTTGCACAGATATGTTGATGCAGCAATGATCAATGATGCTGTATATCTATTTAATATGAATGGAGAAAAGCTTTTTAATATGGAAAGAGCGTATAAATCTATTTGTTGCAATAGAGTTGAGGAGATTATCAGCAGCGGAATTGTATCGGATGAAAGCACGTTCAGACAATATGCAACATCTGGACATAATCCAAGAAAATTTGTGGCATATGATGAAAACAGGTTGCGAAAGATTAAAGATGATGCAAGTTTTAAAAATAGAATAGCCGAAAAGTTTGGAATTATTCAGATGCCGGATGGAACATTTGACTCATCTGACAATGAAAATGTGAACAGGATTGTTAAATTCCTTTGTAAGAAAGGAATGATTGATCCGGTAAATGATGATCCGGTAGAGGTGGGTGGAGCAAGACGATGGATGTGAGGTGACAGAATGTCAATCCTATTTCTCATGAGTATGTTTTTCTTATCATTTATGCCATTGTGGCTTTGTGTTGTATGTATTGATATGAAAAGCCTGATAGATGGGACAGATTATCCATATACAGAGTGGATTGGTTTAGGTCTGATAACATTTGTGTTATTTATCAGTGTACTGGTTACAATAAAAACGCTAAGAAAACAGACACCTCAGAATACTGGGGGAGAATATATGGTCGTTGCTGCTGAAAAAGATACTGTTTCGACAACAGCATACCTTTTATCCAATGCACTGCCTCTTCTTGCGTTTGATTTTACACAATGGTTTAATATGGTTCAGTTTATGATCATTTTTGGATTTCTTGCTGTATTATGTTTACTGCATTATAGATGTGACAGTAATGTGTGTCTGGAACTTATGGGATATCGGCTATATAAATGCAGTCTGCACAAAGGATCTGATGATAAGGAAGGAATAACAATCTTGATTCGGCGCAAACAACTAAATGTGAATGATGAGGTTAGTATCCAAAAGCTAAATGACGAATTATATATAGGTAAATACAAGGTTTCGGAAGAACAGCCGTAATGAACCGATAAGGGTAAGCACATTAAAGCATGGTTATCTTTTGGGAGGCGGCGAATGAGGAAAGGCTTTAATCTTTCTATTGTGAGAAGGGCTTTCAACAGTTTGATACAAGGCTGACAGATTCTGCCAAAGAGGAGCCGTATGAACTGATATAGTTATTAAAGTTGTTTTAGATTTAAAAATTTCATAGTAACAATAATTTTGGTGTATGGTATAGAGAAATTAATATCATACACCTTTTTAAAAGCTTGAATCTAAGATGCGTAACTCCATGCACAGTTACGGAAATGTCATCACAGTGCTTCGCAGACAGCGCAGGAAGTGCTGTACGAAGTAAATGCCAAATATATGTACGGTCTGACCGCCACGCCAAAGCGCGAGGACGGACAGGAGAAAAAAATTTATTCAGTTTGGGGCTGTGATGAAAATAAACGATGTCAACAGATTTGTCATTCAGAGCAAAATCAGGAATCAAAAGATCATAGAAGATGTCATAGATTGTCTGGAAAAGAAAAGGATACATCTGGTTCTGACAAAAAGCAGGGAACATGCTGCATGGTTGTACGAGCATCTACACAGGGATCGTGAGACGAAAAAAGATGTTATTATCTATGATTACGTGGATACAAACATTAGTTTGGAGGGAGTTTTGGTTCTTCTACCCGTAAAAGCATGTTTCAAAAATAAATGCAAAATTATTTGTAAAGTCTACCAATTAAGGTATTCCCATTGTATAATATATAAAAAGTAAGTCGAAAAAAAGGAGTATCAGATGGAAGTTTCAAAAAGAGACTGGAAACTATTTAGAGAGAAGATTGCCGACTGGCAGGAAAGCTACATGGATCATCTCAATAAGGAGTATATAAAACTTTTGAGTAGAGACAAAAATCCTTCTGACAAGTTCTGGGCCTTGGAAAAAAGAATTAACAGAGATAAGAAAAAGCCGGGAGTAATGCTGGAAATGCATAAATCAGAAATGATTTATGATATTGCGCAGCTTATACATGACAAGGTGATCTGTTTTGACGATCTGGATGAGTTCAGTGATGACTTGAAGGATGCAGTGAGATTGTTCCTTGACAGGAGGTAAAGGGCATTGTATCGGATAACGAAAGATGAAAGGTAAGATTATGATGGGGTGATGAGCGATGGTTCAGTTTGATTCTGCGGGAAATAGAAATATGTGTGATGGGAAAACAGAAGAAATTGAATTAATGATTGATGAAATGACGTAAGCGTGTAATCATATAATAAGGCAGAATTATGATTAAAAGTATTTAAGGCAGAGTTGTTATATTGTTTTTGGATTTATGCGATTGTTGAGAATGGTTGGGCATTTAAATGGCAAATGTATTTGATACTGCGAAATATATTCTTGAACGATCTGGAGAGATGTCTACAATGAAATTGCAGAAGCTGTGTTATTATGCACAGGCGTGGTCTCTTGTATGGGATGATATGCCTTTGTTTCAAGAGGATTTTCAAGCGTGGGCAAATGGTCCGGTGTGCCCGGAGTTATTTTACAAGACACAAGGAAAGTACTCGGTAATTGCAAGCGATGAAACTGGCGGAGAGGGTGATCTGTCAGAGGATCAGAGGGATACGGTGGAGCGGGTTTTGAAACATTATGGAGAACATGACGCGCAGTGGCTAAGCCATCTGACGCATATGGAAGATCCGTGGATCATTGCAAGGAAAGGCATTCCGGCAGGAACCGGCTGTAACAATATAATTACCAAAGAAAGTATGGCAATCTATTATGGCGGACTCTAAGAGGAACAAACAAATAAAGCAAGATAAGATTCCAAAAGGAAAGAGTATTTCCCAGGGTGGCAATCCTGATCAATACTATTCAGAAAATCCATCATGGAGTTTTGCAAATTCAGATCAGGATATGTGGTCGTTTACGCAGGGACATATAGGTGAACGGATCTGGACAGAAATATTCCCACGTCTAAAAGCATTAGAAAGCCAAACATGGAATGAGATACTTGTCAGGGATAAAATACAGAATCATTCGATCGATGTTGAAAAATTAAATAAAGTGGCGCAGGACAGGTTGGCTGCTAAATTTATAGAGGCAGAGTCTTTAATCTCATTACGCTTAACAGGTAATCATCGGCTATATGGATATATAGTTGGAAGAGTTTTTCATGTTTTATGGTATGATGATGATCATGGAGATAATAATACTTGTGTGTGCAGGTCATATTTGAAGCATATCTAATTATGGAAACAATTTAATGGTAATTGTGGTGATATTTGTGGTATAGTTCAGGTAGATAAAGTAAAGAGAAAACCGGAGGAATCATAATGAGAGAGCTTATTTGTCCCAAACATATGTGTAAGATATCGTTTGGAAAATGTATGGAATGGGATATTGATGAGGCTACAGGACAAAAAGTGCAATGCGAGCAAAAACCGGTGATGTCAACGACATTGTATTGGTGTAGTGAATGTAATATTCCAATATATGAAGAATTCTGTCCGGTGTGTGGTAGTAAAGGCGAATATATTGCGACGGATATAAGACCTGTATTTCCAGAGGAAAAAGTATTGCTGGCAATACTCTTAGAAAAAGAAGATCCATTATGTTTTGAGAATGCGTCTATTTGGAACAATACAAATTATTATTTTGTTAACGGTGAAAAATTACAAATTTCTATCAAAGAGTTGAATGGTAAGCCATTAAAAGAAGTAAAGGCGATTAAGGCAAAGTATGATAACTATGTGACAAAGGTTGACTATGAGAAGTTTAATTCAATCATTCATAAGTTTATTGAAGCAAATCAGAACAGATACAATGACATAACAGATGAAGCAATCTGTTTTGTTCAGGGATATAGAGAACGATATCTGATAGATGATATGTTTGTGTCTTTTAGTGGAGGAAAAGATTCTACAGTTACATCAGATATTGTGGGAAGGGCGTTTGCTTCCAATAAGGTCTTTCATATCTTTGGAGATACCACGTTGGAATTTCCATTAACATATGAATATAAAAAGCGGTTTGCCCGTGAACATAGAGTGCTGTCAGCAAAAAATTATGAAAAGAATTTTGAGGATCTTTGCGGACAGATCGGTCCACCAAGTCGTGTAATGCGATGGTGCTGTACGGTGTTTAAGACGGGAGCAATTACGCAAACAATCGCATCTGCATTTAAAAATAAGACGAATATTTTATCTTTTCAGGGAATTCGACATAACGAGTCATTAAGCAGGAGTAAGTATGACAGGGAAAGTAAGAGCCCTAAAATTACAAAGCAGACAGTTGTGGCACCGATTATTGAATGGACAGACTTTGATGTATGGCTGTATATCCTGACTACTGGAATTGACTTTAATGAGGCATACCGTCTTGGATATTCTCGAGTTGGTTGTTGGTGTTGTCCGAACAATGGTGCATGGTCAGAGTTCTTATCAAAGGTGCATATGTATGACCAATATGTACATTGGAGAGAAATACTTGTTGATTTTGCAAAGAAAATAGAGAAGATAGATCCAGAAGAGTATATCAATCAGGGTGGGTGGAAAGCGAGACAAGGCGGTAACGGAATTGATATTGCGGAGAGATCCGTTATCTCGTATGAACCTTGTGCTACGGAAGATAATGCATTTAACTATGAACTGCAAAGACCAATCACTACAGAGTTTTATGAATTGTTTAAGCCTTTTGGCTATATTAATACACATCTGGGTAATGAACGTTTGGGGGAAGTGTATGTCCTTGATAAAAAAGGAAATGTTGTTCTTGTACTTCAAGGACGAATTGGGTATACGAAGCTAAAAGTTACAATCAAAAATGAAAGGCTTGCCGGAGCTGTAAATTTAAAAGCAGCAGAGGGAAAGATTCAATGTCAACTGACAAAATATCAAATGTGTATTGGTTGTAAAGCCTGTGAAAGTGTTTGTAAACACAATGCAGTCAGAATAAAAGAATTAGAAGATGGAAGCATTTCGTATAAGATTGATGATGAAAAGTGTGTAAGGTGTACCGAGTGCGTGAATCATTTCAATGCAGGATGTTATTTAAGAAAAGTGCTTACCATCAAGAGGGAAGGATAAGATGGAGAACAAGGTTAATTACAAAATAAAAGGGCATGAAAAGTTTCCATTACGTGAAGGATGGATGAATAAGGGAATCTCCGCAGCAAAAGAGAATGGAACTCACATTTTCCTAGAGGATAGGGGGCCTGATGTGTTAGGCGTTGGTACGAATATGGTGAAGTCTATCCGTTATTGGATGCAGGCGTGCGGAATGTTAATAAAAGATGGAAATAAAGAAATACTTTCGGATATGGCAGAGATTATTTTTGAAAAAGACCCATATTTTGAGGATTTCTTTTCTCTGTGGCTACTTCATTCAAATATTGCAAAGAATATTGAGCAGGCGACAGTATGGTATATGTTTTTTAACAAATTTAAAGCGGATTCTTTTTCCAAGGCAGATTTGCATGAAAAGATGAAACAGGAGCTCTTTCATTATGTGGGGCAGAATGTGACGGAGAGTTCATTAAGAGATGATATAGATGTATTGCTAAATATGTATTCTAAGGGTGAGATTGGCAATGAAGACCCTGAGGACAAGATTGTATCTCCATTATCTGTGCTGGGAATCTTGAAAAAGGAAGATGAGATATTTTATAAAGTGCAGCCGGATTTAAGAAAGATAGATGATGAGCTGGTATTATATGAAATTAGCTGTCTGTTCGAAAATGAGAAATCCCTTAGTATCGAACGAATCGCAACAGGAGAAAGGAGTCTTGGGGCGATATATCATATGACGATGGTTACTGTAAATAAATATTTAGACGATCTTGATTCTTTGGGATATATCCGAGTGGACAGAACAGCAGGCCTTGATATGGTTTATCCGTCAAATATGAAGGAACCAATTGGGGTTATAAAGGACTATTACAACAAATGAGGGTGGATAATTATATGGCAATTAGTAATATAAGCCAAATAGTCAAGTTAAATGGTAATTTTAAAAATTCCATTAATCTGTACTTGAACTTAAATAAAAAAGAAAAAATAGAAAGTTATATTCCCACAAAATCGTCTCTGAACGTATTGAAGCGATACATGAATTCCGTGAAACAAAATAAAAATCATTCCACGATACTAATAGGTTCTTATGGCAAGGGAAAGTCTCATCTGTTGTTAATTCTTTTGGCGATCACCAGCATGGAACGGTCAAAAGAAAATGATAGTGTTGTGCGAGTGTTATTAAAGCAAATGCAATCAGTAGATGTAGACGCGTATCATTTGGCGAAAGATGTCTGGAAGAACAAGGGACGTTTCCTGCCGGTTATTATCTCAGGTTGCCAGGAGGACGTCAGTCGCTCTTTTATGATTGCATTAAATGATGCGTTAAAAAGAGAAAAGGTAGCAGACCTTATGCCTGATACTTTCTTTAGTATTGCAAGAGAAACTGTTGCACGCTGGAAGACAGAGTATCCAGCAGTATATGAAAGTTATGAAAAAGCGTTACAGGAAAAGGGAACATCAGCAGAGGAAATCGAACATGGTTTGAAAGTTTGCAATCCTGAACAATTAGAGTTATTCAGAGAAATTTATCCTTCCTTAATGGGGGGGGAACAGTTTAATCCGCTTACAGGAAGTGAAGTGCTGCCTATGTATCAAAGTGTAGCCGATAAGCTGCGTGAGGAGTGTGGTTATAGCGGAATTTATATTGTCTTTGACGAATTTAGTAAATTTATTGAGGGACAGGAAAAACATGCGCTTGGTGGAAATATGAAGTTTCTTCAAGATATATGTGAGTTGGCTAATGAATCAAAGGAAACACAAATTTATATGACAATGGTGGCTCACAAGTCCATTAAAGAGTATGGTGCTTATCTGCCGGAGGCGGTTATTAATGCGTTTATTGGAATTGAAGGCAGAATTGAAGAAGTTATTTTTAACACGTCCTTTAAAAACAGCTATGAATTGATTCAGAATGCCATAGAAACGGATACAAATAAACTTGCAGAAATACCAGATTCGAGTAAGTTTTTTGGAAGGGAAAAGGTTGAAAAGTATTATAAAATACCAGCTTTTAGAACTGCTTTTACGAGTAAGGATTTTGAAGATATCATTGTGAAGGGGTGTTATCCGCTTAACCCTATTTCCGCATATGCATTACTAAATATCAGTGAAAAGGTTGCACAGAATGAGCGAACCTTATTTACATTTATATCAAAAGAAGAACCTAATAGCATGGCACAATATGTGTCTGATCATACTTCGAGGGATGAGTGGATTGTTACACCTGATAGGGTATATGATTATTTCCAAAATATGTTCAAGAAGGAAAAAGGAAATGAACGTGTTCATATAGAATGGTTAAATGCAGAGTATGCGATATCAAAGGTAAAAGAGCCAGATAAAATTCGTTTGTTAAAGACATTGGCTGTTCTTAATATTATTAATAAATTTGATGAGATGCCACCGACAGAGGAAATTCTAAAGATTGCTTCGGGGCTGCCCAACGCTGTGGAAATTTTAAGTTCATTAGTATCAAAAGAATTAATTTATAAAAAAGAGACTACTAATTGCTATGTTTTTAAGACGAGAGCAGGTATTGCCCTTAAAACGGAAATCAAGAAACGTAGGGCATTAAAAGATACACCTAATCTACCAAAAGTATTTAATCTGATTAGCAATACACAGTACATTTTGCCGAAAAGATACAATAACGAATATTCTATGACTAGATATTTCAGATATGAATATTTGGATGTGGAGGATTTTTTGCAGATCGATAATATGAATGTGTATTTGGAAGATGGTAAGTTTCAGGACGGAAAGGTGATGGCTCTTTATTCCCTGAAGAATGTGGATAGGACAAAAGAGATTCAAAATAAGGTAGAAACTGCTGGTATTGAAAATATAGTTTTGATTTATGCAAAAACACCATTTATCTTGTTAAATAAAGCCATAGAATATGAGATTTTGCAGGATATAAAGGCAGATGCAAAATTCATGAAAGAGAACGAGATTTTATCAAAAGAATTGAGTGTGATGGAGGAAGATATTGTCAACATATTATCGGACTTCTTAGAGGATGAATTTGGGGATGTAAAATCGCGTGTTATTTTCTATTATGATGGACAGAACTGGGTCTTTGACGAAAACATAACGATTAATGCAGCCGTTGATGCTGTTTGTGACTACTTTTATTCAGAGACAGTGGTTATTAACAATGAGTTGATTAACAAACAGTTTATCAAAACCGCGCCAATCAAGAAGTCAAGAAAAACGATTATGGAAAACATAATGAATAAAAGTTCTGATGAGTATTATAGAACTGGAACAAGTGCGGAGTCTACCATTTACCGGGCTGTAATGGTTAATTCAGCAATATTGTCAAAGGACAAACCACAAAAAGTTCAACATCTGTTGGGAATGTTTGAAGAATTTTTTGATGGATGTGTAGAAGAAAAAAGGTCTTTGAGTATTCTTGTTAATCAGTATAGTGCAAGGCCGTATGGGATGAGAGCAGGAGTTCTTCCTATTTTGCTTGCACACATTTTATCACAGAAGAAAGAGGATATTATCGTATATTACGGAGATAGAGAAACAGAACTTACTGTAGATTCTATTATCAATATGGTGGACTATCCGGACAAGTATTCTATTTTTATCTCCAGGGACAGTGCAGACAAAGATAGGTATTTACGGGCGCTGTCTGAGTTGTTTGCAGATAAGGCAGATAATAATCTTTCAGGAAATAGAATTGCAAATATCTTAACCTGTATGCAGCGATGGTATCGGGCTTTGCCACAGGTTACTAAGAATATCCGAAGGGAAAATGAGTACATTTCCAATAAGCAGATTTTGAAAGCTTTACCCAGGCTAAAAAATGTTATGCAACGTATGGATGTGAATGCATATGAAGCTGTTTTAGAGACATTACCTGAAATATGTGGTGGTGTAGGTTATGAAGAGACAATTCGTCTTCTTCGGACGATGAAAGTGACACTGAATGGTTATATGGATTGGCTGCTTTCAAGGGTTGCAGAGGATACAAGGAACATTTTTTCATCAGATAAAAAAGATGATTTGATTCATACATTGAAGGACTGGTATGAGAAGCAAAGTGATGTTGCAAAGCATGGATTATATAATGCGGCTGTGTCAGGTTTTATGTCTTGCATTGCTGATATAGATACCTTTGATGAGTATTCTGTTGTACTGAAGCTGATAAAAATTGTCACAGAAATCCATGCAGATTCGTGGAATGATGATTCTTATGCAGAGTATATTGAAAAACTTAAAGGTATAAAAACTGAGATTGAAGCGATTGGAGATGAAACCAAGAGGGAAAATTGCGTTCTTACATTTACTGGTAAAAATGGAGTAACAATCCAAAAGTATTATGCACCAGTTGATTTGGATGATGGTGCGGTGTTTAGAAACATTTTAGAGGATCAGTTAGAAAGCTTTTCTGATCTTGATGTGAATGTGCGTGTCGCAATTCTTCTCGAGATGATAGAAAAGGTGATGAGAAAAGAGGAATAGAAATGATTTATTTGGACAACGCAGCCACTTCATATCCAAAACCAGAAACAGTTTATCAAAAGATGGATTGGGCGAATCGCAATATGGCTGTAAATGCAGGGCGTGGTACATATAGGGTTGCACAAGAGGCATCTGACTTGATTGAAGATACGCGAAAAAAATTAATAGAGGTGGTTCATGGCAGTGGCGTAGAATCTGTTATTCTAACATCATCGGCGACGATTTCTTTAAACATTATATTGAATGGATTATTGTTCACAAAAGGAGACGTGGTGTATATATCGCCATACGAGCATAATGCTGTTGCACGTACATTACATCGGATTGCTAAGGAAAAAGGGATTCGGATTCGGGAATTGCCTTTGAAAGAAAACTTAGAAATAGATTTGGAAAAGACAAAATATCAGTTTATAAAGGATAGACCGAAATGTGTATGTTGTACACATGTGAGCAATGTTACAGGATATATTTTACCAATAGAGAAAATTTTTCAGATGGCAAAAGAATATGAGGCGATTACGGTGATGGATGCAGCACAGTCTTTCGGATTGGTGGATATAGATGTAAGAATATGCAAGGCGGATTTTATTGTATTTGCAGGTCATAAGACATTGTATGGACCATTAGGAATTGCTGGATTTATTGACTGTTCAGTAATTGATCTGATGCCATTTCTTGTAGGTGGGACTGGAAGCGATTCTTTGAAACTAGACATGCCACAGACAAAGCCCGGCAGATATGAGGCAGCAAGCAAGGACGTGGTGGCTATTGCAGGGTTGTATGAGGCTTTATCGGTCTTAAACCAGAAAGAAAATTTCAACATTGAGAAAAAACTTACAGAGTATACGGTAACATGTTTAAAAACTTTGAAGAATGTAATTCTCTACACGCCAGAGAGTGCCGAAAATCATATCGGAGTCATTTCCTTCAATGTGAAAAACTATAAGTCGGAAGATATCGGGACTATTTTGGATGAGGAATTTGATATAGCCGTAAGAACCGGATATCATTGTGCGCCATATGTACATAAATATTTAGCAGATGAGTTGTATTTAGGAACAGTGAGGATTGGCTTAGGACAGTTTAATACAAAGGAAGATATAGACCAGTTAGTTGATGCGATAAGTGAACTATAGATATGGTGAAAGAGGTCAGATGATGAACAATAAGAAGTATATTGACTATTTGAATTCGTTGCACAATTATAATGCCCAGAATGAAAATGCATATGGAGAGAAAAATGTAGATAATCCTTATTTTAGGGAGGTAATGGTACGAGTAGGTCTGTGTGATTATATTAAGGATAATCTTACAGGGGAAGCGCCACACATCACAATTTTAACAGGACATGCCGGAGACGGTAAAACCAGTATTATGTATCAAGTGTTAACAGATTTGAAAGCAGGATTTGATACAAAGGAAAAACTGAGTGAGGTGAGTTTGCCAAATGGTGCGAAATGCTTATGTATTAAGGATTTTAGTGAACTGTCAGAAGAATCAGATAACCAGATCAACCGGTTTTATGTAATGAGAAAAGCAGTTGAGATGGTAGAAAATGGAAATTATGTATTTATGGTTGCGAATACGGGCCCTCTGATCAATACATTTGGTGAATTATTTGATACTGATGAGGAAAAGGAAAAAGCCCGGATTCAGTTGATAAATTTGATGGATAATAATACTGGCAAGGTTATCAATATATGTGGTGTTCAACTATGCGTTATAAATGTCGCCATGGTTGATAATGTCTATTTTGCAACTGAGTTTTTAGAGAAGATTACTCAAAATTCATTATGGGAAGGTTGTAAGGGGTGTCAGAAATGTGAGTATTGTCACATATACAGGAATCGCCAGCTTATTGTTGAAAATAGGACTAAAGTTTTTGAATTTGTTCATAATCATTTTATATGGTTAACGGAATATGGAACAAGATTAACGATTCGGAGTATGACAGAGCAACTGGCATATATGTTAACTGGTGGAATGTCCTGTGAGGAAGTTCGTCATAATGAAGCATATAAGTATCTCTTTAGCAATTTGTTTTTTGGATATATCGGAACAAAGCAGAATGAACGTGCGCAAAATATTATAGCAGTAGACGCGGCAAATCGTTGTCTGTATGACCACAAGAGACTGCGTGCAGACGAAAAACTGATAGTGGGAAAAGAGTATAAGGAGTTATTTGGAAAACAAATTGAAGAAATTGTTGTCGATGCAGAGCAGAGGAATGCATTTGTTAGTGGCTGGACAGAATTTCTGCGTAGAACATATTTATTTATGAATATTGTTACGGATAAGCAAATTATTTTACAAGATTATGAGGATGTGTTTTCGAAGCAGTATAAAAGGTATCTTGCACTTAGAGATGGGACTGATACACCATCAAAGGCTGATGCAAAGTTAATTGCAGATGCGTTGTCCATGATTTATGTTGGAACACCGAGCGATGGTACAGAAATTCCGCTGACACTTAGCAGAGAGTCTGGAATCACACAGAATGTGCAGTTAATTACAGGAACGATACCAGTACGAAAGCTTCATGTAGAACAAATTAAAACAAAAGATAGTGTTTTTAATAAAGGGAGAGACAGATATGAGCTGAAATTGAGAATAGACAAAAAAGTTTTAAGTACTGTCTTGACGCTGCCAATGTTAGACTATTTTGAGGAGTTGAAAAATGGCGTAATCGCTACAAATATTGACCCGCAGTTATCTCATGGCGTAGAAAGTTTAAAAGCCCAGATATCGGAGATGCTTAAAGAGGATGAGGACGAAAATACTGTGGAGATTGTAGTTCTGAAGAATGGTGGTAACAATAATATTCGTCTGGAGTTAACAGATGATGGCAGGATAAGAGAAGTATAGGAGGCTTGAACATGAGGACATTTCCTAGTTGGATGGAAGATGATTACAATAAAATTGCCAATAAGGGGCCGTTATCTACCTTGATTTTTGGAAATAGATTTAAGGCTGATCAAACGCTATATGAGTATTTAATTGAATTTCTTCTAATATTTGTTTCTGCGAAAAATGAAGATTTGAAGGAAGGGAAAATGCAATTTCATGACGTGACAGGCGAACATAAACTCAGCTATTGGGTAGAACCAAGAATGGCTCTGCGAAGATTTATCTTTTTTGATAAGTCAAAGAAAAAAGGGTCTATTCCGGAAGATTTTATAGCATACAGTGAAATGGTAAATTATTTAAATGATAAGATGGATGTGGCTGATAGGGAATCAGCTAAGGAGTATATAGAGGATATTCAAGATTTATTTCATGGATATGCAGCAGTGGTAAAAAATAGGTTTTGGGGAGCGCAGGCACTATTGCCTATATGTCCGGAGTTTATTTTATGCGGAGTAGATCCAACAGAGGCAAAACGAAGGAAGGATGTAAATTGGGAAAATGATCCAGGCTCGCTCGATACAAAATTTGATTTTAAGAGACATAACTTTTTGTCACGTGGAGGAGAATTGTATTATTTGCATTTACTGCAAGGGTTAGAAGGGGATCGAGACAGACAGGAGCGGCTCGTCAGATTATTAAATGATCTAGTGAGCGGACAATGTAAAAAGATCTCTAAAATGGCAGGATATGTGCAAGATACATGGGAAAAGAAGTATTCTCTTGACAAAAAGGTCTTGTCTCAAAAATTAGAAGTGGCTTACATTCCAGCAACAGGATATAAAGAATGTGGAAGCTATAGCGTAGATGAACTTATTAGTTTTCTTTCATGTAAATTGCATCCGATTACAAGGGTTGAAATTCTTGCAAAGGGTGTAATGTTTCAAATCATGAGAATGATGTCTTACAGGGTTGCAGATTATCTTGATATAGAAAAACCAGCATGGATTGTTGATATGAAGGGTGAGACAACAGATACAGTTAAAAAAATTGCTCATGGAGCATTTCTAAATATAGAGTCACACTTTATGAGCGCTATAAATAAAATGGCAAACGAGGCAGGGATTGAAGAAGAACGAATGAAAAAAGTACGTGAGGCGCGTATAAATTCGTTGGATATCTTTAAAAGTAAAGGGAAAGAGTTACAGTGTATTATCCCAGTGTCGGGACCATTTGAGAGATTTAGTCTTTCCGAAGATGTGATTCGCTTTTTGGTGCTTTCATTAGTGGCACCGGGAGACAAGATGACATTAAAAATGTTTTTGGAGAAACTATATTATAATTATAGAATCGTAATCGGGCCAGAAGAATACAGGCAGAGTCTGAAAAGTATAAATATGGATTCGTCGTTGGCAAATTGTTTTTCTGAAAATGTTGTTGCATTCCAGTGTTTTTTGCGTTCGACAGGTTTTTTAAAAGAATTGTCAGACGCGACATCTATTGTAGTGAATCCATATGAGTCGATTGAGGAGGCGGAGGCATGAAATACATTGTAAATAGAATTGTTGAGCTAATATTGGGAAATGAGCCATCTGCTGATAATGAGACGATGGTTCGTGTGGATGGTTTTGATAATATCGCAGTTTATGAACAGGTCGCAGAAAGAATCACATCATTACTTGAGGAAAAAGGACTTACTGTCGATGTGAAACTTGCGAAAAACAAGTGGAATTCTTTTCAGAAAAATCCTGAGAATACAACGGTCTTACAGTCTATGAAACAGCACGGGTGGATTGCGGAGGAAGATAGTGTTACGCATTATAGGAATCTGCACACGAGTAATGTTGTCGTATTGATGGGTACTGAAGATGAAGAAGATAAAGGAGGTCTTGCAAATTGTAATAGTATTACACCGGAGCTTCTTATCAAAACATTAAATGGAAAATATCATTTGGTGTTTGGTGAGGATTCTCTTACTGATCAGGATAATGCTTTGGTTGATCGCCTTTATAAGGATTTATTTGAGTATGAAGCGGTAGATATTTGCAAGTTGAGTGACATAGCGGATTCATGGGAAGGAAAGATCACAAATGGCAAGGATTTTATGGAGCTTTTCTTTGAAGGTCTTCCTGCATGGGGACTACCTTATAGACGGCTTGAGCTGCCAGGGCAGAAAGACGTTATGGGGCGTAAAAATGTGCTTGCAGGTTGTCGTAGATTTATTGTACGTCAGCCGTTTAATAGCAAAATGTCAATTACGCAGTACAATAAGTATATGAAAAAAATTGATTATTATAATTCAGGCGAAGCTGAATTAGTTAAATATCCTTCAGATCATGAGTGTTGGAGTGAGCAAGGGGTAAAGGATTATGACGAGTTCTCAAAAGTATTAAAGGAGTTTATTGTAGGGGAGAACCTTCAAGAAAATACAAGGAAGTTATTAAAAGTTGATTATTGTATTGTTGAAGATGTGCTCGATATCGGAGTTCCACCAGAAAAAAAGAAACCTAAGAATAAGGTGAAAACATTGGTTGGAGAGCCACTGGAAATCTTTGCAAATGCACTTTTTGTAACTTTGGCACATCTCAAAAACGTAGATATTCGTGTAGACAATATAAAGTTTGATTTTACACCGGCTGAAATCGTGTGTATGTACTCAGATGTTGAGCATGACGAGGAAAAACAGCAATTACTAGAGACGTGGAAGTCAATCTGTACTCATTGCGGTGGTGTGATAGAGTATCTAAACAAGAGAATGTGGATGGTAAATGAGAATGATATCACTTTAACCTGCTTTCCTGAAAACTTCTTAATACCCGCACAGGCGTATCATTACATTGAAGAAGATCTATACGTAAAACCTGCTGCGGCAAATAAGTCTGTCAGTAAAATTAATTTTTCAACGTGTTATGAGGTTGATGGTGAAATTTATCACCATTATTTTCAATGGAAATTTGATATGGCAAATTCCTGGGATAAGAATTTTGGTGAATTATGTTTGCAAGATTTTTGCAGTACCAAAGATGGAAACTTTATTCCGGTATCAGAAATATCTAAAATTAATTCATTAATATTTTCTAAGAGCGAGGAAGAATTTTTTGACCGTTTAAAAGAAAGTGAAATTGGGTTTAAATTTAACCTTACAGAGTATATAGATAAAAAGATTCCAAAGGATGAGAAGGTGGTTTCTGCTAAATTTGACGAAGCGGGAAAAGCTTTTACCGAGTTTTCATATGCTGTTGCGAACGAGGGATTTTATACTTGTATAGCAAAGGATCATTCTGAATTGTCAAAGCTTTGTGACGCATATGTAAGTTTAGGTAAATATTTAAGAGAAAGAACATTTCCAGAAAATTTAAAGTGGATATTAGATGCATACATTAATGCGTTTAATATTATAGGAGATACAAGTGTCTTAACGTCACAGAAAGACATAGAGAGCTGTATTGTGCCTGCATGGCATCCGGCTGCATTGGAAAAATTAAATGATCAAAAAATATTTTTCCTTGATGGCTGTGAGGAATGGTGGAATGATGCACAGGGCAAGGACAAGATTTCTGAGAAAGAGATAACAGATACGCTTACGGGTCTTCTTCAAATGAGTATGATACAAAGTACACTTGACATTTTCCCGTCTTATGGACAGGTGTATTTTGGTGCAATTGCATCATTTGGTGCATTTAGTCTATATGGCAGAAGTGATATTAAAAATGAGAATCGTTTGAGGGATATGATTCACAAGGATGCTATTTTTGATGATGATTTTGACCGGAATGAGGTTTCCCGGTTAAATGATAATGCCAAGATGATCTACAGTGTAATGTCAGACTATGCGAAAGCTTTTCCAAACTCAGCAGACAACCTTAGCATTGTATTTATAGATCCGTCAGAGTTGCAGCCGATCGTAGCGGCAGTCTATAGATTTATTGAGGTCAGAAGAAAAAAGGATGAGCGGGCAAAAATTGATATTTCGCTTCGGATTTTAGTAAGACCAGAGAATAAGGGTGGAAGGAATTATCTGGCGTATTGGATGGATGAGTTCTTCTCGCAGGATGAGAGTGTGAATATTCACACTTATCTGAATGAATGGAATAACAAGTCGGCACTTGAAAAATTGTTAAACGGGAATAATGATATTGCCTTTGTGATGGACATTCTAAAGGTGAATAATCTTGGCTTTGTATCGTCTTATAAGGATACATGTCTGGCGCCGAGCCAGTGTAGATTTCCCATTGTATATAAGCCAACACCAATTTCAAGCACATCTGTGAAGCGGACGATAGAACTTTCACAACCACAATTTAAGGTTGCCTTTGAACACACACAAATTGTACGTTATCGTAATAATATGGAAAAGATTCCAGATGGGGTGTATATCGCTTCGAAGGAAGTAGGCATTGATGCGGATGGACTTGCTATTGTTCATTTTCTTCATGAGAAGGCATATTGGGTTGTGTGTGTGGATAGCGGTATGGATGGAGCGTTGTTAAGAAGCGATGATTCTCATCAGCAGGATTACAATATTATAGGTTTTAGTACAGGGAAAGGTGCATATGGACAATACAATTTAACGATTACGGCTAGAAAAACGATTCTGGAAACCATAAGAAAGAAATTGGAAAACCGACTGTATAGCTTGTTTCAATGGGACAAACAACATATAAAGAAAGTCGCGCAGTTTTGCATTGACGAAGCAAGTGGTTTGGATGGCATCAGTCTTTTGGCAGCAACGAACCCAAAGGATGAAAATATACGTGAATTTATGGCATATGTTTTGACATCTCTCAGGGAAGAAAAATTGGAAGGCGGGAGTGTGCTTAAAATTGTTGTTCATCTGGACTCCTATAAACACTGGTTTGGAGGAGATATAGATAAAGATGACGAAAATGCTGCACTCCGTCCTGATTTTCTGGTATTAGAAGCATTCCTTGATGATAATGACAAACTAAAGTTGAAAGCAACAGTAACAGAATGCAAGACATCTATATATGCGAATGCTGAACAGCACAAGGAACACGCTATTGAGCAAGTGAGACAGGGCGTTCGCAGATTGAGTAGGATTTTTAACCCAAAATCGAAATCTATTAAAAGAAGATATTGGTTCGCACAGTTATATCGTGCTTTGGCGTTTGCACAAGTGACCTTTAGCAATAATACAGAGGAATTTGCGGAGTTAGCTACAAAACTTAGAAGTGTTCTTGATGGAAATTACGAAATTGAGTGGAATGGAAGAGTTCTTGGATTCTGGTTAGATATGCAAGGTGATGAGGAGGTTGAAACTGTTTCAGGCGAAGAAAAAATATGCATATATGATATTCCGCAAAAGATCATTCAGTCTCTTTTATTAAAAGAAAATCTAGACGAAGTTGAGTATGTGATGATTGATCCAAAAGAGGTTGTTGAAGATGAGGAACAGCAGGAGAAAATCAGGGAGCGAGAAAAGCTTCTTGATGACGAGATAGCAACAACACAGAAAGGAAAAGCAAAGAGTATGCAAGTATCAGAAGTTGCGAGACCGCTTGTATCACCAAAGAATGATCCGCAGGATGCACATACAGATGATGAAAAAAGAGAAGAAAAATTTGGTCGTGAGCCGGAAAGTGCAGAGAATATGAATAAAGTCAATCTTGACGATATTCGTGTTTTAATTGGTAAGAGTAAAACTTTGTCAGATGTTTACTGGGAATTTGGAAGTCGGCAAATGGCAAATCGTCATCTGTTGATAACAGGAACTTCGGGACAAGGAAAGACATATAGCATTCAGACAATGTTGTATGAGCTGGCAAAGAGCAATATTTCTTCAGTAATCTTTGATTATACAGAGGGATTCCGGCTTGATCAGCTTGAAACTGAGTTTGTCGAGAGCATGAACCACAAGATAAATCAGCATATTATAAAACTTCAGGGTGTTCCTATCAATCCATTCAAAAGACAGGAGCAAGATTTTGCAGGAATGAAAATACAGGATACGCCCGCAGATGTTGCAGGAAGGTTTGCTAATATTTTGACACATGTGTATGGTTTTGGCGATCAGCAATATGCTGCTATTTACGAGGCAACTAGAGTTGGTTTGGAAGAATATGGAGATGGTATGGATATGACTCATTTCCAGGAAGAATTGATAAAGATACAGCCGAAAAATGCTCATGCAAAAACGGTTGTGTCGAAGATGACACCTTTTTTCCATAGCATTGAATTTAATAAGGATGCAGAGTTTGATTGGGGTAGTATCTTATATGCATCAGAGGCAAAGATGAATATTTTTCAACTCACAATGATTGATAGGGAAATGCAGGTTATTGTGACCGAACTAATGTTGTGGGATGCATGGTATTATACGAAAAATTATGGTTCCAAAGAAAATCCTTTTGTAGTGGTCTTAGATGAAGCACAGAATCTTTCTCATAAGGAGAATTCACCTAGTAAGGCGATTTTAACAGAAGGCAGAAAATTTGGCTGGTCAGCGTGGTTTGCTACACAGTCTTTAAAGGTTCTTGCAGATGATGAGGTTGTAAGGCTAATGCAGGCGGCGTTTAAGCTCTATTTTAAGCCTACGGATGAGGAAATCACAAAAATGTCCAAGCAGCTCGATCCCACTAATCCATCGCTTTGGATTGGCGCATTAAAGGCTTTGAAAAAGGGACAGTGTATTGTAGTGGGGGATCGCAAAAAGGATGATGGCACTTTTGGAAGTACAAAGCCTACAGTGGCCAACATTACTTCGTTTAAGGATAGGTGTTAGCATGGTAAAACAAGTCAATATAAATTTCCATCAGACATTTAAGCCAGAGGGTCAGTACATCAGCAGTATCTTAGATATTGCTGATGGAAAGTCATGGCATAGTTTGAAGGACATTTCTGGAATTACAGGAATTCCACAAGGGGTATCCAGTGGTAAGGTAGAGCCACATATTAGTTATGCCGAATATATGGGGTTGGTTAAAAGTGAAAAGAAAGACAAGCAAATTCAGTTAACAAGGACTAAGTTAGGTGAATGTGTTCGCATGGAAGATCCAGGCTTACAGGAGCTTTTGACTAAATTGTTGTTGCATGCCATGATTTTGCGCCGGGAGGAAGGTGCAGGCATGTGGAGTTCGATTTTTAGAGAAATTTTTCCAAAGTATCATAATGGAATAAAAAAAGAGATGCTTATTTTAGAATTAAATCAGATTTACGATAATAAGGTTACTGCGAAAAATATTGCCCCCTTTTTTGGCTCATATGATGACTTTTTCTCAGAAATTGGAATTTTAAATGTAGAAGATGATGTGGTTATATGTAAATCGCTTGTATATAACAAGGAATTTATTTATCTGTATGCGTTGGTGTTATGGGCATATTGGGAGGAGTATTATCCTGGGCAGGAGGAGATATCATCGGCTCAATTTGCAGAATTAAGATTTGGCAAGATCTTCGGATGGGATACACAGAGCGAGTATGAAGTGCTGGAACATTTAGCGGACAAGGGATTACTGCGAATGAATCGACAATTAATGCCATACACGATTTTGAAACTGACAAATAAGGAAGCACTGATTAGTAGCCTGTATAGTGAATTGTGTTAGGAGGACACCAACAATGGAGTTAGGAAAAATACTAGAGTTTAGAAAAGATTTATATTTTGAGGGTGCAGTTCAGGCAGATTGGTTTTATGATCAGGAAAAAGCTGTAAAAGTATCAGAAAATTTTGTGTTTCATGGTAAGCAATACTTTGGGGTTGAGGATCAGGGGATTGGAAATAAAAAATGGATTGATACAATCAGTCTCGTCAAAGAATTAGCAGAAAAGATGGCAGACGATCATGCCAATGCCCTTACATTGGCCATTGCTGATTATGGAACAGGAAAATCACATTTTGCTGTAACTTTGGGGCAGATTTTTTCCGGAAAAGATTATATGCCGCAAACATATAATAAAGTTATATCTAATATATCTAGTATTGATCCTGCTGCTGCCAAGCATATTCAGGCATTAACTGATGAAAGAAATTTTGTTATGGTAATTAACGGAATGAGAGATTTTAATCTGCATTCTGAAATACTAAAGGCAGCACAAAAGAGTTTAAAATTATACGGACTGCCAGATGATGGTTTAAAAAAACTGAACAGGGCTTTAGATACAGCAGAGACGTTCTTTAGCCGTAATATAAAGAATTCCATTACTTTATTTGAAGAAAAGGCAAAGGAATTGGGCTGGAATGAAACAGGTAATCACTTGATAGAAAAAATCCATGACAATCTTATGACGGATGATGCCGCCTTTGATATTGTAAATGCGGTTTATACAGAGATTAATGGACAGGAAATTAGATGGGATGAAGGGCTTTCGGCTGCCAATATTCTTGAAATGCTTATATCAGAGTACTGTGGTATGAACGGCCGGTTTGAGCACATTATCTTATTATTTGATGAGTTTGGGAGATATCTGGAATATGCTTCTGGGGTTAATGCTGCAAAATCAGGAGATTCTGCATTACAGCAGATTTTTGAGACGGCACAAAATGCAGGTGGTGTTTTGCAGGTGATCAATTTTATCCAGTCGGATATTAAGACTTATTTGCAACGTGTAGATCAAACAAAAAATATTAGTCGGTATATTGGACGTTACGATGCAAGTGACAAATATTATATTTCCTCTAATCTGGAAACTGTCTTTGCGAATTTGATTCAACGTAAGGATAAGAAAGCTTTTGAAGAAAATGTGGTTTTATGGCAAAAAACAAATGGAATTCAGTGGAAATATATTTTTGAAAAGTTAAATGCATGGCTTGTCACTAAAGGGATATGGAAGGATTATGCTTTGTTTCGCAAGATAGTAGTAGAAGGTATTTATCCAATGCATCCGCTTTCTACATTTATGTTAACACAGTTATCTGATTATTTGCAGAATCGATCTTCTTTAACTCTGATTAGTCAATACATAGAAAGCTCCAAATCCGTTGACATTTCAGAAAATTATTTTGTGATTATGCCTGAAACATTAATGCTTGGTGATTTATATACTGAAATGCTTGCAGCAGAGCAGGAGGGAAGGCAGCCGTCACAGCAGTGCATTCGGTATGACAATATTTTAAGGAAGTATGGCGATAAACTATCAGAAAAGGCATTGGCAGTACTTAGATCCAATTTAATTCTTAGAATTCTTCGTTTTAGAACGAAGGATTACACAGATGCTAAGGAGGCATTGGCACTTTGTAGTGGACTGTCCATTATAGAAATTGAGGAAGAACTGAAATGGCTTGAAAATGAATATGCAGTTTTGGGTTTTGATGATCATGCCGGATGTTTTGACTTTATGGAAGAGTCAAATGGGGCACATGATTTCAAAGTATTAAAGAAGCGTCTTGTGGCGGGAGCTGTTATTGATAAATCATTATTACAGGATTTTAAGATTAAAGAGATAGCAGGTGTATTAGAAAAGCAGACTACAAACTTTGCACTGCAGCATAGGATAACGACAAATGAATGGTTGTTCGAACAGGAATTGTATGCAATAGAGCAATTTGATGAGATAGGGGTAAAAACATCTTTAAAAGAGTGGAATAACGCAACTGGTTCTACGACTGCCAAGGGAAGGTTGATATGGCTGTATGCGAATAAGGATACAGAAGCTTTATATGTGGAACGTGCTCAAATATTAGTTAAGGAGTTCGTTGGGACACCTATCATTGTGATGTTATTAAATGATGCCGATAATAGGCTTTACGATGCACTTTTAGAGTATAATGTATTAGATATGCTAGATGATGTAAATCGAAATAAGTATGATCGTTATTATCAGGCAGATTTTGGACAGGCAGAGTGTAATCTGAGAGACGAGTTTTTAGAGCTAAAGAAAAAACGAATTCGTATTGGTGAGAAAGAAATAGAGGAATTGAAGACGAGAATGCCTGTGTTTCTGACAGGGGTTTTTGAAGAACTATATCCTGCTGCGATTCCGTTTTCGTTTGATGGTTTTATAACAAAGGGAAACAATTTGGGGGGTAAGGGAGGTGCTTATTACTGTACGATTATTAAGATGTTGCTTTCTAATTCTGTCAATGAAACAACAATCCATAATTTTCCCAGCGATGTTCGAAATAGAATTGAGGCGTTATTGATGACAACGAACGCGACTTCATGGAAGTGCATAGATCAGGAATTCAGAGTGATTCCGCCAGAAGAAAATAAAGCACGTCAAGTATATGACAGAATTGTGGCAAGCATCACTGAAAATACAGAATATGGATGCAAAAATATTTTTGACACATATTGCCGTCCGCCATATGGAATGAGTGAAGATGTTGTTACACTTATGATGGCTGTTATTTGTGCAAATCTTAATTATTGCCTGAGATTTCAATATAACGGTTCAACGATAAATATCAACAATTGGAAGGAACTTGTTGTAATTAAGGATAAGAAGATTGATATTGATGTTGTAAAGCAATCTGTGTTTGTAATGGTAGATGCAGGTGCAGTTACAGGGAAGTATATGCGATTCTTTGACAAGGTTCAATCTAATAGGAGTATTGCTGAGGTTGTGTCACTTGAAAAAACGCTATCAAATATGATGGAGATAGATGAGATTCCAGAAGAATTGAATACGCAATATCTACTTGCAAGAAAATATCTGGATTCAGGTAAAAAAGCATTTCATGAATGGAGGAGTCATATAGACAAAATTGATGAAAAATTGGAGGCTGCTGTGGAAGAAAAGAGTCTGTATGAAGCCCTTAAGGGGTTGAAAATGGTAGCAGATATTCCTTATACGAAGATATTTAAGGACAATGGGTATGAAATAGATGGAGATTCAAAGGCTTCTGTTAAAAGGATGGTTGACAGTTTAAGAAGTATAGTAGATCAGCTAATTGCTCCTTATGTCGCAAGTTTGTATTGTAAAACAGTTGAGGGAATTAATACGTTTAGAAATCACAATACAAAAATGATGGAAATGCTTGAAGGACTTGGCTTTCCAGAGTATGCTTTAATGGTTAAGAAGCGTAGGGATGAGGAACTTGGTAATATCGATGAGATTCGTTCGCGTGAGGAACTCAGAGTAGATTGTGAGAAGTTTTTGGAAAAAAGCCATATTACTAAATATGTTACTTATGTAAATATTTGTCATTTTTTAAAGGAAGGAAAAGAATTACAGGCGAGAGTACAAAAATATGGTGCCGCATTGGGGAAGGATGCTCAAAGAATTTGTGATAATATTAATGGCAGAGTCAATGAACTGAAAAAGAGTCACGATCGAACCATGAAAGATATGTCAGATATCTGGGATGATCTTTACGAAGTGAAATGTGCCGAAGATGTGGAGAATTTACTGGACAATATTGCTACCGTTTTGCAGAAGGGAATACCCGAAGCAGATCAGTCGAGTTTTGAGGAGTTGCAGGGAAGTCTGCAGGAGTTTTTGGAGGATATTGATGTAATTAAGAATGCATCACAGTCAAGAAAAAAGTGTAAAATGATTTCAGAAGCAATGCTTGAAAAATATGAGAAGATAGAATTCGATTTTGATGTGCTTTCCGTTTTGGAAGGGATTATATCTGAATTTGAGAAGGCGCTCGAAGAAAAAGAGCAAAGATGGATTGCGGATGAGTTAACGCTTGGCGATAAAAGTAGAAATGCTGTTCATCACTGGAAAGAAAAATTAAAAATTTTACCAGAATTTTTATCAAAGGAAACAATCGCAATGGTTAAAATACTTGATCAAGAGGCAGATGAAATAATCAAGGAAAGCAAGATAGAGGATGTTATATTTTACTTTGATAAATTGGACGAAGCAGAAAAGAGAGAATGCATACAGAAGCTGCAAAGCAGATTGTAACAGTTCAGCCTAGGACTTTGTACCCCGCTGCAAATTATGGTTTTACAAGCCACGTAAGAACGCGTAGTGGTTGAGATGCATCAAGCCACGGTACGTGGCTTTGGCATCTGCGAAGCGGTTTTGCATGGCTTGATGCTGTAACAGGAAGCCGATAGCTGAACTGTTATAATATTGAATGTATGACTTTGTTTTATCTGGACAAATTGAATATGACAGGATATTATTTTATTGTATGCTGAGATTGGGATGATTGCAGTGCCTGAAAATAGCTGTATGCAGGATTGGGAGGTTTGGGCATGAACTATATTCAAGTAAAAAATTTAAGAAGTCTGTATGATACCGGTGAAATTGAAATGAAAAAGATCAATATGCTTGTCGGAAATAACAGTTCTGGGAAAAGCACTTTTTTGAGAATTTTTCCACTGATGAAACAGTCATTTAATAAGCGGATTAATGGGCCTATCCTGTGGGCGGGGGATGAGGATGATTATGTTGATTTTGGAAGCTATCGGGAAGCATTGAGTAATGGCAGTGGTGGAAATACGATACGGTTTAAATTTTGTTTTGACAGCACTTCTGAGTTGAGAAATGTGCTTTCAACAGATATTGGAAATATGTTAATTACAACTAGCGAGAAAGATACAGTGACAATAGAGTTTGCTATTAGCCATAATAAGGAGACAACATATGATTATATATCGGAAATAATATTGAAATATGGAGATTATCATACCATCATTACGTATTCAGATAAATATAAAATACTTTCATTGATTGTGAACGATGAAGAAATATCAGTCATCAATGAGGACATGGGATCGGCTGAGTATTCGATTGGAAATGAAATTTTTAATCTGCCATTGTATGCAATAAAAGCAACAGCAAGAAAAAATTTTTCGGATATTTTGAAAATAAACGACGAGACTGATTTTATCATTCGATATTTTTACTTGACAAGAATAAGAAATTTTCATGAAGAAATAAAAGCAAAAGAAGTTGATCAGGCAGAAGATGTTTTGAGAAATGTGCAGGAACGGGAAAAAGAATTAAGGAAATGGACTTTCCTGTATTATCTACCTCATTATTATGACGATTTTTCAGGGTATATCATAAAATATTTTAGTAATGTGTATTACATTGCCCCTGTCCGCGCAACAGCGGAAAGATATTACCGGCTCAGAAATACTGCGGTGAATGAAGTAGACTGCAGAGGTAAGAATTTGCCAGTTTTTCTTAATTCTCTCAAAAATGAGCAATTTAAGCGTTTCCAGAAATGGACGCATACAAATCTTGGCTTTGAGGTTGAGAAATCATTGAGTGAAGGGCATGTTTCGCTCAAAATCAGGAAAAATGGTCAGGACAAGGCAGTTAATCTGTCTGATACCGGATTTGGGTATAGTCAGATTCTGCCGATTGTGACACAATTGTGGTATATTACAGATGCGCGGAATAAACGTCAACAGATCAGTGCAAGAACTGCATCGAACGTTATCGTTCCGGTTACGATAGCAATTGAGCAGCCAGAACTGCATCTGCATCCGGCATTGCAGGCAAAGCTTATGGATGTGATCGCCAGGATAGCGACGGAAAAGAATGTCCGGTTTATCATAGAAACGCACAGTGAAACCATTATTAACCGAATTGGAACAATGATTGATAAAGGGAAATTTGACCATAACGACATTGAAATAACGATATTCGATAAGCAATTCGGAGAGGACAGAACTTGTGTGAAAAAGAGTACATTTGATGAAGAAGGTTATCTGAAAGATTGGCCGATAGGTTTCTTCGAACCCGAGGAGGATTGAGCGATTGTTATACTATATAGATGAAAGCTGTGTTGAGGCACTGGCAGGCGGCGATAGGGAGGCCGCGGAATTTTTAGAGCAACTGGTGATCCATCGCAGAAAATGTAAAAATATGCTTCTTGCTACAAGAAAAGTTTTTGACGAGCTGAGCAAATCTGAAAATTTGGCTGGTTTCGCGAGAGATTATTATCGGATATTAAGAAACAGAAGCAGTGAGAATAAGCTGATTCTGGAAAAGGCATCAAAATATTATAAAGTGGTTTCCGGGTACGCGGGGAATCAGAAAATAGAGGAGAACGGGAGAGAATGTATTCTTTTATCTGTGAAGGAAGGGAACAATGCTGATTTTACTGATAAAAGTATTCTGTTGGTTGAAAGCAATGATGATATAGAGTTTTATGCCCTTATTGGGAAGTATTATTTACAAAACAGGGGCATACAGAATATGCGGATATCCTTTCAAAATGAGATTGGCGGCGGAGATACGACAAGTATAAGACTGGCAGACATTATAGACGAAAGACAAAGAACATGCCTGTGCATTGCTGACAGTGATATGAGATATCGCGGGGCAAAGAATGGGGGAACCTTGGAAAAGATATTAGCTGTAACAAAAGGACGGGAACAGATTTACTATGAATTGTATGCACTGAAAATGCATGAGATAGAGAATTTGATTCCGATAGAACTTTTGGAGCTTGTTTGTGAGAAGATTCCGGATGCCCATTTAGGGATTCAGCTTTTGAAGAAGTTGTTGCGCATAGACAGCTCCAACAATTCACCAGTATATTATTTTGATTACAAGAAAGGGATAAAAAGAGACTATTTCTTTCTGAAAGAAGGTTCTGACAAGGATAAGGAAAAGAAGTTCAGAAAATTAGAGGATTATAGAAAATACTGGCATACTATTTTAGGGCAATGCGGAATCACAATCAATGAAGATGCAAGCGATTTTATAGTACCCGGGGTTTGTGAGCGGATATTACCTCATACAATCCAACATTTGAACGACAAATGGGAAGAAAACAAGATATGTGATATTATCAGCAATAGCTACATACATGAATCGTGGATGGAAATAGGTGCAAAAATTGTAACATGGGGTTGTGTAGGACATCGCATTCTTTCTTAAAATACAAAGAAAGCGCGGCAAGGCGCGTTGACAATCTATCAGTCGCCTCAGAGGAGCTGGAGATGACGAAATTTAAGTTGTGAGGAACAAAAGGGATTCTATCATGAATGAGGAAATCATAATCCTAAAATATATTTTCCAGATTAACGATGGGAGAAGGAATAGTTTATCTATAGTTTAACTAAATGACCTTGCCAATGAGGAATACAGACATACAATATAAGTAACTGAAATAGATACTAATTGGACAGATTCGAAAAGAAAGTAACACGCAGGAAGGATATAGGAAACAAATGAAAAACACAAGTATTTTCAAACAACTGCTTCTGCCGATGATCGCGATCGTGTGCGCTTTGGCGGTATGCCTGACGGGGATCGTCGCGGTAATCTTTGTGAGGTCGTATGAGAGGGAGATCTATGGCAGAAGTCAGGACAAGTCACAATTGGTGGCCGGCGAGATCGCGACGTTTCTGGACGGTGCATATGGGATCGCGGAGGAGCTTGCGGTCAGCCCCAGTATTTTGACAATGGAGACGGATGTACAGACGGCGGTCCTTGCGGACTGCGTGCGGCGCAATCCTTATCTGGAACTGCTCTATGTGCAGGGTACGGATGGCATGCAGACGGGGCGTTCATCGGGTGAGCTGGCTGACCGCTCTACAAGGTGGTGGTTTGTACAGACGATGGAGGAACGGGAAGCGTTTGTCTCGAAATCCTACTATTCGGTGAACACCGGAATGCCCTGCGCATCGATTTTTTTCCCCATGTATCGGGACGGGGGACTTGTCGGTATTTTTGCGGTCGATCTGAAACTGGATTACCTGCAGAGCCAGATCGAGAAGTTTTCGGATGTGGAGAACGGGGAGTATTCTTTTGTCATTGACGGCGAGGGGGTTGTGGTCGCACACCCGGACAGTGTACAGATCGAGGAGCTTTACAATTACAAGCAGTTGACGAAAACAGTGTCTGCAAAGGACGGGGCGGGGCAGCCGCTTGTCGATGGCGACGGGAATATCATCACGGAGGAACAGCAGATAACGGTGTCGGAGGATTATCAGAAGATCATTTCGGATGTCATGGCGGGCAATAGCGGGAGCTGTGAGGTGAAGAATGAGGGGGATACATACATTGTGAGCTATGCGTCGATACCGCTCAAGGGTGCGTCAGATTCGTGGTCGGTCATAACGCTTCACAGGAGAGCGGCGGCGATGGCGCCGGTGTACCGGATCATTGCGGTCGCAGCGGCGGTCGCGCTGTCTGCCATTGGGATTGCGATCCTGGTGATCGCGCTGCTGGCGCGCAGGCTGACTCAGCCGATCGTGTCCATCACAGAGCTGATCGGGAATGCCTCGGACGGTGATTTCACGGTGCAGGCGCGGGAGGACTGCACGAATGAGATCGGCGTTCTGGCAAAGAGCTTTAACAAGATGACTGGAAAGATTGCGGCGATCCTGACTAAGATCGCGACGATCACCGGGGAGGTTGTGGAAAGTTCCGGGGATCTGAGGCTGATCGAGCGCGAGATGGAGTCGGCGAGTCAGGCTGTCAGGGAGATATCGGAGGGCTCGGCAGCGCAGGATACAGATGTGAGGCAGGTTGTCATGAAGCAGGAGGAGCTGGGAGAAAAGTTCGGACAACTGCAGGAGAAAAGCGGTCTTCTGCTGGTGGATGCGCAGAATACGATGGTTTCCGGGGAGAACGGCATGCGGAGCGTCGAGGATCTGAAACGGCAGAACGAGACGGCTTCGCGGGGAATGGCGGAGGCCTACACGAAGATCGCGGCGCTGGAGGCGCAGTCCCAGAAGATCTCGGGGATCCTGAATACGATCGATGAGATCTCTTCCCAGACAGAACTGCTGGCATTGAACGCGTCCATCGAGGCTGCGCGTGCGGGACAATACGGCAAGGGGTTTTCCGTGGTGGCGGAATCAATAGGCAAGCTTGCGGCTGATTCGTCGGCTGCGACGGCTGATATCGAAAAGATCATTGTGGAACTGTGCAAGGATATCTCGGATACGGTAGCGGATATCGAAGTCATACGGGACGGTGTGGACGGGCAGACGCAGGCGGTTGACAAGGTGCAGGAGACTTTTGCGGATTTCCGCATGCTGGCGGAAAAGACGAGCAGATCCGTCGGAAGCATGGAGGCGCTGATCGGGGAGATGCACGAATGCGACCGTTCTGTGATGTGTGCGGTAGAGCGGATCCGCGAGATCTCTGCCAATACGGCAGAGCTGACGGAGAAGGTGGCGGATTCCCTGGAAACGCAGTTAGGCGGTATCCGGAATGCGGCGGAGCGCATTGATAATCTGTCTGTTGTCTCGGAGGAGATGGAGCAGGAGATGACGAAGTTCAGGCTGTAGCATAGGGTGGAGCATGAGTGATCCGCAAGTTGACAGCAGAGGCCGGACGCGCTAAAATAGGATGCACAAAGGGGGCTTACTTACTATGAAGCAGAAATTAGACAGGACTTTGGGAATGTACTCTGCGCTGATGATCAGTATCGGGACGATGATCGGTTCTGCGATCTTCGTGCTGGCGGGTACGAGTTATGCGACGGCAGGGCCGGGCGCCTCGCTTGCGATCTTTCTGGCGGGCATCGCGGCTGTGTTCACGGGATTATCCTTTGCAGAGCTTGTGACGGTCATACCGAAGGCGGGCGGCGGTTATGTCTATGTGAAGGAGGCGACCGGAAATAATATTATCGGTTTTATCTGCGGCTGGGGATTCTGGCTCGGGTATGCGATGTCGTGCGGGTTGTTCGCGCTGGGATTTGGAAACTTTATCAATTATATCTTTCCGTTTATCCCGCAGATGGCGGCGGCTTATCTGCTCGTGGTCTATGTCATGTTCACGAATATCAGGGGGACGAAGAGTTCCGGGACGCTGCAGAATGTGATCACGACGCTGTTGATCGCGCTGCTGGCGCTGTACGTGTTCGTCGGTATTTTTCATATGGACATGGAGAACCAGACGCCGTACACGCCGCAGGGAATGTCGGGCGTGTTCAATGCGATGGGGTTCCTGTACATGACATATATCGGATATGGACTGATCACGACGGCGAGCGAGGAGGTCATCGATCCGGAGAGGACGATCCCGAAGGCGATCCTGATCTCGATCGCGGCGGTTATCGTGATCAAGACTTCGGTGTTTTTTATCGGGTGCGGGATCATTCCCTGGCAGCAGCTGGTGCCGGAGGTCACGAGCACGCCGATGATCGACACGGCGGTTCATATCGGGGGGAAAGTGGGCGGTTATCTCTTCGCCTTTGCGGGGATTCTGGCGACGCTTTCCTCGATCAACACGGCGGTCATGGCGTCTTCGAGGACTTCGTTTGCGATGGCGCGCGACCAGCGTCTGCCGAGTCTGTTCAAGGCGATCAACAGGACGACGAAAACACCGGTTTTCTCGATCGTCGTGTCCTCGGTCATCGTCTTTATCGCGGTGTCGATCAGGGATCTGGAGCACATTTCGACAGTGACCAGTATCTTCTCGCTGACAGGTTACAGTCTCGTGAACGTGGCGCTGATCATCTTCCGCAGGAAAAAACCGGAGCTGGAGCGGAAATTCCGGGTTCCGTTCTTTCCGCTGACACCTTTGCTCGGGATCGGCCTGAATCTGTTTCTGATCGTCAATCTGGCGATATCCGACCGGCCGGCGCTGATCATCGCGGTGTCTGTGATCGGCATTGGCATACTGTATTATTATCTGATCATGCCGAAGCTGAAATACGCTTCAAAAGGAATATCGATCGTCGATGTGCCTGAGATCAGGGAGCAGAAAAAGGACAGCCGGAAAAATGAGATCATTATTCCTGTGTCCAATCCGTACACGGCGGAGGGGCTGTTGAATTTCGGCAGGAAGATCGCCATGGCGGAGGAGAGCACGACGGTCGTCCCAGTGAAGGTCAATGTTTTCCCGGATAACCTGCTCACGATCGCGGACTACGATACGATGATGCAGTCCATGGGAGTGCAGGACAGCGTCGTCCAGATGCTCAAGGAGTACGAGTCGGATCCGTGCATGCGTCCGGTGCTGATCAATTCGACCAACGCCTTTCACGCGATCATGTCCGTGGTGAAGAAGGAGAAAAACCCGCTGGTGATCATGGGCTGGCACGGTTCGGGTCTGGTGAAATATATGCACGGCAACATTACATACCGGATGCTGCAGGAGGCGCCTGCGGATGTCGGTATCCTGCGCATGAACGGCCGGAAGCAGACGTTTCAGAATATTCTGTTCCCGTATGGCGGCGGAAGGTATTCCAAGATGACGGCGAAAGTGGTCAACCGTATCGCCAACGGTTATGGCGCGCAGATCACGCTCCTGAATGTGGTCGATCACGAGGAGGATGTCGAGAGCACGAGGGCGTATCTCGAAAAGTCGGCTGCGAAATTTGACCAGCCGGCGCAGATCATGGTCTGCAGCGGGGATCTGATCGAGAAAGTGGTGGAGTGCTCCGGCCAGTATGATCTGATCGTGATGGGCGCCTCGCTCGACTGGGGGATCCAGGAGGTTGTGACCGGATTCCGCACAGACAGGATCATGGAGCAGGCGAGGTGCTCGGTGCTGATCATCAAGAGTTATGATATCTTCCTGCAGCGGACGAAGGTGAGAGGTTTTCTCCACAGGACGCGGAAGGCGATCCACCAATAGCATGGACGCCGTTTGGGGCTGAGAACCCGCCGGGGCGGGCGTAAATTTATGGAAAATTAAGACTGATGCGACGTATGAAAAGACATAGGTTGCATCAGTTTTTTTTATGCACACGGGCACCCATAGGAAAAATGTCAGCATTGTATATTTTATCTGCAAATTTCACATACTATGCACAATGTATGCAGGAGAGCGTCTTTTGGCGGAGAAGGAGGAAGCATGAAAAAGGATTACAGCAAATTGTGGATACTGTTCAGATCAATGTTTGTGTTGAGCGCCTGCACGTTTGGCGGCGGGTTTGTGATCGTTTCACTGATGAAAAAGAAGTATGTGGAGGAGCTGGCATGGCTGGAGGAGGACGAGATGCTGGATGTGACGGCGATCACGCAGTCCGCGCCGGGACCGCTTCCGGTCAATGCCTCTGTCATTATCGGGTACCGGATCGCGGGGGTGGTGGGGGCGCTGACAGCGATCCTGGGAACGATCCTGCCGCCGATGGTCATCATCTCGGTCATCTCCCTGTTTTATGAGCAGTTCCGTACCAATCCCTATATCGCGACGGCACTGCAGGTGATGCGTGCCGGTGTTGCGGCGGTGATCTTTGATGTTGTGATCAACCTGGCAGGGAATGTGGTGAAAACAGGGCGGTTTCTGTACATGACAATGATGGTCGTGGCGTTTGTATCGACTTATTTTCTGGGGGTCAGTGCGATGCTGATCATTCTTGTCTGTCTTGGGATCGGTCTGGCCGATCTGTTTCTGGATCTTAAGAAGAATAATACGTATAAGAACAAAGAGAATAAAAAGGGGAGGGTGTAGGCTATGCTGATGGTCAAACTGTTCTTTTCATTTATCTGGGTCGGGCTGTTCAGCGTGGGAGGCGGATATGCTGCGATCCCGCTGATCCAGGACCAGATCGTCCATATTCATCATCTGATGACGATGGAGGAATTTTCAGATCTGGTCACGGTGGCGGAGATGACGCCGGGACCGATCTCCATCAATTCGGCAACGTTTGTGGGAATGCGGACGGCGGGTGTGTATGGCGTGCTGCTCTGCACGATCGGGTGCATTATCCCGTCATTCTGCATCTGTCTCACACTGGCGTATTTTTATTACAAATACCGCACTGTGAGCGGTGTTCAGGTGGTGCTTGGCGCGCTGCGTCCGGCTGTCGTGGCGCTGATCGCATCGGCGGGGGCGTCCATACTGACGCTGGGGCTGTTCCAGGCGGAACTGTATGACATTGTGTTCAGCCAGCTCCGCATTGTCGAACTTGTCATTTTTGTCGGGGCGCTGGTGATACTCAGGAAGTATAAAACGAGTGCGGTCGCGATCATCTTTGGAAGCGGTGTCGTGGGGACGCTGGCGTATGGATTGATGGGAGCGATATGAGAGCGATATGAGGGCAGGTCCAAATGCTGCAGTATGAAAATATAGGGAAAAGATGAAGGAGATCAGTTATGGCAGGCAGTATTGAGCAGATATTGAGTAATCAGGATTATTATGAGATCCGGCTGGAGAGTATCGGAGGGCTGGGGGCGAACCTGTGTGGAAAAATGGTGGGAGAGCTTGCAGTGCGATATCTGGATCTCAACAGCGCAGGTTTTTCGAGTTACGGTTCCGAGAAGACGGGGACTCCGGTAAAGGGGCATATCCGTTTCTGTCCGGCTGGGAAGGAGATCAGGGTGCATTCCCCTGTTGTGGCGCCTGACCTGCTGGTCATTTTCCATCAGGCGCTGACGCGCGACAAGGGCGTCTGGAAAGGGTGCAGTGACAGGACCAATGTGATCGTTGCGCTGGATCAGGGGCAGGAGGAAAGCGTGATGCAGAACCTGCCGGCTGTGATCGGCGGCTGTTATGGAGTCAATGCGCGGCAGATTGCGATGGAGACGAAATCGCGCATCAACGTGGTGATGCTGGGGGCGATGGCGAGGATCATGGGTTTCGTGGAGCTGGAGAGCGTCAGACAGATCTGCCGTGACAGTCTTGGCAGGAAGTATCCGGCTGCACTGGAGGGCAATCTGAGAGGCCTGGAACAGGGATATGAGCTGGTGCAAAAGCTGCAGGCACGCAAGGACGCTGATTCTGACAGGGAGGCGGCGTCACGGGACGGGAGGTGTCCTGACAGGAGGGATAAAGAACTGGAGGATCAGCGGGAATGGGGCTATGCGACTGCGCCTGCCGGCGGTGTGAACCCGCGGTCTGGCAGCACGGTGACGGCGGACTTGTCCCCGTCGAGACAGGGATATATCCCCATTTTTATCAAAGAGCGCTGCATCAACTGCGGACTCTGTGATTCCACCTGCCCTGATATGGTGTTCCAGTTCGCAAAAGGTGTGTTCAATAACAGGGAGATGATGGTCAACCAGGGATTGGATTACTATCACTGCAAGGGCTGCATGCGCTGTGTGGACGTGTGCCCTGTCAACGCGCTGGTGCGGGGGATCGAGGCGGAGCACCCGGATAAACAGTATTTTATGCCGAATCAGGACATGCTGCGCACGCCGGACTATTATGTGAAAGCCGGGCCGGACGGCTATATCACGTCGGAGTCCTATCTGACGGAGAAGAGAATAGAAGGGGGCGAAGTATAGATGACATCGGATATCAGGGAAAAACAGGTGACAGAATATGCGGGCGGCAATGAGATGGCGGCGATCGCGATCAAACAGATCGGCTACGACCTGATGGGGTACTACCCGATCACGCCGTCCACGCAGATCGCGGAAAATCTGGACGAGATGCGCGCGAGGGGGGATACGGATCTGATCATGATCGCTGCGGAGGGGGAGCACAGTGCGGCGGGGATCTGCTACGGGGCGTCGGTCGGCGGCGGCAGGGTGATCAACGCCACGAGTGCGAACGGTCTTCTCTATGCGCTGGAGCAGTTTCCGGTGCAGTCGGGGACGCGCTATCCGATGGTGATGAACGTGGCGTGCAGGACGGTTTCGGGACCGCTCTCCATCAAGGGGGATCACAGCGATATCATGTATCTGCTCAATGCGGGGTGGCCGATCCTGTTTGCCCACACGGTGCAGCAGGTCTATGATTTCAATATCATCGCGCTGAGACTGGCAGAGCAGGTGCGGCTTCCGGTGGCGGTGGCGTATGACGGTTTTTTTACAAGCCATCAGAAGAGACGCTGCCTGCGGTTTGCCGAGGACAGGGTGGTACAGCGGTTTATCGGGTCGAAGAGGGAAGCCTATCCGTTTTTTGATATGGAGAATCCGGTCACGGTGGGTTCCTACATGAACGAGCCGGATCTGATCAACAACCGCTACCAGCTCCATCTGGCGATGCGCCAGGCGGACGAGCTGATCCCGAAGCTTTTTGAAGAATACGGTGTGCTCTCCGGCAGGGAGTACGGCAAAGTGGAGGGGTATTTCCGCGAGGATGCCGAGGAGCTGCTGGTGCTGCTGGGGTCTTCCTATGAGACGGCAAAGGAGGGCGTGGACAAGATGCGCAGAAACGGGAAAAAGGCGGGGGCGGTGACGCTGAATGTGCTGCGCCCTTTTCCGGAGAAGGAGCTGTTTGCGGCATGTAAGACAGCCGATACGATGCTGGTGGCGGACAGGCAGGACAGCTACGGCGCCGGGGGCGGCAACCTGTCGATCGAGGTGCGCGCGATGATGCAGAAGTTTGGCGGTCATGCCAGGATCAAGAGCCGGGTCTACGGGCTTGGCGGCAGGGATTTCTTTGCGGAGGATGCGGAGCGGATGCTCGATCTGGCGCTGGATGCGGATTCGCCGGATTTTGACTATTACGGCGTAGATCCAGGGGCGGTCCGGGAGTCCGCCGGGCAGGAGGGCTTCTTTGCCCCGCTCACGGCGGACAGGACGAAGGTCGGCGCAACGACGGTGCAAAGAGAGGTTTCTGGCGGGGTGCAGGTGACGGGCGGCAGCCTGAATGCGACGACGGCCGTGCCAAAACGCCTCGCGCCGGGACATGGCGCCTGCCCGGGATGCGGTATTCCGGTCAACCTGAATCTGCTGCTGCGGGCGATCGAGGATCCGGTGGTACTGCTGTTTCAGACGGGGTGCGGCATGATCGTGACGACGCCTTACCCGAAGACGAGCTTTAAGGTACCGTATCTCCACAATCTGTTTCAGAACGGCGCGGCGACGCTCAGCGGTCTCGCGGAGATCTGCTACAGGAAACAGAGAAAGGGGGAGCTGCCGCCGGGCGATATCATTTTTGTCATGGTCAGCGGCGACGGCGGTATGGATATCGGCATGGGCTCGGCGATCGGAACGGCGCTCCGGGGGCACCGGCTGCTGATCTTTGAGTATGACAACGGCGGCTATATGAACACGGGCTATCAGCTCTCGTACTCCACGCCGAAGGGGGCGAGAAGTTCCACCTCCCACGTGGGCGCAAAGCAGTATGGGAAGACCTTTTTCCATAAGGACATGCCGCGGATCATGGCGGCCACAGGGATCCCGTATGTGGCGACCGCAGCGGAGTCCGATCCGGTGGATTTTATCAAAAAGGCGGCAAAGGCGGCGTTTTATGCCAGGACGGAGGGCACGGCGTATCTCAAGGCGCTGTCGGCATGTCCCCTGAACTGGAACGACGCGCCTGCGACGGAGCGGAAGGTGATCGAGGCGGGGGTCAACTGCTGCTTCTTCCCGCTTTATGAGATCGAGCAGGGCGCGGTGAGGCTGAGCTATGCGCCGGATGAAACTGGAAAGAAGATTCCTGTCGCGGACTGGCTGGCGATGATGGGGCGCACGAAGCATCTGTGCGGCGAGGCGTATAAGGAGGTTGCGGACAGCCTGCAGCGGGAAGTGGACAGAAGGTATGAGCGGCTGAAAGCGGAGTCTGGAAAGCGGTAAAAAGTCAGATTGTATTTTGCGGCAGTTTTATGATAAGATGATAAGGAATTATTTATACATTAAGAGAAAAGGGAACAAATTTTCCTGGAGGAGAGAAGTATGGCACAGAATGCAAAAGAAAACCTGATCACACAGCCGCCGGCGCGGAGTCTGTTCTTCTTCGCGCTCCCGATGATCATCGGCAATTTATTTCAGCAGTTTTACAACATGGCGGATTCCATCATCGTGGGAAATCTGGTCGGGGAGGATGCGCTCGCGGCGGTGGGGGCGTCGTACTCCTTCACGACGGTGTTCATCATGATCGCGATCGGCGGCGGGATCGGGGCGTCGGTGCTCACGAGCCAGTACCTCGGCGCGGGACATTACAGGGAGATGAAAAGCTCGGTCTATACGTTTCTGATCACGTTTGCGGTGTTCAGCACACTGCTGGCGGTATTGGGGTTTGCGGTCAATCCGACGGTCCTGCGGCTGTTAAAGACACCGGACAACATCATGGCGGACGCGGTATCCTATCTGCAGATCTATTTTGTGGGGCTGCCGTTTATGTTCATGTACAACATTTTGTCCGCAAATTTCAATGCGCTCGGGCGGTCGAAGATCCCGCTGTTTTTGCTGATCTTTTCGTCCATACTGAATATCGTGCTGGATCTGTGGATGGTGGGAAGCCTGAGGATGGGCGTAGCCGGGGCGGCAGTCGCGACGGTGGTCGCACAGGGGATCGCGGCGGTGGTTTCACTTGTCATCTTGATGCGTCTGCTGTCCACTTATGCGGTCGAGGGAAAGGTGCAGCGCTTTCGCGGCGACATGTTTGTCACGGGCGTCAAGGTCGCGATCCCGTCGATCGTGCAGCAGTCAATCGTGAGCATCGGTATGCTGCTCACGCAGTCCGCGGTGAACCAGTTTGGTTCTTCGGCGCTCGCGGGGTATTCCGCCGGAACGCGCCTGGAGTCGCTGTGCATCGTGCCGATGATCGCCACGGGGAACGCGATGTCCACTTTTACGGCGCAGAATCTCGGCGCGGGAAAGCCGGAGCGCGTGCGGCAGGGATACCACGCGGCATATGGGATCATCATCGGTTTCGGTGTGTTCCTGATCGCGGTCTCACAGCTTTTCTACGATCCGATCTTATCCGCCTTCGTGGAGCAGGGGGAGTCGGCGGTGGCGTTTGAGACGGGGACGGATTATTTCCGGTTTATCGGATTGTTCTTTTCCTTTTTGGGATTTAAGGCGATAACGGACGGAATCCTGAGGGGCGCGGGCGACATCAAGGTGTACATGCTCGCAAACCTGATCAATCTCGCGATCCGCGTCGCTGTGGCACAGTTGTGCTCGCCGGTCTGGGGGATCGAGATGATCTGGTATGCAGTGCCGATGGGGTGGTCGGTGAATTACCTGATCTCCTATTTCTGGTATCGCACGGGAAACTGGAAGCGGCGGAATCTGCTGAAAAAATGAGATCCGGAAAAACAGGAAGACAAAAGGATTGCCAAAATCTGTAAGTGGGGTATAATAGGAGATAGCAGTCGATGCACTGCGTCACTCTGTTTTGGAGCGCGGATTTTATGAGGAACGGTCACAGAAGGATCTGCGGGAAAATGCAGAGTTTTGAATAAACACGCTCTAAGGAACTGTTAAGCATGAACTTTGCAGATGACAAGGCTTCTTTGACAGTTCCTGCGGATATCACAAAGAGAATAGGAGAATGAAACGATGGCAAACAAATACGCAGGTACACAGACGGAGAAAAATCTTGAGGCGGCTTTTGCCGGCGAGTCCCAGGCGCGCAACAAGTACACTTACTTTGCCTCTGTCGCAAAGAAGGAGGGGTATGAACAGATCTCCTCGATCTTCTTAAAGACGGCTGACAACGAGAAAGAGCATGCCAAGCTGTGGTTCAGGGAGCTGCAGGGTATCGGCAGCACGGCGGACAATCTCGGTGCGGCGGCAAATGGAGAGAACTATGAGTGGACAGACATGTATGAGGATTTCGCAAAGACTGCCGAGGCGGAGGGATTTCCAGAGCTTGCGGCGAAATTCCGCGCCGTGGGTGAGATCGAGAAGCACCACGAGGAGAGATACCGCGCGCTGTTAAAGAATGTGGAGGCGGCAGCGGTATTTGAGAAGAGCGAGGTCAAGGTGTGGGAGTGCCGCAACTGCGGTCACATCGTAGTCGGCACAAAGGCGCCGGAGGTATGTCCGGTCTGCAATCACCCGCAGGCTTACTTTGAGGTGCATGCGGAGAACTATTGATTCGGGACATGAAAGGGTCTGGTGTAAAGCGGGAGGCGGCTTTGCATCAGACTTTTTTATGCGCCCGGGCACCCAGAGGAAATTATTTGCTGACGCTATATGCGCCCGGCGCAGCGAGTAGTGGAGAAGGGCATTCCCCTACTTGATTGCACATGCTCTGGCAGGAGATAAAAAATGGGATGCAGAATGTATTGCTCTTGTGCGTACATTATGGTATTATAAAAAAAGAAATCAATGTCTTGGATTTGGGAAAGGAGCGCAATACTATGGCAGTAAAATCGGCTAATTTATATGCAAGAATAGAGCCGGATGTGAAAGAACAGGCAGAAAGTATCCTGTCATCACTTGGTATTCCGGCGTCCAATGCGATTAATATGTTTTATAAACAGATTATTTTGCACAGAGGACTTCCATTTGAAGTCAAGATACCCGACGTGGGTATTCCTGATGCGGCAGAGCTTACGGAAGAGGAATTAAATGCAGAATTGGAGAAAGGATATGCGGATATGATGGCAGGAAAAACAAAACCTGCAAGGCAGGCATTTGTTGATATTCGTAAAGATTATAAGATATGATTTATGAAATAGTGATTTCTGATCAGGCTGATGTCGACTTGAGAGGAGTGTATGAGCATATTGCATTTGAGCTGTTATCTCCGGATCATGCGGCGAGACAACTTGAACGTTTAGAGCAGCATATTGTAAAGCTTGAAGCGTTTCCGGAAAGATATAGATTATATGAGAGAGAACCATGGCGCAGCAGAGGATTGCGGGTAATGCCAGTTGACCGATATCTCATATTTTATATAACGAATTTAAACATGGGAACAGTTACGATCATTCGAGTGCTTTATGCTGGTAGAGACATTGATGACCAGTTAAAGGATCAGGAGTATTCATATTTTTGTGACTGACAAAATATTACGATTCGATCGCGTCATCGCTGATTACCTTGCCACGTGAGATGGCACAGATTGAACAGAAAAAATATGAGACAGTCAGAGAGCAGGAAACGGAGGGGGTAAGAGATTATGAGAAGCAGATTTAAAAAAGCTGTGGCGCTGGCTATGGCAGTCAGCGTGCTGGGAGGCTGTGCGGGTCAGGGAACGCGGGAAACGGGGACTGATCCTGCCGGGACAGAGCAGGCGGCGGATTTGGAGACGGTACCGTCGGCGGGACAGACGGAACCGGGTACTGAGGATGCCGCGGAAGTGTCATCGGAGTCCGGGGAACAGCAGAGTCCCCTCTATGCAGGCAGCCGTCCGCAGTTGATACAGTCCTCTTTACAGGGCGGGGGGCTCAGCGTGACGCCCAGTGTGGCGCCCTGCACGGTGGACGCAGACCTTGGCAATGTCGAGAATCTGTGGCAGCTATATGCATTGCAATATGACCAGGAGATAGCGGAAAAGCTTGCGAAGAATGGTTTTGTCGTGTGCGGCAGCGCCGGGACGGAGTTTTTTGAGATCTATGAAAATAACCGGTATGAGATGATACCGAATTTTGTGACGGTCGATTCCCTGATGCACACGTATCACCTGTATTTTGCATATTTGTTAAAGAATATTGAGAAAAACGATCTGTCAGAGCGTGTGTCCGCGCTGGGCAGACGGATGCTTGACGACAGTATTGCGCAGTATGAGCAGTTGAAAGGCAGCGAGTGGGAGAGTGCGGCGAAGCGGAATGTGGCGTTTTTTACAGTCGGTGCGAAGCTGCTGGATGACAGTGCTGCAGTAAATGCTGACGTGGCTGAGATCGTGGCTTATGAGCTTGACAGGATCCGTGAGGCGGAGGGCATTGCGGAGTCGCGGATCACCGCGGGATATGAGGATTACTCGCAGTATATTCCGCGCGGGTACTATGAGGGCGATGAGCAGCTTGAGCGCTATTTCAGGGCAATGATGTGGTATGGGCGGATCCATTTCACGCAGGAAGAGGAGGACATGGACAGAAGTGCGCTCCTGATCACGAAGGCGCTCTCTGACGATGCGGAGGCGTATCGCCTGTGGGAGTCGGTCTATGCGGTGACCGCGTTTTTTGCGGGAGCGAGCGACGACCTTGGCGTGTGTGAGTACGCGCCGGTCATGCGGGAGGCATACGGGGAAACATTTGCAGTGGACGCACTGGCGGGAAATGCGGATGGTTTCCTGCAGTTTCACAACGGGACTGCAAAACTGCCATCGCCGCAGATCAACTCGATACCGATCGAGGACGGCAAGGAGAATGTGATTCCCGGGTTCCGGTTTATGGGGCAGCGCTTTACGATCGATGCGGCTGTGATGCAGCGGCTGGTCTATCAGAATGTAGGGGGAAACAGCGCGGGAGAGAACCGCATGCTTCCGGACACGCTGGATGTGGCGGCAGCGCTCGGCAGCGACGCGGCGCTTGCGATCCTGCAGGATAAGGGTGCCGCGGACTATGAGGGATATACGGAGAATATGCAGAAGCTCCGGGAAGGGCTGGCGCAGGAGAATCCGGCGCTGTGGTCTGCAAGCCTCTATGCAGGCTGGCTCAACACGCTCCGCCCGCTGCTGGAAGTGAAGGGTGACGGATATCCCGTGTTTATGCAGAGTGAGGAGTGGACGAAGAAAAACCTCGAGTGTTTTGCGGGCAGTTATGCCGAGTTGAAGCACGACACGATATTGTATGCAAAGCAGGTCATCGCCGAGATGGGCGGCGGTCTGGAGGAGGAGCCGGACGACAGGGGATACGTCGAGCCGGAGCCGCTCGTGTATGAGCGGTTTGCGGCGCTTTCGCGCCAGACAGCGGAGGGACTGAAAAGGTACGGCATGCTGTCTGCAGCGGATGAGGAGAATCTGTCGCGGCTGTGCGAGATGGCTGAACAGATGCTTGCGATGTCGAATAAAGAATTGCAGGACGAGGTTCTGAACGACGAGGAGTATGAGTTCATCAGAAGCTATGGCGGCTATATCGAACATTTCTGGTATGAGGCTGCAAAGGATATGTTTGGCGGCGAGTATTTTGAAGCGCCTGAGTATCCGGCGGCGATCGTTGCGGACATCGCGACAGATCCTGACAATGGGCTCGTGCTCGAGGTGGCGACAGGAAATCCTTCCGAGATCTATGTGGTGGTGCGCGTCGATGGGAAGATCAAAGCTGCAAGGGGAAGCGTCTATTCATTTTATCAGTTTCCCTGGCCGCTGAGCGACAGGCTGACGGATACGAAGTGGCGGCAGATGATGGGGATCCAGTCGGACGAAAATGGGAACCGCAATCTCGACAAACCGGTACAGAGGCTGGACTGGACGGAAAGCTATCGGTATCAATATGAGTGGGAATAAGAGTATGAACCGGACTGGACGGAGAGTTACCGATATTCATAGGAGCGGGAATAAGAGAGTGATCGTGGCGCTGGCAGCAGTCAGCGCCGTCATTTTCGTGTCGGGTGTGGTGTGGCTGCATTTTCACCCCGGCATACCGGACTGGGTGATGTGGGAGGAGAGTGTCTTTGCGGACTCGACGGGCCAGTATGAGGTCTCGCTGTGCGGTAAGACGATACAGGTGAAATCCTTTGTCGATGCAGGGAATGACGTGAATGACGTGAATGACACTCGTGTCATTTGGACGTCCCCGGAGGCGGTCAGGGTTCAGAAAGCACTCTCCTGCGATATCGACAATGATGGAGTTGACGAGCTGGTTCTCCTGTGCTGGAAAAAGGGACGGTACGGGGAGCATAAGCCATTCTGGGTGGACCAGGACGAAGCGAGCTGGTCACAGCATCTGTTTGTGTATGAATATCAGGCGGAAAAGATCAGTCCGAAATGGATGTCTTCCTATATTGGTCAGGATGTCGCGGACATGATTTCCAACGGAAAGCAGGCGCCGCACATATGTCTGTGGTTTCGCGCCCCGGACGATGAGATGAGCAGTTGGAAATGGGATTCGTGGGGCTTTACGAAGCTGGATACACAGATCACATTTGTCGCGTTTGGCGATCTCCTGGCGCACGAGCCGATTTACAGATACGGTCTGCAGAACGGCGGTTCGTTTGACTATCTGTTTGAAAATGTGCAGGATCGGATCGACGGCAGCGATGTCGCTGTCATCAACCAGGAGACACCGCTGACAGATGACCTGTCGATGGTCAGTGACTATCCGCGGTTTGGCACGCCGGTCAACGTGGGGCAGGCGGTCGTGGACGCGGGGTTTGACGTGGTGACCTGTGCGACGAACCACGCGCTTGACAGGGGCGCGGAGGGCGCAGATTTCACGAAGCGCTTTTTTGAGGACAATCAGGTGGCGTGCCTTGGGATACAGGCTGCGGGCGAGATCGAGGACCAGCCGTATGTGGTGATTTGGAGAAAAGGTGTCAGCTTTGCATTGCTGAATTATACTTATGGAACGAATGGAATCCGCATGCCCGAGGGGAATCCGAATATGGTGCACTTGTTTCCGGACGGGGAGTTTTCGGATGGGAAGTTACCTGACGGAGAGTTTTCTGATGGAGAGTTTTCTGATGGAGAGTTTTCTGATGGAGAGTTACCCGATGAAGAATTTCAGGATAACAAGCTGCGAGAAGTCATCGCACAGGCGAGGTCCGAGGCGGATCTTGTGATCGTATTTGCCCACTGGGGGACGGAGTACGCGCAGGAGACGGATGCGTTTCAGCGATGGTGGACGCAGGTGTTTTTGGAGAGCGGGGTGGACGTTGTAGTCGGGACGCACCCGCATGTGCTCCAGCCGTATGAGATGCTGACAGCGGACGACGGGCATCGGATGCTCGTCTACTATTCGATCGGAAATTTCATCAGTGCACAGCCCGAGAAGCGCTGTGTCAGGGGCGGTATGGCGGAGTTTACCGTGTCGCTGACACCCACAGGGTATCAGGTCACGGAATATGGCCTGCAGCCGCTTGCGATCGAGTGGAGCCCGGGCGGGAAATACGTTGCGGTTCCGGAGCTGTATGAATAGGCATTGAAAAATGGAGTATCCTGTGATATGATTACGGCATATTTGGAATTGGATTCGAAATTTATCATCAAATTTTGAGTAAAAAAAGAGAAGAGAACAATGCAATTAAAAAAGAGAATACCGAAAGATTTTTACAAATTATTCCGCACCAGGAACATGGATGCCTACATGACGTTCCTGGCTGCGATCTACGACGAGAACAATGCGGTTTACACGGCGGTCGGCCTCACGATCGAGGAGGGGCAGGCGGTCATCGGGGAGATGGCCGCAAAGCTTTCGATCGAATGGATGGAGGATGCTGACGAGACACAGAGTGCGGGGGAAAACGCGGCATTTGAGACAGCGGGGACGCTTTCTGCGATCCTGAATGCGCTGATCAGCTGGGGCTGGATCCGGAGTGACTACGATGAGCGGCTCAACACTTACATTCTGTCATTTCCGGAGTACAGCCAGCTCTATGTGGAGCTTTTCAAGAAGCTGCAGAGCGAGGACGACAGCAGGGAACGGGAGAGTATCCTTTCTGTTTACAGTGCCTTATTTACCTATCAGTCTGATCAGGAAAAGAACAATGAGATCTTAAAAAGCGCGCTGCACACGTCCAGGAATCTTGAGCTGCTGCTGTCCAGCATGCAGAACGGAATGCGCACGTATTTTGACGAGCTCTCGAGGAGCAGGAACTTTATAGAGATCCAGCAGGTGCTGGTGAACGAGATCAATAACAGCGACAGCGAGAAATATGCTATTCTGACGACCACGGACAGTTTTTACCGCTATAAGGAGTCTGTGAAGGAGCTGATCAGCCAGATCCTGAACAACTGCGACAGGCAGAAACCGGAATTGGAAAAAGCCTTGAGCCAGTGCGGGGAGAATCCGGCAGCGCATCTCCGCGCCCAAAGGGCTGTGCAGTACAATGAGGAGGCGGAAGAGCTCGTGTACAGGATCGAGCGTGAGTTTGATCTGATCGAGCGAAAATATAATAAGCTCGTGGAGCAGAAGGCAGTCTTTGCAAAGCGTGCACTTGCCAGGATCCAGTACATTTTCCGGGAGGGGGCGTCGGGGGAGGACAGCGTGGTCCGCCTGATCCAGATGATCGACAGAAGCGGTGATCCGGACGCCATACTGGATCAGGTGCGCAGCAGGATCTGCCTCACAGCGCCGTTTAAGATGTTTGACGATAACAGCCTGTACAGGCGGCGCGATGCTTCTGATCACCGCTTTGAGCCGCTGGCTGTCGGGGAGCAGACGGAGGCGGAGCGGGAGCAGATCACGGATTTTGTGCCAAAACCGCTGTACACAAAGAGGCAGCTGAGGGAATTCCGCGACAGGAACGTCAGAGACGGCGTGTTCCGGACGACAAAGGATACGGTGCAGTCCGTGGAGGATTTGGAGAAAATGATGTTTTTGTGGCAGGAATCTGTGGGAGAGCAGCAGGACACCGTGGCGCTCGGCGGGGAACTGCAGGGCGGGGATGGATTTACGTTTACCGATCTGCGGATTGACATTGGGCAGCCGTAGAATAGCGTATGGTGATTCATCTGCGGCCTGCGAATGAACGGAGGATATATGATCGAATATATGGAGGAGCTGTCGCCCAGTGAGGCGGCTGGGATCAAAAAGACGATACAGGATCTGTTCCGGCAGACGTGTATCCTGCAGGTAAAGTGTGATCCGGTCACGCTGGTGCAGCGGGACAATCCGCGGTACCGCATCTGTGCGAACCACAGGGAATTTATCGCGGATTATCTGTCGGTGCTCGACTGCGAGCTGGTGCACGATCCGCATGAGCACATATTCCGCATCAGGGGCGAGGGAATGCCGGTGGACAGGATGACGCTGACCACCACGCGCATCATGCTCATTCTCAAAGTGATCTACAGGGATAAGATCATGGGAGAAGGGCTGAACGCCACCGTCACAAGTCTTGAGGAGATCAGGGAGGTCGGCAGCAGTACCAATCTGCTCGCGCGCAGACTCACAGTACAGGAGTGGCAGGACGCGCTGACGATGCTCAAGACGCATCAGATCATAGAGCTGCCGGGGGCGATCGGCAGTCTCGAGGATGATACGCCGATCTACATCTACAGCACGATCAACATATTCTGCTCGTCCGTGGAGCTTGGCGAGCTGGTGAAAAGCTATGCGGATGCGCCGGGAGACGCGGAAGATCTGATCGATGGTGAAGCTGTCGGAGCTGTTGAGGATATAGAGGAGTTTACAAGTGAGGAAAGCAAAGAAGATATTTACGAGGATGTGCCTCAATAACTGGGGCGGGATTACGCATCAGGTGTTGACGTTTCACGAGTATGTCAATCTGTTCAGCGGTATGAGCGGCTCTGGAAAGTCGACGGTGATGGACGCCATACAGGTTATCTTATATGGAAGCATCTCGTCCAGTTTCCTGAACAAGGCAGCGGACGATGCCAGGAACAGGCGGAGTGTCCTGAGCTATCTCAAGGGGGAGCAGAAGGACGGCACGGCAAACCGCGGCGGGTGTGATTTCTGCTCAAGCATCGTGCTCGAGATCGAGGACACGGGAAATCATCAGATCAGCTGCGCCGGGCTTGCTTTTGAGGTGCGCAAAAGCGATTCCGAGATCAGGAAGATGATCTATTTCAGCCACTCGGGACGCATACCGGATTCAGGTTATCTCACGGCAGACGGGTATCCCTATACCAATCAGGAGATCCGAAAGCTTGTGGAGGAGCGCGCCGCCAGCGCCGAAAACAGGGGCAGGGACGTCAACCGCATCTATCCCTCCAAGGAAGCGTACACCAACGCGCTCTACGATGTCTTGCTGGGCTATATCGACGGCAGGCGCTTTACAGTGATGGAGAAGAGCGCCATCGCACTCCGGATGACAGACGGCACAGGGCAGTTTATCAAGAACTACATGTTTCCCAAGAACGAGGGGGATATCATCGGAAAGCTCAGCGAGCAGCTCGGTTCCTACCGCGATATTCAGGAAAAGATCAAGGATATGCGCCATAGGATCGAGCTGCTCGCCGAAGTGCAGGAGGCGGGAAGAAGAAGGCTTGAGGTCAGCGCCGGGATCATTCGGTCCCGCGCCATGATACGGTGCACCGAAGTCCTGGAACTGCAGGACAAGATTGCTGCGGACGAGGAAGGGATCCGGACAGCTGCGGAGGAACTGGTGCGTCTGGAGGCGGATAAGGCAAAGCTTGACGCGGAGCTGGAGGACATCGAGCAGGAACTGATCCAGGTTCTGGCGGATCTGCAGTCGAGCGACCTGGGGGTGAAGGAGAGCCAGCTTGAGGAGCTTGTGACACTCCAGAAAATGTACGCGGCGGACAGTGAGCAGTGGCGGAAGGTCGCAAGGGGACTGCGAAGGTGGGCGGAGGATCCCGTGGTCACAGATTACGTCAGCAATCCGATGCTCAATAAGATCGAGGCCTTCTGCGGGGGAAAAGTCGATGCGGAGTTATGCGAAAGTCTGAGAAAGGGCATACAGGATACGCGCGGAAATATCGACGAGGTGCTCGAGGAGTACAATGAGCAGCGCCGCGATCTTGAAAAGGAGATTAAGGAGCTGGGGCGTCTGGTGGATGACCTGCAGAATGACAGAAAACCATATCCGGCAGTGTTGAAGGAGGCGCGGGCGGCGCTCGAGCGCAGGCTGACAGACCGCTATGGGCGCGCGGTCAGGGTGAACGTGTTCGCGGATCTGTTCAACGTGGAGGACGCGGAGTGGAAGGACGCCATCGAGGGCAGAATGGGCAGGCTGAAGCTGTCGCTCGTGACCGAGCCCCAATATGCCCATGACGCGGCAGTGCTTTTCCGGGAGATGAAAAAGTATGAGGAGGTCGACCTCCTCAACACAGAAGCCATTGTGAGAAATGACAGTCCTGTCGAAGACAATGCGCTTTATGAGGCGGTTCAGACGGACATTCCATACGTCGATGCGTGTCTGAAACGATATCTGGGACGGATCCGGAAATGCCATACTGTGGAGGAACTGGAGCGCGTCCGCGACGGTGTCACGCCGGACTGTTATTCCTACAGCAATTTTATCTTCCGCCATCTTCGGAAAAACGACTATGAGAAATATGCGTGTATCGGGACGAGGGTATCGAAGGCAAAGCTGGCAGAATATCAGGAAAAGCTGCAAAGACAGGAGACGGCGTGCGCGGAGATTCGGCAGTCGATCGAGCGTCTGAAGGCGGCAGGAGGTTTTGAACAACTGGATAACGATGCGGCGTATTTCGTGCGGCTGTCGCAGGCGGGCAGGGAGCTGGATAAGGTCACGGGAAACATCGTGAAACTGAAAGCCGATATCGCGCGGCTCAGAGAAGGGGAGTACAGGGAGCTTCAGGAGCGGAAGGACCGGCTGGAAGAGAAGAAAAAGGACAAAAAAATACAGCAGAGCCAGAATCAGAACCTTACCAATGAGCGCACCCGGATGATGAGCCAGAAGGAAGGCGAGGCAAACAGGCTCCGCGCGGAGCTGGAAGAGAAGCAGACCGGTTACAGGGCGGATGCCGGGATTGAGGCGGAGGTCGCAGAGCAGTTGCGGACGCGCTCCGGTCAGGCGATTCGCAGCAGGCTTTCCGCGCAGATCAGTGTTTTGGAGGAGAAGGAGCAGGCGGAGACGGAGACGCTCCAGAATGCCAGAAACCGTTTTAACAGGGAATACCCGTCGGTCGGGTTTAACGGCGCGGAAAAGGACAATACTGTGTATGAACGCCTGCTGCAGGATTATCAGAATGACTATGAGCCAAAATATGAACGCGAGTTTGAACGGCAGTGTGATCTCATATACAGGAGCCTGCGCGAAAATGTGATCGCCACGATCCACGGCGACATCAAAGCTGCAAAACGGCACACATACGATATCAACCGTCTGCTGCGCAAGACAAATTTCGCGGACAGTACGTACCAGATCAAGATCGAGCCGGCGCATGATGAGAAGGGGCAGTTTTATGAGATGCTGACGGCGCCGGAGCTCGACAGCAAGAATGTCGGTGCAGATGTGATCGAGGGACAGCTCAGCCTTGGCGAGGACGAGTTTTATCAGAAATACGAGCAGAAGATCAGGCTGCTGACTGACAAATTCATGCCGGTCCGCGAGGAGGACGGCAGAGTGCGGGAACAGCGCATGCGGGACATGGAGGAGTTTGCGGACTACAGGAACTATCTGTCCTTTAGCATGTACGAGCAGGTGACGGACGAGAACGGCACAGTCATACGCGAGAATTTTGTGGACGAGATGGCGGGCCGCGACTCCGGCGGTGAGGGACAGAACCCGAAGTATGTGGCGCTGCTCGCAGGTTTTGCGATGCTCTACAACCCGCTGAGCAACCGGGATTCCAAGATCAAATTAGTGCTTTTGGACGAGGCGTTTTCCAAGATGGATCAGGAGCGCAGTGCAGTCTGTCTGAAATATGCGCGGAAGATGGACCTGCAGTTGATCGTCTGCGTGCCCGACGAGCGGCTGCAGTCGCTGATCCAGAATGTTGACTGCGTGTACGGATTCCGCAGATACCAGAACCAGATATCGATGATGCATATCGATAAGGGGAATTATCTGAAGATGCTGGAGGGGGAGGATGACGGGCATGGAACAGATGACATTGTTTGACAGGGAGATGCCGCAGCCATTGGCGGCGAGGCTGCGCCCGCGGAGTCTGGAGGAATACGCGGGGCAGACACATTTGCTCGGAAAGGGAAAGGTGCTGCGCCGGCTGATTGAGAGTGACCAGGTGTCGTCCATGATCTTCTGGGGACCGCCCGGCGTGGGTAAGACGACGCTTGCGCGTATTATCGCGGGCAGGACGAAATCCGCATTTATCGATTTCTCGGCAGTGACGAGCGGGATTAGGGAGATCCGCACAGTCATGGAGCAGGCGGAGCAAAACCGCCGTTTCGGCGAGCGGACGATCGTCTTTGTGGACGAGATCCATCGCTTTAACAAGGCACAGCAGGACGCGTTTCTGCCGTTTGTGGAGAAGGGGAGCATTGTCCTGATCGGCGCGACGACAGAGAATCCGTCGTTTGAGATCAACAGCGCGCTTTTGTCAAGGTGCAAGGTGTTTGTGCTGCATGCGCTCACGGAGGAGGAGCTGACCGGGCTTTTGAACCGGGCGTTGCAGGACAGCAGGGGTTTTGGCATGCAGCAGGTTCATATTTCGGAGGAGATGATCCGGGCGATCGCAAATTTTGCGAACGGTGATGCGCGCAGCGCGCTGTCGACGTTAGAGATGGTTGTCTTAAACGGTGAGATCGATGAGGGGGGAGCAGTCACAGTCACGGTGGAGACGCTGGAGCAGTGTACTTCGAGGAAGTCGCTGTTGTATGACAAGAAGGGAGAGGAACACTACAATCTGATCTCGGCGCTGCACAAGTCCATGCGGAATTCTGATCCGGATGCTGCTGTATACTGGCTTGCCCGGATGCTGGAGGCGGGGGAGGATCCGCTGTATGTCGCGCGCAGGGTGACGCGCTTTGCGAGCGAGGACGTCGGGCTTGCTGACCCGCAGGCGCTCCAGATCGCGGTGGCGGCGTATCAGGCGTGTCATCTGATCGGAATGCCGGAGTGCACCGTGCATCTGACGCAGGCGGTGGTCTATATGTCGCTCGCGCCGAAGTCCAATGCGCTTTACATGGCCTATGAGCACGCGAAGACAGATGCCGTAGAGCAGCTTGCCGAACCGGTCCCGCTCGTGATCCGCAACGCTGTCACAGCGCTGATGGGGGAGCTGGATTACGGAAAAGGTTACCAGTATGCCCATGACACACAGGAGAAGCTGACCAATATGCAGTGCCTGCCGGATTCGCTGGCAGACAGGGAGTACTATCAGCCCACCAGCCAGGGGAAAGAAGCGGACTTTAAAAAGAGGCTGGAACAGGTTAAGGAGTGGCGGAGAGCGCATTGAGAGTGGATGATCACGAGGATCTCGAAGATTTGGCAGAGATACGGATATCTACAGCTTTTCGGGCTATGACATCGCACAGGGCGTATCTGGCGACGATGCGCCGGAGCGGATCCGCAAATACAGGTTTGCGTTTCAGGGGAAGAAGTGCCTGATCGGGTAAAGAGCTGTGCAAAAAATGCACTTTGGTTTACAAAGTGCATTTTTCTATTCGGATGATCCGCTGAATACTCTTTTCAGACAGATAATAGTCCTCTGCCAGTTCGCGGATCCTTTTGCCGGACAGATAGTCCTGATAGATCAGTTGATTTCTGCGCTGCAGTTCGCACCTATATGCAGTACTCGCGCCCCAGCTCTGCCTGTGCTGCGGTTTTCTTGGTATGTATATATTCGTTCCGTCAACATACTGTTGTATCAGTTCGATGATCTCAGCGGGCAGAATCTCTTCTGCTCGGATATAGCCCATAACTGCCTCCTAAAATTTTATTTTATTTATTAGGAAAAGCATTGGCTATAACAAGTATATCATTGCAATAGCCAGTGCTATGCAGTCATAACATATCGTTTCATATAGGTTATCCCTCCTTAATCGTTGGTCACTTTCCTCATTGTAACACAGTACTTCTGATAATGCTACTCTTTTTTGCGGACGATCAGGCATCTGGAATGCCTGATTTTTGTGCAAAATAGGAGCGTCTGTCCAGGAGTTTCTTCTGTTCGCTTTGGGACAATGATTGAAAGATATCTTCGTATTCCAGTTCCATCAGCAATGGATCGTGCATTGCGATCTTAAAAAGCTGTTCATTCAGCCAGTCGTTCCACAGAGCGTCAAACAGTTCTCTGCTGTCTGTGTAACAGGAGGATTTACCAAAACCATACTGCTCATTGAAATATGTGAGGCGCACAAAGCCATATCTTCCAGTGTCGGCAACCACAAGATCAATATCCTCGTTATCCAGCTCCGCAAAAGCGTCAGCGACCTTACGGCATTTTGCGCGTTCATCGTCAGTGATGTATATTTTTTTATCCATGCTTTTTTCCTTTTTGATTATATTTTGCATATTTTATGTTTCTATGCATATTCTCATTATAATATGGCGTCATAACGGCGTCAACTTAAACTTTGCCGTCAATTTAACGGTATAATGAAATCAAAAAGTCGTCAGAGAGGTTTATGAGATGGCAGATAAGATCGTAAAATTTTCATTTCGGACAGAGGAGGAACTGTTAAAGAAACTTCAATACATTGCGCAATATAACGGGCGTTCTGCAAACAAGGAATTGGAAGTTCTTGCCAGAAGGCATATTGCTGAATTTGAGAAGAAATATGGAAAGATCACGATTTCGAAATAGGCATTTAGTAACTCGATGGAGTATAAGGATCTGTAGAAAAATAACTGACACATCTTGACTTGTCTATTTCTCCGATTGCACAGTGCAAAAAGCCTCGCTGTAGCCCACTACGCCTGCGTTTTTTTCACTGCACACTCGAAGAAATATCCTGCGCAATCTGTATCACTTATTTTCCTACAGCTCCTAAGATAAAAAGTGCTGTATCTTCTAACGGTTTATGTATTTTCACAAATGGACTATTTTCAGTCCCATTATTGCATGATTATTTCATAAAATAAACAAAAAATGGGCGGGTACGGTATTGCGGGAGTGAGGGTGGAGAGGGTGTGATTGCACGGAACAGAAGATTAAGCAGGATGCGGCAGGGACGATAGGACATAATATCAGAAAGATCAGAAAATCAAGGGGGATCGGGCAGGTCGAGCTTGTGCGGATGATGAATCTGCAGGGGATTCCGATCACCAGGGAATGTCTGGTTAAGATCGAGAGGGGAATCCAGCATATACAGATCCAGCAGTTAAGGGCGATCCGGGATGCGCTGGAGACAACATATGAGAAGCTCCTGGACTGAGAAATGTCCGGTTTTGCAAAGAAAAATACAGGGCGCTGGGAAATGAAGTCCGGATCATTTCCCAGCGCCCTGTGTATAGGAAGATCCGCGGCACGTCACATCGTTTTCTGCAGATACCAGAGCCGTATGATAAAGACAAACTGCCCGACTGTAAAAGCGCCGATGATCGTGAAACAGGGAACCATAGTCATATATCCTGTAAAGATCAGTGCAAAGACAGCGATCGAAATGGTAAAAGTCATCACCTTAAAACCGCTTGCCATTGCGGCATTGCTGAGTGCTATATTTCTTTCATCTTTTTCCTCGATCTCCATTTCTCTGGATCTGCCTGCCAACAGGTCGCATGCCCCGGATATGATGAATAAAATCCCGATCAGGGAAGTCCCTGTCACGATCAGGTCAGGGCGCGGTACAGGGATGATCTCATGGATCCCCAGACCATATGTCAGCAATCCTCCGAGCAGGATGACAAAGCCTGCAGCGGTCATAACAATAGAAGTTCTTTTTTTCATCAATTAATCCTCCTCATAGATAAATATTTCCTCAATGCTCATATCAAAGTAACGGGCGATCTTAAATGCCAGTTGAATAGAAGGGTTGTACCGCCCGTTTTCCAGGGAACCGATCGTCTGCCGTGACACTTCCAGTGTATTGGCGAGATCCTCCTGCCTGATTCCCCGCTGTTTCCGCAATTCTTCAAGTCGGTTCTTCATAGCTGCCTCCCTTCTGAAAACTTGATTGGAAAACACGATTGGAAAGTTTACTTTCCATAAGGCTATTATAGCATGGCCGCGGGAAATGTCAAGTATGCTTTCCATTGAAGATTCATTCTCTAACAGTCCCTTAGAATTGTGTACCGGTTCATCGGTGCAGGGAAAATCTATTTAGTTCCATTGAAATTTTTAATCCGAGTTGACAAATGGACTACAGCGTGTTATCTTAGAATTAGGACTACATACTGTTATCATAATGCGTGTCTGTGAAGGTCGTCCATATATGCATAACAGGATCTGTAGAAAAAGAAGGAGGAGATGATCATGATACAACAGGTTTCTGATTCTGAGCTGGAATTGATGAAGATCGTGTGGGCAAACGGTGGCAGTGCGCTCTATGCGCAGATCATGGAGGATCTGGTGAAGGCCGGGCGCACGTGGCAGAAGAATACTGTCATCACACTGCTGACACGGCTGGTGGAGAAAGGGTTATTAAAGACCAGCAAGATCGGGCGGCGCAATGAATACACGGCTGTCGTGTCCGAGTCCGACTATCAGGCGGCGCAGGCGCAGACGCTGCTCAACAAGCATTACGAGGGAAACGCGAAGGGACTGGTGGCAACGCTGATCCAGCGGGAGATGCTCTCTGCAGACGACTATGAGGAGCTGCGGAAGTTCTGGGAGAAGGAGCGTGACGGCAGATGAATGTATTGATGAAAATCGTCTTTTCGCTGTCGCTGTCAGGTTCTTTGCTGATCCTGATCTTACTGCTGTGCAAGCCCCTGTTTTGGAACCGATTCAGCAGACAGTGGCAGTATTATATCTGGCTGGTCGTGATCGCCCGCCTGATGATCCCGGCTGCACCGGAAGTGAGTATTGTCGGGACATTTTTCTCTGGTATGAATCGGCTGGAGCAGGCAGGGCAGACTGTGCTCCAACAGACGGCTGGTTCCGGGACGGCGCACGGATCCGCGCAGGCTCCCATGCAGAAAGAAGATATTGTCCTGCAGTATCAGGAATCCGGTCAGAATGGCAGCAGGGCGCCTGTCAGGGAGATCTCGATAGGAGACATGAAAGAGAAGCTATTACAGGATCTGTGGATTCCATGGCTGATGATTGCCCTGCTCCTGCTGCTGCGCAGGATCACCCTGTATCAGGGTTTTGTGAAGTATATCAGGGCTGGGCACGCGGAAGTTTCGGATACTGTTCTGCTGGACAGACTGGCGCAGATCGCGGAGCGTGTCGGAGTGAGGCGTCCGGTGGAGCTGTATGTCAACAGTCAGGTGCCGTCGCCGCTGCTGACCGGATTTTTCCGTCCCTGTATCGTCCTGCCGGCAGCGGATCTTCCGGAGGAGGATTTTACATACACCGTCCAGCATGAACTGATCCATTACAAAAGAAAAGACATGTTTTACAAGTGGCTGGTGCAGCTTACAGTCTGCCTGCACTGGTTCAATCCGCTGGTCTGGCTGATGGGGCGGGAGATCAACCGCGCCTGCGAGTTTTCCTGTGACGAGGCGGTGATCCGTTCACTTGGAGAGGAGGGACGGCGCGCCTATGGGGATACGTTGTTTCGGGCAATGGCAGCAGGCGGGGGCGGCAGGGATCTTCCGGTTTCTGTTACGCTCAATGAGAGTGTAGGACTGTTGAAAGAAAGGTTGGGAGCGATCATGAAATTTCGAAAAGGTTCTAAACTGGTCACAGCGCTATCGGGCGTGTCTGCTGTCGCGATGATGATGGGGGCGACGGTCATGGGGGCTTATGTGGAACCTGTCAGGACAGCCGGTATTGTGCAGGTTGTGTCGGCAGAGACATCAGGTGAGCCTTCACCGGATTCGAATGATATCGGCACGGAAGGCAAGGGCGGCAGATCCCTGGATGAGCTTGCGCAGCGGTATTATGAGTCGGGTATGGTGTCGCAGTTTGGAGCAGTGTTTGCCGCGATGGACATATCTGCACAGAGAAAATGGCTTGATCAGGTGTATGCAGATGATGAGTACGGTTTCTTTTCCGCGGTAGTCAACCGTCTGGACAGCAGCAGCCCGCTGGTCGGGGAGTATGCAGAGAGGGCTTATGTGGACAATGAGATCAGTTATTTCGCGATCGTGACAGGCAGTCTGGACAGCGGCAGCCCGCTGATCGGGACATACGCCGAGCGGGCATATGCGGACGGCGCGATCGATTTTTTCTCGGTTTTGACGGGAGAGATGGATGCAGAGCAGCTCAAAAGCTGGCAGGACAGGGCAGAGCAGGGCGATATGGATATCAATTTCCGTACGGTTTTGATGGATTCCGATGATCTTGCCGCATGGGGGCAGACATGGAAGCAGAAGGCGGAGCAGGAGGATCAGGAACAGTATCAGGAGTGGGGCATTACCAGGGAAGGAGGGAATTTCTATTATCAAGACCAGCTCGTCCGGGTATTTTTCGACCAGTATGACGGGGAGCAGGTGATCAGGACGCTCCAATTAAATCCGGCTGGCACGGTGGACGTGAAAGTGACCCGCAGCGTCAGAAATAAGATCATCAGCGTGGCGTACATGGCGGAGGAGGAAGTGACGGAGTTATTTGGCACGGAGGAGCTTTCGGGCAGGGATCTTGAGGAGGAGGGACCGGATGTGGAGAAAGACGGTTCTGTGCTCAAAGAAGGAGAGGATTTTGATCCGGACAATGACGTGTACAGACTGACACAGGAAGAGCTTCCCGATGAAGTGATCCGTCAGATGATGGACGACGGCGCGGTCAGGACATGGTATGTGTACCACTCAAATGGGCGGCAGTATCTGTGTTACAGAGGATTTGCGTGGAGCTATGGCTATCGGGTCAGATATGATGAGGACGGATGGCAGGTCGAGATCCAGCGTTTTCAGAAGAAAGACTCCGGGGATGTGTTTCTGGCGCTGCCCGACAACGGTGCGGTGACGGTGTACTGCGACGGGGAGAAGGTGGAACTGACGGAAGTAAGTGAATAGGTATTTAGAGAAATGATTGTACGATACGATGTTGATGAAACATGCCTGTTGTACAATTGTTTTTTGTTGGATGTTAAAATAATTACGAAAAGTTCGTGAATAAATATTGAAATCATACAAATAATTATATATAATGGAAAATAGTAACGATATTATCGAGAATAAAATAGGAGCAGACTATGAAAATATTAAGGCTTTCAATGAGCGGTTTACCCAATTTTAAAGAAGAGTTATCTGTTGATTTCGTTGCACAGCAGCGCGTTGACGATGATGACATGGAGCAGTTGTACAATGTATTTTCTAATATATACACCAGTCAGGCGCTTTCTGTTATCGGAATTAACGCATCTGGCAAGACAACGATATTGAAAGCAATTTCTTTTGCGATAAATTTGTTAGGCAATCAGCCGCTTAACAACATTTATTCCAAAGAAATCCTTGATGATCTGGGTGACGGGCAAAACGTGGTTTTTACGGCCTGCTTTTATCATGACGATATCATATACGAATTAAACACAGTAATCAAAAAAACAATTCATTCTGTTGACGGAAGCGAGAGACTGGTCATTGTGGATGAAACGTTGTGGTCAAAGCAAAGCTGTAGAGTGAAGACCAAAAAAGGCATTTTCGAGTTTAAGGAGTCTGATCTGTCGATCCGGAGGAATCAGGATGAGCAATTCCTGCCGGACGATGTCAGTATCATTATTTCTTTCAACAAAAAAAATGACACAAAGGTTTCTCTGTATGATATGTCACAATTGACGGACTATAACATATTAAATGTTTTAGGTCGGTATCCAAAGGAAATGTTAACTTTTTTGGATCCGAGTATTGATTACCTCCGCTGTAAGCGGGATGGCAAAGAATTTGACATCAGGTTGAAGTTTTTTGACAAGGAAGAAATTCAGGTAAATCAACCGAGGGTACTGAACAGGTATCTTTCCTCTGGTACGATCAAAGGTCTCAATGTGTTTATGGAAGCTGTGTTTGCGTTCGTGGAAGGCGGATATCTGGTTGTCGACGAGCTGGAGAATCACTTCAACAAGGAGATCGTGTCAACACTGATCCGTTTATTTATGGATAAGAATGTAAACAGATCAGGTGCAGTGCTGATCTATTCAACGCATTACTCAGAACTGCTGGATCATTTTGACAGAAATGACAGTATTTATATTGTCAAAAACAGGGGAGGCATTTTTGCAACAAAATTATCCGATTTATTAAAGCGAAATGATATGAAAAAGAGCGAAGTATATGACAGTGATTTCCTCGATGGAACGGTGCCCTCATATGAGTCTTATATAGCGCTGAAAAAAGTTCTGATGACTATGAAGTAGGGAGAATCTTCGATATGGCAAAATATATGGCATGCATTTGCGAGGGCGGCGCTGAAAGGGCAGTATTGGATCTGCTGCTTGACAACCATATGCTGATTTTTGAGAGGGAACAGTTGATTGAGGAAGAAGTACTGCGTTGCAGAAGTGCGAAAGAGTTTGAGGAAAAGCATTTGAAGAAAGGCTTTCAGGAAAAAATTACAGTTTACCGTATCCTGGATTCGAGAAATGAAAATTTTAAATTGAGTAAAGCATATATTCACAAAATAGATATTGTGAATGTGGTCACAGCACCGGAAATAGAAATGCTGATCATTTTGAACGAGGGGAAATATAAGGAGTTTAAAAGCACTGGCGTGAAACCAAGCACATATTGCAAAAGCAATTTAAAACTGAAGAATGTAAAGAGTTATCAATATGTCCAGGAATATTTTTCTGATATGCACATATTGACCCAGGCGTTGCGAGAGTATAAGAGAGTTTCGAAGATACATAAAAATGAGAAGACATTGCTGGATTTGTTGAAATGCTGACATTTCTTTCAGTCTTGCGTCCCCGGTTATTGTCGGATATAATAATAGGTATGTTTAGGAACTGTAGAAAAAGAAGATGAATTGACAGAGGCGGGGGTGCATGAGGAGGCTGGTGCAATGTACAGGATAGCGGTCTGTGATGACGAGCAGGCAGATGCCTGTTATGTGGAGGGTCTTATCCAAAAGTGGGCGCAGGCGCGCGCAGTCATGGTACAGGTGGAGCTGTTTCCTTCTGCGGAGGCTTTTTTGTTCCGGTATGAGGAGGACAGGACGTTTGACATGCTGTTCCTGGATATTGAGATGGGGGCTGCGGGATCTGATGCGCTGCATGATGACGATGGAATAAAGGAAACTGCCGCGTCAGATCATGGGAGTGGAATGAAGCGGGAGGATATGCCGGACCGCATGAACGGCATCGATCTGGCGCTCCGGATCCGGGAACAGGAGCATGGCCGCGCGGTGCAGATCGTGTTTGTCACGGGATACATGGATTATATCGAAAAAGGATACGATGTGGAGGCGCTGCACTATCTGTTAAAACCAGTGACGCAGGAGCGGCTCTCCGGCGTGCTCGACCGCGCGGCACAGCGCGTGCAGGACAGGGAGCGGGAACTGTGCCTGCAGACGCCGGAGGGGATCGTGTGCATTCCGGTCAGCGAGATCCGCTATCTGGAGGTACGGCGAAATTATGTGACGGTTCACAGTGACGAGGACTACACTGTCAGGAGGACGCTCGGTGAGCTGGAGCGGGAGCTGGACGAAAGCTTTTTCCGCACGGGGCGCTCCTATATCGTGAACCTGCGGTTTGTGAAAAAGATCACAAGGACGCAGGCTGTCCTGAAAGACGGGGCGCAGATCCCGCTCTCGCGAGGGTTGTATGAGGATATCAACCGCGCATTGATACGATATTTTTAGAATCTCATCAAATGATAGGAGAGACAAAAATGTTCCTGATCGACAAAATGATCGACAAACGCATCGCGGCGTATCAGAGTGAGCTGCTGACGACACACTATGCCGAGGTGGAGAATATGTACCGCCGGATGCGCGGGTGGCGGCATGATTACCGCAATCATATACAGGTGCTCAAAAGCTACGCCGACATGGGGGCGTTCGACGATATCAGGCGCTATCTGGACGCGCTTGACACTGATCTGAACACGGTGGATATGGCGTTAAAGACAGGAAATAAGATGACGGACATCATACTGAACAGCAAGATCTCACTGGCGAAATCAAAGGAGATCGCGGTGACGGCGGACGCGCATGTGGCGGTGGCGCTCACGACGGCGGAGATCGACCTGTGCATCATCATCGGAAACCTCTTTGACAACGCGATCGAGGCGAGCATGGCGCTTCCGAAGGAGGAGCGGATGATCCGCGTCTATATGGATATGAAAAACACGCAGTTATACATGTCCTTCACCAACCGGACCGCCGTGAAGAAGCAGCACAAGGAGAACGGGCGCTTTCCGTCCTCGAAGGGGCATGGACACGGGTACGGTCTGGTGCGGATCGACACGATCATCGAGCGCTATCAGGGCTATATCCGCAGAAACAGCGAGGACGGCGCCTTCACCACGGAGATCCTGCTGCCACAGTAGTAGAAAACTGTATATTTTTCGTCCCCCTGGCTGTGCATTTCGTCCCCGGATCGCGCAGCCGGGGATTTTTTGTGTTATGATGTGGATACGTTACGGACAGGCTGGTGAAAAATAAAAAAAAGCGGGGGAGGTAACAATGTTCAGAGAAATGGGTGAAGAAAAAAGTGGAAAAAAATACGGTGTACTGAAAAATTCGCTTTTTATGCTGCAGGAAGCAAGGAAGAATGTGCCGAGTGTCATCTGGCTTGCCGTGCTGGACGGATTGATCGCTGTGGCGGTATCCGTGATCGAGCTGTATGTGGCGCCGTCGATCTTAAAAAATCTGGAAATGCACGGCACGCTGTCCGGTCTGCTGTCCACGATCCTGTTTTTTACGGCCGGCATCACGGCAGCCAGTGCTGTTCAGGCGTATGTCTGGCAGAATATGCGATATGGGCGGATCGAGCTGCGCGACCATATCGTGACCCGGGTCCGGTACAAGATGAGCACGAGTTCTTACCCGCTGCGGGAGAAGCAGGCGTTTATCAACCTGCTGGTCAAGGCAAATGATGCGCTCAATGACAACGATAAGGCGTCGGAAGCGATCTGGACCACCTTCACGGGGCTTGTGCAGAACATACTGGGTTTTGCGATCTATCTGTATCTGCTCAAAAGCGTGGATCCTGTTGTGATCCTAGTGACAGTGGTCACGGCGGTGCTGGGGTATCTGGTCAACTACCGCGCCAACGAGTGGAATTACCGCCACAGGGAGGAAGAGGAGGAGATCTGCAAACATGTCCTGTACGTTCAGGATGAGGCGCAGGACCGTTGTCTGGCGAAGGATATCCGCATCTTTGGGATGGGGGAATGGCTTTGCGGACTGCATGAAAAATACATGCGGCTGTACCTGGATTTTTCCAGGAGAAGGGAGCGGCGGTATCTTGCGGCGGATCTGACGGATCTCATACTGGGGATACTGCGCAATGGGATCGCATATTTTTATCTGCTGTACATGGTGCTGGACGGGAGGATCGGAGCCGCGGCGTTCTTGTTATATTTTGCGGCGGTCGGCGGGTTTACCACATGGATCGGCGGGATCATGGAAAATATAGCCACGCTCCACAGACAGGGTCTGGAACTGGAATCTGTCCGGGAATTTCTGGATTACAGGGAAATATTCCGCATGGAGGAGGGGATGCCGCTCAACTGGGAGCCTGGAGCATCGTACACGATCGAACTGCGGGATGTGAGCTTTCGGTACAGCGGATCTGAGGCGGAGCCTGCAAAGGAGGTGTTCTCCCATCTCAACCTCAGGATCCGTCCGGGCGAGAAGCTTGCGGTGGTGGGCTTAAACGGAGCGGGAAAGACGACACTGGTCAAGCTGATCTGCGGATTTTACGACCCGGACGAGGGCGAGGTGCTGCTCAACGGCGTCAATATCAAGGTGTATGACCGCAGGGATTACTATCGCCTGATCTCCGGCGTATTTCAGGATTTCTCTGTGATCGCGTCGACGATCGCAGTCAATATCGCTCAGGATACACAAAAGATCGACATGGAGAGGGTCGCGGACTGCGTGGAAAAGGCGGGCCTGAAAAAGAAGATCGAGTCCCTTCCCCGGAAGTATGATACGCTGCTTGACAGATTTGTCTACACGGAGGCTGTGGAGCTTTCCGGGGGAGAGCTGCAGCGGCTGATGATCGCGAGACTGCTGTATAAAGACAGTCCGATCGTGGTGCTGGATGAGCCGACTGCCGCGCTCGATCCGATCGCGGAGAGCGATATCTATCAGAAGTACAATACGCTTACAAGAGGAAAGAGTGCGGTCTTTATCTCACACAGACTTGCCTCAACCCGCTTCTGCGACAGGATCCTGCTGATCGAGGATGGACGGATCGCGGAGGAGGGCACGCACGAGGAGCTGCTCGCAAACGGGAAGCGCTACGCGGAGCTCTTTGAGCTGCAGAGCAGGTATTACCAGAAAACGGAACAGTTCTAGACCGCCGGAAGATGTCGTCAAGGACCTTAAGTCAGGAGGATCGTATTATGATGAGCGAAGAAACGATTGAAAAAATCTCGTGGAAGGAGAAGTTTCAGTTGAGCAGGCGCGCGTTTGTGCTGTGGTACAGGGAGTATCCGGCGCTGTTTGCCGCGACTGCACTGTACTGCCTGCTCAACGCTGTATTTCCGTATATAACACTGTACTTTTCGGCACAGCTTTTAAATGAGCTGGCGGGGGCGCGGCAGAAGGAACTGCTGATACAGAAGATCGTGATACTGCTTGCGGCGGAGGCTGTCGTGCTGCTGCTCAGGGCAGTGGTCTTTCGCTGGAAGAGCACGCTGTCCGATGGGACCTGTATCTATCTTTATGGCCGCAGGAGACAGTTTGAGAAACTGCTCTCCATGGATTTTTGTGATGCGGAATCTTCTGAGACACAGGCATTGCTGCGCGAGGTGCAGCAGACAGCAAAGTGGCGGAATTATGGTGTGCGGAGGGTGTACACGCAGTTTCAGCAGTTTCTGGAAGCGCTGTTCCGGCTGCTGGGCGGGATCGCCCTGTCTGTATCCCTGTTCCGTCTTCCGGTCCGGGCAGATGCGGGGCGGCTTGTCGTGCTCAACCACCCTGGGTTTATCGGACTGCTGGTATTGCTCCTGTGTGGTGTGACATTGGTCTCACCGTGGCTGGAGACGGTCGGCAAGAAGTGTGTGATCCAATGCGAGGAGGAATTAAAGCTCGGCAACCGTTTTTTCAATTTCTTTGCGGCTCTGATGAGTGAGGATAAGCGCGCACTTGATGTGCGGTTATACGGTCAGGAGCGCTTTTTTGACCAGTTGAGTACGATCCAGAGTAATTTCGGGTCACACTCAAAGATCGCCCGGTTTTCAAGGGGAAGGATGGGGATCGCCAGCGCGGCGTCGGCGGCATTATCGAGGCTCTTTGGCGGATGCATCTATCTGTTTGTCTGCCTCAAAGCGTGGGGAGGCGCCTTTGGCATCGGTTCTGTCACACAGTATATCGGAGCGGTCACTGCGATGTCAGGCGGGATGGCGAAGCTCCTGGAGCTTGTGGGAGATGCCGGCATCAACGCCTATTATCTGAAACGGGAATTTCTGTTTCTCGATATTCCGAACAGGATGTATCAGGGTTCGCTCACGGTGGAGAAGCGCTCTGACAAGAATTACGAGGTGGAGTTTCGCGATGTGAGTTTCCGCTATCCGAACACAGAGGTGTATGCGCTGAGAAATATATCCCTGAAATTCAGGGTCGGCGAGCGCCTTGCGCTGGTCGGGCAGAACGGTTCCGGCAAGACGACCTTTATCAAACTGCTGTGCCGTCTGTACGATCCGACGGAGGGGAAGATCCTGCTCAACGGGATCGATATCCGCAAGTACGATTACCGGGAATATATGGGGGTGTTTTCCGTGGTATTTCAGGATTTTCAGATGCTTGCCTATTCTGTGGGGCAGAATATCGCTGCAAGTGAGACATACGACAGGCAAAAAGCAGAGGGCTGCTGCCGCAAAGCCGGTTTCTGGGAGCGTGTGGAGACGATGCAGGCGGGGCTGGATACGATATTGTACAAGAACCTGTCGGAGGACGGCGTGGAGATTTCCGGCGGTGAGGAGCAGAAGCTTGCGATCGCGCGCGCGATGTACCGTGATTCGGCGTTCTTGATTCTCGACGAGCCGACTGCCGCGCTCGATCCGATGGCGGAGTACGAGATCTACACACGTCTGAATGAGATCGTTGAGGACAGGACGGCGGTCTATATCAGCCACCGCCTGTCTTCCTGTCGGTTCTGTGATGAGATCATTGTATTCCATGAGGGGAGGATGGTACAGCAGGGCGATCATGAGACACTGCTGGCACAGGAGGGCGGCAAGTACAGCGAGCTGTGGAATGCGCAGGCGCAGTACTATGTCGCGGATGGAGCGCAGCCTTGAATTTTATGCCGCCGTCTCCCGCAGTCTTTCGACAATGCTCTGTCGCTCGACAGCATTCAGCACTGGCAGCGGCAGCAGGATTCCCACCAATAACAGTATTGGGATCGTGACGGCAAGCGGCAGCAGTGTGAAATGGTACGTGAAAAACCACAGGCTCCTGGCGACTGTGCCGGAGACCAGCGCTGATATAGCTGTGCCTGCCAGAATGGATACCAGCCCTGACGAGGCGGTGTAGGCAAGTCCCTCGATGACCAGCATTTTCCGCAGTTGTCCTGTCGTCATGCCGACGGACTGGAGCATTGCAAATTCCCGCCTGCGCGTGAGGATGCTCGTGAGCATCGAGTTGACGAAATTCAGCACACCGATCATGCCGATGATGAGGCTTAGCATGCCGCCGACCAGAAACAAGGTGCTGCGCAGTCCCTCAAAGTGTTCTATGTTCGTACTTTTGGAGGAGTATGTCATCGTCGGCTCTACGTTCTCCGTATAGTTTTGCAGGAACGCTTCCATCGATGCCTCAAAACCGTCCTCGACATCGCACACGTACATCATTGTGCCGGGATCTGCTGTCATTGTCTTATAGACTTCGGCGGGCAGATAGTAGGAGTGCGGATAAAACATGCGGCAGGAGTTGGTATAGGTGCTGACTGCGACCTTTGCCATGACTTCGCAGGGATATTCTGTGTACTCATTTTCGTATATGCTCTCACCGTTTCCCCTGTAATTGCAGAGCGTCACGGTATCCCCGATCCCGTAGTGGGATGTCTGCCACTCGGGCTGGTGGTTATCGTCCAGTTTGACACCCTCGAGGATATATTTGCCGGTCTTTAACTTTTCATAGTCGATCTCACCTTCGAGAACCTGCAGATTGCTGAGCGGGAAGTCTTCCAGCCCGTAGACTGCGCAGAAATAGTTTCCATTTTCATCTTCGTTGTCAGCCCGTGCGGGCGTTTCATTCTCGTGCGGTTTTACCCTGAAACATTCGGCGTCCCTGATATTCGCAAAAAAGCGCCCGCCCCTTTGAAATCCCTCCTGCTGTTCGATCGAAGCGATCATGCTGTCGGTCACAGTGTCGTCGTCCCCGCCGCAGTATGTGTGATTGACAAGGCTTGCGTGGGAGACGAGAAAATCCGTCTCGACAAAGGTCGACAGGTATTTATCCATATCAAAGCCGATGCTGAGCGTGTAGACGGTATTGAACAGCACCAGGGACAGCGACATCGACACGACCACGAGTGCGGTGCGCTTTTTGCTTCTGCCCAGGTTTGCCATCGCCATGCCGATGATCTTTGCACCGTTTCTTGACCTGCGGCTTTTTTTCCTGATCGTCGTGCTGTCGGTGTAGCGCACAGCCTCAACAGGCGACACGCCTGCGGCGATGCGGCCGGGTCTTGCCGTGCTGACTGCCACAGTGACCAGGGCAAAGACTGTGCTTCCCGCAAAGATGAGCGGGTTTGCGCTTGTGGTGAAAGTTGAACCTGTGTAGTTGGTGTTGTTCATGAGCAGCGGGACCAGTGCTGTCCCGATAAAAAATCCGAGAAAAAGCCCGATCGGAATGCCGATGCAGGACAGGATCAATGCCTGTCTGCGGATGATCATTTTGATCTGTCTGCTGGTTGTTCCGATCGTCTTGAGCAGACCGTAAAATCGGATGTCTCTGGTGACGGATATCTGAAAAATGTTGTAGATGATCAGATAGCCTGTCAGTATGATCAGCAGGGCCGCAGCCAGCGCGCCTGTCACAGTCGGCAGATCGAAGTCAAAATTGCTGGAGAGGTACGACCAGTTGACGTTGCATTCGATATAATCCGGCGCGTTTTCGTCCATGGAACAGCCGCTCTCCGTGATCACGCGCTCCACCTTTTTCTCGAGTCCGAGCGAACTTCGGAACATGATATAGCTGTTTATGGCGCCAGTCAATTCGCAGTTTTCCCGATAACTGTTGTAGAGCTCATCGATGTGTGCGTCTGTGTACGCTTTGGAGACGACCATGATCGACACCAAGTTGAAGGCCGGGTCGGCTTCCCACCAGCCCGACAGCACAAATTCCCGCTCCACGATCTTTCCGCCGTGGAGTTTGAGCCGAAAGGTCACAGGCGCACCGATCTCCTCGGGCAGTCCGAGCATTTTCATTGCCCTGGTGTCCATGATGATCTCGTTTTCCTGTTCCGGCTTCCGCCCGTGTGTGGGAACACAGAAGCCAAGTTCCATTCCGACATCGTTCATGTAATAGATCTCGGCATGGCGTTTTAACAGTGCGTCGCTCTCCACGCTCTCACATATGATCCTGTTGTACGAGATCCTGTCGATCAGCGGATGATCTCTGACTGCCTCAAACTGTTCGTCCGTGATATATTTGAGGCACGCCATGCCGTCGCCGCCTGCCTGGCGCATCGTCTGCTGCTGTATATTTTCCACCAGTCCGCTGCCGACTGTAAACAGTGCGGTGAACAGGATCGCGGTGAGTGCGATCGCGATCACTGCGATAAGATTCCGCGAGGCGTTGGCTTTGAAGCTGCGGCTGGAGAGGCGGCGGACGGCCTGTTTGTTGTTCACTTCATACATGTTCACATTAATCATGGCTGCCACCTGCGATCTTTCCGTCCTCGATCCTTATGATCCGGTCTGCCATCTGTGCGATCTCCTCGTTGTGTGTGATCATCACCATCGTCTGTGAGAAGCGCTCGCTTGTCACCTTCAACAGTCCCATGACGTCAAGACTTGTCCTGCTGTCAAGATTTCCGGTCGGTTCGTCGGCGAGAATGATGGCGGGCTTTGACGCCAGTGCGCGGGCGATCGCGACGCGCTGCTGCTGTCCGCCCGAGAGCTGGTTTGGCAGGCTGTTGATCTTTCCGGTGAGACCGAGTGTCTCCATGATGTTTTCAATGTGGGTCTTGTCGATCCTGTTGCCGTCGAGCTCGATCGGCAGGACGATATTCTCATAGACGTTCAGCACGGGGACGAGATTGTAGCTCTGAAAGACAAAGCCGATCTTGCGCCGGCGGAAGATGGTCAGGGAGTCGTCTTTTAAGGAAAAGATATTTTTGCCCTCCACCTCGACGGTGCCGCCGGTCGGTCTGTCGAGACCGCCCAGCATGTGCAGGAGCGTTGATTTGCCGCTGCCAGATGTTCCTACGATCGCGGCAAATTCGCCGTCTGTCACCGACAGATCGACGCCGTCCAGCGCCTTGACGATCGTGTCGCCGCTGCCGTAGTATTTTTTCAGGTTTGTAGTTTTCAGGATGTCCATTGTGATACCTCCGTATGCAAATACTCAGGAACTGTAAGTGATACAGTTCCTTACATACGCTATGATATCAGATGATTCTGTCTCAATGCTTTCTGTATTCTTACAGTTTTGACAGATTTGAAACAGCTCCTTATTTTTTGGGCAGGAATACGGAGAACACAGAACCAGTGCCTTTGCTGGAGGTTACTTTGATATATCCGCCTTCCTTTGCCACGATCTCACGCGCCAGATACAGTCCGATCCCCACGCCGCGCTCGTCGCGCACTTCCGGAGAGCGGTAGAAGCGTGTGAATATCTTTGCGGTCTCCTCCTCCGACATGCCGATGCCGGTGTCTGCGATATCGATGCGCGCAAACATTTCGTACTCCCGCGCGCTGATGGTGATGGCGCCGCCGGCAGGAGTGTATTTGACCGCGTTATCGACGATGTTTGAGATGGCTTCGAGCGTCCACTTAAAGTCAAATACTGCCGAACAATCCGGGATCGGATCGATCTGCCAGCGGATCCCTTTTGCGTCTGCAGCGTCGCTGCAGTCGACACATTCGACCAGCTTTCTGATACTGTTTTCCTCTGGCGCGACGTTTATGATACCGTTTTCCAGACGGGAGGCCTTGATCAGGGATGCGGTCAGGAAACTTAGTTTTTCTGTTTGCTCTTCAATCTGCGATGCGAGTCTGCGGGTGCTGTCGTCCAGACAGGGAGATTCCTTTAGGAGCTGGGAATACAATAAGATATTGGATACCGGCGTCTTGGTCTGGTGGGATATATCCGAGATCAGCGTCTTGATGCTGTCCTTTTCGGCGTTGATCTGTCTGAGGGAGGTGTTTCCCGACGACAGATAACGGTACATTTTGGACTCTATTTTGGACAGTTTTTTCTCGGTAAAGGTGTGTTCGGTAAAGGTATCGTCAATCGCGCTGTCGATCATTTTGTCAAGGGTGGACAGTATCTTTGACGTGTACCGATACAGCGCGGCAATGACCGCGAGCAGGATCAGCAGGATCAGTCCATATAGATACTTCATGATCCGCTGGTTCCTTTCTGCTGTTCCCACACATAACCGATGCCGTAGACGGATCGGATCGGCACACTGGTTATTTTCTGCCGCAGCCTCTTCACGGCGACGGACAGCGCATTCTCCTCCACAAACTCCGCATTGTCGGTCCAGACGCGGTCGAGCAGCATCTCGCGCGGCAGAGTGCGCCCCGGATTCTGCACGAAGATCTTCAGGAGCCGCTGTTCTGTCTTGCTGAGCTCGACTGGTGTGCTGTCGACGAGAAATTTCATGTTGTCGAAATCAAACTCGTATCGGTCAGTGCGGAATACAGCATTGTCGGTCTGTCTGCGCCGCAGGACCGCGTTCACCCGTGCGCGCAGGACTGCGAGTGAAAAGGGTTTTGTGATATAGTCGTCGGCTCCGGTCTCGAGACCCGTCACAATGTCGATCTCCATATCGTTGGCAGTCAGGAATATGATGGGAAGGCTGCTTGTCTGTCTGAGCTCGCGGCAGAAGTCGAGACCGCTGCCGTCGGGCAGGTTGATGTCGAGAATGATCAGATCGACACTGCTGTCCAACAGATTTCTTGCCTCTGCCAGACAAAACGCCTGCAGGATCACATCATTGCCAAGGGATAGCGCGATTCCGGTGTTTAAGGCTTTGTCGTCCTCGATGATCAGTATCTTCATGATGATGTACCTTCTTATTGTCATTTTTTATGATCAGGTTTCTGTATCTTTGCTCTTAGCTTTTAGTCTTTTCTTTGAGCTTCGGCGAGTTGGCGTTTTAAGTCTGCGATGAGCGTATCTTTATCTGCGATGACCGCCTCTTTATCTGCGATGAGTGCATCTTTATCCGCAATGATAGCATCTTTATGGTGTTTCAAATCTGCAATGAGCGCATCTTTATCCGCGATGACCGCCTTCTGTTCTGCGATGAGCGCATCTTTCCTGGCGTTCTCCTCCGCCAGATATTTCTGATACAGTTCGTATTCCGCGCGCCTGCGGCACTGCTCCTTGACCATGCGGTCGGCGCTGAGTTCATACATTGTGTTAGCGGCGGATTCCATATATTGATTCGTGGCAGCCATAGTCTTCAACTCCTCCCATGTTTTTGCCTTGAAGAGTTTCGCCCACAGGTCGATATTGTACAGGCGGTCCTCCTCGGTGGCGAGTCTGATATTATTTAATTCTACCACAGACAGCCACATCTTGTCTGTATAAATCCTGTGATTTTTCACATTTTGCATCTTGTATGTGGCATAAAATTCGGGAGCGTCCTCAAACAGGGAGAAATCGATAAAACCGATGTGCACCGCGGGAGCCAGATCGATGTAATTGGCGCCTCTGGTGAGGCTGTCGAACGAGCGGCACAGATAACTCAGGGAACGCTCCCGCCAGTTGCCGTAGTTGACGACCTGCATCTCAAGATCCAGATGCGTCGTTTGGTTGACAGTGACCTCCACGTCAAGCACAAAGGTCTTGTCGTCGATGGATTCGCCGAGAATGATTGGATTTGCGATCTCCACATCGAGCGTTTCGGGATCCAGATGGAGCAGGGAGCCGACAAGCCCTGCGAGGACCTTTTTGTTTTTCTGCAAAACGGCGCGGAACATGTAGTCGTTTGTCATGTTGTAGGGGATTTTTCCGCTGGCATTTGCGAGGGACATTGTGCTGGTTGTATTTTGATGATTCATATGTTCAAGTGCAATCCTTTCCAAATCAGTGATATTTTTATGCATACAGTATTGCGCAAATAACGGTGCATACAGCACCTGCTATTTGCAACAGTACAAAGGACTGGTACAGTCCTTTTGGTGTTGTTAGTCAACAATGTCACCGCCTTGCCTCCTTCCTCCGCCTTGTCCTGTCACAAATATCAGGCACTGTTCTTCACCGCTATTTAGGCAGCGCTCTGACGGAAAAATGTCAGTGTGCGTTGACGTGTGCATGGCGTACGGGCAGGGGAAGATGCTTCTTTCCTGCTCGATTTCCCGATCGGTGTGGAGCACATCGTAACATATCTGAAAAATATCTGTCTACCCAAATGTAAAAATTAATACGCGAAATGTCAAAAATAATACAGTTTTCGCGCAGAGTTAATGTTTATGCAACCCGTCCTTTGGAGTCCTCTGCATAACGACGCGTATGCGTCGTATTCATCATTTTGCATGATGTACATCTGACAGAAAGCATTTTTCAAACACGCTCTAGTGCTCCCTCCAGTTAGAAATTGGAGTACGGGGCTGCCTGTTTTGTACCATTGCGCCGTTAAAATTTCTGACGGGATAGAGCTCTGGCAAAAGTGCACAAAATCATCGCCAGAAACCTAAATAAACTTAAAAATGTAGCTAAAAAAAAGAAACCAATCTATAATGGGAAAGTGCCTTTGCGATGATATTGGTTTTGCGGAGGTATCTAGTACTTCATCCGGCTAGAAATTGAAGTCTGTGACTACCTGTTTCGCACCATTGCGTCGTTAAAATTTCTAGACGATGCCACCGCATCGCCGTCGAAATTTTGCCTAGCACTG
>JAETQI010000026.1 GCA_021770755.1 Lachnospiraceae bacterium
TACCAGACCTACATTCATTATACAGCGGAGTTTTCTATTCTTGTACTCTGCTCACCGCCTCCGGCATTTGTTAGTCTCCCCAGCTCTGCTGGGGGATTTATACTGTTTCATTAAAGTGTTATCATTTTGCTTCCTGCAGCATCTTTTTGAGGTCATCGGTCTCAAAATTATATAATCGATTGCAGAACTGACAGCGCACTTCAACCGGCTTGCCGTCATCGATCATCTCCCGGATATCCTTTTTGCCGATACTGATGATCGCCCGCTCCACGCGTTCGCGGCTGCAGTCACAATAGTACTGCGCCGGTATCGTGTCGTTGATCTCAAGTCCCAGACCGCCCAACAGAAGCTCAAGAAGCTGCTCGGGAGAGCTGCCTCTGTCCAGGATATTCGTGACACTGTCCATCGTCTTGAGCTTCTCTTCGAGGGCACTGATCGTCTCGTCACTGGCAAAGGGCATCAGTTGGATGATAAAGCCCCCCGCCTGTCTCACTGTATTATCCCTCTCCATCAGTACGCCAAGCCCGACTGCCGACGGAACCTGTTCCGATGTCGCAAAATAATACGTGAGATCCTCCGCGATCTCCCCCGTCTGTAACTGCGTCTGTCCGACATATGGCTCTTTCAGTCCCATATCCTTGATGACACTCAGTATGCCGGTTCCCACAGCGCCGCCCACATCGAGCTTTCCGAGCGCGTTGGGCGGAAGCATCACCTGCGGTTCAAGCGCCGCCCCCTTCACATTCGCCTTCGCATCAGCCGTCACAGCCAGCCCCCGCACCGGCCCGTCGCAGTGGATCTGCAGTGTCAGGGTATCCTTCTCCCCCTTGAGCATACTCCCCATCATCGCGCCCGCCGTGAGCAGCCGTCCCAGAGCCGCCGTGATCACAGGACTCAGGTCGTGAATGGCCCTCGCCTGCTCCACAAGCTCCCTCGAAGTCATCGCAAAAGCCCTGATCTGCGCATCTGCCGCCGTCGCCCTCACTATATAATCACTCATATCACAACTCCCTTTATAACTCATCTTATTTTATATAGCGCAAATTTGTGCACACAAATTTGCCAGACGAAACTTAGAAAAACTTAGGCAGTGTCTTTTTGTCTTTCCTGCGCCACACAGTAGATCCGCTCACTCGTCCCTGTGACCACCCCGAGCGTATCCGCGTCAAACGCCCGGACAAATGCCAGCCCGGAACGCTCTATAAATGACCGCATCTCTTCCAACGTATAGCCTCTCTGGAAATGCACCTCCTGAAAACGGGAAAACAGTTCCCGGCCAGAGGACGATGCTTCCGGTTCTTTTACAAATATCGTCAGATCATACTCGTTGATACCGCTGTCCGCGTCATAATAGTTTTCCCAGATAAAGCTGCAGTCCTCCCGGTTCTCTGCGATCACGCTGTCCCCGATGACCGTCTCGTACTTGTATTTCGTATTAAAATCAAAGATAAAGATCCCACCCGGATCCAGATAATTGTTCACAAGCCGGAAGCATGCTGTCAGGTCCTCGTCCTCGAGCAGATAGTTCAGGCTGTCACACACACTCACGACAGCCCGCACCGTCCCGTACAGTTCAAAAGAACGCATGTCCTGATTCAGATAGAGGATATCCCGTCCGGACTTCTCCCTCTTTTCACAGGCAATGTTCAGCATTTCATCGGAATTGTCCACGCCGATCATGTCAAAGCCGCGCGCGGCAAGAAGCTCTGTCAGACTCCCTGTGCCGCATCCAAGCTCCAGCACCAGCCCGTCCTTGATACCATATTCTCCCAGCGCCTGCGCAATGTTCTCGCACCACTGCGCATAGGGCGTCTCGTCCATCAACTGGTCATAAACACATGCAAAATCTGTATATGCCTCCATCTGCTCTCATCTCCATCCATAAATCAGGCGCCCAGCTTCAATGAGATGAAGAATCCCACCGCGAGCAGGACAACCCCGGTGATGATCTCCACAAACCCGACCGTGCCGATCTCCATCATGATCAGGATCGCAAGCGGCGAAGCCACGATCAGTCCTATGATCGCCCAGTATGTGACCAGCGGGAACTTCTTGAGCATGAACTCGATCAGCTTCGCCACCGCGACAATGCCGACAACCACGCCGATCCCAAACGGTACCAGCACCACGAACGTATCCAGCATCGCAGCAATGTCAAACGCTTTCAGCGCATTGATGAAATCATTGATCGTGTCAATGATCGTGTTGTAATAACCGAGGATCATCATGATCATCGAGCCGCTCACACCCGGAATGACCATCGTCGCCGCCGCGATGATACCAACGCCAAAGAGCTTTGCAACATTGCCCACACTGAAGGAAGTGTCCGCGCTCGAACCACCGCCCTCACCGACGCAGGCAAAGCCCACCACCATCGCAAAAAACAAAACAAATGCGACAATCTGGGGGATCCGGATCGTATTTCCCTTCACCTTTCCATAAATAACGGGCAGTCCGCCGAGGATCAGCCCGATAAAGAACAGGTTCGTCTGCAGCGGGAACCGCGGAAACAAGATCTCCGAAAATATCTTGGCAAAGATCGCTATGGACAGGAGCATTCCGACCAGGATCGGCACCAGGAGCGCCACGGCCTCCTTCATGCGTTTGATAAAATGCGTCAGTACCAGGATCAGCTTGTCATAGATCCCCATGGAAACCATCATGGTCCCGCCGCTGACTCCCGGGATCACGTTCGCGATCCCGATCACCATACCTCTTAAAATGTTTGCGATAAATTCTTTCATCATCTCAACTGTCTAACCTTTCCTTAAATTAATTCGTATTAATCGAGCAGGAAAGAGCCATCTTTCCTACTCGCCGCGCGACCCGTGCGCCGCCTTAGCGGCATCTTTCCTTTGCACGGGTCTGCGCATAAAAATGTCTTATCTGTCTCTCAGATATGCCTCCAAAAATGCAAGTACCTTGTCCATCTCCTCGTCCGTTCCGATGGAAATGCGCAGATAATTTCCGATGCGCGGCTTATTCCAATGCCTTACGTACATTCCGTTCTCCCGGAGCGCCTCAAAGATCTCCTGCGCCGGAACCGTCCTGTGTGCGGCAAAGACAAAGTTCGTCCTGGAGTCGGGAAAGACAAAGCCAAGCCGCGCAAGCTCCCGCTTCGTACGCTCCCTCGTCGCAGCCACCTTCGCCGTCGTCTCCGCAAAATACGCCTCGTCCTCCACGGACGCCACACCCGCCGCGACCGCGACCGCCCCCATCGTGTAGGAGTTAAAAGAAAACTTGACGTCATTGAGATACCGGATCAGCTTCCTGCTGCCCATCGCGTAGCCGATGCGCATCCCCGCCATGGAGCGCGATTTTGAGAAGGTCTGCACGACAAGCAGGTTGTCGTATCTGTCGATCAGCGGCACACAGCTCTCCCCGCCAAAATCCACATACGCCTCGTCGATGATGACGACCGAATCCGGGTTTGCCCTGACGATCTCCTCGCACACGGACCGGTCTGCCGCCACGCCTGTCGGGGCATTTGGATTTGCGATGACGATGCCGCCGTTCTCCCTAAAATAATCCTCTTTTCTGATACCAAAATCGTCATCGAGCGGCTGCACCTCATACGGTATCCTGTACAGATCCGCCCACACATCATAAAAAGAGTATGTGATATCCGGAAACAGGATCGGTCTTCCCGAATGAAAAAATGTCAAAAAGGACATCGCGAGCACGTCATCTGACCCGACACCAGCAAACACTTGTTCTTTATCCAGTCCATGCCGCTTCGCAAGTGCCTCCACAAGCGCAGACACATCCGGATCCGGGTATCTGCGCAGCACATCACAGTCAAATCCCCGTATCGCTGCGGCGACTCCCGGCGCCGGCGGATACGGGTTCTCGTTTGTGTTCAGCTTGATGACATCCTGCTCCTTTGGCTGTTCGCCCGCCACATAGGGCACTACCTTCCGCACATTTCCTTCCCAGCTCATACCTACCTCCATACATACCTGTCCGCTACTTTGACTTTGTTTTTTATCATATCAAAATTTCCAATTTTATGCAATGTCTGTTGACTCCAAAAGAATTTCATTCTACTATTAAAATATAGTATATTTTTCCATTAAAATGAAATCCTTATACTAAAGCGGAGGTTCAATATGTATTATCTAAAGATTTTTATCAAAAGTTTTTTGTCGCTTTTTGCCATAATGCGTGTTACCGGAATGTCCACCAAAAATCCGTGTTCTGTCATTCTGTTTCTGATATTGATATATGTCTTTGCAAAGCTCCACAGCGACCGCGTGGAGGGCCGCATCGTCCCGGGGGACATGACGCTCTCCGCCATTCTGAGCGCACTCTTTAGTGTCTTTACGCTCTCCGCCCAATATCCCGTGATTCTGGGCGGCATGGCCAGCCGGCTTTTCTGCACTGCCGTCCTGCTCCTCACAGGCGCGGGGCTTTTGCTGATCTACTACTATCTGTCCATATGGTTTTTGCAGAATGCTGCCGTCTTAAAGCCCGTCGGTTCCGGCTACTCCTACGCATGGATCCCGTTTCTGGCTGCCTTCATATGCCTTCTGTGCTGGCTGCCGTATTTCCTGTATGAGTACCCTGGCATCATGACGCCCGACAGCATCAACCAGTATGCACAGATCATCGGCGCCTACGGACTCTCCAACCACCACTCTGTCGTCCACACAGCAATGATCGGCATATTTTATAACATCGGATGCTCCCTCACCGGGGATCCGCATGCAGGTCTTGCGCTGTACACGATCGCGCAGATGCTTTTTATGGCATTTGTCGCAGGATACGTCGTCCGCACACTGCAGAAAGCAAACGTCATCACGCCGGTTCTGATCGCCACCATATGCTTTTATGCCCTGATCCCCTATCACGGCATATATGTTGTCACGATCTGGAAGGACATCCCGTTTGCGGGCTGCATGACGCTCTTTGCCGCAGCGCTGATGCGTTTCCTGCTGCGCGGCAGCTCTGCCGCCTCCTCCGACGCCGTGCCGGGATTAAGGCCGAGCGAGTATTTTACCCTGCTGCTCCCGTACATCGTGTCCGGCATCCTGCTGTGCCTGCTGCGGGGCAACGGCTGGTACGCCATTGCCGCATCCATACCGTTTGTCCTGTTCGTCTACCGCAAATGGCTTAAAGTCATGATCCCGGTGCACCTGATCATTCTGGCGCTGGTACTTTTTGTCAAATATCCGGTCATGTACGTATATGCGATCCCGCAGGCTGATTTCACAGAGTCCCTCTCCGTGCCGCTTCAGCAGATCGCACGTGTCATCGCAAACGGTGATGCGCTCTCGGAAAGCGAAACGGCATTTCTGAGTCAGATGATGGACATGGAACAGGCTGCCACTGCTTATCAGCCTGATGTCTCGGATAATATCAAAAACCTGATCCGACAGAAGGACAGCGGTTTTCCAGCGTCCCACAAGAGCGAATTTTTCAGAACGTGGCTCTCGATCGGAACAGCGCATCCCAAGGCTTATTTTGACGCCTATGTAGCCCAGACGAACGGCTTCTGGTATCCTGATATCCGTTGCGAAGTCGGTCTCGCTGACGGAATCTATCCAAATGAATTCGGACTGAGCTGGCATCCCCTCATAAGGGGTCCTGTCATCGTAAAGATCAAGGAGATCCTGTTCAAGCTTCCTGACATGGTTCCTTTGTATGGACTATTATGGAGCACGGGCTTCATCCTGTGGGTTATCCTGCTGATCGCCGCCCTTTGCCTGCGTCAGGGCAGTTCTGCGGGCACGCTCGTCTGCCTGCCATTTATCCTGCTCATCGCCACTTTGTGTGTCTCGACCCCTGTCGCTACAGAGTTCCGGTATGCATACGCTGCTTTCTTTGCCCTGCCGCTGCTCATCCTGTCCCCTTTTGTCTCTGACAAGAACGGCTCACGCTAAGCGTGGGCCGTTTTAATATATCACCTCAACATTTTCTATGCGATCGTCCTCAACGTCAAAGGCAATGATATTTTCGCTGGTCCTGTGATGCGCCATGTAATATCTGCCATCGATTCTGGTTATGTAATAAGGCGTCCCGCCCGATATGCCAAACTGGTCATAGACATCCTCATAAGTCCCGCCGGCAAGCTTTTCAAGGCTGTCCGTCCTGACGATCGTCGCATAGTCCTGATCCTCCTGGTCGTCAGTCGATACTGTGATATAGTATCGATCACCGATCTTTGTCAACTGCACCATCCCTGCGATCTCTTTGGCCACACTGTACTCTGCTATGAGATCAAACCCGTCGCCTGCACCGTTCACCGCTGCCTTTATGATCTTCCGGTTATTGTGTCCTGACACAAAATAAATGCCGTCATCCAGAACCGTGAACGACCGCACATACACGCCGTAGAGTTCATCGATCTTTAGTATCTTGTCAACATACAGCGGATAGACACCGTCTGACTGCGGCTGCGCCTCCTTTCTGACCAGATACATCTCCCCCGTGATCGAGCTCCACGCCATAAACACCCGTTCTTTTTCATCATACTGTACATAGTGGGGACGCATCCCTATATTTTCCAGCGTCTGGGTGTGCACATAGCTTCCATCCATCTTCTGGAACACCAGCAGGCGGTTGTTTTCCGTATCATCGACAACGAACGAGGTTCCGTCCGAAGCGATCGTGTGCGCATAATGGACTTCGTCCGTCAGCACCGCCCACTGGTCCAGCGGGTCCGTGATATTGTCGTGGTAGATGATCTGGTCGTGATAACAGTCTGCGATAAAATACGTGTCCTCCACCTTCGTGATATACGTCGCCACATTTAACGTATCATACGTATTTGTCTGTCCGCAGGCTGCGGGATCAGACAGCAGCCCCTCATATACTGCCGCTTCGGTCTCCACCGCCGCGCCAGTCTCCGGCATCTCTTTCTCCGCAACCGTCGCCAGCCCATCTTTCCCCGCGCAGGCACAGAGCACTGCTGCCAGCACAACAGCCGTATAAACGATACATTTCTTTCTATACATTTTAAATATTCCTCATCTTATGTTTCCCGTCCCACCATTCTGCTGCCTCTGTGCAAAGGAATCTTTCGCCCGCACAGACAACCTCTCCGCTCACAATTATAACACCTCCAGGCGGCACACACAAGAAGCGGATTTCAAGGCATTTTCACTATAAAGCAATCAGCTTTCTTGTGCTTTTTGACGTTATTTGTGAACGAACTGTGAACACATTGTAAATGTAAAGTAACTATAAAATGAATAAATTTTTTATTTTGCTATTGACCTTTGCAAAAATATATGTATAATTATCACTTGTAAGGCACAACAGGAATGACAGATCAACATCATCATTTCTGAAACTTAGTTTCGCACTACATAGTGCTGCGCAAATGCGCAAATGGAGGAGAGAAATTATGAAGAAAAGAATTTTAGCTACGATCATGACACTTACATTAGGTGCAGCAATGCTTACAGCTTGCGGTTCCAAGGCAGATGAGGCATCTACAAATGAGACAAGTGTAGTTGATACAACCGTTCCGGCAGAGGAGCCTGCAGCTCCCGCTACAGAGGAGCCTGCTTCTACAGTAGAGGCCTCCACAGAGACAGCTACTACAGAGGAAGCTGCTGACGCTGAGACGACAGAGGCGCCTGCTACAGAGGCTGCTGATGCCGAGACGACAGAGGCTTCTACAGAGGAGGCTACTGACGGCGAGACTACAGAGGCTTCTACAGAGGAGGCCGCTGACGCTGAGACAACAGAGGCGCCTGCTACAGAGGCTGCAAACTAATTGCTCAGACAAAAATCGAGCAGGGAAACCTGCTCGATTTTTATTCCTTCACTTTTTTAACGATCTTTTTTACCCGGAATCTGTCTGCCCTCATGATCCATGTGATAGTTGTCCCTGTAGATCAACTCGGACACCGGCACAAACTGATATCCGGCATCTTTCAATGTCGTGATCAGGGTATCCAGTGCCTCCGCGGTATATCTTGCCCCATTGTGGCACAAGATGATCGAACCATTTCCGAGATGCTCATTCTGCGTGACAGTCTTTATGATCGAGTCCACTCCATAATCTTTCCAGTCCAGACTGTCGACATCCCACTGAATCGGATAATAATTACATTTTCTCACAGCTTTGATCAGTTTCGTATCGTAATCGCCGTACGGGGGGCGGAACAGAAACATATCATACCCGGTAAGTTCCTTGACTTTATCGTGCACTGACATGAGTTCCTCCTCTTTATCAGCGTCGGACAACTGGCTCATGTTCTTGTGGTTCTGACTGTGGTTTCCAAGGTCGTGTCCCTCTGCGAGTATCATCTTTACATCATCCGGATAGGAATCCACCCATCCGCCCGTCATGAAAAATGTCACCTTGACATCATGTTTTTTCAATATTTCCATAATCTTCTGCGTATCGTCATTTCCCCATGCCGCGTCGAAAGTCAGCGCGATCTTTGGTTCTTCTGTCTGCACACAGTAGATCGGTAGTTCTCTCTCCCCCCCGCCAGAGCTTGTCGGAAGAAAGGTTCCCATCTCCCTGTAACGCACTCCAAGCAGACCCGCCAGTACTAAGATTGCTGCCGTCAGCACCGTTGCCTTTCTTGAAATATTTACTTCATGCAGATACGCACTGATATCGCGCATATACTGAATCAGCACACCACTTGTCTGTGAATCATTGTCCCCGTTGCTCCTGCCAAGCATAATCTGTCTTCCTAAATACTTTTTATAAATATATTAAGAATCCTCATATTATATGACAGATATCGCACCGGCATCACACTTCCTGAATACTCCAGCTTCCCCGGTTTTCCACATGAACAGAAAATCTCGTACCGTCTGTCAGGTAGATATTCAATATATCATTGCCATCCTCCGCAATGATATCCTGTATCGGAAGCCCGTTCGTGTCATTCAAAATGTCAAATAACCGATCTTTAAATTCATTCTTCTCCATTGAACATCCGTCCTTTGTACTTCCACGTTCTATAACCCTTGTACCTAACTATATGGTGAGTGACTTTATAGTGAATTGCTATACTTCCATTCATTATATATAATTATGTGTGAAAAGTAAAGGAGATTTTCATATGAGACATACAAATGACAATTATGGTAACTTATACCTGCGCATCAATGACATTCTTAAAGCCAAAGGCATCAGCAAAAATCAAATCTGCAAAGATCTAGACATTCCTCGCTCCAATTTCAACAGGTATTGCCGTGACGATTTTCAGCGGATCGATGCTGCGCTAATCTGCAAACTGTGCTGGTATCTCAACGTCGAAGCCGGAGAACTGATCAAATACAAACATTCTGACGACTAAACTGATCATCTGTATTTCTGTCTGATTTTACGACGAACCTCATGTGGCATGGCTTTTCCTGCCCACTACCCAAAAAACGCGAGTTTTATGTACCGCTCATAGCAAAACTAAACAGAGTGGATCCCGATCACCACTCTGCTTTTGATGCACATAATTTATGTGTGTTTCCTATTGGCCTGTCAGTCTGTCGAGCACCGCAAAATAATCCTCAAATGTTTTCCTGCAGCACATAGGGTCTGCGATCTGTATTCCCTCCGTCCTCAATCCGATCAGCGCAAACGCCATCGCCATGCGGTGGTCATCGTAGGTCTGCACCACCGCGGGCTTTGGTATCCCGGGATGGATCGTTATCGCATCCGCTTCCTCCTCACACGACACGCCAAGTCTTGAAAGCTCTGTAACGATCGCATGAATACGGTCCGACTCCTGCAGCCTGATATGTCCTATGTTTGCAATCCGGACATCTCCGTCCGCAAAGGGTGCCAGCGCCGCGAGTGTCATCGCCTGGTCTGAAAAATCCTTCATATCCACCGTGACGCCCTTTAGCCTGCCTCCCTCCACTCCCCGCACTTCGATACCGTCGGGCGTGTCGCGGACCGCACACCCCATCTGCGCCAGGAGATCCAAAAATTTCAGGTCGCCCTGCATACACTCCCGCGTGACATGCCTGACCACGGCTCTCCCGCCTGTGAGCGCCGCCGCCGCATAGAAATAGCACGCCGCGGACACATCCGGCTCGATCTGGCAACTGCCGGATCGGTACGCCGTCCCGGCCTGTATCGTGTAGTTTGTGCCGTCAAAACTGACTGCCGCGCCAAACTGCTCCATCATCCTGCGCGTGATCCGTATATACGCACCGTCCCTGCGCTCGCTCGTGATCTCGATGCGAAGCCCCTGCTTCACCATCGGAGAGACAAGCAGGAGAGCGCTTAAAAATTGTGTGCTCTCACTGATATCCAGTTTTAACCGGCACATCTCATGCGCCGGCAGCCTGCCGCCGATCCCACGGATCCGCACTGGCAGAAAACCTTCCCGCTCAAGGCTGGTGATCTCCGCCCCCATGCTTTGGAGCACCTCAAAGAGCGGGCGCATCGGACGCTTTTTCATCTGCTCCGAGGCATTTACCACAAAAGTTCCCTCTGCCATCGCAAGCATCGCCGTCAGAAACCGTGCGGCAGTCCCCGCGCTTCCGACATAGATCTCTCCCTCTGTGACAGGGATCCGTCCATTCTGTCCCTCCACCCTGACGACTTTCGCCGCCTCGTCGGCCTCCACCAGAAAGCCAAGCGACTGCAGCGAACTAAGGAAATTCCTCGAATCATCGCTGAACAGCACGCCGTTTAACGTTGTAACCCCGTCCGCCAGCGCCGCCATCAGAAGCGCCCTGTTGGTCATGCTCTTAGAGCCTGGCACCTCGACCATCCAGTCAATCGGGGCGGCAGTTCTCTTCACTTTATATATATCTCTCATCGCATCACGATTCCTTTCATTTCCTGCCGACGGTATCCGGCGCATATCAAACACTATTCAGATTTTATCACACTGCCGGATCTTTCACAACCTCCACCGCCACTATTGTATCACAAACAGCTCGTGCAATGCTCTTGTGGCAGCGACATACAGAAGTTTGGCAAGCTTCGGGTTCTCCTTGTATCCCCGCAGGTCCGGTTTCCACAGGAGCACACAGTCAAACTCAAGTCCCTTTGTCTCCGGCACGGTAAGCACCATCACTCCCTTGCTGAAACCGCTCTTGTCCGAATCCGTGAGCTGGATCTGACGGCAAAGACGCTTCGTGACCCCCTCCTTCTCCCCGTCGGAAAAACAGATCACCGCCATCGTCTCGTATCCTTTCTGCCGCATCTCTGTCAGGATCTCCACGGACATGCCTGCCGCCTCCTCCATCGAGATACTCTCCACAAAATGCACCGGTTCTCCATGCCGGATGACCGGCTCGATCTTATACGCCCCCCTGGAGGCACTGCTTAAGATCTTTCCCGCAAAATCCGATATCTCGATCGTGTTCCTGTAGCTTTTTGCCAGCACACGGAAGCTGTCCGTGCTGCCGCCAAAGATCTTCTGGCGCATATCATGCCACTCATTCATGCCGCACTCGTAATTGACATTCTGGGACACATCTCCCATAATAGTAAAGAAACATTCCGGCAGCACTGTCCGCAGCGCATAGTACACGATCGGCCCGAAATCCTGCGCCTCGTCGATAAAGATCTGACCGAACTCCTCGTCCGGCTTTTTCTGCAATGTCCTGTAATAAATGATCAGCATCGCCGCAACGTCGTACACGTCAAATATGCCGCGCGCCACCTGCTCCGCAACGGGCGCCATATCAATATAGTATATTTTCCCATAAACCTCCAGAAACTGCAGATACAGGCTCACCACACTGCCCTTGTAACAGTATTTTGAGAAATGATTCTTGTACTGCAGGAGTTTCTTCTTATATATGCCGACTTCCTCCCGGTCCTGGCACTGCAGTTTGATGCGGTTGCGAAGCCGCTCGTCGAGTGTCACCAGCAGCCGGTTAATCGAATACGCCGGATTTCCCTTGATAAAGTCATCATTGTTTTTCTGGGAGAGGAGCATCCCGATCTCCTCATCGCACACGATACAGTTGCCAAGGATATGGTCGCGGAGCCGCTGCAGATGCTGTTCCAGCTCCGATGCGAAACGCATCTTGCTCTTCCACGCAATACCAGGCGACGGCGGTACGATCTTGTATTTCTTCTTCCACTCTTTTTTCAGCAGGTGTGACAGAAGCTCATCCATGCGCATATACTTGACATCATACACATCCAGCTCCGGGAGACCGCCTGTAATATAGTCGATCAGGATATCGCTCCCGCCCACGATGCAGAACTCGTTGGACATAAAGCGCTCTTTATAGTTGTACATGATATAGGATATCCTGTGCATCGCCACCGTCGTCTTTCCGCTCCCGGCAACCCCCTGCACCAGAATGTTGTGAAATGGACTCTCCCGTATGATCTCGTTTTGTTCCTTCTGTATCGTGGCAATGATATCGCCGAGCACGGCATCCCTGTTCTTGCTCAGATACTTTACCAGCAGCTCGTCATTTGCCGCCACATCGCTGTCGTAAAATCCCTGCAGGCGTCCTTCCTCAATATCATACGTGCGCTTTAAGTTCAGGTCGATATGATATTCGCGCCCTTTCCCATCGCTGTGGCTGTCCGGGATGCTGTACGTGCCCTGTCCGATCTCATTTTCATAATACACACTCGAGATCGGCGCCCGCCAGTCCACGATCTCCACCTCTGTCTTATCTTTCAGGACACCGTGCTTTCCAATGTAGATCGACTCAAACAACCGCTCGTCCATATTGCGGTAATCGATCCTGCCAAAAAAGGGCTTGTCATAAGCTGCCTGATTCTTGTTCAACTGATTCAGGCTGTGCTCCTCCAAACTCCGCGAAGTCATCATCTGGTCATACAGCTCGACATTGCCGTTCTGCACTGCGTCGAACAGTTCCTTCGTCTCCTTGTGGCGCGCTTCATACTGCCGCTCGTACTCCTTGACATTGGCGGCGATCAGCGACCTGCACTCTCTTAGATGCGCTTCCTCCTTCTGCCATTCCCTGTTTTCCGACATCTTATTCTCTGACATATCTTCCCCTTACCTTTCCAGGAACATGTACCGTTCCTTAGGTTTACACATGTACTTCCCGCCAGGGTCCGTCAACACGCCTGACAGGGTTGCATGTTATGAATGCTACATATAGAATTATATCGGGAATTTCAAAAAATACTAGACTTATATTTTCTGTTATGATATAGTGTTGTATAGAGTCGTAAGTAAAAAACACTTTAGTTGCCTAAAGTGTTTTTTTGATGGAGCATGACTCCTATTTCATCTGTATGACCATTTCCTCAAATTCCTGCTCTGTATCTACAAAATGATATGGTTCATATTCACCGTACGCAGACGGGCGGCTGATTGTTACCAACTGGATATCCTCATATCCCACAGTCTGCATTAATCTCTCTTTAAAATCCGCCAAGTGCTGCCCATGCGTCATCTGCAAAGCCAGGCACCCCGTTTCACTAAATCTTTTCGCTATCAGATAACACATATTTTAACCTCTCCTTAAACTCATTCTCGTTTCTTATTTTAGCATTTTCATATGCCTTGCGCAACACATAGCCGATCTGATCATCATATCCTCTTTTATAGATATATTTATGAAGCCAATTACTGAACTGCCTGTCATAATATGTGTTATACTGGATTTCAATCGGATAATGAAAACTGCTGAGTTGAAAATATACATGCACGCCCCTATAGCCATCATCTTTTGATTTTCCATCAGACAGATCTGCTACACGGATCCATTTACATGCCTTTAGTGCCAATAGATCCTCATAATTGTCACAGAGTGTGCGAAATCCTAACATATCATTAAAAACTTTGGCTGTCTGATGATCCGGATAATACCGATTGTATTTCAGCATTGCTGATTGAATACTTTTAATGCGATAATCTATTGTAATATTATGAAGATATTCACAAGTATCATACCATTTATTCATTTTGATCAACTCATCAAACAACATATTTTTATCAAAATAATGCAGATTTTTCTTCAATCGTATTCCTATCTCAGTTTGATAAGATAACTTTTCTAACAAGGCAAATGACAAACCGTCTCTTTTCAAAATATTTTCCAAGTTTTTCCTCCGCACCGTTTCAGTGGCAATCTCCTCTGCACGGGGCTGTGCATAAAAAGTGCTTACATCAACCATCAAAAGCCAATGTAAGCCGCTCTTTGTTCTATCAGTTCTGATTCATCTTCACCAGTTTCGCAGCCTGGTCTGCGGCGATACACGCGTCAATGATCTCCTGGATATCCCCGTTCATCACCTTATCCAGCTTGTAAATTGTCAGATTAATACGATGATCCGTCACACGCCCCTGCGGGAAATTGTAAGTACGGATCTTCTCGGAACGGTCGCCTGTGCCGATCTGGCTCCTGCGCATCTCCGCCTCCGCGTCGTGGCGCTGCTGCTGCTCGATATCGTACAGCTTTGCCCTGAGCAGCGCAAATGCCTTCGCCTTGTTCTGTAGCTGCGACTTCTCTGTCTGGCTGTACACGACGATCCCGGTCGGATAGTGCGTCAGCCGCACCGCGGAGTCTGTCGTATTGACACATTGCCCCCCGTTTCCGGACGCGCGCATGACATCGATGCGGATATCCTTGTCCTCGATCACAATATCAATGTCATCGTCAACCTCCGGCATCACTGCCACGCTGATCGTTGATGTGTGGATGCGTCCGCCCGACTCAGTCTCCGGCACACGCTGCACGCGGTGCACGCCCGACTCATACTTCATGACAGAATAAGCGCCCTGTCCCGAGATCGTGAAGGTCACGCTCTTCATGCCGCCGATTCCGATCTCCTCACACTCCGCAAGCTCGACCTTCCAGCGCCTGCCCTCTGCGTAATGAACATACATACGATAAATTTCCGCCGCAAACAGCGCCGCCTCATCGCCGCCCGCACCCGCACGGATTTCCACGATGACATTCTTGTCATCGTTCGGATCTTTTGGCAGCAGCAGAATTTTCATCTGTGTCTCAAGCTCCTCGATGCGCTTCTTGGCATCGCTTAGCTCCTCCTTTAGCATCTCCCGCATTTCCTCGTCGCTCTCAGAGTCCAAAAGCGACAGCGAATCCTCCACCGTCTCGTTGCATTTCTTGTATTCCTTATATGCCTCAACGAGCGGCGTCAGGTCGCTCTGCTCCTTCATCAGCGCCCGGAAACGCTTCTGGTCCTCCGTAACGGTCGGCTCGTTGAGCTCATTTAGGATTTCTTCAAAACGGTGAAGCAAATCTTCTAATTTGTCAAACATATCCAAACCTCCTATATCAACATCCTCCGTCCTGTCAGACGATGCGTGTCACTCCGCGGCTTTCATTCCGTAGACAACCCTGTCCAGCCCCGCATAATCTTTCAGCACCTCAATCTTCTCAAAACCTGCCTCCTGCATGAGCGCTGCCACCGCCTGTGCCTGTGCACAGCCGATCTCCAAAAACAAATATGCGCCCTTTCGCATGTACGCCTGCGCCTGCGCGGTGATCTTTCTATAAAAATACAGCCCGTCCGCTCCGCCGTCAAGTGCCCCGAGCGGCTCATGCCAGCGCACCTCCGGCATCAGCGTATCGATCACTGCCGTCTCAATATAGGGCGGATTGGAAACGATCATGTCAAATAAACCAACATCCGCACCCTCCAGCGGGGCAAACAGATCCCCCTCCAGAAATACTGCTGCAAGCTGCAGCCGCCCGGCATTTTCGCGCGCCACTTCCAGCGCCTTACCCGAGATGTCAATCCCGATCCCTTCACACTCGTTGCTGTACCTGAGCAGGCTCAGCAGGATACAGCCCGAACCTGTACACATGTCCAGTATGCGCATCCCGTCACCAAGATAACGCATCGCCTCCTCGACAAGGATCTCCGTATCCTGCCTGGGTATCAGCGTGTGCTCATTTACCCGGAAAGACAATCCCATGAACTCCTGCTCGCCCGTGATATGCTGCAGTGGAAAACGGGCTGCCCTCTTTTCGATCACCATCCTGTAAAACTGTTCTTCCAAGTCACTGCGCTCACGATCCGCATGAACGATCAGTTCGTTTCTGTCCGTGCGGCAGATATGCTCAAGCAGAAGCCTTGCGTCCAGCGCGGCCTCCGTGACCCCCGCCGCCTCCAGCGCAAGTTTTCCATACCCATATAATTCCCCGTATGTCATAAATCCTCTGCCTCGTACCCAAATGTCTCTTCCAGATAGGCTTTCCAGTCAAACACCGCCTCGACAGAAGCGATGGCGACCGCCACCATATCCTCGTCCGGCTCCTTCGTCGTCAGCCGCTGCATCCACAATCCCGGAGCGGAGATGATCTGGATCAGGATATTATTGCTCCTCCCGGCAAGCCGGATGATCTCATAGGAGATCCCCGCGATCACCGGTACGAGCAGCAGCCTCAGGACAAGTTTCAGCGCCATATTGTCAACCCTGATAAAAAAGAATACGATCACGCTCACTAGCACGACAAACAGCAGGAAGCTGGTGCCGCAGCGCTTGTGCTGTCTGGAACTCCTCATGACATTCTTCACTGTGAGCGGCCGCCCTCTCTCGATACAGTTGATGCACTTGTGCTCCGCACCGTGATACATATACAACCGCCTGATATCTTTCATGAGCGATATCGCCGCAATGTATCCCACAAAGATCAAAATGCGGAAAACGCCCTCCAGTATCGCCACAAGACTCGCATTGCGGATATATCTTCCCAGCAGATCCGATATCAGAAAGGGGAGCAGCATGAAGAGTCCGACCGCAATGACAACGGAAACTGCCACCGTGATCCCCATCATGATATCATCCGCCCTGCCCCCCGATGCCTTTTTTTCCGCCGTTGTATCGCCGGGTTCCTCCTCCTCTTCATAAAAGGACGCCGAGTGCATCGTAACCCTCATGCCAAGCACAAGGGAATCCACAAAGGCAAAAACCCCCCGGATCAACGGAAGCTTTGAAAACTTCCTGTCCCCGCAGACTCCCTTGTATTCTTCAACCTGTACATCAATATCCCCGTCAGGCTTGCGCACCGCCACGGCGTACTTCGTCTTGTTCTTCATCATCACGCCTTCTAAAACAGCCTGCCCGCCTATCCCGGAATACTGCGCCTGTCTCTTATTTGCCATATCTTACCTCACACTGAAAAACGAAAGGTTGAGATATGCTTTACCTCAACCTTTTTTCCACTTCTTATTTGCTTTCTACGCCGTACTTCCTATTGAACTTATCAATACGTCCGCGAGCTGATGCAGCCTTCTGCTGTCCTGTGTAGAATGAATGGCATTTTGAACAAACTTCCACGTGGATCTCGGGCTTTGTAGAACCTGTCACAAAAGTATTGCCGCAGTTGCAGGTAACAGTTGCCTGATAGTAATTTGGATGGATTCCTTCTCTCATAGCTTTCACCTCTCTATAGATCAATCAATATTTTTTCACATACTTGTCTGCATAAACAGCTTTTTTAGTATATCACAGCTATTCTCTCTGTGCAAGCACTTTTTACTAATTTCTTAAACGTCTATATAAATTTCATCTTTTTCACGGTCTCCACAAATTCCGTATTATTTTTCGTGCGGTAGAACATATCCAGTATCTTGTCGACAGCCTCGTCGGACTTCAATCCATTGAGTGCCTTGCGCATCACATTGATCGCCTCCAGCTCATCCGGCGTCAGCAGCAGATCCTCCCGTCTCGTACCGGATTTTGGTATGTCGATCGCCGGAAATACCCGCTTCTCGGAGAGCTTCCTGTCGAGCACCATCTCCATGTTGCCGGTTCCCTTAAACTCCTCATACACCACGTCATCCATCTTGGAACCTGTCTCGACAAGCGCGGTCGCAAGGATCGTAAGGCTCCCGCCCTCGCGCATGTTTCTCGCAGCGCCAAAAAAGCGCTTCGGCATGTGCAGCGCCGCCGGATCAAGTCCGCCTGAGAGCGTGCGGCCGCTTGGCGGAACCGTGAGATTGTAGGCGCGCGTCAGTCTGGTGATGCTGTCAAGCAGGATACACACGTCTTTTCTGTGCTCCACAAGGCGCTTCGCGCGCTCGATCACCATCTCGGCAACCCGCTTGTGATGCTCCGGCAGCTCGTCAAATGTCGAGTAGATGACCTCGACATTGGGTCCCTGGATCGCCTCCCTGATATCAGTGACTTCCTCGGGGCGCTCATCGATCAGCAGGATGATCATGTGCATATCCGGTGCTGTCTTTAGGATCGACTTTGCCACTTCTTTCAGCAGCGTGGTCTTGCCAGCCTTTGGCGGCGACACGATCATACCGCGCTGCCCCTTGCCGACAGGACTCATCAGATCCATGATGCGCATCGCCACGCTGGCCCCGGGCGTCTCCAGCCTGATGCGCTTGTCCGGGAAGATCGGCGTCATATCCTCAAAACTGCGCCTTCTCGTGGCAAACTCAGGCGGAAAACCGTTGACCTTCTTGAGATATAATAACGCGCTGAACTTCTCGTTCATCGTCTTGACCCGCGTGTTTCCCTCAATAATATCACCCGTTTTCAAACCAAAACGTCTGATCTGGCTCGGTGCCACATACACATCATTTTCACCCGGCAGGAAATTCTCACTCCTGATAAAACCAAATCCGTCCGGCATGACCTCAAGGATCCCCCTCGCAGTGATCCCACTGTCAAGCTCGGATGGAAAACGTTCGTCCGTCTGCCGGTTCTCCGCCCCCTCCGGCGCGCTCCGCTGTTCCCTCGCCGGGCGCTCCGCGCTGTTATTATTATTGTTATTGTTATTGTTATTATTGTCCGCACTCTCCGTGCCCTGTGCTCTCGGAGTCTTCTCCCTGCGCTCATACCGGTTCGTCCTGCCGCCGGCATTGCTGGCTTGCGTGGCAAATGACGGCTCCTTCATACCGCGGAGCACCGGCTTGGGTTCCACATCCCTGCCTGCCTCCTTATCCTTCTCATCCTCCGCCAGCATCAGTTCGATCAACTCTGCCTTCTTCAGTCCGCTAATGCGTTTCATACCGCGTGCTTTTGCAATTTCTTTTAATTCGGCGAGCGCCAGTGATTCGTACTTCTCCCTCATAAATTGTACCAGATTTTTCCTTTCCTTTTTTATTGATTGTTGATCAATTCATATATAAATATGTAGTTTTAATAAATTTGCACACTATGAAAGCGCAGGCTTCCACAGCGATATAAACATTTGATTTTATTTTTTATTGGAGAATATTTGGAATTGTTGTTAATCTAACTAAGGAACAGCCTCGAAATAACTCGTGCATCTGACAAGTTATTTTGCGACTATTCCTAACCAATATCGTTGCACAAAAATAAACAGACATTGTCCTAAGATTTTACTGCAAATCTATTATAACTCATTTTTGAGAAAATAGGAAGAAGAATTTATTGCGATTTACAAAGTTTTATTATACATTATAAAATAAGGATCTGTAGAAGGATCATCGATGCCGTCTGAAAATCAATGTCAGAACGCGTCGTTATTTTCCTGCAGTCCCTGAATAGATTTAATGAAGGAGATTTTATATATGACAACTCAAATGACAATCCAGGAAAAGGCATTAGCGCTTCACAAAGAATGGAACGGAAAACTAGAGACAGTATCCAAGACCCCTGTCAGGTCAAGGGAAGCGCTGTCGCTCGCATACACCCCCGGCGTGGCGGAGCCGTGCAAGGTGATCGCAGCAGACAAAGAAGCCGCCTATCAGTACACCATGAAAGCAAACACTGTCGCGGTTGTTTCCGACGGCAGCGCCGTCCTTGGCCTTGGCAACATCGGACCGTACGCCGCGATGCCGGTCATGGAAGGAAAAGCCGTTCTCTTCAAGGAATTTGGCGGCGTGAACGCCGTTCCCATCTGTCTGGACACGCAGGACACCGAGGAGATCATCAAGGCTGTCACGTGGCTTGCGCCCGCATACGGCGGCATCAACCTGGAAGATATCAGTGCGCCGCGATGCTTTGAGATCGAAGAACGCCTAAAGGAGCTCCTCGACATTCCTGTCTTTCACGATGACCAGCACGGCACCGCGATCGTCGTCCTCGCCGGTATTATCAATGCCCTCAAAGTCGTCGGAAAACAGAAAGAAAACTGCAAAGTCGTCGTAAACGGCGCCGGAAGCGCCGGCGTTGCCATCACGAAACTCCTGTTGACATACGGCTTCACAAATGTCATCCTGTGCGACAAGGTAGGCATCGTGTCGACCTCCACGGAAGGACTTAACTGGATGCAGGAAAAAATGGCAAAGATCACCAACCCGTACAATGAGACCGGATCGCTCTCCGATGCCCTGAAAGGCGCCGACATCTTTGTCGGTGTATCCGCACCCAATATCGTGACGCCCGAGATGGTCCGGTCCATGGCTCCTGATTCCATCCTCTTTGCCATGGCAAATCCCACACCGGAGATCATGCCTGATGTGGCAAAAGCCGCCGGTGCGCGCGTTGTCGGCACCGGCAGGAGTGATTTTCCAAACCAGGTCAACAATGTCGTCGCATTTCCCGGCATCTTCAAAGGAGCGCTCGAGGGACGCGCCACACAGATCACAGAGGAGATGAAACTTGCCGCCGCCAACGCGATCGCGGGGCTTGTGCCCGACAGCGAACTGAGCGAGGACAACATCATGCCGGAAGCCTTTGATCCAAAGGTTGCAGAGCTTGTCGCCGAAGCGGTCAAGTCCCACATCGAACCCCGAAATAAGTGATGCGCTGGAATGACAAGCCCTATCACTCGCTTGACTTCGAACTTAAGAAGCGCTTTGGCGAAAAAGTATACAAGATCGCCCTCGACGCCGGCATGACCTGTCCAAACCGCGACGGAACCTGCGGTGTCCGGGGCTGCATCTTCTGCAGCGCTGGCGGAAGCGGCGAGTTCGCAGCCAGAAGGACTCCGGGCGAAAATACGATCTCTGCACAGTTAGAGAGGGGAAAACAGTATTTTCACGCCAAAAATATCGGTCGTCATTTTATCGCATACTTCCAGGCATACACAAACACTTACGCCCCAGTCGAAACACTCGAATCACTCTACCGCGAGGCGCTGGACGAACCGGCTGTTGTCGGGATATCCATTGCCACCAGACCAGACTGTCTCGGCGGCGATGTGCTCGCGCTGCTCGACAGATTAAACAGGGAATATCATGACAAATTCATCTGGATCGAGCTTGGTCTGCAGACTATTCACGAGGACACTGCCGTGCTCATACGGCGCGGTTATCCCCTCCCTGTATTCGATCAGGCTGTGATCCGGCTCCGCGCGATCTCCATCCCTATAATAACGCACGTTATAATCGGACTTCCCGGCGAGGACAAGTCCATGATGCTCAAAACCTGCCGTTATCTTGCGGAAAATGGCATCAGCGGAATTAAATTGCAATTGTTACATATTCTCAAAAACACGGATTTAGTCGAATTATATACAAAGAAAACATTTGATATTCCCGACATGATGGCGTATATTGATATCATCATCTCCTGTCTCGAGGTACTGCCTCCCGACATGGTGATACACCGCCTGACTGGTGACGGTCCCAGAGACTTGCTGCTCGCACCTCTGTGGAGCCTTGACAAGAGACGTGTCCTCAATACGCTTCATCAGGAGATGCGCCGGCGCGGCACCTGGCAGTCCAGGGCTCTTTCCGGCTAAATCCAATAACAAAAGGAGAGCTACTTTTATGACACAGGATCCATTGACACTATACAAACTGATCGTCCTATACATGCTGGATAAGGTTACTTTCAAACTATCCTACTCACAGATCAGCAGCTTCATCCTCGAAAAAGAGTACACCAATTTCATAACATTGCAGCAGGTGATCGCCGACCTGCAGGACACGGAGCTGATCAAGTCGGACACCTCCATGAACCGCACGCTCTTCTCCATCACGGAGGAGGGGCGCAATACACTGTCGTATTTTGGAAACCGCATCGGTGACGCCATCATCGCGGACATTGATGCCTTCCTCACCGAAAAGCATCTGGAGATCAAAAACGATTCGGCGATCACCGCCAAGTACTACAAGGCAACTTCCGGAGAATTCGTGGCAGAGCTAAGTGCCTGCGAAAAATCCGCCGAACTTGTCAATATCCGGATCGCCGTTCCCGGAGAGGATATGGCAGAAGCCATCTGTGAGAACTGGTACAGCAAAAATGAGCAGATCTACAAATATCTGATGGAGGAGCTGTTTTAAGCGCCTCCATCTGCTTCCTCCCGGATCCTCTTCATATGTTCCCTGATCTTTGCCTCATACCCGTTCCATGACGGCTCATAAAATTTTTTCCCTGTAAGCTCATATGGGAGATACTGCTGCTCCACATAATGATTTTTATAGTCGTGCGCGTACTTGTATCCCGTCCCGTGTCCCAGCTTTGCCGCGCCTTTGTAATGCGCATCCTGCAAGTGCGCGGGGATCGGCAGATTCCCGCTTCTTCTGATCTCCTCACCCGCCGCGAATATCGCATTGCACGCCGCGTTGCTCTTTGGCGCACACGCGACATAAGAGGCGGCCTGTGAGAGAATGATCTGCGCCTCGGGCATGCCGATGCGCTCCACCGCGAGCGATGCGCTCACAGCCACATTTAACGCCATCGGATCCGCATTTCCGACATCCTCCGCGGCACAGATCATGATGCGCCTGGCAATGAACGCGACCTGTTCGCCCGCATAGAGCATTTTTGCCAGATAATAGACTGCCGCATCCGGATCCGATCCGCGCATGCTCTTGATAAATGCCGATATCGTGTCGTAGTGGTTGTCCCCAGTCTTGTCGTACAGTACGCGCCGTTTCTGGATACACTCCTGCGCCACCTCGACTGTGATATGGATCTTTCCGTCCGCACTCCGGTCCGTCGTCATGATGCCCAGCTCTATGGCGTTCAGGGCATGCCGCGCATCACCGCCCGACAGATCCGCCAGAAATTCCAGCGCCTCCTCGTCGATCTCGGCGTCATAGCTGCCCATCCCTTTCTCCGCGTCATACACGGCACGCATTAACAGCGCCTTGATGTCGTCCTTCTCCAGAGGCTTGAGCTCAAAGATCACAGAGCGCGAGATCAGCGCCCCGTTCACCTCGAAGTACGGGTTCTCCGTCGTCGCGCCGATCAGTATGATCGTGCCGTCCTCCACAAAGGGAAGCAGATAGTCCTGCTGGCTCTTATTAAAGCGGTGGATCTCATCGATGAACAGGATCGTGCGCTTCGCATACATAGCAAGTGTTTCTTTTGCCTTTCCGATGACCTCCTCCATGTCCTTCTTGCCGGCGACCGTCGCATTGATCTGTGTAAACTCGGCACTCGTCGTGTTTGCGATCACCTTCGCCAGCGTCGTCTTGCCGGTTCCCGGCGGTCCATAAAAAATAACAGAGCTTATCTTATCTGCCTTGATCGCCCTGTACAAAAGCTTGTCCTTTCCGATGATATGGGACTGCCCCACGACCTCCTCCAGGGTCGTGGGACGGAGTCTCGCCGCCAGCGGGGACTCCTTCTCCTGTGTCGCCGCTCTCATATACTCAAATAAATCCATCTGACAATCTCCACTATTCTATCCATTCAATAACCAGTGTGATGATCCTGATTCCCGGACGATCATCACACCGGGTTATGTATCTCTCATGATTTATTCTGCGCCGCCACAAGGCTCTCGCCGCCGTACATCTTCCGGAGCTTCGGCTTCTCGATCTTGCCTGTCGGATTCCTCGGGATATCCGCGAAGATCACCTTGCGTGGTCTCTTGTATTTCGGAAGCTTCATGCAATAGGCATTGATCTCATCTTCCGTGGCGCACATTCCCTCTTTGATCTCAATAATAGCAGCCGTTATCTCTCCGAGACGCTTGTCCGGGATTCCGATCACGGCAACGTCCTTCACCTTGTCATTCGTGCGCAGGAAATCCTCGATCTGGACAGGATAGATATTCTCACCGCCGCTGATGACGACATCCTTTTTGCGGTCCACCAAGAAGATAAAGCCGTCCTCGTCCTCCTGTGCCATATCTCCTGTAAACAGCCATCCATCGCGGAGCACTTCTTTTGTAGCCTGTTCATCATTGTAGTAACAGGTCATCACACCAGGTCCCTTGACAGCCAGCTCCCCGACCTCGCCGCGCGTCACCTGTTCCCCCTTCTCATCGACGATCTTTACCTGCCAGCCATAGCCTGCTTTCCCGATCGCGCCCACCTTGTGGATATTCTCGACCCCGAGGTGCACGCAGCCCGGTCCGATCGACTCGCTAAGACCATAATTTGTGTCATACTGATGGGCTGGAAATACCTTTTTCCAGCGCTGGATCAGGCTCTGCGGAACGGGCTGCGCGCCAATGTGCATCAGCCGCCACTGGGAGAGCTCATAATCCTCGAGATGGACATCGCCCCTGTCGACCGCATCGAGTATATCCTGCGCCCAGGGCACCAGAAGCCACACGATCGTGCACTTTTCTTTTGAAACGGCATCGAGGATAAACTCCGGCTTTGTCCCTTTTAACAACACGGCTCTGCTGCCCTCGAGAAAACTTCCGAACCAGTGCATCTTCGCGCCGGTGTGATAGAGCGGCGGAATACACAGGAACACGTCCTGCTTCGTCTGTCCGTGGTGGTTCTGCTCCACCTTGCACGAGTGCATCAGACTCTCATGATTATGTAAGATCGCCTTGGGAAACCCTGTCGTGCCCGACGAGAAATAGATCGCGGCATCATCCATATCGGTCAGCGCGATCATCGGCGTCTGGCTGGAACAGTTCGCCGTGAGGCTGTTGTAGTCCTCCGCAAAGCTCGGGCAGTTGTCCCCTGCAAAAAATAACAGTCGGTTTTTACTGATATTCTCCGCGATCTCCTCCACGCGCCCGATGAATTCCGGTCCAAAGACAAGCACATCGACCTCCGCCAGATTCAGGCAGTACTCGATCTCGTCCGGCGCATAGCGAAAGTTGAGCGGCACTGCCAGTGCACCTGTTTTTAATATTCCGAAATAGATCGGGAGCCACTCGAGACAGTTCATCAGCAGGATCGCCACCTTGTCCCCCTTCTTGACGCCTCTCTGGATCAGCAGGTTGGCGAAACGGTTCGCCTTCTCATTAAAGACGCTCCATGTGATCTCCCGGCGGTAGTGTGTCACCGGATTGGGCTCCATCAGCTCGTATTCCTTCCACGTCACGCGGCGCGTCTCCTTGATCTCCGGATTGATCTCCACGAGACAGATATCGTTTCCATATAATTTGCAGTTTCTCTCTAAAATGTCTGTGATTGGCATTGCGGTTACTCCTTTTAATAATTCTTTGCCTGCCGCGCAGATCCCTTCCCTCGTTATCTCTGCATGGCGCATTTATAGATATTATGCCACTTTAAAGCATCAAAGTAAACCCGTTTTTCATTTTTTACCTGCTTATTTTTTCGATCACACAGCTATGCGGTTTATCCGGTTCGTCCTTATCATAATTGATCCCGACAAGCAGGATCTCACCCGAATAATTTTCAAGCGCCTGTGTGTAGTGCCTGTTTTTTATCTGCTGTATCGCTGCTGTAACCGTCCTGTCATATTTTAACTCCACGACCAGCGCAGGCTTGTTCGTGTGCGGAAGCGGCAGAAACAGAACATCCGCGAAACCTTTCCCTGTAGGAAATTCCCTGATGAGCCTGTAATCCTTTCTCGCACTATAGTACGCAAGCCCGATCGCACACCCCAATGAATTCTCGTCATTGTAAGTCAACACAGACGCAACCTCTGTATGCGCGTTGTCCAGCATCGCCGCCACACTGTCCGCATCACCGCGCAGAGTATCCTCGAGAAGTTTTTCCGATGCCTTCAGGACACGCATTACCTCTGTCCATCCGCCGACACGCATCGCATTTTCAAATTCCCTGACGATCTCCTTGTTTGGAATAAATGCTTCTTCTGTCTGTGAATCGTATCCCAGATATCCCAGATGGATCAAGAGCGTCAGCACATCGTCCTTCACCATAAAATTACGCATGTCATTTTGATAAGTCAGCGTATTTACCCTGATGCTCTCTCCGCCAAGCATCTTCACTATGTCAGAACGAAGCTCATCAAAATCCATATCTATATAGATCTTCAACGCATCATACGTTTCCGTGGAGGTCCAATAGCTTGAAAAATCCCGACAGCTCATCGCCGCCACGACAGACCGCGGATTGTATATGTGCCGGAACTTCTTAAACCGATACCCATCATACCAGCTACTGGTCTCCTCAAAATCCATCTGATACTGTTCACACAATATCCTTACCTCAGTCTCTGTAAACCCCGTATACTCCTCAAACGCAAACTGATTGATCATCGAATATTCCCAGAACATATTCAACGCAGAATGTTGTCCATACTTTTTGACTGGGAGAATTCCTGTCATGTACACAAGCGCAACATAGGGCTGGTCCTTTAACAACTTGCGCAGGAAATCGAGGTACTGCTTCTGCATTTCCTCCGACTCCTGCCGCTCCCGCATCACACAATCCCACTCGTCGATCAGAAAAATGAACTCCTTCTCCGTTCTTGCGTAAATTCTCTTGAGGGCATCCGCCAGACCAACATCTGTTTGTTTAATGAATCCCCCGTATTCCTCCCGCAGCTCTTCGAGCACCTCCTGTTCCAGATAATGTGTCACCGCCTGGTTTTCCACACCGATCAAAAACTGCTGCATGTTGACATAGATCACATCATAACGGTTGATGTGTTTCTGAAAGCATTCATCACGCTCGATCACCCGCCCACGAAATAAATCCGCCGAGTCACAGCCACGGCTGTAGTACGCGGCTAGCATCTTCAGCGCCATAGACTTCCCAAAACGTCTCGGCCTGCTGACACAGATATATTTCTGTTCCGTATTGACAGCCTTATTCGTAAGCGCGATCAGTCCTGTCTTGTCCACGTATATTTCAGAGCTGACTGATTCACGGAATCCTTTATTTCCCGGATTCAAATAAATTCCCATACAATCCTCCATTCCTGCCAATGCGAGCCTCACCAGTACTTCTCCTATACACTCCCCATCCGGCAAACCACGATTTACAAACGATCCCTGCAATTATCCCAATGCATACCAGAGCAGTTATTTTCGCGGGCTATCACATCATCTACCTCGTCCATCTGATACCATTTCAAGTCATCCACCTCATCTGATTCCGTAAATTGTGTTTTCCTGTTTTTTCCTCCATATTAATTTATATTAGACAGACGGCAGTAACAGTTTTATTATATTGTATTTATCCGTCAATAACAATGTATATTTGATTTTATTCACACACTTATGATAAAATAAGGGTTACAATTCGCACCCATTATTTTTTGACGACTATTTAAGCATATTAGGTGTTACTTATAACATATAATATATTCGATTCCATAAACAAACATCTGATATTAAATAAGCCGGCATATGGAGCTGTTTCGCATTAACATAAGCACAGCCAAAAAATACATCTGTAAACGGAGGACGATCACATATGTTATTAAACTACAAAGACTTAACCGTCAGAAATGCGTCCCGCGAGGACGCCGCGCTGCTGGCGGCATGGTGGAATGACGGCGCAGTCATGGCACACGCGGGTTTCCCAAACGGAACAGGAGAGACAGCGGCTGAGATCGCCAGCCGGATCAGCGAGGACACCGATGAACACCGGCGCCTGATCATCGAGCTCGCACACCGGCCGATCGGCGAGATGAACTACACCAGATGTCCCGACCAGGAAGGCAGAAAAACCGCCGAGATCGGAATCAAGATCTGCGATCTGACCGAGCTTGAAAAAGGCTATGGAAGGATCGTGCTGAGCATGATGATATCGTCCCTTTTTAAGGACTTCAGATATCAGAAGATCATACTGGACACCAACCTGAACAACAGACGGGCACAGCACGTCTACGAGACACTCGGGTTCCGGAAAGTGCGGATACGGGAAAATTCCTGGAAAAACCAGCTCGGCGAACTGCAGTCCGCAGTCGATTATGAACTATTTCCAGAAGATTTTGTAAATTTTGCAAAATAAATTGACGTATCCCTATTTTTTCACTATCATATTAATAGATAACCTTTCGGGATCCTGCCAGACTCCGGAAGTCTATTCAAAAACGGCTGCCACATGCAAAATACAGCCGTTATTTTTTAGAAGATTTGCACGAAGAAGCTGTCAGGAGATAACTAAAATAATTTGTTGATCATATTGAACAAATTATTTTCTGACAGTTCCACAACAACAGAAAGGAAGCAACAAATGAGTGAAACAAAGATCATGCTGGGCAATGAAGCGATTGCCCGCGGTGCCTATGAGGCCGGCGTCAAAGTGTCGAGCGCTTACCCCGGAACACCCAGCACCGAAATCAGTGAGAATATCGTGAAATACCCTGAAATCTACGCGGAGTGGGCGCCGAACGAGAAGGTCGCCATGGAGGTTGCCATCGGCGCCTCGATCAGCGGCGTGCGTGCGATGGCGTCCATGAAAATGGTCGGCGTCAACGTGGCAAGCGATCCGCTCTACACCGTATCCTATATCGGAGCAAACGGCGGTCTTGTCCTCGCGGCGGCAGACGATCCCGGTCTCTACTCCTCTCAAAATGAACAGGACTCCCGCTGTGTGGCGCGCGTGGCACAGGTTCCCGTGCTCGAGCCGTCCGACTCGCAGGAGGCAAAGGACTTCACAAAGCTCGCCTTCGAGTACAGCGAGCGATACGATACACCTGTTATGGTAAGGACAACGACAAGACTCGCACACTCGCAGGGGCCTGTCACACTTGAAGAACGGCAGGAGATCCCCGACAAGCCCTACGAGCGCAGCGCGGCAAAGCATGTCATGATGCCCGCCAATGCAAAGGGACGCCATGTGCACGTGGAGAACCGCCTGCGGCAGATGGCGGAGGACGCCTGTGATTTTGAGATCAACAAGGCGATCTACAAGGACACTTCCGTCGGGTTCATCACCAGCGGTATCCCCTATACATACGTCGCAGAGGCGATGCCGGACGCCAGCGTGTTAAAGCTCGGCCTTGTGCACCCCCTGCCGAGGAAGCTGATCGAAGAATTTGCCTCCAAAGTAGACAAGCTCTATATTTTCGAGGAGCTCGAACCGCTGATCGAGGAGCAGGTACGGTCGTGGGGCATCGACTGCATCGGCAAGGAGCTCTTCACACTGCAGGGCGAATACAGCGCCAACATGATCCGCGAGCGCGTCCTCGGCATGAAGATCGAGACCGCCGCACCCGCACAGGTTCCGGCGCGTCCCCCGATCCTCTGCCCCGGCTGTCCGCACAGGAGCACATTCTCCGTCCTGAAAAAGCTCGGCATCCACGGCGCAGGCGATATCGGGTGTTATACACTCGGCGCAGTCGCACCGCTGAACGTGATCGACACGACGGTATGTATGGGCGCTTCCATCTCCACCCTGCACGGCATGGAGAAGGCAAAGGGCAAGGACTACATCAAGAACTGGGTCGCGCTGATCGGGGACTCCACATTCCTCCATACAGGCGTCAACTCCCTGATGAACATGGTGTACAACCAGTCCACCGGCACAGTCCTGATCCTCGACAACTCCACCACCGGCATGACAGGCCACCAGGATCACGCTGCCACCGGCAAAATGTTAAACGGCAAGGAGACCAAAGCGATCAGCCTCTACCATCTGTGCAAGGCGATCGGCGTCGAGCATGTATACGAAGTCGACGCCTTTGACATCGACGAGCTTGAAACCGTCGTAAAGCGCGAGGTTGCGCGCGATGAAGTCTCAGTCATCATCGTCTGCGCCCCCTGTGCGCTCCTGAAGTCACAGGCTACCAGGGCAAAGTGCGTTGCCATTCCGGAAAAATGCAAAAAATGCGGCATGTGCCTCGTTCCCGGCTGCCCTGCCCTCACCAAAAACGAGGACGGAACAGTCACGATCGACGACACCCAGTGCAACGGCTGCGGCCTGTGCATGAAGCGCTGCAAATTTGATGCGATCGAGCGCGTCGAATAGAACGTAAACGAAGATGGAGGTTTATAGAAGATAATGACTACTAAAAATATAATGATCGTAGGCGTGGGCGGTCAGGGTACACTGCTCACAAGCCGTATCCTCGGCGGCATCATCACAAAGGCAGGCTATGACGTCAAGCTCTCCGAGGTTCACGGCATGGCACAGCGCGGCGGAAGTGTAGTCACTTTCGTCCGCTACGGCGATGCCGTCGCAGAACCCATCGTGGAGGAAGGACAGGCGGACGTGCTGATCGCTTTTGAGCGGCTGGAAGCCCTGCGCTATGCCCATTTTCTGAAAAAAGACGGCGTCATCATCGTCAATGACCAGCGGATCGATCCGATCACCGTCGTGACCGGCGCCGCACAGTATCCCGAAAATATCATCGAGAATCTCAAAAAAGACTACAACGTAGTCGATGTCGACGCCATGGAGGAGGCAAAAAAGCTCGGAAATTCCAAGGTGTTCAACACGATCATCGTCGGTGTCGCGGCAAAGCGCATGGATTTTGAGAAAAGCCAGTGGCTTGAAGTCATCGAGGCAACCGTGCCGCCAAAGACCATCGAGATCAACAAAGCGGCATTTGAAGCCGGCTACGCGATGTGAAATCGCCGCCTGGCAGCGGCGATTGGGAGAACGCATTGCGTTCTCCCGGCTTTTCGCATTAATACTATATTTTACAAATGGAGGTTTATTATGCCGAAAAGAAATGATATCAACAAAGTTCTGATCATCGGTTCCGGTCCGATCATCATTGGGCAGGCGTGTGAATTTGACTACTCCGGAACACAGGCATGCAAGGCGCTTCGCAAGCTCGGGTATGAGATCGTCTTAGTAAATTCAAACCCTGCGACCATCATGACCGACCCCGAAATCGCAGACGTCACTTATATCGAACCCTTAAACGTCCGCCGTCTGGAGCAGATCATCGCAAAAGAGCGCCCGGACGCGCTCCTGCCAAACCTCGGCGGCCAGTCCGGCTTAAACCTCTGCGCCGAGCTTGCCAAAGAAGGCGTTCTCGACAAATATCACGTACAGGTGATCGGCGTGCAGGTGGACGCCATCGAGCGCGGCGAGGACCGCATCGAGTTCAAGAAATCCATGGACGCCATCGGCATCGAGATGGCGAGAAGCGAAGTTTCCTACAGTGTCGAGGAAGCGCTCGCCATCGCCGACAAGCTCGGTTATCCCGTCGTGCTGCGCCCCGCATACACCATGGGCGGCGCCGGCGGCGGACTCGTCTACAATAAGGAAGAGTTAAAAACAGTCTGCGCGCGCGGCCTGCAGGCAAGCCTTGTCGGACAGGTGCTCGTCGAGGAATCGATCCTCGGCTGGGAAGAACTCGAGCTCGAGATCGTGCGCGACGCCGAGGGCAATATGATCACCGTCTGCTTCATCGAAAATATCGACCCCCTGGGAACGCATACCGGCGACTCCTTCTGCTCCGCCCCCATGCTCACGATCTCCGAAGAGCTCCAGAAACGGCTGCAGGAACAGGCATACCGCATCGTGGATTCCGTACAGGTGATCGGCGGCACCAACGTGCAGTTTGCCCACGATCCCGTCACAGACCGCATCGTCGTGATCGAGATCAACCCCAGAACCTCCCGCTCCTCCGCGCTCGCCTCCAAGGCCACCGGATTTCCGATCGCGCTCGTCTCCGCCATGCTCGCAGCCGGGCTGACGCTCAAGGACATCGAGTGCGGCAAGTACGGAACCCTGGACAGATATGTTCCCGACGGGGACTATGTCGTGATCAAGTTCGCGCGCTGGGCTTTCGAGAAATTCAAGGGCGTAGAGGACAAGCTCGGCACGCAGATGCGTGCTGTCGGCGAAGTCATGAGCATCGGCAAGACCTACAAGGAAGCCTTCCAGAAGGCGATCCGAAGCCTCGAGACCGGCAGATACGGACTCGGACACGCCAAAGACTACGATACCAAAACAAAGGAAGAACTGCTGCTCATGCTCGCGCACCCATCGAGCGACCGCCATTTTATCATGTACGAAGCACTGCGCAAGGGCGCGACCGTCGATGAGATCTTCAGCATCACCAAAGTAAAACACTATTTTGTAAAGCAGATGCAGGAGCTCGTAGAGGAGGAAGAAGCGCTCATCCAGTCAAAAGGCTCCCTTCCGGCAGACGAGGCATTGATCCAGGCCAAGAAAAACGGATTTTCGGACAAATATCTAAGCCAGATCCTGGAGATCCCGGAGGAAACCATTCGGAAGAAAAGGATCGAACTCGGCGTGGAGGAGGCGTGGGAGGGCGTCCATGTGAGCGGCACCCCCGACAGCGCATACTACTACTCCACCTACAACGCCATGACCGAAGGGACTGTCCAGGACAAGAACCCCGTCAGCACGGACAGGCCAAAGATCATGATCCTCGGCGGCGGTCCGAACAGGATCGGTCAGGGCATCGAGTTTGACTACTGCTGCGTCCATGCTTCCTTGGCGCTGAAGGAACTTGGCTTTGAGACGATCATCGTCAACTGCAATCCCGAGACCGTCTCAACAGACTATGATACCTCCGACAAGCTCTACTTCGAACCGCTCACGCTGGAAGACGTGCTGAGCATCTATCACAAGGAAAAACCGCTCGGCGTCATCGCGCAGTTTGGCGGACAGACGCCGCTCAACCTGGCGTCGGAACTCGAGAAAAACGGCGTGAATATCCTCGGCACACCGCCTTCTGTGATCGATCTCGCAGAGGACCGCGACCAGTTCCGCTCCATGATGGACAAGCTCGGTATCCCGATGCCGGAAGCCGGCATGGCTACCACCGTCGAGGAAGCGCTTGAGATCGCGAAGAACATCGGCTATCCGGTCATGGTCCGCCCATCCTATGTATTGGGCGGACGAGGCATGGAGGTCGTGTATGACGACGAGAGCATGGCAGGGTACATGAACGCCGCAGTCGGCGTGACGCCCGACAGACCGATCCTGATCGACCGCTTCCTGAATCATGCGCTCGAGTGTGAGGCGGACGCGATCAGCGACGGCACGCACGCCTTTGTCCCCGCTGTCATGGAGCACATTGAGCTTGCGGGCGTCCACTCCGGCGACTCCGCATGTATTATCCCAAGCGTGCACATCAGCGCAGAGAACGTTGCCACGATCAAGGAATACACGAAAAAGATCGCGGAGGAGATGCACGTCAAAGGTCTGATGAACATGCAGTACGCGATCGAGAAGGGCAAGGTCTATGTGCTCGAGGCGAACCCGCGCGCATCACGAACCGTGCCGCTCGTCTCCAAAGTATGCAACATCCGCATGGTACCGCTTGCGACGGACATCATCACCTCGGAGATCACCTCGCGCCCGTCTCCTGTTCCGAACCTGAAAGAGAAGGACATTCCATACTACGGCGTGAAAGAGGCTGTTTTCCCGTTCAACATGTTCCCGGAAGTGGATCCCGTCCTCGGGCCGGAAATGCGCTCGACCGGCGAAGTGCTCGGCCTGTCGCCCTACTACGGCGAGGCATTTTACAAAGCGCAGGAGGCAACCCAGACACAGCTTCCGCTCGGCGGAACAGTCCTGATCTCCGTCAACGGCAAGGACAAGCCGGAAGTCGTCGAGATCGCCCAGCTCTTCCACGACGCGGGCTTTGAGATCCTCGCAACCCAGGGAACCTACAACCTGATCACGGAGGCAGGGATCGACGCGGAGCCTGTCAAGAAGCTCCACGAGGGACGGCCGAACATTCTCGACCTCATCACGAACGGCAACATTGACCTGATCATCAACTCCCCGGTCGGCAAGGACAGTGTCCACGACGACAGCTATCTCAGAAAGGCTGCGATCAAGGGCAGGATCCCCTACATGACCACCATCGCCGGTGCAAGAGCCACCGCAAAGGGCATCCTGTATGTGCAGAAACACGGCAATGCCGATGTCAAATCCCTGCAGCAGCTCCACGGCGAGATCAGGGATAAAGAATAGGATAAACTCTGAAAAAGATCAAGGGAAACACTACCGATTCCCTTGATCTTTTCCCAATTTCGATCCAATCTCTATCCAATCTCTATCCGATTCCGATCCAGTCTCTATGCCAGACAAATCATCCTTGCGTAGCGCTTTTCCAAATCTTCAACCACCTTGATCTTTCCAGTCCGGATAAAATGTTCAATCCGCTTTGCATACCACCAGTCCCCTACACTGATCTGATCTTTCCCAAGGATATCCCCGATCAGCCTTGCCTCCTTAATTGGCTCTGATGTAAGCCTTTTCCAGATCAGGAAATCATAAAAGTCTTCCGGCACTCCGGTCAGTTTCCCATTGACGACTGCCCGCAAAGGACTGTTGTCTTCCTGCAAAACACTCCATGCCATCGCATACATACGGATCTCTTCCGTTGTCAGAACCTTTTCACAGTCCAGAAATCCGGCAAACTCTTCAGCGGCAACCTCACCCCAGTTTTTGTATGAAACGATCGAATGATCCGAACGCACTCTGTATTCAGGCAGTCTCACGACCCGCACCTCATTCTGGTATCGTCGCAAACTGGCACACAACTGGTAAAATCCGCACCTTGAGTACGGCGCGTCACTGTACCACACCCTGATCGGTTCCCCCTCTTCCAGATACGCCTGCAGACGCTCCATATGAGTACTGTAGTCATCACACAGTTTCATCAGCTCGGCCTCCATCTTCCGATCCGTTCCCCACTGTCCCTGTCCGTACATAGAGCAGATCAGACGCCTGCGGTACTCACTGCCCACCTCTTCCCTGATATCGCCAATGTCCAATAGGAAAGCGAGACAGAGAACCTCCTGTGCCGTTCCCTCGATCCATCCGCAGTGTTCCCTTTCCGGCGGTCTCTTTTTTCCGGCTGTCCATACAGATGTCGGGCCATCCACCCTGCCTGTGATGACCGTACTTTTTGCAGCCTTCATCGAGCCTGCCTCACTTTCTCCAAATAATACCTCGATCATAACGCCTCTCCCCTATAAAATCATTGATCCACTCCATCATTCTCAGAAATCGGATTCGGGAATTCATATCTCTCGATCCGGCAGGTATGCGTCCTGCTCCCCGCGGGTTCCCCCTTATCATAGCTGATCCCGACCAGGAGGATCTCCCCGCCGTACGCCTCGACCGCCTTGGGGTAATGCTTCTTTTTGATCTGGCTGATCGCACCCTGGCAAATAGAATATCCCTGCAAATCCACTGTTTCCGGGATTCAGATAGATTCCCATATCATCCTGTCTCCTTCTATTATCCTGTACAGATTATTATCGCACAAAGGAAACAGAATGTAAATCTCTTCAATTCACCATTTCACCATTTCAACTTTTGACCAATCGTCAAATTTGTGTTATACTAGAGCATGTATGAAAAATGACAAAAAAGATAAAACAATGATTAAAGGGGGACATAAAATGGCTTGGTACGATGAAGCTGTCTTTTACCACATCTATCCTTTGGGACTTGCAGGCGCGCCGAAGGAAAACGCTTACGGGGAGCCGGAGCACCGTCTGAACACGCTGCTTCCCTGGATCGACCACATCAGGAGCATTGGCTGCAACGCCATCTATATCGGACCATTATTTGAATCAGTCGGACACGGCTACGAGACGACCGATTATAAAAAACTCGACAGCCGTCTCGGCGATAATGAGGACTTAAAGAATTTCGTGGCTGAATGCCACAAAAAAGAGATCCGGGTGATCTTTGACGGCGTGTTCAACCACACCGGACGCGATTTCTTTGCGTTCAAAGACATCAAAGAAAAGCGCGAGGGATCCCAGTACAAGGACTGGTACTGCAATGTGAACTTCTGGGGAAACAACGAGTACAACGACGGCTTCAGCTACGACAACTGGGGCGGATACAACCTGCTCGTGAAACTCAACCAGCGCAATCCCGCAGTGAAGGACTACATCTGTGATGTCATCCGCTTCTGGGTGAGCGAGTTTGATGTGGACGGTATCCGTCTCGATGCGGCGGACGTGCTCGACTTTGACTTTATGAAAGCGCTCAGACACGTCGCAAACGAGGTCAAGCCTGACTTCTGGCTGATGGGGGAGGTCATACACGGAGATTATTCGCGCTGGGTGAATGAAGGGACGCTGCACTCCGTCACCAACTACCAGCTCCATAAGGCGCTCTACTCCGGCAACAACGACCACAACTTCTTTGAGATCGCACACACGGTAAAGCGCCTGTACGAGATGGGCAGCAACAACCCCAACGGCTTCAAGCTCTACAATTTCGTAGACAACCATGATGTGGAGCGCATCTACACCAAACTAAACAACAAGGCACACTTCACGCCGGTTCATATCCTGCTGTACACGCTGCCGGGAATCCCCTCCCTGTACTACGGATCAGAGTTCGGCATCGAGGGCAGAAAAGAGAAGTTCTCCGACGATTCTCTCCGGCCGGCGCTCAACCTGGACGACTACAAAAATGCCCTGACAGACAATTCCTTCACCGCGCTGATCGCGGCGCTCGGACGCATCAGACAGCAGTCAAAGGCGCTGTCCTACGGCGACTACAGAGAACTGAAGCTCATGAACCGCCAGTACGCCTTCTCGCGCAATTTCGAGGGCGAAAGCGTGGTCGTCACCGTCAACAATGACGACAGTGACTTCACCATGACCGTTCCAGCCGGAAATGCCGCGGAATATGCCGGCGCACTCTCCGGCCAGAAAGTACGCGTGGAAAACGGCAATATCTGCGTCAATGTCAAGGCAAATTCCGGCGAGATCTGGCTGCCTGTCACAGACCAGACTGCCAGCAGGCTGTCCGATATAACACCTGTGGCGCTCCACGTGGAGGACGCCGTGAAGAATGCCGTTGCACCTGCCACCGAAAAAGCACCGGAAAAAGCGCCAGGCAACCATGATGCAGACCCAAAAGCGCCCGAAAAAGCGTCCCATGACAATAGCGCTGCCACAAAAGAATCCGATCCTGCTGCAGCAAAAGCGACTGCTACTGCCGCCGTACCTGCTGCCAAAGCGCCGGAAACCTCCGAGGACTTCGAGCGCGGAAAGATCGCAGGACTCCAGGAGGCGATCATCGCCATCATGGAGAAAAACGGACCTGTCACCGACCAGATGCGCAAAGACGTCACCGACAATGTCTATCACGATTCGCTGATCAACTGGATCAAGAGTTTCCGCTGATTCATCGAACAACAAAAAGTGGAACCTGTCAGCCAAAGCTGACAGGTTCCACTTTTCTAAATCTCCTCTATTAGTTTGAGACCTTCTATGCCGCTCACCATCCGAATAATGTCGGAATGTGAGACGTGCTTTTTCGTCTTGATCTGAAGAATCGCCACGATCTCCTTTTGCTCATTGTCATACACCTTTGAAATCTGCATATCCAACACTTTGATCGCATGCTCATTTAAAAGTTCGATCAGACGGTTCATACCCTCGGCAGAAGCAAAATTTGTGTACAGTCTTATATAATGTGATTTTTCCCTAAAAAAGTATTCTACTTTTCTCAAAACTGTCATAACAAGCAAAACCGCCGCTCCTGCAGCAACTGCTCCTTCATAAAACCCTATTCCTGCCGCAAGTCCCAGACATGCCGAAGACCAGAGTCCTGCCGCCGTTGTCAACCCGCGGACCTGATTTCTCTTTGTGACAATGATCGTTCCCGCTCCCAGAAAACCGATCCCGCTGATGACCTGAGCACCTAATCTGGAAGGATCTCCCGATTCAAAATGATTACAGATGTATTGATTGGTCATCATCACAGAAGCCGCACCCAGGCATACAAGCATGTAAGTCCGAAATCCGGCAGGCTGGTTTTTACTTCCCCGCTCCAGACCGATCATCCCCCCGATTGTCAATGCCAGCATGACACGCAGAGCAATCGTTCCTACACTAAGCTCCCTTAACAGATCCGCAGACAGCATCCTCTCCCCTCCTTTCCATGGATGATATCCCTTTATACTTCCACATACCGAAAACCTTTTTCTGAGATCTTCTCTGTAAAATCATTAGTAAAATGCATACAATATACTCTGTTTCTATGTTCGGCAGGAATTTCCTTTTCAAGTGTTTTCAGAGGACAGTGAGATAGACGCCCTGTCTCAAACTCCGCTGTATCCTGATAGATCAATTGAATCCGGCCGTCCATGAACTCTTCCACAACCTTCCTGGGAAGTTCATAGGAATCACCGCTGTAAAATATCCTGTCATCCTGAATTTGAATAATGTAGCCAAAGCACTCCATATCCGCGGCATGTTTTACTGTCACCGCATCGATCACGATACCATTTACTGTCAATCTCTCTTTTTGCTCATAGACATATGTTTCCTGACCGACTCCCATTTTTTTCAAAAGCCCTATCAGTGTATCATTTGGATGGATCACTACCACCTTTTTCTCCAGCACATAATAGGTATATGAGATGATAGATGCCAGACTACCAACATGATCTGCATGCGCATGTGTTATCAGTATGTATATTTCCTCATATTCCTTTAACAGTTCCTTTTCAAACAGATTTTTAAACACACTTTCACCGGCATCAATCAAAAACAGGCTATTTTCTCTTGTAAAATAAGCACTTGTATTCCCCAGTACAGGATTAAATGCAGAGCCACAGCCTAAAAACTTCAAAACCATAACCACCACTACCTGTCTTTCTTTATTGATTGATTGCGTTGTGCAAGATACTGTATACAATGATGTGTCCAGTCCGTCTGGATGATGTCAAAGCCCTTGTCTGCGAGCCACCCCCATCCACGATCTGGATCGCCTGTCATAGAGATATCATCATTGTGTCCTGCTGCCAGTCTCACCTTACTGTCATAGACCAGACTGTTCACCCATAGCAGTTTTCCAGCCTTTTTCATTTTCTCGATATAGCTGTCCTGCGCGATAGGAGAAGTCTCATCCTTAAACACCAGTTCCGCACCAATATAATTGATATCCATCTTCTCGATCATGGGTGACATACTGTCCTCTTCCATAAAAACAGGCATATAGTCATACGTTGAAGCAAAAGCTTCAACCCTTTTCAATGACTGCTCAGAAGGGTCACTCTTTATCAGTATCTGATCTTTCATTTGATGCCTCTCCACCTTCTTTACCACATGGTCAAGGATATGTATGCATCGGTCAAGATTCATGATGCATTTCCCTTTGTATTGTTCCAGAATCTCATCAAACGTATTTAACCCCAAAAATGTCTCATTAAAGTCACCATTTACCAGTCTTAAGTTTCTGATCTCCCCGGATGTCATATTTTCCACGCTGATATGCCGGTCCAGTTGGCTCGGCTCCTTTCCTGTATGAAAAATAAAGATCTCATCGTCGACCGTCTTGAAGAGATCCATCTCTAAAATATCTGCACCATCCCTTAACGCAATGTCAAACGCCGCGATCGTATTGCACGGAATGTTTCCGCCTGCCGTTCCTCTGTGTGCTGCAACCAGCAAACCTTTCTCCTCTTTCAATTCAATCAATGTCTTCATTCCTTGTCTCCAGCCTCCTTCTTTGTTCTCCTTAATATTATCCTTTTCAAAATACTAAAACCACCATAGCGTCCCAGCCACAACGATGCCGTGGAGATCACCATCAGGATCACAGAGTAGACAAACGCCATCGCCTGTGCTTCCGTGGTCGCCGTCTCTTCCGATGCCCCCTTGATCACAATGCCAAGCGGCTGCAGAAACGGGTGATAGAGAAATACCGACAGATCGTACTCTGACAACAGGCTGTTAAAATTCAGCACCATCACAGACAATACAACGGGCATGATCACCGGAAGTATCACTCTTCTCAAAGTATAGAATGGCTTTGCCCCCATGACTTTTGCTGCTTCTTCCAGATTTCCATCCAGGCTGAAAAAAGACGCCCGGATCATTCTGTATGAAAATGGTATCTTGACGACAATATAAGCAAACAGCATCATGACTGGCGTCCCGATCAATACCTTGCCAAATAAATTCACCCTTCCCACGTCATATGTCATCATCAATCCCATCGCGATCAGTGTGGACGGAAGCAGCCAGGGAATCAGGATCAGCGGCTCATACACCTTGTCCCATTTGTTCTTTGCTTTTGTGACGATCCTTGCCACGGCAACCGCTATGAACGCAACTACCACAGCCGCCACGATCGAGTATACGAGACTGACCAGATACGGTTTGTATGCGCTGGGCATCTCAAACAAATGTCTGTAATTTTTCAGAGTGAACGAGGAAAAACTGATCCTGCCTGTCTTGATCGCCAGCGAATCTGTAAATGAAAATATAAATACGTAGACCACTGGCAGCATATAGATCACAAACATTACATATGCGACAATATGGGCAATGACATTCAGGACAGGGTTCTCTATCTTCTGTCTGGAGATCTTCGCTTTCGTCTTGGAAACGGAAATATAATTTCCCTTCTTTTCCACCTTCTGCATGATGATCAGCAGGATACTGGTAGCCACACCGAGAATGATCGCTAACAATGCTGCGATCTCCCTGGAATTCTGCATCTGTGCAAACGTCTTGATCATTGGATTGATCGTCTGAAAATCAGGTCCTCCTACGATTAACGGACCAGCCATGGTGCTGAGTCCGGCAAGAAATGTCAGGATCGTAATTGCAAAGATCGTCGGTTTTAACACTGGAAGCACGATCCTAAACAGGATGGTTCCCTGACTCGCTCCCATATTTTTTGCCGCCTCGATCGTGTGGTAATCTAATCCCCTGATCGCGTTTGACAAAAACATCATGTGGTTTGATGTACCCGAGAATGTCATAATGAACAGAACTGCACCAAAACCGACAAACCAGTTGGGATCCATCTGCGGAAAGAAATTCATCAATACCTTCGTCACGATCCCTGATGAACCATACACAAATTTATACCCCGTTACCAGAACCACGCCGCCGTAGATCAAAGTCGTCAGAAATCCCAGACTCAGTATCTTTGCCCCTTTTATATCAAAATACTCTGTAAATAGCACGATCAAAATGCCTGAGATATTGACAGTGACCATCGAAGCTGTCGCCAGAATAAAGCTGTTCTTCAGACTGTTCATCGCCCTGGCAGAAGACATGATCTTTGAAACTGCGGCAGTAGAAAACTGTCCATCCTTGACAAACACATTGATCAGAAGATTAATATTGGGAAAGATCAGGAACGAGAAGATAAACCATATCAAAGCCACCTTCAGTATCAGGGAAGGAATATTGACATTCCCATCCTTAAACTTTTTAATCATTTTATTCATATCAGGTCCTCCACTTAAAACTGCATGATGTCTTTGGGATCGATGTACAGCTCCACACTCTCTCCCACCTTATAGAACATATATCCATCATTCTTTTCCAGACATTTTACAGTTTCACCCATACAGGAAAGCGTATACTTCGTCAGGATCCCATTAAACTCACAATCCTGTACTACTGCATCGAGAACTGCAAAACCGCTTCTGGCTCTGGTAAGGCAGCGCTCAATCCTCACAAAACCTGTTGCGTCCGTCTTAAAAGAAGTCGCAAGCTGTGTATTGATCTCAGTAAGTATATTTTTTCCCAGACGATTGATGTCACCGATAAAATCACAGACAAACTCACTGCTTGAATGGTTATATATCTCATAAGGCGTCCCCACCTGTTCGATATATCCGTTGTTGAACACCGCGATCCGATCCGACAAAGTCAGTGCCTCCTCCTGGTCATGTGTCACATAAAGCGTAGTAATCCCCAGATCTTTTTGAAGCCGTTTCAGCTCTCTTCTCAGATCAATTCGCAGCTTGGCATCAAGATTGGAGAGCGGCTCATCAAGACAGAGAATCTTTGGTTCCAGAACGATCGCCCTCGCCAATGCAACCCTCTGCTGCTGCCCGCCAGAAAGTTCAGACACATTTTTCTGCAACTGGGCATCTGTGATCTTTATCTTATCCGCCACAGCTCTTACCTTGCCCTCGATCTCTGTTTTTGAAAATTTCTTTACCTTCAATCCAAAAGCAATGTTATCAAAGACTGTCATCGTCGGAAAAAGCGCATAACTCTGAAATACCATGCCGATCTCCCTCTTCTCCACCGGCATATTTACGACATTTCTACCCGCCACCAGAATCTCTCCTCTGGATGGCGTCAAGAAACCTACAAGCGCCCTCAGGGATGTCGTCTTCCCACAACCGCTGGGACCCAGGAAGGTGAAAAATTCACCTTCCTGAATCTCCAGGTTCAAATTCTCTATCGCCACAAAATTTCCATATTTAATCTCAACCTGCTTAAATGCTATCATATTGACCTCCTAAAGTCATATACCCTCTGCAATATTTATTTTACATATTCCAGTTCTGCCTTCTCCACCCACGCGTCTATATTTTCCGCGATGAATGACCAGTCAAGCTGCTGGGGTTTCAACACAGACATCAACTCTTTAATGTCGTCCGTGACGTTCTCCAACGCATCCTTCTGGGCCGGTATCGTTCCAAACGCATCAGACCATGCAAGCTGTATCTCAGAACTTCCGAGCCAGTTGAGAAACTCTTCTGCGAGTTCCGGATATTTCGTCGTCTTGACAATCGCAACGGATTCCACTACATAAGGCACTCCGACGTCCGGTGTCATCACGCCAAATTTGTAGCCGCGCGTCTTCTGCTCTGTCAGAACTCCGGATGCCCAATGCATATCCATCGGAAGTTCTCCGCTGATAATAGATCCTATGGAATCCTCCCCCTCTGCTATTTTGTGCGCGTTCCCCAGATAGTCTCTCGCAACCGCCCATCCTTCTTCGGAAATGCCCAGCTCTCCTTCGGGATCCGTATACCTGCTGATGATGCTGGCAAAAACAGTTTTTCCTGTTCCGCCATCCAGTCCATGAATCTGATAAAGTCCTTTATATTCGTCCTTTACCAGGTCTGTCCAGTCAGCAGGCGGATTCTGCATTTCATTATTGCAGATCAGCACCAGAGGCGTCGTCGTTACTGGATAATAGTAACCATCCGCGTCGATCAATGTCTGGTCGACACCATCTACCCAATCCGGTTTCCAGGTTCTTAGCGTATCAGCTTTCTTCAGTTTCTCGTATTCAATGTTATTCTGTCCAAATACGACATCCGCAATAGCATTGTTCTTCTCTGCGATCAGACGGTTTGTCAAGTCTGATGCCCCCATATTCAACACCTGAATCTTAAATCCTGCCTCCGCCGCCTTCTCGACCAGCCATGCATCACGACCATCGGATCCTGAATTCGTGTATACGATCAGTTCCTTACTCCTGTCTGCCGCCCCTGATTCCGTCGGCGCTGCATCCTCAACTGTCGTTTCAGTCCCAGTTGTCATTCCTGTTGTTTCTTCACCCGTTTTTTGTTCCTTCTGGCATCCTGTCATTGATACTACCAGGATACCTGCAAGTAAGATTGACATCATTTTCTTCATCATAATCTTTTCTCCTTTTTATAACGTGTCATTTTCTTGTATCGTGCTTTTATTATATATCCATTATTATAACGTGTCAATACTTTTAATTGGCTAATATATGGTCATTTTGACGTATTTTCATCTGTATATTTGTAAATTTTCCATAAATATTATTCTTTTTTAAGATTTTAACGTTATAATATCATCTTCCTTTCATTTCATTTACAAAAAACAAAAAAAATGATTTCACGAATCAATGCATTCGTAAAATCAATTTTCATTTAGCTATGCTACATTTACAGCTCATAGATCAACTGGTGTTGTGCGCGTTCCATCGCCTCATCCAGCGAAATAAAGCCCATTGACAAATTTTTCACTGCTGTTCCTATGATATTCAAGAACTTTTTCTCATTAAACGGCCGCTCTTCCCCTGCAGCTACTCTCTTCGTCCGCGAAAGGGTAAAGCAGTCTTTCGACAGTTCCAGCCACGGAAATGTATCAATGATATCGTATTTACTGTATGTCCTGGCACAGGGGGAAACACTTCCAAGGCCAGCCATGGCTGACGAGATGGGTTCTTTTGTCATCCATTTAATATAAGCAAGCGCATCCTCCTGTTTTTTACTGTTTCTGGAAATCCCCAGGGAACCGCCCCCCACGATCGGATTTCCGCCGGGCACCATGCCAAAACCGATATTTCCTACTATTTTTGACCGCGAAGCCAATATCTCCGAAGCATAATTACTGAACATGATAACCATCGCCACATCCCCATCCGCAAAGGTTCCAGCCAGATCTGTCCACCATCTGGCAGTTCTTGCCGGCGTATACTTCTGTGCTTCCAGAAGTTCAGCCATTGCCTGTCTGCCAATCTCATTGTCGATAAAAACCTTGCCGTCCTGATACATTAGATTTTCCTGATGACTGAAATATCTGGTGAGAAATTCTGTCGCCGCAACCCCAGTGTTTCCAAGCGTGAGATTCGTTCCATAGCGGACAGTTGCCGGAAAATCACTTCCCCCGGAGAAAAAACGGGCGATCTGGTTAAACTCACGGAAATCAGCAGGTGCCCTTAGTTCCTCTTTAAAGCTTTCACTATATATCCTTTTGACCGCCACATTTTCAAAAAGATCCTTCCGGTAAAAAAGTAGCTGCGCACTCGGCGTCAGCGGAAGCGCATATACCCTGTTATTGACAATGGCATACTTGTCAGAAAGAGACGGTAGATACTCTGAAAATACTGTTTGGATATCCGGATCGATCCCGTCAAGCGGCAGCAGGATCCTTTCTGCCAGCCAGGACAACCACGTCACATCAAGTCTTAGCACATCAAACAGATCCGAGGTTTCAGAAAAAACGAATTGGTCATAGATCTCATCATAGGAAAAAACTGCAACATTTACCTGTGTTCCGGTCTTTTCCGTATACATCTTAGCCAGACCTTTCATCAGATTCGCTTCCGGTCCTTCCAGCGTCAATACATTCAGACAGGCGGCTGCTCTTCGTTTTAGACTGATATTCTTCCACTGACGTTCTCCATCGTTATCAAATAAATGATCTTCCGCACGAAATTCTTTTTTATCCGTCCCGATCATACGAGCTGCAATCTCTCTGCCAAGCAGACTGTAATTCAACTCATATTTCAAAAAATCCTTTTCCGGAAGGGAATAAACTGGTGACAGCGTATGAATCTTTATTTCTGTATCACGAAAAAAAGCCATATAAATCTGACGGATCTTTTCTGCAAACCCCATGTTTGTCGTAATGATCGCATCGATCTTCTCACCGGAATCAAACAGATTCAATATACTGTACGAGATACGCAGAACATCGGTGGTGATTTTCCGCACAGAACAGTTTTTTTCTGTATCCATTACTTCCAAAAAACCTTCCATGTATTCCCGTTCATTCGAAAATCTTTCCGTCGCCGTCACTACCGCAACATTTTTATATTTCCTGGCAGCCACCTGACCAGCCATCTGCATTCCCGCCAGACGGTAGTCAAAGCCAAAATAGTCCGCCTCAAAAGCCGGCTTGCGCTCCACAAAACACACTTTGTCAAACCCAGCCTGCACATACGGATTTTCCGTTCCCCGAAGACATGTCAGTGTGACGATCCCCTCCGCCATCACAGCCCGCGATTTCTGGATCAGTTCCAGCTCCTCCTGCGGATTGTCATTTGATATCAGCAGTTCCGCCACATATCCGCTCTTCTTGGCATAGGATCTTAAACTGTTATAAAACTCCCGGTACTGGATGAATTCGATATTGGGCAGTATAACACTGATAATATTGCTGCTGCCCTTGCGCAGCATGCGCGCACGTTCATTTATCGTAAATCCCAACTGTCGTGCGGCTTCCTCCACCATTCTGATCTTCTCACTGCTCACATTTCCCTTTCCGTTCAGTACATTGGACACCGTTCCCTGGGAAACACCCGCAAGCTTTGCAACATCTAATATGGTTGCCATATCATACCCACATCCCCTCATCAATTATAACGTTACAATATCTACTATAGTCTGTATTCGAAATAATTGCAACAAAAAAACAAAAGCCACAATGTACTGAAATCTTAATCAGCGTCAAGCATGACGATAAAGATCGTACTTTCATTCGCACTCGCCGCCGTGACCGTTCCGCCGTGCAGCTCCACGATCTCCTTCGTGATCGCCAGCCCAAGTCCTGCACCGCCGGTCGCTGATGAACGCGCCGCATCCGCCCGGTAAAACTGTTCAAAGATATGTTCCAGCTTGTCGGGCGCGATGGTCTTCCCATGGTTTTTGATCATGACCTTCGCCTTGTCCCCCTCCGCCTGCGCAAACAGGAGGATCTCCGTCCCGGCATAGCTGTAGCTGACGGCGTTTCGGATCAGGTTGTCAAACACCCGCGCAAGCTTGTCCGCATCGCCCATGACCTCGATACCCGGCGCGATCTCAAGCCGCCATTCCAGTTCCCGCTCCGCGAGGATCGGTGCAGATTCACTGGCGAGCTGCTCGAGCATACGGCTCAGGCAGATCCGTTCACTGTCCAGTGTCAGCGTTGTCAGATTGAAGCGCGTAATGTCAAAAAACTCGTTGATCAGCTCCTCCAGCCGCTCCGCCTTCCCGAGTGCGATGTCCGTGTAGCGGCAGCGAAGCTCCTGCGGGATCTGCGGCTCATCGCGAAGCAGTGTGAGATACCCGATCACACTGGTCAGCGGCGTCTTTAAGTCGTGCGCCAGATACATGATCAGGTCATTCTTGCGCTGTTCGGCAAGCTGCGCGTCACTCTTTCGCGTCTCCAGCGTATGCTTGATCGAATTGATCTTCCGTTCCGTCGTGGCAAGCTCCTGCGAGAGTATGACATCGCCTGCGTTCTCCGTGATCAGCGCATCGATGCCGCGGTTGATCTCCACAAAATATCTGACAAAACTGTTGAGATAGATCATCTGTGCAATGATAAAGATAAACACCACGCCTGCCAGGAAATACAGGCTGAGATAATTGCGCACAACCTGTCTGTATGTGCCGAGTGCTTTTTCATACGCATCCTGATACCCCGCATAGACAAAATTACTCAGAAAGTCAACCACAAGATTTGCAAACCGCCCGCGGAATATGAAATTATATAATGCGATCGCGCAGATCAGCGCCATGACTGCCGTTGTGACCGTGATAAACAGCAGTTTCATCTTCAAATGCCTGTACCCGCTGTCCTGCTTCTTTCTATTTATTAAAAACTTTTTCATCAAATCTTCTTATCCTTTTCACTCGATCGTGTACCCCACTCCCCAGATCGTCCGGATATATTTCGGACGCCGCGGCGGCTCGTTCATCTTTTCGCGGAGCCGCGCGATATGCGTCATGACGGTATTGTTGTTGTCGAGATAGCGCTCTCCCCAGACAGCCTCAAACAGCTCCTCCGACGAGACGACACTCCCGCGCCGGGTGCACAGATACCACAGAATGTCAAACTCCGTCGGCGTCAGCGTCAGAACCGTTCCATTCAGCAGGCATTTGTGGTTGTCCCTCGATATGTGCAGTCCCCTGATATCGATCTCGTTTAACGATTCCGCACTTTCTTTTGCGTTCTCTTTTCCGACGTTATAGCGCGTGTAGCGTCTCAGTTGTGTCTTGACCCGCGCCAGGACCTCCAGCGGATTAAAAGGTTTAGTGATATAATCGTCCGCGCCGAGCGTCAGACCCATGATCTTGTCGCTGTCCTCCACCTTTGCCGTGAGCATGATCACCGGATAAAAATATTTTTCCCGGATCCTGCTGCAGATATGAAAACCGTCGACATCGGGAAGCATGATATCCAGGATCGCAAGATCAAGTTCAGTCTCCTCGATGTATCCCAGCGCCTCTGCGCCGCAGTAGCACTTATACACCGTGTACCCGTCATTTTTCAGGTAGACTTCGATCAGATCGGCGATCTCCTTTTCATCGTCGACCACCAAAATTTTTTCATTCATAATCGCCCCGCGCCCCCACCTTCTTTTTATCAAGACCATTGTACTACGTGCGCACGGCAATTTCAAGCAATGCACCTGTAAGTAAGCAATTTCTAAACGGCTCATCCTGTGCTGATGACCACTCCTTCCAGATCCATTCCGATGTCTGCAATACGGTCAGTCTAACGCATTTGGTTCTTTTCCTCAATGATCAGTTCCTGCACATTTGAATGTGTTTGAAATTCACACTTTTATCACATTTAGATAACAATTGAAACACAATTTGCGATTATATTATAACCATAACAGCGAGGAACAGGCAGAACAGACAGCAAACAGACATATTTGACAATGCAGGCATTTTTTATAAAACGATTTAATATTCGAAAGGAGATCTTATCATGTACGATAACAACGACAACTACTCTCAGCAATCTGGCAATCCATCCGCAAACAATAACAACGGCTATCCCGAATACTACTATTCGCAGAATATACCGAACGGAAACTATCAGCAGACGGTCAATCCCTCATCAGTTCCGCAGACAGGCAAGGCAAAGAAGAAAGGCGGATTTGGCAAAAAGACAGCCTCCGCCGCCTGCCTTGGCCTGGTGTTCGGCGTGACTGCCGGCGCCGTCTTCAGTGTTCCCGCTTCTCTCGCGACAAAAGAACTCAAGGAGACCAAGCGCGAGATCCAGCAGATGCAGGAGTCTTTCAATGCCAGCGCAGCCGGCAAGGCGTCCCTCTCAACGACAGCCGACTCGCTGAATGCATCGAACACGCTCTACAACAACAGCACCTCCGCCAATGTGACTGCGATCGCCAACAACTGTCTCCCCAGTGTTGTCTCCATCACAAACAAAGGCGTGACGGAAGTGCGGACCATGTTTGGTACCTTCCAGCAGGACGCGCAGAGCAGTGGATCCGGCATCATCATCGGCGAAAACGACACGGAACTTCTGATCGTCACAAACTATCATGTGGTTTCGGGTAGCAATGAACTCAGCGTCGTGTTCAGCTACGACGAGGACAGCGACGAGCCCTCACTGGTAAGTGCAAAGGTCAAGGGCTATGAGGCGGACAAAGATCTCGCCGTCATCGCGGTATCACGCGACGACATCACCGACGAGATGCGCTCCAAGATCAAGATCGCCACGATCGGAGACTCCTCGAACCTCGTACTGGGCCAGGAAGTCGTGGCGATCGGCAATGCACTCGGTTATGGACAGTCCGTGACGACAGGCATCATCAGCGCACTCGGACGCGATGTTACCGTCTCTGACGAAAAGGGCGGCACGATCACAAACAAACTGATCCAGACGGACGCCGCCATCAATCCCGGCAACTCGGGCGGCGCCCTGTTGAACATGAACGGTGAGCTGATCGGGATCAACTCTGTAAAAGTAGCCTCAAGCGAGGTCGAGGGCATGGGCTATGCGATCCCGATCTCTGATGTGCAGTCCATCATTGAAGAACTGATGTTGAAGGAGACAAGAGACGTCGTGTCAGAAGACAAAAGAGGATATCTGGGTATCAACCCTATCGATGTGACAAATGAGATCTATGAAACATACGGCATGCCCGTCGGTGTCTATGTCAACATTGTATACGAGGATTCGCCGGCAGAAGCTTCCGGTCTCGTAAAAGGCAATATCATCACAAAATTTGACGGTCAGGCTGTCAAGACAAGGGAACAGCTCACATCGCTGCTCAGCTACTACAGCGCCGGCGAGACCGTTGAGATCGTCGCCATGGTGCAGAGTGACAACGGGTATGTCGAGAAGACCTTCCAGGTGACGCTGGGCACAAAAGACGTCTTTGGCGAGGACGCCAACAGCGGACAGTCTGCACCAAAACAGCAGGAGTCTGAAAATGATGTCGACGACTTTTTCAACAATCCGTTTGGTTCCTTCTGGTCATTCCCCTGATCCAAAATAGAATTATAAAAAGACCGCTTGTGCGGTCTTTTTATAATTCTATTTTGGATCTCTCTGCAACTGCCGGGATGCACATCTGCGGATTGACATTGTCCTCCACTTCCAGCGTGATACCCGCCGCTGCCTGTCCGATCTTTGCCATCTGCCGGATGCCCATGTGTTTCATGTACCCAAGCGTCACACCCGCCATAAAGGCATCCTCCGCCCCGTTTGTGCCAACCTGCACCAGACCGCTGCCTGCGCCCTGCATAAACTGTTCGTCATAACATGCACAGTACACGCCCTTTTCTACCAGGATAAACACGTATTTCACACCTTTTTCCATGATAATGTCCGCGGCGCGCTCCAGGCTGTCCTTGTCCTGGATCCGGATACCTCCCAGCACTTCTGCCTCTGATGCAGTGCAGGTTACAAGGCTGATCCTGTCGAGCACATCCAGCAGTCTCTCCGCACTCCGGACCGATACCGGCGCGGCAAACACCGGCGCCTTGCAGCGCTCACACACGAGCGCGATCGTTTCCTTTGGTATATTCGTATCAAGGATCACCATGCGCGCCTTGTTGAGCATCTCCATCTTGGGCGTCACAAAACTTTCCGTAAGGTTGTCGTTGATCCGCCTGTCAGACACGGCGAGCTTCCTGTTTCCTTTCTCGTCCGCTATATACAGGTGCACGGCTGTGTCTGCCCGCACCGTCTTTAGGGAATGGGAGATATCGATCCCAAGTTCCTCGCAGTTTTCTATGATCCTGCGCGCATGCTCATCATCGCCGATCGCAGTGACCAGCTTTGTTCCGACTCCGAGCAGCCGCAGGTTATGGGCAATGTTTCTTCCTGTTCCTCCGAGTGACCGGACCACCCTGCCCGCACTGGTCTCTCCTTCTGCCAGCGCCTCCTCCGGCACCCCTCCTATATCAATACTCGCGCCTCCGATCACTGCACAGTAATCCGGACCGCTCGTCACATACCCTTTACCAAGTATGTATCCTTTTTTCATCAGGTTTGAAATATGTACTGCCGCCGAAGACCGAGCGATCCCAGCCTTTGCCGCAAGCTCCTCCTGTGAAATCATCGGGTTTTCCATAATCCACTGAAATATCTGTGCCTCTCTGTTTGTCATACATACTCCCTTCTTCTTGTCATGTCCACGAAAATAGCTTTTCCATGGTATTGTAAGATTCCGATTTATTAAAGTGGCAATTATTCCCTATTCTTTATCATAACACCGCGCTAAAGTACTGTCAATGTATTAGCAAAACATAATATCTTTTTAAGACTTTTGATCAACTTTTCTGTGGCTTAAAGGTGTACAATTGACTGACAGTTTGATATACTTAGATATATCTTTTTCAAAATGCATGTTTTCAGGAGGATTTATATATGGGTAAGAAAAAAGTTGTCGTCGCACTGGGACATGACGCGCTGGGCTCCACCACGCTCGCGCAGCTCAGTGCTGTCAAAAAGACTGCAAAAGCGCTGGCTGATCTGGTGGAAGCCGACTATCAGCTAACGATCACGCACAGCAATGGCCATCAGGTCAGCATGATCCACAAGGCGATGACAGAGCTGCACCGCATCTATATCGACTACACGCCCGCGCCGATGTGCGTGTGCTCTGCGATGAGCCAGGGATATGTGGGATATGACATTCAGAATTCGCTCAAATCCGAGCTTTTGAGCCGCGGTATCTCCAAGCCAGTCAGCACGATCCTGACACAAGTGACCGTTGACCCATACGACGAGGCCTTCTATGAGCCTCAAAAAGCGATCGGGCGCTACATGTCAAAGGAAGACGCCGACACAGAGGTGAACAAGGGAAATTACGTCGTCCAGACTTCCGACGGTTACCGACGCGTTGTCGCTGCCCCACAGCCGATCGACATCGTGGAGATCGAGGCGATCAAAGCGCTTTCCGATGCCGACCAGGTCGTGATCGCCTGCGGCGGCGGCGGGATCCCGGTCATCGAGCAGCAGCATGTTTTAAAGGGTGCCTCCGCAGTCATCGAGAAGGACTGTATCGCCGGCAAGCTCGCCGCCGACCTCAAAGTCGATGAACTGCTGATCCTCACCAGCGTGGACTACGTATACCTAAACTACGAAAAGGACGACCAGACACCGCTGACAACACTGACTGTCGCCGACGCAAAACGCTATATCGGGGAGGGGCAGTTCGGAGAGACAGATATGCTTCCCAAGATCATGGCGGCGATCACATACCTTGAAGCCGTTCCAACCGGCAGAGTGGTCATCACTTCCCTGAGCAAAACAGCAGATGCCATCAACGAAAAAGTCGGCACCGTCATCACCGCATGCTGACAGCTTTCCTCTGAACGCGAATCAGGCAGTGAGCCATGTCATTTACTCACTGCCTGATTCGCTGATCACCAACAGCATCGCACCGATGATGATGCCAAGATCCCCCAGGTTGAACACAATCCCACGGAATCTGTCATTGATCCTGCCCAGCAGCCGGTTCCTGCACTTCTCTGGTTTTATCAGACAGATCGAAAAGTAATCGACCACATACTTTCTTCTGAGCCGGTCATATGTATTGCTGTAGGCACCGCCAAGCATCAATGCAAGTCCGGTCTTCAAAAGTCCTTTTCCCCTCCTGCCGATCGTCGCCGCAAAGATCCCCGTCACAAATGCGCTGAACACCAAAGAGAGCAATGCGATATAAGGCTGATATCTGTCGCCAATGTTTAGCATTGCTCCCTTGTTATGGTAACGTTTGACTATGATCTTTCCGCCCGCCAGGGGTCTTTCGCCGACAGATCCACCTTTTTCGATCCGGTACTTGATGAAACCATCCGCTGCCCAAAGCGACATCACTGTCATAATATAGTGCATTTCCTTCACACCTTTCTCATTTTCCGTCTTATATCTCCTACGCTATCACAGGTGTGTGGAAAAGTCAAACGCATTATTTTTTTGTCGTGCCGGTATTGCTCGTGTTACTTGTACTGTTCACACTGCTGGTTTCTGTACTGCTGCTCTCGACACTGCTGGTCTCTGCAGCATTTGTCTCTGTACCGGCTGTCCCTGTGCTGCCGTTTGCTGTTCCATTGCCGTTTATCTGTCCGGCATTCGTCCCGTTGGTTGTCAGATTGCCCACGTCAAATCTTCCCTGCAGCCCGCGGTAGAACTCCTCCATCGTATCGTTGATCTTGAATTCATTGGACTGCAGGACATTGATATACTCCGCGACAACCTTAGCTAGATTGCTGTCCGGATTCGCATCCACAAACTGCTGATAATACTGCAGCGCCTTCTGGTCGATCGTGTCGTTGGCGTCGCCTTTATAATAATGTTCCACGCCCTCTGTCTTGTTGTAGCCTCCGCTGATCGCGTTCGTCGCGATCTCCTCGTACATCCTTGCCGCCGCCTCAGAGGATACCTCGTTTGGATATTTCTCCAGGTGCTGCTCAAAGAGGCGGGCGCGCTCTAACATCTCGGAGAGCGTCATGTTGATCACTTTCCTGTTCTCCTCATCGGACATCACCATGGACGGTGTATCTCCCTCCAGACGCATCAGGTCCATAAATGCGATCATATCCTCGGGCATATACTGTCTGCTGTCCTCAAGCCCTGTAAAATCAATGTTTCTGATGTCATCGCCGAAATTCAGAAGCCCTGTGAAGAAACGCTTCACATCACTCACTGCCGCTCCGGCAATATTGGTATTAATGTAATTTATAATACTGTTTGGATCTGTGTTCTCGTCGCCGATCATGGCGTCAAACTCGCTATGGTCGCCGTTTGCTGCATCAGTGCCGCCCTCATTGCCGGCGCCTTCGCTTCCGCCCTCCGTGCTGCCGCTCTCATTGGTCTGGGACTGGTCTGCACCTGTGATCGGATCTTTGTTTTCATTTCTGTTGTCCTTTTTCCCGCAGGCTGATACCGTAAGGGCACATGTGACGCACAGTGCCGCGAGCACTGCCCTGCGCACAGCGGAACGCTTCCGATTCATTATAATACACTTTTTTTTCATAATTTTTCCTCCATGTGATTCCATAGTTACTGCTGCTATCTTATTGTTTGTCACTTTCGGAAAAATATTCGAATTTTTCAAATTTTAAATGGCATCTCACTGCCAGTCAGACGCTGAATGCATTCGATGTGATCTTATTCTGCAATCTTATTCATAATCCTAACACCTTGGCGCCATATTTTTCATTCACCCAGTCTATGCGCGCCGCCGCTATTTTTTCTTTCCCAATATCGCCGCAACCTCATATGTACGGATCCCATGTCCCAGCAACTGCATGATCCGAAGTTCATCCTCCGCATCCAGCACAGCATTATGTGTCTCGCTGTAGCGCTTATCTTCGCTGAGCATTTTCAAGACCGCTTCGACACCATATCCCCATTTCAGTCTGCCGGTCTTATAGCAGTCCGCCGTATCGGGGATCGCCCTGTTATATTGGCGGTATGCCGCTAGGCGCATGATATCATACCATTGATATTCCGCATATTCCGGCAGATGATTCCTGTCAAAAGACGCATTGTATGCAAAAAGCTTTCGCACATGATGCGAATCCATCCACTGGCTGATCTCCTGCAAAGCCTGTCTTCGGTCTGCGATATGGACGCCTGCTTCGTCGGGTCTTAGTTCATTGGAGAACATCCCGCCCACGAGGTATTCCGGTGTGATGATGTAATAGAGCGAATCTATTTTTTCCTGTGTCTTTGCATCGGCGATCACAACGCCGATCGACATCACCTCGTCGTTCCAATTTGTCTCCGTATCGATCACTGCAAATTTTTCTTTCATCTGTATCCCTGCTTTCTTCTGTGATATATCAAGTTTTCAATAATGTTTTATCACAAACCTCATTTACTCGCATATTAACGCAATTGCATACACCAATAACCAAACAGATTTTAAGTTGATTTTAAGCATCTATTTTTTTTGTAAAAAATTTGGTTCGTAATAGCACTCCATCATCCCTTTTGTTACAGTTTTAGTAACTGTATTCAAAAACACTCTCCTGTCTGGTACTTCAATCTCATATACCGTATTGTCTCTTGTGTTCCACAAAATTCCCTTCTGTAAATTCATGGCAACCACATAACTGGCACACTGTAAGAAGTGTTCATGTGTTAATTCTGACACAAACTTTAATTCATATACAACATCATCTTTAACAACATCTGCAAATCCCTTCGCCGTAAACAATATCTTTTCATTTTCCTGATCATAAAAATCGATCTTGCATTCAACCTGAGCGTTCTCATCTCTGTTCAGGCGAGTTTGCAACCGTGCCTTGATCTGATTACTTTGCTCTTCATTGACAAACGGTGTTATCACCTGCATTCTATATCTCTTTTGTCTTGTATCCAGTGAGACCAGAAATAGTATCTTTTGATCTAACGAACTGTTTTTTACTTCTTTCGTGTACAATCTGGACAATTCGGGATTCAGTAAAAGTTTTAATCTGATGGCCACATCTATCTGATAGTTATCGAAAAATACAGCCTCCTGATATATTCCGATACAAGGTGACAAATCGATCAGGTCATCTGTGCTTTTGACAGCGATCGGTGTGTGATCATCCGATTTTAATTTGCTTATTTTCAACTGAGCAAAACTTTTCTCTACATCTTCTTTATACTTAAATTCAAACATTTCACTCATATCCATATCCTCAAATTTTTGGTTCGTCTTGACAAATGAAGAAAGCGTCTTCTCTGACAACTTCGCCTCGTCTGATTTAACAAAAATAATACGATTTTTACCTCTGCTGGCTGCAACACAAAAAATATTTCTGAGAACAGTATATGATTGCATCGGTTTTGATATTCTCACGTTCCAATAGCTCTCGGTAAAATCAAAGATAACACAGATTTTTCGTTCCAATCCTTTACTGCTGTCATATGTCGTAAATATAGCAGAATCCTCCTTGGGCTCTGTTTTTCCCATAGAATCGTTATCTGATATCGTTGCGTATACTGTCTTCTTATTAAATTTGTGAGAATATCTTTCTTCCAGGATATTTAACGTATCCGACATCACTCCCGTTCTCGCCCCCAAACACAAAATATCTTCGGGATTTTGTTCAGCCAGGAAAAGTATTACCTCCTTCTCTGTCATTTCATCGACTTTACAACACCGATTTACCCCGTTAATCTCTTTCCTCCACACTCGTCCGAGTTCTGCCGCCAAATGAGCTGACAAGCGAAAACATTGGGTGAATTTTAATCTGATATGATCCTCCAGAAACCCTTTCATAAATGTTTCTACATTCAATGTTGTTTTATCATATATTTTCTGTTCCATATCACCAACCGCAATGATCTGTATCCCCGGATTGCTGTCTTTCACCAACTGCAGCAGCTCAGCAAGTTCCTGCTCAATATCCTGATACTCATCAATGATCAGAATATCATATCTTCCAATAGCAGGTTTTTCCTGAATAAATCTCTGGATCAGATCTGAAATCCCTACAGATACGCCACTTCTGGATAAGATCATATAAGCAAAGCCATGATAATTTGTCACCGTGGCAGACGAATAAAATTTTTATCATATCTTTTATATCCCTTCATAAGCCTTCAAACCTTGATATTTCAAGCTTTCCGGCGCTTTTTCCCTTTTTGGTTTTTTACCCTTAATCTGTGTATTTCTTTATAAATCTACGCATATTTACGGGCAAATGGTGTAGTAACTGGTGTAGTAGATTGGTTCATTTTTCAACCTGATTTTCTCTGTTCCCTTTGCATATCTGCTTCTTTGAAGTCTAAAATTTTTGCCATCTGCTCCGCCGCACGGTCATAACTGGCATGAGTGTATACATTCAGCGTAACGCCTACATCCGAATGTCCCATTACATACTGCAAGGTCTTAATGTCCATACCTGCGTTTGCCATATTTGTACAGAATGTATGACGGAATACGTGAGGCGTGATATGTGGCAACGGTTTGTCCGGGTATAGCTTCTTATATTTCTTCATTGCCCAACGCATCTCATTTTCGATATGCAACGCTACTTTCGGTTTATCATCCTTGTCCAGCAGGAGAAAGCCACTGTATCCGTCTACAATCATTTCTGTTTTTAAGCTCTTACGATGGGTAAGGATATTTTTCAGGCTTCGATAGACTTCTTCTGTCATAGGAATAAAGCGGCATCCACACTCAGTCTTTGTTTTCTCAACATAATACTTCCCGCCACGTTCTCTGACAAGCTGATGATCCACACGGATTTTCCGGTTTTCAAAATCTAAATCACTTTTTGTCAAGCCACAAAACTCACTAACACGCATTCCTGTTCCCAACAGCACAACAAATTCATCATAATACTTACAGTAGGTTTTATCTTCACAAATAAATCCCATCCAAAGTTCCTGCTGTTCCTCTGTCATGGCGATACGTTTTTGTGAATCGTTTGGCACAACATCCACCAGCTTAAAATCAAATGGATTCTTGCGGATAATGTCCTCATTATATGCCATCTGAAAAGCAGGTTTTACAACGCCTCTGACACTTGTAATGGTACTATATCCTTTTCCGTCATTATGCAGTTTCATAATCCACTGCTGGGCATCAGACACCTTAATATCCCTTATCTGCCGATACCCGAAGTCCTCTTTTTTAATCAGATTCAGCACAAAATTGTATCCGACTTTGGTATTGTAGCGTACACCCTGCTTCAGACTGATATAGCGTTCCAAGAGGGCAATAACGGTAACTTCTCCGGCGGCATAATCAATCCCGTCGTCAAGCTGCTTTTGAATTACCTTTTCCTTTTCCCGCAGTTCCCTCAAATCAGAGGAATAAATAGTCTGCCTCTTTCCGTGGGTATCCGTATAGCGGTACTGATAAATCAGGTCTTTTCTCTGGCTCTCCCCTGTCTTTAAGATTCGTCCTTTATTGTCTTTCCGTTTCCCAGACATTTTCAAACTCCTTTCCGTAGTGGAAAGAGCCTTGATATGACTCATTCATTGTACCATATCAAAGCTGATTTTACACCATAAGATTCATAAAAACTGAAAAGAATGAAATAATCTTCATTGTCAGATAGAATATTCCTGCTCGATATACTGATCGAACAGTCGGCGTTTGATTAACCGCTTATTGCCAACCCACAAAACGAATCGGCAGTTTCTCTCGTTGGTAAGCTCACGTAGCTTATTTACACCAATCCCTGAATAAGCGGCGGCTTCTTCCAGACTTAGATTACTCTTTTCCCAAATCGGAACTTCTTTCATTGGCTTTCGCCTCCCTCCATTAGCTTTTTAAGGCGTTCCATTTTCTGCTGTGCCGTTATTTTGCGGAAATCGCCGCCCGTAAAGCGGACAGGCACACACATTTCAAGCAGCCTGCCATAAATGCGTGCGTGCGGCACGTCCTCCGGATTCCTAAGCTGCTCCGGCGTAAGGTTTGTCGTTGCAATCAGCGGCTTTTTGCTGATATACCTGCTGTCAATCACATTGTATACCTGTTCCAGTCCGTATTCTGTACCTCTCTCCATGCCGAAATCATCAAGGATAAGCAAGGGATAGGAACACAGCTTTACGATGTATTCATTCCTGTTTTCCGAACCATAGAAAAGGTTGTTCAGTATCGTTGCAAAGTTCGTCATACAAACGGGTATTTCCTTCTCCATGAGGGCATTAGCAATACAGCCTGCAAAATAGCTTTTCCCTGATCCGACATTCCCCCACAGTAAGTAACCGAGGTTTTCAGACCGTACCGTTTCCCACTTTTCCACATAGGAGTACGCTTTCCCTATCTGCGGGCATTTCCCGTTGTCGTTTTCAAAAGTCCAGTGACGCATGGCAGGATTGGAAAAGCCTTCCCGTTTCAGACGTTCCACTTCGGCATTGTGCTTTTCGTCCGCATCCCTTTTTTCCAGCCTTTCACGCTCTGCCCTGCGGCAGTCACATTCAGACGGGTGGCGGTCACGCCCGAACAATGCCTTTCCCTGCGGAAAATAGGCTTCTTTCGGTTTATGGCATTTCCCACAGTACAATAAACCATCCCCACCCATATAATCTTCCGGCTCCGCATCAGTGCTTGCCATCTGCAAAACCGCATCCATTAAATTACCACTCATAAGCTGTCCTCCTCACTGTATGATGAATAATCCGGTATCCCTTTCTTTGGCGTTGCCTTCCCTGCATCTTCCTGCGCCCATTTGTAAATCGTAGCGGCATGGTTATTATATTTCTTTCCGCTTGAAGCGATATGTATGGATAAACGGTCAATGTAATATTCCCACTTGTCGGGCAGTTCCGATTTCAGACCGTTAATCTCCGCATCAGAAAGAAAAACATTACAAAATCTCCCATAAGCGGCGAGGGCGGGTGTGTCTTTCTCTCCCTCTCCCTCTCCCTCTTTCTCTATCTCTTTATCTCTCTCTATCTCTAACTCTCTCTCTACGCGGCAAATCTGTTTCAGATTGTTGCAGCCTGTTTCATTTGTGTTGCATTGCAACGCTTCCTGCCCAAGCGCAAGCTGTTTTTTCCGTTCCCTGCACTCCCTTGAACGTATGGTTGACGCTGTTTCCGAACCGATGATTGTCGGCACTTCCGTAAGCTGGTACTCGTCATCGTCACCGATTTCTATCAGCCCATGCCGCTGTAAAAATGCAAGCGTCAGCTTTACATTCTCTGCGTCCTCGTCAAGCGCAAGGGCAATCTCCGAAGCGAAGTTGTCCTCCACGCCCTCAAAGTAAAGTTTCCCCTCGTCCTTTAGCGACAGCAGCATCATTTTCAGGTAGATAATTGTGTGCGTGTCACCGCCCGCTATGGAACGTAACTTCTTGATGCGCTTGTCTGAAAACCAGTCCGCTTTCAGTTTCAGCCAGTAATACCTCTTTGCCATAAATGCCTCCTTAAAACGCACAAAAAGGACAGCCCAGACTTTTCCCATAAGTCTGTGACTGCCCTTGCGCTGTGTTAGTTATCTTTGAGTGTAATCCCGCACTCTGCTTTAACAAAAATCCCTTAAAAACTTTCTGCAAACAGTTGGGAAGAATTGCAGAATCATATGTGGGATTATATATTCAATTTTTGATATTTCTGCCCTAAATTTTCAGCTTGTCCGCACCATATTTGTGAATGATACGGAAAAGGATTTCTTTCTCTTTCCCCTCTGCTTTATCATATAAACCGCACAGGGTTTTCTGTTCCGTCAGTGTGAGGGTGTTGGTATAGGGCTTGTAATTTTCCGTAATGAAAACCCCGCCGCCCTCGCCCGGCTTTGTGTAAACCGAATAGTCAAAAGACAGTGCGATAATGTCATTCATTATCGTGTGTCTTGTAACATCCAGTTCCCATGCAAGCTCCCTCATTGTTGTATGCCCTTTGGCGGATAAAATGCTGATGATTTCCATTCTCCGGTGTGCAGTGTCCATGCCACACCTCCCGTCATTTTCTATGTAAAACTTCCACAGTACGGTCCAAATTCATGTATGATTGATAAAACAATTTTCCTGTCCTCTGAACCACAGGTCACAGCAACTTTTTCCAAGCATTCCAACTGTTCCTGCGTGAGCGTGTTCTGGTGCTGCCCCACACCGTCCGCAA
>JAETQI010000092.1 GCA_021770755.1 Lachnospiraceae bacterium
TAGGGGCACCTCCTCTTTTTATGTGTATGTTTTATTGGTAATTACATTATAACATAAAAAGAAGGTGCTCCATATTATTTTTTGGAAAAATTCCCCAAGTAAAGTTACACTATCATTAAATTTTTTTTGATCATTTTTTGATCATTTGCTGCTTTATCAACTGTCAAAGACAGGATAGTATACCATGCGGCAGAGAAAATAGCTACTTCTCACAAAACAGATTGTTTTCGGACAGGCGGATCATGAAAATTCACGCTTGACAATGCTGTTATACGACCGTATAATAAATTATACAATTGTATAAGGAGGTATGGATATATGGGTAATACACTGAAAAAGCTGGGGGAAGCGGAGCTGGAGATCATGCAGGTGATCTGGGACGGCGATAATCCGGTCACTTCAAACTACATATTAAAGAAACTGCAGGGGCGAAGGCAATGGCAGCTTTCCACATTAATGACATCGCTGGCAAGGCTGGCGGATAAGGGATTTATCAGTTGTGACCGCTCTACGGGAAGCAATCTGTACACGTTCATCATTACGGAAAATGAATATAAGGCGGGGGCGAGCAGACATTTTCTTGAAAAGCTGTACAATAATTCGATACAGAGCATGATAGCGACATTGTACAGTGACCAGGCGATCAAAAACGATGACATCGAGGAACTGAGAAACTTTCTGGATCGATTGGAGGATGAGCGATGACGGATCTGTTTTTATCCTATGCCGCGATTTCTCTGTCTGTTGGGTTGCTGGTGCTTGTATTGATCCTGCTTGCACCGTTTCTGAACAGGAGGTACGCTGCTAAATGGAAATACTTTATCTGGATATTTCTGGCGGTCAGACTGCTCGTACCGCTTGGCGGAGGAAACGGGCAGTTGATCGCGGATGCGCTGTCGCAGACGAAGGGGCAGGCTGGGGCTGAAAATGAGGAAACTTTGGCGGCCGCGGCGTACAGGCCGATCATGGTGGAGCTGCCGGAACAGATGACCACGCCGATCCCTGTGCAGAATGCATTACAATCCGGTGAGGAGGATCTGGAGATCACGATACTTGACATTGTGATCTTTGTCTGGCTGGCCGGCTGCCTGATCTTTGCAGCAGTACATTTGATCAGTTATTTTCATTACAAGCGGCAGGTGACGACAGCGGGGCGGCTGATAGAGGACATCGATCTTTTCAGGCAGGTGTCTGAACTGAAACGCGAGCTGCACATTAGCCGCTCGATACGGGTGATCGAGTACCGCGAAGCCGGAAGCCCCATGATCATGGGTTTCCTGAAACCTGTCCTGGTCCTGCCGGAAGAGCAGTACAGCCCGGTGGAGCTGTATTTTATCCTGAAACACGAGCTGGTTCATTTCAAACGGGGAGACGTGTATCTGAAACTGCTCTTTGTGACGGCGAACGCTGTTCACTGGTTCAATCCCCTGATCTGGATCCTGCAGAGGGAGGCTGTTGTTGACATGGAGCTGTCCTGTGATGAGCGGGTCACACGGGGGGCGGGTCTTGCTGAGCGGAAAGCATACACGGAGGCGCTTCTGTCTACGCTCCATAAGCGGTGCGCCAGGAAAAACGGTCTGTCTACGCAATTTTATGGAGGAAAAAGGATCATGAAGATGCGGTTTCAAAATATCCTGAAAAATGGAAAGAAAAACGGGAGCTTTCTGCTTGTCTGCTCGATTGCTCTGACAATCTGTCTTGGGATGCTGGTGGGATGTTCCATTACAAAGGCGGATCCTCCAAATGCGGATGCGCCAGATGTGGATATTTCATATGTGGATGCAGAAGATCAGGATAACCAGTCAGAACCGGGAGATGTTCAGGTAGAAGATCTTCCGGTTTCTGCTGACGGTTCTTTTGTTGACGCTTCTTCTACCGATAATGCATTGGAAAATACAATGATGCTCACCTTTTCCAAGGAAGGGGAAGAGGAGCAAAAACAGGCGACGCTTGCGGTCGGCAGCGGATATTCTGTCTATCTGCCTGACGGTGAGTGGCAGCAGTCCGATGCTGATATGTGGACAGCATCGGTAAATGACCAGGTGCGTCTCTGGATCATACATTACGAAAACGGATCGATCGAGTCGGTTGATAAGGAACTGGCGGGCGAGGGGTATGTGACGATGGAGGATTCCGACAGGCAGAAGCAGGAAGATGATCTGATCGTTCATGCCGAGCTGAAGGAAGACGGAAATGATGTATGGGGCATATTTTACTGTTATCCTGCCGAGGCTGAGGAAGGCTGGGGGAGGGAACTGCCTGTGATCGTGGATACTTTCGCGGTATCTGTCGGGACGGATCCTGTAGAGAATATCAGTTCTGACAATGCGGAGGGATATCTGCAGGCAGCGGACTGCGAGGAGATCGGCAGGATCGTGGACGAGTTTGCGCAGGCTTACTTTGACGGCAATACGGATACAGTTCGGAAGTTTCTCGCAGGTACATATGAGGGAACAGTCGATTTGTATGAGGGCTCAGGCGTGGTCAGTGATCTCAATGTGAAGGGATTGTCTGACGCTGACGAGAAGAGGATCGTAGATGGGAGTTATGTGGCTTCCGTGGAATTCAGGGACAGCAGCTATGAGGATATGCTTCTGTATCTGACAATCATGCTTAGGCGGGAGGATGGCTGGAAGATACAGTTTTATGGTGTGGAGGGATAAATATTTTTCAATCATTTTCCGGGCGACTACGTTATTATATATAGAGGCGCACAAAATACAACCGGAAGGGAGCTGGAAAAATGTGAGTGATGATGAACTGGTCAGGCAGATCAGACTCGGCGATGACGGCGCGGCAGAGGAACTGATCAGGCGCTATTATGCTGCGGTCATGCGCTACTGCAGGTGGCATTGTTCCAGTGCGGAGAAAGCGGAGGATCTGACGCAGGAAACTTTTCTGAGGCTGTTTCGGAGCCTGCCGGAGTACAGAGGCAGGAAGAAGTTCAAAGCGTATCTGTATACGATCGCAAACCACCTGTGTATCGATGAGAGCAGGAAAGTGCAGCCGGTTCCGCTCGAGGACGGGGAGGGCATCGCCAGTGAGTGCGGTGAGCTTCATCAGGTCGAGGACAGGGAGGAGGTAAGGCGGTTGTTGGACCGGTTGTCTCCGGAACAGCGGGAGGTGATCATACTGCGGTATGGCGAGCAGCTAAGTTTCGCGGAGATCGCAAAGATCATGGAAAGCAATGTGCGGACGGTGCAGAGCCGGGTGCGCTATGCACTGCAGATCATGAGGAAGGCGTCTTATGATTAGGGCGTGTTTGAAAAATGCTCTAAAAAAGAAAGGGGGAGTGCATATGAGAGATCAGAAATTGGAGGAAAAACTGCAGAGCGTTCTCGGCCAGGAAGAGTGTCCTGTAAGGCTCCAGAAAACGATAGATCAGTGTATGCGGATCACACGGGAACAACGAAGCCTGCAGCCGGAGGAGCGCACCGGATTCTGGCAGTATCTGTCAGATGTGCTGCGGTTTGAGGGCATGCATATTCTTGGACTGCATGCAGTGATCCTGCTGCTTGCCTGCGCGGCAGTGTGGTCGGCGGTAGATATTCTGCGCATACCTGCGTTCATGCCGCTGTTTGTGCTGGCTGTGATGCCGGTATTCCTGCGGAGCCGGTATTATGGCATGAGTGAGATCGAGGCAGTGACGAGAGCGTCAGGGGCGCAGATCATACTGGCTAAGCTGCTCCTGGCGGGGGCTGCCAATCTGGTGAGCATCACGATCGTGTTGTCACTGGGCGTATCTGCGCAGAGCGCTTATGAAAATATAGGGCGGCTGGTGCTGTATTGCCTGGTGCCTTATCTCGTGTGCATGAGCGCCCTTCTGAGGATCGTCAGACTGTCCCCCAGGGGAAGTACGCTGGCCTATGCGGTATCAATGACCGGCGCTGGCGTCTGCTGGGGCATTTTTGCAGGCACGAAGACATGGATCTATGAGACATCGGCGATGGGATTCTGGATCGCGGCATTTTTGTTATTTTCTGCTTTTTTTGTCAGGGAGATCTGTTTTATCATAGGATCGAGAAGGGAGGGGAAACTGTATGGAATTATCGATTGACCGTCTGACAAAACATTATGGGCGAAAGATCGCAGTCGACTGTGTCAGCGCATCGTTTAAGCCGGGGCTGTATGGACTGCTGGGTGCAAACGGTGCGGGAAAGACGACACTGATGCGCATGCTGTGCGCTGTGCTGGAGGCCACGTCGGGGGAGGTGTTCCTGGACAAAAAGGAAGTGACTGCGATGGGGGCGGACTACAGGGATCTGCTGGGGTATCTGCCGCAGGAGTTCGGTTATTATCCCGGTTACACCGCGATGGAATTTCTGATGTATATTGCCGCGCTCAAGGGGATCCCGCGGGATATCGCCAAAAAGCGCGTGCGGGAGCTGCTCGAGGTCGTGGGACTCGAATCGGTGTCAGGCAAAAAGCTAAGGACCTTTTCGGGCGGCATGAAGCAGAGGGTGGGCATCGCGCAGGCGCTGCTGAACCAGCCAAAGATCCTGATACTCGACGAGCCGACGGCGGGCTTAGATCCGAGGGAACGCGTGCGCTTCCGCAACCTGCTCGCCGATTATGCAGGCGAGCGGATCGTCCTTTTATCCACGCATATCGTGTCTGATATCGAGGCGATTGCCGATGAAGTGCTGATGATGAAAAAGGGGAAATTTGTCCTCCAGGGGACGATCGCCGAACTGACCCGGAAGGCCGCCGGAAAGGTATGGGAGCTTGCGGTCTCCCCGGGCGAGGCGAGAAGGTGGCAGGATGAGGCAATAGTTGCGAACCTGCGGCATGAGGGGGAGCAGGTCGTGCTGCGCATACTCTCGGACACGTTGCCGGACGGGAGGGCAGTGCCCTGTGAGGCATCGCTGGAGGATCTGTATTATTTTGGTTCGGAGGAGGGCGTGCGGTGATGATGGAATTATTTTTGCTCGAACACAGGAAACTGTGGCGGAGAGGCACGACGAAAGTATGTGTGCTCGTATGCTTTGTATATGCGGTGCTGTTTGGCAGTGTCCTTTCTTTTCAATGGTTTTCGTTTGGAAGCTCCAACCATACGGATTCGTTCGGAAATAATTTTGACGGATACCGCATGATACGGGACTGTCAGGAGTATTCGCGCGCATTTGGCGGTGAGCTGACAGACGAGTACTTCCAGCAGATGGTGAGGGATTACCAGGAGGCGGAGGCAGCTCACATGGACAGAAGGCTGCAGCTGACAGACCGACAGGGGATCCAGGGCTGGCTGGAAGCGTTATATCCGGAATTGAAGGACAGCAGCTCTCTTAAGCTGATGGTCAGCTATGTCGATCCGGATGAACTGACGGGTTTTTATGAGAGACGGCAGCAGGCGGTCGGGACCTTTTTGGAGATCAGCGGACAGGAGGGGCGCGAAAAGGAGTATCTGATGCAGATGGAGCAGAGTGTGCAAAAGCCCTTCCGATATGAGTGGACGGAGGGCTGGTCAGCGGTACTTTCCACTATCGCCGGTGAGACTGGAACTGTGATGGCAGTCTTTCTCGCGATCGTCCTGTCGCCGATCTTTGCCGGGGAGCGGCGGGATGGAATTAAGGTATTGATGCTGACGACAAAAAACGGGTGGCGAAGAACGGCTTTTGCCAAGATTCTCACCGGACTTTGTTTTGCACTGGAGTTTTTCGCGGTCATTGCAGCCGGACAGGTCGCTTCGCAGCTCTTTTTTCTGGGGACTGCCGGCTGGGATATGCCGATCCAGAACATCAAGCTGATCGCGGTCGCACCGATGAACATGCTGCAGGCAGAGATCTATGAGTACACGTTCACGCTGCTTGGCATGATCGGTTATGCGGGGATCGTCATGCTGCTGTCAGCCGCTGCGGGGAGCAGTGTGCTGGCGATGGTTTCCAGTCTGGCGGCTGTGCTCGTGCCGACTGCACTGGAGAACTATCTCCCGTTCTGGCTGCAGAAGGCAAAGGATCTCATACCGCTCGTGGGGACAGGCACGGACATTTTCAGGACGAACACACTCTGTATCTTTGGCAGATACATCTGGTCTCCGTATCTATTGATCACGATCCCGGTCCTGATCGGAATGCTCTGCGTGCCGTTTGCCGTGAAAGGCTGGGCGAGACGGATGCGGGTTTAGAGTATATATTATATATTGTGGGAAAAAGAAATTTCGTATATAATAAAAGAAACAAAACGCATTACAAGGAAGGAAGATGGTATGTATCTATCCAACATTCACATTAAAAATTTTAAGGGCATCAAGAACGCTGACATTGATTTTGACAGGTCGGTAAATTTGATCATAGGAGATAATGGAACAGGAAAAACGTCAGTTTTGGAAGCGATATCTGTTGCCCTCGGTGGATTTCTTTCTGGTATTGACGGTGTGAATACGATCCATTTCTCACGGGATGAGATACGGCGGGAAAGCCAACTGACAGGAACTGGTTCAAATAACGTAGTATATCGGACGCCGATTTGCGTGGAGGCGAAGCTGGAATTGAATGTTGGGGATGAAAACAATCCTGATATCCGATTATTTGAGTTTTCCAGGCAGAAAAAGAGCATTAAAAGTTCACGTTCAACGGTGGAGCCAAGAGATATCTGCAAAGCAGCGCAGTTGATGGCAGACAGTCCGCATTCCATTCTGCCAGTGATCAGTTACCAGAGCTTTTCGAGGGTGTCTTATCAAAAAAAAGATAAGTGGGAGGATCCTTTTTCGGATGTTTACTCCAGAGTGGTAGGATATGTTGACTGTCTGGAAGAGGCAGCGAATGATAAGATGTTGATAAATTGGTGCAAAAGAATGGAGCAGATCGCATGGCAGCAGGAGAAGCCGATTCTGGAGTATGAAGTCGTAAAAAAGGCTGTGTCGGACTTTATGGGGATCATGCAGGACGGAGAAAAAGCTTCGGTATTATACGATAAGAGGACAGAAGAACTGGTATATACCAGCGGCGAAGAGACCCTGCCTGTTCGTTTGCTGAGTTCCGGGTTTCGTGATCTTCTTGGCATTGTATTTGATATCGCATACAGAATGGCTGTTTTGAATCCGGATTTATTGCAGGACATAACAAAAAGGACGCCGGGTATTGTTCTGATTGATGAGATCGATCTGCACCTTCACCCGAAATGGCAGTGGAGAGTGGTTGATGCATTAAAGAAGACGTTCCCTAAAGTACAGTTTATTGCCACGACGCACTCGCCGGTCATTATTGCCTCCTGCAAGGAGGAAAGACTGATCACGCTGCATCTGGAAGATGTATTTCTTGATAAGCCATCAGAGGTGATTCCAGGAAAAACGGTCAAAGGCTGGATGGTGGACAGTGTTTTGGTAGAATTGATGCATACAGAAAATCGTGATCCGGAAACCGCAGGAAAATTGAAATTGTTGTCTAAGCTTGCGAAACAAAAGTTATCTGGAAATATGAAAGGATCTGAAAGAAAACAATATGAAGATCTGATCCGGGAATTAAGCGAAGTGATTCCCGAAGATGACATTGCGATCGAGGAAGCGGCATTTATGTCGGTAGATGAGATACTGGGAGAAAAGCATTGAGAAAAGTGAAACGTTTGCCGCAGCCGGCGAGTCTGAGGGATCATTCAGACAGATGGACAAAAGAATTGTTAAATGAGATAAACAGGTTGAAGTCTTATGCGAAGGTTGATGATCAATTTAAAAACCACTACAGACAGGAGGACGTCAGAGATACGCTGGAGAAGATGTACACGAGGCATTGTTGCTACTGTGAGTCGGTTGTCGGGACAAGTTCCTATGGAAGAATAGAGCATTTAAAGCCAAAATCACTTCCGCAATTTTATCAGTATGCTTTTGCATGGGATAATCTGCACTGGTGTTGTGAGATATGCAATACAAGCTATAAAAAAGCAAAATGGAATTTTCAGTATCCTATTTTAGATCCTTCCAGGGACGAGATTGATCAATTTATGTGCCTCAATCTCGCAACAGGTGAGTACGAGGAAATAGGAGATAACAGGAGAGCGCAGACTACGATCGAACATACGGGTTTAAACAGAGAAAGTCTTGTAAAGGCACGGAGAAGGATTGCGATCCGATTTCTAAAAGATTATAAGGCGCATCAGAATTGCGGCGACGGGAGAGCATTTTGCAGGGAGTGGGATCTATTAAAAGAAGATATGGATTATCCCAGTCTGTATGAAAAATTGATAGAAAGGTGTCTCCAGCTAACCGCGAACAATTTATAAAGGATTACAACCCCTGTCACAGTATAAGACAGGGGTTGTATAATGTATATGAGTATCTCGGACATAACAGCCTCATCTATAATGCACCTGATATCGATGAAATCTTTATATTAATTCATATCCGCATGCTATACTACCAAGATCAATAGTTACACGACATTATAAACAGGGAGGTAATGATGCACACAGCAACCTATAAAGTCCTGGAACGGAGTGAACAGTAGCATAAAGGGCGAAAATAGGCGTTAATATTTAATTTGATATTGTCTGAAAAGGAAATGTGTGCTATATTCCATTCATGGGAAACCATAGAGCCAAAGGCGGCTTTACCCCTCTTGTATTTTGCGGAGGGTTCAAGTAGCCCTCCAGACGAAAGAAAGGAGGGCGATACAATGTATGTTACATATCAGGATTTAATCCAGATTGGAATACTCATTGTCGCCCTTGCGAATTTGATTTATCAGGTTTACAAGGGAAAAAAGAAATAGCCGCCACTACTGTCAATAGCGACGGCTTACCTCATAAGAGGTTTTAGCTTAGTTGTTTGAGGGGTAGAGCCGCTTCTATGGCTTTCCCTTTTTCTATGTTTAATATAGCACATTTGGCAGCAGGATTCAAGAGCTAAACACACGTTGATAGTGTAACTTTACTTGGGGGATGCAGTGGGCAGTCCCCCTTATTCTATCATCATAAGCTTGCAATCGTATTATAGAAGTTCAACCGCCCTGAAATCTGGCTGCTTATATGC
>JAETQI010000027.1 GCA_021770755.1 Lachnospiraceae bacterium
AATTTTTTCGTTCATAAACTTATCACCTCGAATATTGTAGATAAGTTAATTATAGCAGAACGAGTATTTGCATTCAATTCAAATTTCTATTAACAACACACTTTTTGACTACCACCTTTTCTTTTTATCATTGTTCATGTTATGCCCCCTTATTCCTTATCCACAGCAGGGATGTCCGTGTCCGTCCCTCGTGTGGCTGTTCTGGGCCGGATCCTTCATGCACAGATGGACCGCAGCCGTCGTAAATGTTTTTGGCAGCGCCAGGATGTTGGGATCTGGTCCCACATACTTCTTCATCGCATCTGCCAGCGCCTCCTCCACGGTCGCGCGGGTCTTTAGTCCCATGCCTCTTGCGATCCCCGGTTCTCTTGCCCCCACGATATAGATGGCGCTCGTGTGCTCCTCCGCCAGATGGCCGCAGCTCATCATGGAGAAGCCGTGGAACGGATGGAATGCATTGGCAAAACGGTACTTGCGGATGTACTCCTCCTTCGTGGCAAAGTACTCACCGTAGCGGTTCATGTCCGGCAGGATGTTCATGGAATCGTGCTGGAACATCTCATATAATTCTCTCAGATACGGCCACCGCTCCTCGTGGAACCAGCCGTCACAGATGCTCGGTACGATAAACACGCAGTGGTCGGCAAGCACCCTCTTGTGGCGGATGACCTGCGCGGAGAGCGCCTGCATCATCTGGATCGGGTTCGTTCCCATCCCGTCGCCGTAATGGAAATTCGTGGGCATGCCAAAGACTACGATATCATATTTTTTCTCCGCCCAATGCACATAGGTGCGCTTGTCCGCCGTCTTCCAGCTCACAGGCTGCATCTCCTTCGCATAGCCGGAATGGATCTCGATCTGGCGTGATTTCGTGTCCAGCACCGCGTCGCAGCAGAAGAATTTCTTGCCCATCTTCTCCTCCATCAGCATCCCGTGACGGTCAAACTTCTCACGCATCACGCTGCTCGTGGATACCGGGACAAAATCCGGGCGGTGCATGACATCCGGCACGTGATGGGCCGCGATGCTCCGCCAGTGGCTGATGCCCGTCGCACAGTGCTTGTAACCGCCGGAATATCCGCCGTACGGATTGCCCTGCGTGTGTCCGATCAGGATCGCCACATCCGCGTCGTATACATATTTGTTCATGATCACATGGTCGCCCGCCTCCGTGTAGCCCAGATCGACCAAGTGTTCATAGTCCTCACTGTCATGGCTCGTGATCTGTCCCGACGGATAAAATTCCCCAAACAGCTCTTCGCCCAGGATCGTGCGCATCTCCTTCACGGTCGCACGCGGATGCAGCCCGTTGGAAAACAGGAGCAGGACGTCTTTTTTCTCCACGCCCACGCTGTAGAGCTCATCCAGACACGCCCGGATCGCCACCTTTCTGTGCGAGGTCGGCTGGTTGCCTCCCTTGACGATATCCGGTATCACGATCACCACGCGGTCTCCCGCCTTCGCCAACTGCGTGAGCGTCGGCATTCCGATCGGATTGCGGATGCTCTCAAGCGTCGCCGCATACAGGCTGTCCCAGTCCTGGGGAAGGCATTCCGGATCCGGAACCGTCTCGCCCGGGATAAATACATCCGTGGTGTCCGGCAGCTCCGCGCTGATCGTGCCATGCCCATACTCAAATTCCAGTTTCATATCGCAATTTCCTCCTATTTCTCAGACTCCTCCAGATACAGACGCACGATCTCCAGATACTCCTCGGGATAAAACCCGATCTCCCCCTGAAAACGCGTCAGGGCGATTAGACCGCCGTCAATCTCCTCGATGGATGCCAGCATCGCCGCATTGTCCGTCTTTAGTCCGCCTCCGTACACCACGTCCATGCCGCCTGTGCGCTCCTTGACAAAGCGCGCGATCTTTGTGATGTACTCCTTGCCGGCGGGCGTCTTGCCCGGCCCGATGCTCCACACCGGTTCGTAGGCGATCACCACGCGGTCCTTGTCCACCCCCTCAAGTCCGACTGAAAGCTGCTCACCGAGCACGGACTCCCACTGGGGCTGCTCCTCCTGCGTCTCACCGATACAGTAGACGACTTTCAGCCCGGCGTTCACGGCACACTGTACTTCCCGGTTCAGCAGCCTGTTCACCGCCGCCGCGTCCGTGACGCCTGCCTCCGCAAGAATTCCCTTCTTGTCATTGCGCTCCTCGCAGTGGCCGACAAGCACCGCCCCGCAGCCAAGCGCTTTCACGATCGACGCCGGCCTGTTTGTGGTGAATGCGCCGAAATTGCCGCCCGGCGCCGTGTTGTCACGGTAGACGCCCTGGCTGCCGATCTGCACCGGACTGTCGTCCGCGCGCGCAGCCACCGCCTGCAACAGATGCGCCTCCGGGAAAAACTGGACAAACTCCACCCTGGCGGGGTCGTACTGCCTCAGTCCCTCCTGTGTCCGGGCCACGATATGCGCCGCCCACTCCGGTATCGGCGCCAGACGGTTCACACCGCCGTATTCAACAGGAACATCAAATCGTTTGAGATTCAGATAAATATGCTTCATGTTTCCCCCTATCTTCCATTTGTCCGCGCCGGCTTTTCCCGTCAGCCGCGGTTCCAGATCATTCTGTCACAGTGTTATCCCATGCGTTGGTAAACGTGCCGATGCCCTGTGTGGTGAACGCATGCTTCATGCTGTCCTTGTACACGTCAAGCCCCGCTGTCACGATGTCCGCCCCTGCACGCGCGCAGTCCACGATCTGTTTGGGTGTCCTCACCGCCGCACAGATGATCTCTGTCTTCTGATAAAAGCCATAATTCTTGTAGATCGTGACGATATCCTCTATGTACGCCCTGCAGTCCTCGCCGTTGGCCTCTTTCCAGCCGATGAACGGCGATACGAACTTCGACCCGTTCTTTGCGGGGAGGATCGCCTGTGCCGGCGAGAAGATGAGCGTCACATTGGTGCGGATCCCCATCTTTTCGAGCTTTCTGCCGGCTGTCACGCCCGCCTCTGTAGCCGGGATCTTGATCACGAAATTCGGGCTGATGGCAGCGATCTTCTGCGCCGCCTCCACCATCTCCTGCGCATCGTCGATATGCGGATTGATCTCGACGGAAACCGGAAACGTCTCATACCCGTCAAGCCCCTGCTCCCTGATCCACTCCGCGATATCCGTGATCGCTGTCATAAAGGGCTTTCCGCTCAGCATGATATGGCGGGGATTGGTCGTGACACCGTCAATTCCGAACGTCTCATACGCATACTTGATCTCATCCATTTTCGCGCTGTCCAAAAAATACTTCATTTTTCTTCACTCCTTTGTTTAGTTTAAGATTTTAATTATTTAAATTTCTTAATTATTTAAAGAATATCACAACTGTTTCCATAAAGATAGGTGCAAAGTATACAAAATATACAATCAAACTTTGGTTAAAAAAAAGCGAGTGCACAATGCACCCGCTTCTACATGACAATTTCCAGCTTCTCGTCGATCGCCACTGCCGCAGCCCCCAGCGCTCCGATAAAGCGGTCGGAATCCACGAATGAGAGTGTTGTCTTAAAGTACTTAAAATGTACCGGATTCCCCCGGCTGCTCTGCGTATAATCCAAAAAAAGCTGCCTGTTTGACGCATTTTTGAACAACTGGCAGTCGACCAGCATGATATCCGGACCTGCAAAATTAATGATATTGGTCGCCGCGATCCCCAGCATGTAGATCGCGTTCTCCACGATCCGGCACACATCCAGATCCCCCGCTTCCTGCGCCTGCACGATATCCGCGATCGTCAGTTCCTGTCTCTCCTTACTGATCTCCCTGAGGATTCCTGCCCGCCCCTGCTCCATCTCCTTTTTGCAGTCATTGATGATCGCATACTCGCTCGCGTATGCCTCCAGGCATCCGTGATTTCCGCAGATACACAGACGGCCGTGCGGATCGAGCACCATGTGCCCTGCCTCTCCGGCGTCCACCACGGAGCCGCGGTAACTTGACGTATTCAGAAAAAGCGGGCACGCGATTCCCGCGGACACTACCAGATAGGCAAACGACTTGCCGTTCTCCACCTCATCCCAATTAAACAACTGTGCGCTCAGACCGCGTGCGATCGCATTGTTCTCCAGCGTGATCTTGCCCTGGTATCCCGTCAGACGCGCAAAATCACTGCATACGTCCCGCTCGATCCACCGGTATCGGGAATTGATCTTGAGGATCCCCTTCTCACGGTCCACCAGCCCCGGCAGACTGATCCCGATCCCGCACAGCTCCTCCAGTTTCTTGCCGCTCTCCGCCAGGCATGCCGTAAAATCCCTGCCGATCTGCCATATGAAATTGTCATAATCCCCGTCTGGGCACACCCCCTCCGCAGATGCCAGTATCCTGCCGCCAAAATCCGTCACGCAGACACTCCAGTTTGTGTTCTTGAGCTCCACACCGCCAAAATAACATGCCTGCTGGTTTATGTACAGCGGGTGGGCGCGCCTCCCGCTCGGGTTCGGCGCCTTTCCCCGTATAAACGTCTCTTTGATCAGCCCCTCCCCCAGCATCTTGTTGATGTTGGTCGTGATCGTCGGAAGAGTCAGCTCCAGTCTCTGTGCAATGTCGGAACGACTGATCGGACCATAATAGTAGATCATGCGCAGAATTGCTGACTGATTGGTTTCCTTGATGCGCAGCAGATTCTTCCCCTGTAATACCTGCATAAGTACCCTCCTATTGTTCTTCCGTAATTCCCATGAACTTTTCCCCTTTATTTTTCCATCATTTGTAAAACCTTAGATTTTTAATAGGATAGCACAAAAAGAAAAATTACGCAACGCTTAATTTTATACATTTTACACAAAAATCTTCCCATTTTCACAATTCTGTGCTATACTATATTTATCTTTTGCCAAAAAAGTTCTGATACTTTTTAAGCAATACGTCCAATTATTAAAAATATTTTAATTATTGTTCCATGTGGATTTATGACAAAAGTGCGCTGCCGCGCACAGATTAGGAGGAGCCCATGATCGTACCAAAATATTTTGAGGATCTGACGATCCTGCACGAAAACACAATGCCTGACCGGGCATACTACATCCCATCCAGCCATAAGCAGTATGACCTCGTGGAGTGCAGAGAACATTCCGACCGCTTCACACTGCTCAACGGGGACTGGCAGTTTTGCTACTACAACAGCATCTACGACCTGAAAGAAGCTTTCTATGAAGAGACTGATAAAGGCAATAATTATAATAAGGAAGTTTTTCAGTCGATCCCCGTGCCCTCCGTGTGGCAGATGCACGGGTACGACAACCACCAGTACACCAACCTTGATTACCCGTTCCCGTTAGATCCGCCCTTTGTCCCCCATGAAAATCCCTGCGGCGCGTACCGCCGCCGCTTTTCATGGCATCCCGATCCGGCGGCGCCAAAGGCATTCCTGAATTTTGAGGGCGTCGACTCCTGTTTCTATGTATGGGTAAACGGCACCTATGTGGGATACAGCCAGGTCTCCCACGCCACCAGCGAATTTGACGTGACCGCCCTGCTGCGGGAAGGCGAAAACCTGCTGGCGGTGCTGGTCCTGAAATGGTGCGACGGCAGCTATCTCGAAGACCAGGACAAGTTCCGCATGAGCGGCATCTTCCGGGATGTGTATCTGCTGAGCCGCCCGGAGGAATGCGTTTACGACTACTTTGTCAAGACCCGTCTGAACCGGGATCACAGACAGGCTGATGTGGAGATCAGCCTCACCTGCTTAAACAACAGCATTCCCGTGCATGTGTCCATCGAGGACGACCGGCACAACGTGCTCTGCGATGCCAGTGCGGAGGCGAGCGGCAGCATCACCCTGGCACTGCATGACATAACGCTCTGGAGCGCGGAGAATCCATACCTCTATACCCTGGTCATCGAGACGGAGCAGGAAGTCATCACAGACCGTCTGGGTCTGCGCGAGGTTGCTGTCCGGGACGGTATCTTTTACTTCAACGGGGAAAAGATCAAGCTCTACGGCGTGAACCGTCATGACAGCGATCCGGTGACCGGCTTTGCGATCAGCCTGGAACAGATGCATCGGGATCTGCGCCTGATGAAAGAGCACAATGTCAACGCGATCCGGACCAGCCATTACCCGAATGCCCCCCAGTTCTACCAGCTCTGCGATCAGTACGGATTCTATGTGATGGACGAGGCAGACAATGAGAGTCACGGGACACTCAGCGCCTACCATCAGGAGTGGGGCGCCGAGAATGCATGGATCGCCGACAATCCGGCATTTATCGAGTCCACCCTGGACCGGGTGCGCAAGTGTGTCATCCGGGACAAAAACCGTCCTTGCGTGTTTGGGTGGTCCATGGGCAACGAGTGTGCCTACGGATGTACCTTTGAGGAAGCGCTGCGCTGGGCGAGGGCTTATGACGACACGCGCATCCTGCACTATGAGGGTGCGTGGCATGTGCCGGAGGGCACCACGCACGATTATTCCTGCATCGACCTGTACAGCAGGATGTACCTGCAGCTAGCGGATATCCACGCCTATTTTGCCGCGCCGAACACCGGGGACAGCGATCATCGCTACGACGCAGCCGCAAAAAGGCCGCTGCTGCTGTGTGAATACAGCCATGCCATGGGAAACGGGCCGGGCAATCTCGAAGACTACTTCCAGATCTTCCAGCAGTACGAGGGCGCCTGCGGCGGCATGGTGTGGGAGTGGTGCGACCACGCGATATACAAGGGACGCAGCAGATCCGGCAGGGAAGTCTACCTATACGGCGGAGACCACGGGGAATACCCGCATTTCAGCAACTTCTGCATGGACGGACTGGTCTATCCCGACCGCAGACCGCACACCGGCCTGATGGAATTTAAGAATGTCCACCGCCCCGCGAGAGTCGTCTCCTTTGACGCACAGACCCAGACCCTGCGCATCCACAACTATCTGGATTTCACAAATCTCAGGGACTACTGCCTGTTTGCGTGGGAAGTTACCTGCGACGGCGTCCGCATCGCGGAAGGCCGGACAGACGCCCCCGCGCTGCTGGATATCGCGCCGCACTGTGAAAAGGATCTGACGCTGGAGCTGCCAGAAACAAGCCATGGCAGATGCTACCTGAAAGTGACCTGGCTGCTGCGCGGCAGCAAAGGGGTGCTTCCCGATGGCTGGACGCTTGGCTTTGACGAAATCCCCTTACGCACGGAACCCTGCCAGCATGCACAGACGCTGCTGCAGATGCCGCTCACTGCCGAGTGTGCCGGCGATCCCCTGACATTCGAGGAGGACGACCATTATCTCGAGATCCGCGGAGCGCACTTCCACTATACTTACGATAAGTTTACCGGACTGTTTGCGCGCATGGTCTCGCACAATGACGCGATCCTGGAGGCTCCCATGACCTACAATATCTGGCGCGCCCCCACGGACAACGACAGAAAGATCCGGCGCATCTGGGCGGAGGCACAGTATGACAGGGTCGTCACGAGATGCTACCGCACCGGATGCACCCTGCAGGAGGACAACGGCAGAGTGTATGCTAATATCGACAGCACGCTTTCGCTCGCGCCGGTGTACATGCAGCGGATCCTGGATATTCATGCAGTATGGCGCGTGTGGGCGGACGGCAGCGTCGACGTGCGCCTCGATGTGAAGAAGAACCCCGTATTCCCAAGGCTCCCCCGCTTTGGCGTCCGCATGGTGCTGCCGGAGCGCATGGAACAGGTGACTTACTACGGCCTTGGTCCTATGGAGAGCTATACCGATAAGCACCGCGCCGCTTGCCACGGCATCTTTGAGGGGACACCAGACTCGCTTTTTGAAGATTATATCAAACCGCAGGAGAACGGAAGCCACTGGGATGTAAGCTATGTCGCACTCGCAGACGGCAGACGGACGCTCTCCGCGGCCTCCGCCGTACCGTTCTCCTTCAACGCTTCCCGCTACACACAGGAGGAGCTTACGGAAAAATCCCACAACTTTGAGCTGATCCCCAGCGGGCACACGATCCTGTGCCTTGACTACAGACTGGACGGGATCGGATCCAATAGCTGCGGGCCGGAGCCGGAGGAACAGTACCAGTTCCGCGAGGAACAGTTTACGTTCTCCTTTGGACTGCGCTTTACCAATGCGATTTAAAAAGGAAGGATGATCATATGAAGACAAGAATGGAAACACTTGACAAAAACCTGCAGGCAGTCCCCCTGGAAGCGGGACTGAACTTTCAGGATGTCCGTTCCACCCCGGCGCGCATCTATGGGCTGATCGAGGGGGAATACGCCAGACTTCCGGCAGCGCAGCGCTCCCTTGCCAGCGAGAAGCTGCTGATACTGCAGAGCTGTACCAGCGGCGGGCGGGTGCGCTTCCTCACGGATTCCCGCCGTCTCGGGCTGCGCATGCTCGTGACGGATTCCGAGGGATACCCGCACATGGCTTACAGCGGCTATGCGGGAGTCGACTGCTATCTGGGGGAGGGTACTGACCCGAAATACCTTGGCACCCGCTGGCCGCCGCTGGGAGAACGGCTCCTGGAGAGCGAATTTGAACTGCCCGGCACCCTGTCGCTGGTGACGCTGTACCTTCCGCTGTACACCGGCGTCGAACTGCTGGAGCTGGGACTGGAACCGGGCGCCGCCCTGCTGGCTCCCACGCCCTATGCCCGCGAGACGCCCATCGTATTCTACGGCTCATCCATCACACAGGGCGGCTGTGCCAGCAGAAGCTCCAACTCCTACTGCGCCCTCGTGTCCCGCTGGCTGGACAGCGACTTCTACTGTCTGGGATTCAGCGGCGGCGCCATGGGAGAACCGTGGATGGCAGAGTACATCTCCCAGCTTCCCATGAGCTGTTTCGTGTACGATTACGACTACAATGCACCTTCACCAGACTACCTGCGCCAGACCCACCGCCCATTCCTGCAAACGATCCTCGACAGGAATCCGAAGCTGCCGGTGATCGCCATGTCCCGGCCTTATCCAAACCTTCCGGGAACGGACGGTGAGCGGAGGGAGATCGTGCACGATACCTGCGTCTGGGCTGCAGGTCAGGGCGCGCAGATCCAGTTTGCGGACGGTCTCTCACTGCTCGGCGGCAGGGGACGGGAGAGCTGCACTGTGGACCGCACCCATCCTAACGACCTTGGATTCTGGCGGATGGCGGACACGCTCCTGCCATATCTGTCCAGGGCGCTTGGGATCAACTGAATCCAGATCAAACATGAAAAAGCGGTGTGGCTAAAGCCACACCGCCTTTTCCTATTCTTAAACTGATTTATTTACCGATCGTTCTGTCATATGCAGTCTGCATAGTGTCAATGTACTCCTGAACTTTCAGCGTTTCAAGCTGTGCCAGATAGCTGTCCCAATCCGCGTCAATGTCGCTCTTTCCAAGCAGCCACTCCGCAAGGCAGCTCTCCACATAGTTCTGGGCGCTTACGCCATAGTCGTTCACAAACTGGCTCTCCTCATCTGTAAACTGCATGCTTGGAAGCGTCACGCTTGCCGGAGCATTGATATAGAACTCGTTAATCACATCAACCTTGTCATTCTTCATGGTCTCAGTAATGATTTTATTGACAAACATATCATTCGTCATACACTTCGGCGTACCGTCGAAAGGCGCTTCATGCTGGGTGATGGTGTCAAAGCTCGCACCGTCCGCCCCGGGTGTCTCGTCATATGTAACCGCGCCGTTCTCATCAATGTTCTTGACACGATCCGGTCCGCGGTAACTCATGATCGTCATCGTCTCATTGTAGAACAGGTCTACCCACTGTGCCAGGATCTCAGGATGCTCACACTTGTTTGTGATCGAGAAACCTGTGCCGAGGAAGCTTACATGATTCTGACGTTTGTGTACCTTGGGCGCATCCGCGGACGCATCTGCCTTCAAAGGAGCGATCGCAACATACTGATCCCCATTGTCGCCAAAGCTGCCCGATGCCCATGTGTATGCGGAACCCACGATCGGTGTCGCGCTTGTCAGTTTCGCACTGTACTGGTCGCCATCCTGCACAAAACCTTCCTGATCCCAGAGACCGTCCTGCACAAACTTGCCAAGTTCTTTGACCGCCGTTTTCCACTCTTCCGTGATTGGCTCATAGATCACTTTCCCGTCCTCTACCACAAAATGGTTGAGTATGGCGCCCGCACTGTTAAATGCCTCCGCATGACCATACGCTCCAAAGAAGCTGCCATAACCGTTGATCTGATTGATCGCCAGAAATGTATAGGGAATCTCATCATTGGGGTCACCGTTCCCGTTCGCATCCTGCTCCTTGAAAGCCTTCAGCACATCATAGTACTCTTCCATGGTGGTCGGAACCTCCAGTCCCAGATTGTCCAGCCAGGTCTTGTTGATATAGAGATTATCCGGATAATCCCTCGCCGGGGACTCGTTGACGGTACCCCACGAATACTTTTTCCCGTCAGCCAGCGATGTGCTCATGCCGTCCAGATTCGGAAAACGTGACAGGACATCCTTGTAGTTCGGGCAGTACTGGTCGATCAGGTCGTCCACCGGGATAAAGACGCCCATCGGTCCATACAGATTCAGGTCATCCATGCTCAACGTGTTGTATCCAAAGAATCCATCCGGATAATCATTGGTGGAGAGCATGATGTTCTTCTGGTCATTATAGCTGCTGGCAGGGAAGCACTCAAAGTCGATATGAACATTAGTCGCCGCTTCCAGCGCCTTGAAAAACTCCATGTTGTTGTAGTCGATCTGCGATACTTCCTGATAAGCGACAAGCTTAAAGGATACCAGTTCGTCTGACAATTTCGGCGCATTGGCTGCGATCCACTCATAGCCTGCACCCTCCGCGATCGGCGCCGATCCGCCGCCCTGCTGTGCGCTGTCCGCAGGCGCGCTGCTGTCTGTTGACGCGCTGCTGTCCGTCGATGTGCTGCTGTCCGCCGCAGGCGCCGTTGTCGTCGAGTTGTCCGCTGCGGTATCCGTACCGCCGCCTCCGCCGCATCCGCCTGCTACCATGGAACATGCCAGCACCAATGCGGTCATCTTTGCCAGGTTCTTTCTCTTCATAATCTGTTCCTCCTTAAAATTTATAATTGCTACCCTTTCACAGAGCCGATCAGGACACCCTTCACGAAATACTTCTGTATAAACGGATACAATATCATCAGTGGCGCTGCCGACACGATGATCGACACATATTTGATCAGACCTGCGCGCTCTATCTGAGCCGCCGCCTGCTTTGCATCCTGCATCATCTCCTGCGAAACCTGATTCTCGATCAGGATGTTGCGCAGTACGAGCTGCAGCGGATACATTTCCTGTCTGCGGATATAGATCATGGCGTTAAAGTACGTGTTCCACTGCGACACGCCGTAGAACAGCACCAGGATCGCGACGATCGCTTTGGACAGCGGCATTGCAATATCCTTGAAAAACTGAAACTCCGTACACCCGTCCAGATAAGCCGACTCCCGCAGCTCCGACGGAATGGAGCTCTCAAAAAAGGTTCTTGCGACGATCAGGTTATACGGGACAATCAGGGTCGGAAAGATCAGTGACCACATCGTGTTGGTCAGCTTCAGGTTGTTGACAACAATGTATGTGGGGATCATGCCGCCGCCGAAATACATGGTGAACACGATCAGCATCATAAATACTTTCCTCCCGGGCATGTCACGCCTGGACAGGGAATATGCCGCCAAAACGGTAGTTGTCACACTGAACAGGACACCTGTGAGCGTGTATATCAGGGAATTCTTGTAGCCCGTCATAATGGAATCATCCGAAAACACGGCCTTGTAGCCCTCTGTCGTCAACTGCTTCGGAAGCAGAAGCACCTGGCCTGTCCCTACCGCCGATGGGTGGCTTATGGAAGCGATCAGCACAAAGTAGATCGGATACGCTACCAGCAGGAATATGATACCCAGAAAAATGTAGTTGAAGATGTGGAACGACAGGTTCCCTTCCCTCTTGTGGTTATTTTTCTTCATTTGTCCATCCATAACTGCACCTCCTATACGAGCGACATATCCGCAACCTTCGCGGAAACCTTATTCACGACCATCAACAGCACCAGGCTCACCACCGACTCAAAGAAACCGATCGCTGCCGAATAGCTGAAATTAGGGCGCGAGGCCGATCCGAGAGACTGCTTGTATACGTAGGTTGATATTACCTCCGACGAACTCAGGTTCAAACTGTTCTGCATCAGGTAGATCTTCTCGTACCCCACCGTCAGCACACGCCCGGTGTTCATGATCAGCAGGATGATGATCGTCGGCATGATGGAAGGCAGGTCTATGTAGCGGATGCGCTGCCATACAGTCGCGCCATCCATGATGGCAGATTCGTGAAGCTCCGGGCTGACACCGCTGAGCGCCGCCGTATAGACGATGGAACTGTATCCGGTGTTCTGCCAGATCTCCGAGATGACATAGATCGCCGGAAACATGGACGCACTTCCCATGAACATCACCGCCTCGCCGCCGAACATCTCGATCACCTTGTTGATGACGCCGGTACTGGGCGACAGAAACAGGTTGAGCATACCGACGATGATGACCGCCGAGATAAAGTGCGGCGCATAGATCGTCGTCTGGACCACCTTGCCGAACCGTTTGCTCCTGCACTGGTTGAGCAGCAGGGCGATCAGGATCGGGAGCGGGAATCCAAATAAAAGACTTAAAATACTGATCTTAAGCGTATTTCCGATGACATTCCAGCAGTCCGGCGACTCGAAAAACCGGATAAAATGCTTCAATCCGACCCACGGAGAACCCCACACGCCCTGAACCACATTGTAATCCTTGAAAGCCATCTGCAGTCCGCCCATGGGCGCATACCGGAAGATCCCGAAGTAGAGAAAACAGGGAATCAGAAATACATACAACTGCCAGTAAGACTTTGCCTTGGCGAGCTGCTGGGAAAAGGTCTTTTTGGGAACGATAACTTTTGTTTTCTTATCTTTCATAGCTTCTCTCCACATTTCTCATTTTGAAACAATGCACCGCCCGGCAGCAAGTCCGACGATACAAAACAACAGCTAAATTAACTTCAAAAACACATCTGTACAGAAATTGTTTATGTAATTATTAACGCTATTATACTACCCTATTTGTTAAAATGCAATATTAATTCACTAGTTTGTATATTATACTACATTTTGCAACTATTTCATTGTGCATTTTGCGCCCCGTCCATCAATTCCTCCATCGTATAGACCTCGTACCGCATGGCTGCCTCCTCGTATTCATACCAGAGCGCAATGCTCCCGTCCGCAAGCTCTGTCAGGCAGCTATAATGAAAGTCCTCCTGATTCACCGGGTAGTGGTACTGCCAGTCGACCCCGCCATTCTCCTGTATGAGACCGACGGCGATCACTCCGTTGACCCGGTGATATGCCTCGTCGTCCCCCCCGGGATAGCTTGCCAGCAGCACAGGTTTTCCCTGGATCGGGCGGGAATAGTTGATCACGGACACCATGCAGTTGCCGCAGTAGCATAACTTTGGCTCCCGCACAAAAGCGCCCCACGTCTCACCGCCGTCAAAACTGTCCGCATACGTCACTTCCCGGATCATATTCCGCGAGTACATCCGCAGACGCCCGTCCGGCAGCCCCACAACCTGTGATTCCGAGGATTTGACACACACGCCTTCCTCCGTGTATCCCGTCTGATCCGCGCGCTGTCCCCGCTTCCACGTCTTCCCGCAGTCCTCCGTATAGATCACGCTGGCAAACTCCGTCCCCAGATTGTTGTCATAGATCGGAAAGATCATGCGCTCCCTGCCCTGGTACATGTGGGCATATCCCCTGCCAGGACAGACAGCCGTGAAACCGACGCCGTCGATCTGTGCGCTGACCTCCTGCATCCTGCTCCACGTCCTGCCCCCGTCCCGGCTGACGCGGCATACAATATGAAAAGCCGGATACGCCTTGACCGGGGATGCGGCAAAAAAGATGTTGGCATGAACCAGCTTTGACGTCGCGCCGCCGTTTCCGTCAAGCTGCGGGATCATCACCGGTCTCACCGTTTCATCCTCCCCGCCGCGCTGGTACAGATACCACTCATCGTCGAGCACATACGACTCATACGGCTCATCATCGCAGACGCGCAGCACCGGAAGATAACCGTCCCCGTCCGGTTCCCCGACATAATAGGGATACGTCTCAGCCGTCAGCTCCTGCGTCTCCGCGCAGGTGCAGCTTTCGATATCTTTCAGCGCCAGACGGCCGTTTGTATGTCTTCCCACGTTCTGCTGTCCGCACGCCATACCGTTCACCGCGCGCGCGCCCACAAAGGCAGGGCACAGATCCACCAGCAGATACAGATTCCCGGCGGAATCCTCTGCCAGAGCCGGATCGATAAAGCCCGCGCTGAAGATACAGCGGTCTGTGTTGTCCACCACATCCTCAAAATGATTTACAAACTGCCTCTCCCAGCTCACCCCGCCGTCAGTCGAGCGCGCGACAACCGTCTCCAGATTGCCCGCGGAATCCTTCCCATGCTCCCAGCGCGCATCGCATGCCGCCACAAGCGTGCCTCCCCGCGTCACCAGCATGGACGGGATCCTAAATGCCTCACTTCCCATACATCCTTTCGCAAAAGGGTCTGTTACTTTTTTCATCCTCCATCACTCCTTTGTCTGTCATCCATATATCCTGATCTGTTTCAGCGACACCTCGCCGCGCGCTGCCGTCACCTTGACCAGCAGTCTGTCCGCCTTATCCCCGCTGCTGTCCAGCAGCCTGTTCTGCTCCGCAAAAGGATCCGCAAGCACGCAGATCCTGCGGTTTCCGACCGTCGTTCCCTGATAGAGCGGATAATTTTTTCCCTCGTGGAACACCGCCTCGATGCGGAAGGTCTCGATGCGCTGCCCCTTCTCGATCTCCTCCTGCAGCTCCACGTACTTCACCCTGGAGACCGGATGCGCAAGGGTGACCAGATACGCCGGCTGTGTGGGATAGCTGTCCTTCTGCCGCTCCACGGTCGCCTCCAGCGGATTCCCGAACTCCTGGTCAAGCAGGCGGCGCAGCTCCATCAGGCGCGCGATGTCACGCGCGTCGAGCAGGCCGTCCCTGTCCGGCGGAATATTCAGGTTCAGGCAGGCATTGCCGCCCACCGACCCCAGGTAGATCTCGAATAAAGTCCTCAGCGGCCGGGGTTCCTCCTGGCTGTGCCAGAACCAGCCCGGACGGATCGACGTATCCACCTCGGACGGCACGAACGACAGCCCCTGTGAATACAGGATGCTGCCCATGCCGCCGACAAATCTGTCCGTATTGTAAAGATATGCCAGATCGCCCTCCCCCGCAAGCGGTCCGGGCCCCGTCTGCACCGGAGCGAGCGCGCACAGCTCCGAGGGCACCACAGCCCACTCGGACACGCGGCAGTTCCCCGCCTCATTCCCACACCAGCGCACATCTGGTCCTTTATCGTAGAAAATGACCGCGTTGGGCTGATACTTCCGGATCAGCCCAATATAGCGCGGGAAATCGTATTCCTGCTTTTTCCCGTCCGGGCCTTCCCCGCACGCCCCGTCAAACCATACGCAGAACAGCTCCCCGTATCCAGTCAGCAGTTCCTCGAGCTGCGCGCAGTAAAAGTCGTTATACGCCGGCGTTCCATAGCAGGCGCAGTTTCTGTCCCACGGGGAGAGATAGATCCCAAAGCGGAGCCCTGCCTCCCTGCACGCGGCGGCGGCCTCGCCCACCACATCCCTCCTGCATGCGGCATTCTTCACGCTGTGTTCCGTATACTTCGACGGCCACAGGCAGAATCCGTCATGATGCTTTGCCGTCAGGATCATGCCCCGGATCCCCGCATCGCGCAGCGCAAAAGCCCATTGCCTGCAGTCCAGACGCGCGGGGGCAAACAGGCTCTCCGGCTCCGTGCCGTCCCCCCACTCCCTGTCCGTGAACGTGTTCATCCCAAAATGAATAAACGCATAAAATGCCGTGTCATACCACATCATCTGCCGCTTTGAGGGCACGACTTCTGCCGCCTCTCTCAAAAAATCAACCATAAAAGATCACCTCTTTTTGTGCACATTGCACAACTTCACTTTCCATTGCTATGTATTTTTATGCAGTCATATTTGTCCAAAAAATATATCGATATTCAATATGTCTATTTAATTTTACATTATATCTGATTTTATATATTTTTTCCACTATTATTTTTTTATTTTAAATAATTAGCGGGACGACAAGCGCATGGAGGTTTACACGCTCCGCGCATTTTGATATAATAAACCTGTAATCAGGCGGCATACAGGACAGAAATGGAGTGTGATCTGAATGGGGATCTATCTGAATCCGGGGAATAAAAAATTTTGGAAAGCAGTCCGCTCCAGAATTTATGTGGACAAGACAGGACTGATCGCATGGACAAATGAACAGATCAATACGGAACAGGGATACATCTGTGTCAGCAGGCCGCGGCGTTTCGGCAAATCCATGGCATTGAACATGCTGGCCGCCTACTACAGCCGCGGCTGTGAATCGAGGACGCTGTTTGAGGGAAGGGCGGTCGCGAAAGAGGAATCCTTTGAGGAATACCTGAATCAGTATGACGTGATCTTTCTCAATATGCAGCATTTTCTGATCAGTGCGAAAAACCAGACTATAACAGATCATCTAGAACAGGCTGTGCTTGCAGAACTCCGAGACGAATATGGGAACTATATAGACAGATCCGATATCGGGCTTGCCGACGCGTTGGAGAAGATCTATGCCGGAACCGACAGGCAGTTTATTTTTCTGGTTGACGAGTGGGACTGTGTGATGCGCGAGAGACCGGAGTCCGAGGATCTGCAGAAGCAGTATCTCGACTTCCTGCGCAATCTGTTAAAGGACAGGGAATATGTCGCGCTTGCGTATATGACAGGGATCCTTCCTGTTAAAAAATACGGAGAGCATTCCGCGCTGAATATGTTCTGGGAATATTCGATGACAGATCCGAAAAACTGCTCCGGGATACGCTGTCTGGTGACGGGGACCGTGTCGCTGCCGGACTGGATCACGCACACACAGAGGTTGCATCGATACTGACGTACAACGATGAAAACTCGCTGGCATGCGCGATCAACATTGCCTATTACAGCGCGAGAAAAGATTACCGGATCATCCGCGAGCTTCCGACAGGACGCGGCTTTGCGGATGTCGTATTCCTGCCGCTTCCCGACAGCGGGAAGCCTGCGCTTGTCGTCGAACTCAAATATGACAGATCTGCCAGCACCGCGATACAGCAGATCAAGGACAGGCAGTATACATGGACGCTCGAAGGCTATTCCGGCGAGATACTGCTGGTCGGCATCAATTATGACAAAAACAGCGCAGACAAACCACATAGCTGTGTGATCGAGAAAGTCTCCATCGGCTGAGGATCACGGTCTCCATCGACGGCTTTTTCAATTGGAGATCGGAATCTCCATTCTCTCATCTTCATTGGCAGTCCATGAAGTCCATATGATCAGCGCGGCTACCTCATCCACATCGATCACCCGGTCATATCCCGCCATGTGATACGCCTTCGATCTACTGCTGTCCGTATATCCCAGACTGCCGCCATCCGTCAGGTAAGGCAGCCTGGTTCCATCCTTCAGTACCACTCCCCTGACTTTAGGAATACCAGAATCATCACCCTGTTTTGCAGGCGCTGCGTCGACAGAATAATTTACCTTCATGGAGATCGGTGAAATGCTGATGCTCTCCAGTGTAAAGTTCGTTCCTTCCACTTTCTGCCCTACCGTAATATCCCGCGCCGAACTTACATCCGGAAGAACGATCTCAAGATCCCAGTCTCCCTCAACCGCCAGCGTAAACCCTTCCCTTTTTGAATGAGTTCCCAGATTTTGGAAACGGACATGCACTGTTTTGCCAAGTAAAGTATCATTTGGGTCCACAACATACGCCTGAATGATAAACTCCATATTGCCATCCTGATCTGTATAATAATGGATTGTTCTTCCATTCTCATCCTGTTTTAAAGGAGTGCCATCCTCATATACTGGTTGACCCTCTTCATTACAGATCGTTCCGTTATACATGCTTCCGCTCATATTAAACCACGAATCTACATCTTCCGGATCGTCTCCCTGATATACATTTACCTCTCCAAATGTCGGTGCCATCCCGTCCTCCACGCGATAACCGGAAATCTGAAAGGACATATACGCAAATCTTTCATCCACGACAACCGTATCAGGCACTATCGTAACACCGCTATCCGTCACGGCAAGTGACGGACTTTCCGGCTCTTCACGGTACACCTTTGCTATGTTCTTCTCCAGAAGTTCCTGCTGCTGTTCGTCAGATGCCTGAATATTGCCGTTCATGCCCCGTCCCCAATAATGGCGGATCGCTGCAACAACACTGATACTGCTTACGGATAATATGCAGATACCTGCTATCACCGCAGCCTGCGTTTTAAACATCCTCTTATTTCCAGCTTCTCCGGCATTTGCTTTTTTCATATGACCGCTGTCCTCCTGACGGATCATTGCGAATGCCTGATCTGTTTTGTTCAACACGATCTCCGACAATTCTATTTTTTCAGTAAATATATTTTTTTTATTTGACATGCTCATCCTCCTGACAAATGCGGTAATACGCTTCCAGTTCTTTTCTTCCTCTTGAAACCCTTGTCTTTATGGTATTTAGCGGTAATGACAGCAATTCTGCTATTTCCCGCATCCTGAATCCCTGACTGTAATACAATTCCATGGGCAGCCGGTAACGCTCGTCTACAGAAGCATATGCCTCCTTTAGTTCAAGATTATATTCATCGCACTTTGACGGCTCCTCATAAGCTTCGATATTCTCATAAGCTGAATTGTGTCTTATGATGTCATAGCAATGGTTGATCAGGATCCTTGTCATCCATGTCTTAAAGAACTCCGGCTTCCTGAGTGTATATAACTTTTCCCAGCAAGTGAGGATCGTATCCTGAAGCGCATCTGCCGCGTCCTCTTCATTCATCAGGATCGCAATAGCGGTTCTGTACATATCTTTCATGTAAAACTGCATTAATTCGGTAAATGCGTCTTTATCCTGCCTCTGCGCCTTCTTGATCCAGTCTTTTGTTTCAATGCTTTTCATTCTTTTTCTCCTACGCGCGTATGGTGTGTTTCTCTTTGTTTTCCATTCATTAGACGGCGCATTTGCCTTTTTGGTTTCAATAAATGATATAAATCAGTTCAGTTGCAAAGGAATAAATATACCAGCGTCAGTTCCCCAGCTCCCTTTCGATCGTGATACAGCGTTGGAAGATTTCCGAACAGTCCCTTATCTGCCCAACTGCCCTCGCAGCTTCTTCATCACATGAAAATACGCCGGAATCAAAAATCCGTCCGCAAACAGCCACGCCAGCGGACTTGCCAGGATCACGCAGATATATCCGAACATCGGCACCAAGACAAATCCTGCAACTGCCCGCGCCACCATCTCTGCAACACCCGCAAGGATCGCAAAGGCAGAAAAGCCTAATCCCTGTATCATAAACCGGACAATATTGACAAGCGCAAGCAGAATATATGCCGCAGAATTCGCAATGACAAAATAATATATATAGGTAATGATTTCCTCCGTCGGGCTGTCAAGAAACAGCAGCGCCATGTTCTTCCCGAACACGACCATAAACAGAAATGCGATCACCGCATACGCAATCCCAAGCTTTATGCATGCCTTTAAGCCCTTGTCAACCCTGTCGAGCCTGCCCGCGCCGACATTCTGCCCGCCATAGGTTGCCATTGTCGAACCCATCGCGTCAAACGGGCAGCACGCAAGCATGCTGATCCTGCCTCCTGCGGTCACCGCGGCGACGATCACCTCACCCATCGAGTTTACCGCCGCCTGCAAAATCACGCTGCCGATCGCCGTGATCGAGTACTGCAGCCCCATCGGAACCCCCATCGAGCAAAGCTTCACCGTATGGCTGCCGCTGAACCGCCAGTCCTCCCTTTGAAAGTTCAGAAATTGATATTTCTTTATCATATAAAGCAGACAGATCACGCCTGAAACCGCCTGCGAGATCACCGTCGCATACCCTGCCCCGCGCACGCCGAGCGGCGATACCAGCAAAAGATCGAGCAGGACATTCAGCACTGACGAAAAGATCAGAAAAACAACAGGTGTCACGCTGTCCCCCAGAGAACGCAGGATCCCCGACACCAGATTATAAAGAAACGCCGCGGGAATTCCCATAAAGATGACAAAGATATAGGAATATGCCTGATCCAGGATCGTCTCCGGCGTATCCATCGCGATCAGGATCTGCCTTGTGAAGATCCCTACGGTCACCGTCATTACCGCCGCAAACACAACCGCCGCGAATACACCGTTTGCGATATATTTTTTCAAATTTGAGAAATCCTTGGCACCGAATGTCTGCGCAACGGGTATCGCAAAACCGTTGCACACGCCGATGCAGAATCCCAGGATCATAAAGTTGATCGAACCCGTTGAACCGACCGCCGCAAGCGCATCCACGCCGAGCTTTTTGCCGACGATGATCGAATCCACCATATTGTACATCTGCTGGAAGATCAAGCCGAACAAAAGCGGCAATCCGAACTCCAGAATCAGCTTCATCGGTTTCCCGTCTGTCATGTCCTTCGTGCCGTTCAGACTCCTGAAAATTTTTGCCCATATACCTTTACCTTTTACCTTATTCATAACGAATGCCTTTCTCTTAATACTTTACATTTTGTAAACCAATATGTATATTATTACTTATTTCGAAAAAGTCAATAGCAAAGTAAAATATTTCAATCCGGGACTCAACCGCCGAGGTAATCGTCATTCCGAGTTGGAATCACCTGATCGCCCGCACTTGCCGCTCGGTACTTTGTCGGAACCGCAGACAGGCGCGCATTGCTTCCACCGATTTTGATCGTATCCGTTCGAGACGTCTCATTATCTATTGTAATTTATCTCATTTTTTGATACAATTCGAATAAGTTATATCAACAAAAAGGAATTTGTTCCTATAGCAAATACGATGTAAGGGGAAAGATTTATGAAAAAATTATCAATTCTATTCATTCTTTTATTCAGTGTACAGCTATCTGGCTGTTCCAATAAGCAGCCGGATCCACCTGTGCAGGAATTCTCTTTGACTGAAGAAAATGGTTTAAAGGAAAGTCCGACTACTGTTGAGGTGTTTCCCGATGAGACTACAGTATCAGTCACAGAACCTGAGAATCGTTCGGAATCCATAGATCGTGCCGACGAAGCAAAAACAGATCCTCCTTCTCAGCCAGAAGAAAATAACCCAGAAACCGACAACAATTTCTATCGGACTGCAACAAATATTTCCTCCGCCGAGGTAGAACAGTATGCAGCGCAAGTCAGGCAACAGTTTTTGACGCAGGATTGGTCAGCGATTTCTTCTGAGATTTCCTATCCGATCACAATATCCGGTATCACATATGAGAACAGCGAGGATTTTCTGAATGCATCAGACAGTTTTGGCAGCAATCTGAGTGATGCCTTCTTAACGGCAGTTAAAAATGAAGATTGTGTGGAAATGTTTTGCAATTATGAAGGAATCATGATCGGTGAATCCGGACAAATCTGGATCGGCGAAGTTTTGAATGCCGATCTTTCTTCCCAGGGGTTAAAAATAACTGCTATTAATGGTCTGTTGAATACGAATCCAGATGACATCACTGTAGATGCCGCGGTAAAAGTATATGATGGCGTTTACATTGAGGAAGCAGGTCTTTATGATGCTGACCTTGAAGGGAAAACACTGACTTATTATTGCGTTCAAACCAGCAAGATTACGAAGGATTCTTTTGATTTTCAGATTGTTGCCATACCAGTAGAAAACGGTACTATACAAGATGATCTATCAAATGTTTTCAGAGCCGGGACGGCATACTTTATTGAAGATGGGAAAAAAGCAATTTGTCATAACGATACTGGAAATTTATATTTTCTGTTTGGAGATGACCAAATAGAGCCCACATTGGGGAAGATGGAAATAGACGGGGCGGAGGCACTGGAGGGAAAAGTTTATATCAATAATTCAATTCCGGGACACGAAGCCGGATAACGCGCTCTGAAATTCAAAAGATACCTTCATAGAAAAGTTGTCTAAATAGGAAAGTTACCTTCATAAGAATTTTCGATTTCCATGAAGGTAACTTTTCTAAATGTCAGATCATTTTGCCTTTGCTTTCAGCGCTGCATTTTTTGCCTGGATCTCGATCATCTTCTCCTTATCCAGCGGATAGAACTTCATCGCTATCAGGCTGGCGATCCACCCCAGAATAGGCATGCCTATAAACAGGAAGATCGTCACCCAGAAGATCCCCGAAGTCAGCGTATCCTCCTGTGTCGGGAAGCGGTCCGCATAGCCGATCAGCACGCAGAACCATCCCACGATCGTCGAAGCAAATGACGATATCACCTTGTCAAAAAAGCCAAACACGGTTCCCATCAGAGCGGGTGCATAATTGCCGGACTGGTACAGCTCATAGTCGGCACAGTCGGCGATCATCGGCGTAGCCAGACCGACATTGATGGTGGCAAAGCCGTAGACCAGCGTGTACAGACCGATAAAGGCGATGGTCATAAAGCCGATGTGTTCCAGCGAGATCTGCGTCGGATCCCCAAAGATCAGCACTGCTCCCAGCAGCGCCGAGGATACGATGCTGCACCATGTAAACAGGACGGTCGCCCGCTTGGAAGAAAACCGCGCCGCGACACTGGTGCCGATGATGATCAGAACCATACTGGGAACCAGCGTGATCATGGACATCCGGCTGAGCATCTTGTAGTTGCCGATGATGATGCCATACAGCATGATGCCAACCACGGAATTGCTTCTGACCTGGGTTGCCAGCTTGTCGGTGGACGCCGCCACGACCAGCATCTGAATGGCACGATTGTTCTTGATGATGTGGAAGATATCCTTAAATCCATAGCTTGCCTGATCACCCAGCCTGGCGTATGTCTCAGGACGGTCCTTCTCAGAGATGCCGATCATCGCAAGGATCGTGAGCACCAGAGAGATCGGGCCAAACGTAAAGATCACTTCCCGGAACAGCTCGGCGGTAAAGCCCTGATACTTGTTGACCAGCGTATCGGTGATATACATCGCCATGCCTGCAAACAGCAGCGCGTTGATGATACTGTCGATGCGGGCAAACATCGGGCGCTGCTTCGGGTCGTTGGTCAGCACGCTCTGGCCGCCCCTGGTGGCAGCGTTCTGGAAGGTGTAGCCAATGATGTAGATCAGGTAGATCACGGTCCAGTAGACCACCTTAAGAATTCCTTCCGGCATCAGATGCGTCGTGGTAAACATCAGTATGACGCTCACCAGCATGATGAGATTACCCAGCAGCATAAAGGGGCGGAACTTGCCGAATTTTCCATTCGTCTTGTCCACCAGAAATCCGACGATCGGATCCGTGACGCCGTCCCAGAACCGGGCAGCCATCATAATGTTGGAGACGAGCATCACGGCCAGACCTGCCACATTGCCCGCATAGAGGTTGACGAATCCCATTAGGGACAGATAGATATTGGAAGCTGTATTGTTAAATACGAAGAACAGTAGCTGCCAGGTCTTCGCACGATTGTACTGTTGTTCCATGCGTTTTCTCCTCTCGTTTGTTAACAGGGCTGCCACACGTTACGTGGCAGCCCCTCTTTTTTCCAGATCACATTACCACTCAAACAGTGCTTTACCCTTCAGGCGCAGGATCGCCTCGATGAAGAAATAGTCACCGTAGATGATGGGCACTTCGGTATTCGTGCCATCCGGGTCGTGATAGAAGAATGTGCCGCCCGTGGTGATGGCATCCTGTTCCGGATCCCAGTTGGCAAACTTCTCGTCACATGCCCGCAGGATACGGTAAGCCGCCTCGGTATAAAACCGGGCCTCGTTCTCATCCACATGGCTGGCGATCTCCAGCAGGCCGCAGGCAGTGCACATGGCAGCCGTAGAGTCATATTTCAGCGGTTTGGCGGGCTGGCGGTAGTCCACCAGCGGGAGCCAGTCGCTCACAGCCATGTTGGAAATGCAGTAGTGGGCGCACTGCTTGGCCGTGTTGAGGAAAGATAGATCTCCCGTGTGACGGTAGCTCAGCGCGAAACCGTACACCGCCCAGGACTGTCCCCGGCTCCACGAAGAGCCCTGCTTATAACCCTGACCGCCTGGATTGTCGATGTACTCGCCGCTGTCCGGGTCAAACGCCACGATATGGTTACAGCTCCCATCCGGCCGCACCACATACTGCTGGGCAGTTTTTGCATGATTGACAGCGATCTTTTGAAACCGCGGGTCTTTGGTCTCCTCGGATGCCCAGTACAGAAGGGGAATGTTCATCATACAGTCAATGATCATCCAGCCCCGGATATCACCGCCGCCAAAACGTTCCGCCATTTTGGCCATGTGGTCAGGCCACGCACGGATAAATCTGCCGTCCAGATTGTAGCGCGAGGACAGCAGGCTGGCACCCAGCAGTCCCCGGCGGCGCGCCTCCATATCGCCTGTCTTGCGATAGTTTGCAACGGAGGACAGCAAAAACAGAAATCCGACATCGTGATCCACCGTCTCGGCGCTCCTCAGCAGCACATCCAGCCGCTCCTCCACGCCGACGGCTGCTTTTCTGTATTCCTCGTCCCCGGTGGCCTCATACATCTGCCACAGCATCCCGGGCCAGAACCCGTTAGTCCAGAAACCAACGTGCGTTTTGCCATCCGGACTTCTGCCCCATGGCGTTTCCGTAATGTCTCGATATCTGCCGTCCTCGTCCGTCGTGTACGGAATGTTCGTCCCCACCCGGGTACACTCCGCTTTCATCTTGACTAACAGCTTTTCATAAGTCGCATCCAGCCACTCCTGATTGGAACATCCCGAAATCTTATCTTCCATTTAAGTTCCTCCTTACATGCATTTTAAACAATTATCACGGCCATGATTTAACTTGTTATATGCATTATAACATAATAAGATCTCGTTTTCTCGTCGTATTGTCTTGCAAATGTTGCAAATCCTATTATTTTTCCGTCAATATCAATAATTTTTAACAGCGCGCAAAGGAGGCATATTTTTTGGGGGAGATCCCCACAGCCCTGGTGAAAGCCTTTAGAAAATTGCTGTAGTCGCCAAAACCGCACAGGCTGCTTGTCTCCGCTACCGAATGTCCGTCAGCCAGCAGCACCTCGGCATGCGAGATGCGTTTCGCGATGATATACTGGTTGATGGTCGTTCCGGTGGCATCCTTAAAAATCCTGCTCAGATAGGAGCCGCTGATATAAAATTGGGCAGACAATGCCGGAATGCTGATGCGCTCTGCCAGGTGCCGATCGATATAGTCCAGTATCTCGTCAATCTGCGCGTGGCGTGACCGGAGAGCCCCCTGTGCCGCATCCCGTACAGCGCAGGACTGCCGCGGATACCGCGAGATCACGAAACCGTTTAAGAAGATCACCAACTCCAGAAATCCCGCCTGATCCAGCACATCCTGTCCGTATCCCCGCTCCTGTGACAGCTTATGGATAAAATACAGGAAGCGCTTCCGCTCTTCCCCGGTCATGCCTGACCGATGATCCCAAAGCGGATCCCTGCACGTAAAACAGTAACTCAGGTCGGTGTGTTCCGTGGAGAACTGTCCCAGATAGTCCGGACAGACGAAGATCACAATCCGCAAACACTGCGCCTGATCGGCTGGCGACAGGAAATGACATTCATACACCTTATCCGCGGCGGTCGAAAAACAGACCTCACAGCAGTCCTGTCCGCAGTCGCACATTGTTTTTTCGTTGTTGTACAGCCGGGCAATGGCAAATGTCCTGGTTTCCACACAGGCCCGCATCGCCGGCTGGAGGGAATCATATATCAGCATGGCAGCTCCTTTTCACATTTCAACTACAGATCCTTAAGTCCAGTCTACCAAAAAGCAAAAACTGCCCGTTAGAAAAAACAGACAGTTTATAGAAAAAATGTGTAATTATTTATCCTTTATGCAAGCCCCTGTACGCCTGAGGCGTCATTCCAAAATTTGCCCTGAAAACTTTGGAAAAATAGTTGTTGTCCGTGTACCCCACATAGGCTGCGATCTCCTGAATGCTGGCATCGCCGTCAGCTAACAACTGGGCGGCAATGCCGCATCGCATCACTGCCAGGTACGCTTTTACCGTCATGCCTGTCTCCCGGCAGAACCGGTTCACAAAATTCCTCTTTCTCTCCCCCGAGGCTCTGGCGATCTCCTCCGTGGTCATGGACTTGCTCAGATTGATCTGCATATAATCCAGACCGCGCTGAACCGCAGGAGACAGGCCGGTTCGCCGCCGCTCGCGCACCGCCTCGCACATGCGGCCGTTCATCTCGACGATCAGCCTGTTCAGCTCCTCCTTGGAACCGGCGTGTTTCATCCGCTGGGCATACTCCTGGCTGATCGAGTCTATGCGCACCGGACTGAGTCCTCCCTGCTTCGCTCCCGTGCGGATCAGCGTCCGCATGATCGCCGCCCCTGCTAGCTGATCCTGTCTGCTGTCCGACATAAAACGCAGGCCGGACAAGAATTTGCCGTTCTCTTTCCACGTCCAATGCGCTTTCCCCGCGTCCCCCTCGCTCACCGCCTCCACCAGACGGTCTTCCAACTGATAGCGGCGGTTCACCTCCTCGGCATCCGCATACCGCTCCGAAAATGTCAGGGATGCATGACGCCCCTGTACTCCCGTCCGAACGGTTTCTACCGCCCGCGCGCCACCGCCCAGATTTTCCGCCAGCACAAACGCCGTCCGCACGGCCAGCTCCTGCATGACAATGGGCAGCTTACAGCGGTACGCTTTGTACATCGGCAGGACAGATTCCGACGCACCCTGCCCAGCGAGCAAAAGCCTGGCGGCCTGCACGCTCCACCCCGTCTCCACATAAGGTCCCAGCAGTATCCACTCTCCTCCGGCCTTAAATGCGGCAAGCCTTGTTCCCATCGGCTCTTCCAGATCATAGATCCGATCCTCAGCGCCTTTCCGGAAAAATGCTTGCAGCCCCTGAACCGTATATATATTCTGCAGTTGGGAAGAAAAACAGCACTGCTCTTCAAACTGACACAGTGTATCCGGTTCCCCGCGATACACCGTCAATGCCATCCCCGTCAGCACCGGCACCAGAACGGCAGCGGACTCCAGAAAATCCATACACAACACCCTCTATCATCATTTTTATAAACCTACTAAAAACCACCATCCGGGCAATCCGCCCAGACAGTGGTCTTTGTTTTCAGGTAGATCATTATTTCATTTTTGCAGCGTTGATCCGGGCGATCGATCGCATCAGAGCCGCCTCGGCTCTCGCAATGTCGATGCCATTGCGCTCCGAGAGCCTTCCCTCCGCTCTCTGCCTTGCAGCTTCCGCGCGCGCCTCATCGATCTCTGCAGGCCACTCGATGATCTCTGCAAGGATCGTGATCTCCTGCGGCAGGATCTGTACGAATCCGGCATGAAGCGCTGCATTTCTCACAGTTTCGCCCTGTGTGATCGTGAGAATACCAGGTTTTACGATCACTGTGAGCGGTGCATGACCGGCATAGATGCCGATCTCGCCCTCCGTTGTATTGAATTCCACCATATCCGCCTCTTCGTTGAAGAACTCGCGGTCCGGCGTCACGATCGTCAGCTTGAACTTCTCTGCCATAGCAGCACCTCCTACCTCGCCCTAGCTACTACGTCATCAATTGTTCCGGCATTGAGGAAATGTCCCTCAGGGATATCATCATGCTTTCCTTCCATGATCTCCTTAAAGCCCCTGATCGTCTCTGCGATCGGCACATATTTGCCCGGCATACCTGTAAACTGCTCCGCTACGTGGAACGGCTGTGACAGGAATCTCTGGATCTTTCTCGCACGGTTTACGGTGATCTTGTCTTCTTCTGACAATTCATCCATACCGAGGATCGCGATGATATCCTGCAGCTCCTTATATTTCTGGAGTACCTGCTGTACGCCACGCGCCACCTCATAATGCTCCTGGCCTACGATACGCGGGTCAAGGATCCTCGATGTGGACTCCAGCGGATCGACAGCCGGATAGATTCCGAGCTCAACGATCGAACGCGAGAGAACGGTCGTCGCATCCAGATGCGCGAACGTTGTCGCCGGCGCAGGGTCTGTCAGGTCGTCGGCAGGCACATACACAGCCTGCACTGATGTGATGGAACCATTTTTCGTCGAAGTGATACGCTCCTGCAGCGCACCCATCTCCGTCTGCAGCGTCGGCTGATAACCTACCGCCGAAGGCACGCGCCCTAACAGCGCGGAAACCTCGGAACCAGCCTGCGTGAATCGGAAAATATTGTCAATGAAAAGAAGCACGTCCTTTCCACCCTTGTCACGGAAATACTCCGCCATCGTAAGACCCGTGAGACCGACTCGCATTCTTGCCCCGGGCGGCTCGTTCATCTGTCCGAATACCATGGCGGTCTTGCTGATAACGCCGGATTCCGTCATCTCGTTATAGAGGTCATTTCCCTCTCTGGTGCGCTCGCCAACACCTGTAAATACGGAGAAACCGTCATGCTCATTTGCAATGTTCGTGATCAGCTCCTGGATCAGAACCGTCTTGCCCACGCCGGCGCCGCCAAACAGTCCGATCTTACCACCTCTCTGATAAGGGCAGAGAAGGTCAACGACCTTAATCCCGGTCTCAAGCATCTCTGTCGATGTCGCCTGCTCCTCAAATGAAGGCGCCGGTCTGTGGATCGGTTCATAACCCTGTGCTTCAGGCGCCGGTTTGTTATCGATCGGTTCGCCAAGTACGTTGAACATACGTCCAAGCGTACTCTCACCAACGGGAACTGTGATCGGTGCGCCCGTCGAGACGGCGTCCATCCCTCTCACCAGTCCGTCCGTAGGTCCCATGGCGATACATCTCACCGTATCATCACCCAGATGCTGTGCGACCTCGATCGTCAGCACGGTGCCGTCACTTCTAGTGATCTTTACCGCGTCATTCAGTTCCGGAAGCTGCCCTTCACTGAACTTTACATCAAGAACCGCACCGATAATCTGGGTAACTTTACCAATTATCTTATCTGCCATCTTTTTGTTTCCTCTCTATCCTAAATTTATTTATTTATCTTTTTACCAATATCCCTTCTCGCATGGTACACACTGTAAAGAACGCCTGCACCTGGCGTTCTTTGAAACGAAACTTAGAATTTCTTATCCTGCGTACTTTGCAGGATTAGAAATTCTTTTCGTTTTCATGATATTGCCTGCGCACCCGCGATGATCTCTGTCAGCTCCTGCGTGATCGCGCTCTGGCGCGCCCTGTTGTAGAGCAGCGACAGACTCGAGATGATCTCATCCGCATTGTTTGTCGCATTGTCCATCGCCTGCATTCTGGCCGCATTCTCACTCGCAACAGCCTCGATCATCGCGCCGTAGATCAGACTGGTGATATACTTTGGAATGATCAGTTCGATCGCATCCTCTGTCTCGGGCTCAAAATCCAGCACTGCCTTGTCATCATCGCTGCGCTCATCCTCAATCTTGATCGGAAGCAGTTTCAGTCTGGTCGGTATATGCGTCACAGTATTCTTAAATCCTGTATAGACAACATAGATCTCTCCCACTTTGCCTGTCGCAAAATCGTCAAGTACCTGATTGCTGATCTTCATGGCATCCGCATAGATCGGCTCCTCGATCGCGTCAGAATAATCCTCGCCCATCTCATAGCCTAATCTTGCAAAGGTATCCCTTCCTTTGCTTCCTACCGGGTAAATGATCAAGTCATCCTTATTCCACTCATTGTCCCGCACCAGCTTAATGATGTTGGAGTTGTAGCCGCCGGCAAGCCCCCTGCTGCCTGTGATCACGATCACAGCCTTTTTGGAGGAATCGTTTGCCTTGAGATATGGATGGTTGATATCCCCTGCTTTGGAAAGCATGGAGACCACCGTTTCATACATGCAGTTGAAGTACGTCTTTGACTTCTCCGCACGTCCTTTGGCTCTTTGCAGTTTGACGGTGGAAACAAGCTTCATGGCCTTCGTGATCTGCTGCGTACTCTGCACAGAACTCTTACGTCTCTTTATGTCTCTCATTGAGGCCATAAATATTCAGTCCCCCCTTCTTATTACTTAAAGCGTCCTTTGAACTCTTCTATCGCTGCAACAAGCGTCTTCTCGGTCTCGTCCGAGATCACTTTCTCTTCCCGGATCGCCTTTGGTACCTGCGGATACTTGGTGTCAAGGAACTCGAATAGCTCCGCCTCAAACCTTGTGATATCCGCCACAGGTACATCGAGCAGATACTTTCTCGTGGCAACAAACAAAATGATAACCTGATATTCGACAGCCATCGGCTTGTACTGCGGCTGCTTTAAGATCTCCTTGATGCGCGCACCCTGGTCAAGACGCTCCTTGGTATCGGCATCGAGATCGGAGCCAAACTGCGCGAACGAAGCCAGCTCCCTGTACTGGGCAAGCTCTGTACGGATCGGTCCTGCGATCTTCTTCATCGCCTTGATCTGCGCGGAACCGCCAACTCGCGAAACGGACAGGCCGGCATTGACGGCTGGTCTGAAACCGGAGTTGAACATCTCTGTCTCGAGGTAGATCTGACCGTCTGTGATCGAGATCACGTTTGTCGGAATATATGCGGAAACGTCGCCTGCCTGTGTCTCAATGATCGGCAGCGCCGTGATCGAACCCCCGCCGTACTCTTCACTCATGCGGCATGCGCGCTCGAGCAGTCTCGAGTGAAGATAGAATACGTCTCCCGGGAAAGCCTCACGTCCGGGCGGACGCTTCAGCAGCAGGGAGAGTGTACGGTATGCAACCGCATGCTTACTCAGATCATCATAGATGATGAGCACGTCCTCTCCGTTCTCCATCCACTCCTCACCGATCGCACAACCCGAATACGGTGCGATGTACTGCAGCGGCGCAAGTTCGCTTGCCGTTGCCGCCACGATCGTCGTGTACGCCATGGCACCGAACTCCTCGAGCGTCTTTACGATGCTCGCGACAGTCGAAGCCTTCTGACCGATCGCAACATAGATACATTTCATGTTCTGACCTTTTTGGTTGATGATGGTATCCACGGCGATCGCCGTCTTACCAGTCTGTCTGTCGCCGATGATCAGCTCACGCTGCCCTCTTCCGATCGGAACCATGGCATCGATCGCCTTGATACCGGTCTGCATCGGCGTGTCAACGGATTTTCTGGTGATAACACCGGAAGCAACTCTCTCTATCTGACGGTATTTCGTACTTGCGATCGGACCCTTGCCGTCGATCGGCTGGCCAAGCGCATTGACTACACGTCCAAGCAGGGCGTCACCCACAGGAACCTCCACAACGCGGTTGGTCGTCTTTACGGTATCGCCCTCATTAATGTTCTTGGAGCTTCCAAGCAGCACGGCGCCGACATTGTCTTCCTCAAGGTTCATGACCATGCCGTAAACCTCGCCGGGAAACTCGAGCAGCTCGCCCTGCATTGCCTTTTCCAGTCCGTGCACACGTGCGATACCATCTGCCACCTGAATGACTGTACCGACTTCCGATACTTCCAGATCAGAGGCATATCTCTTTATCTGATCCTTGATCACAGAACTTATTTCTTCTGGTCTTAAATTCATATGGATCTGCACCTTTCTACTTATTTTTATATCGCCCGCGAAATCTTAGCATCTCTTCGTCTGTGTCCTGCGCAGACTTCGAAATACTTTTCGCGGTTTTCATAGCTGGATCGCCAGCAGCTCACGCTGCAGTTTATCCAGTTTTGTCCGGATACTGCTGTCCACAACCCTGTCACCCATCTTGATGACCATGCCACCGATCAGGTTTTTGTCCACATCATAGATGCACTCGATGGTCTTGTATCTGGTGGTAGCCAGCAGGCGGCTCTCTATATCCTGTTTTTCCTGATCATTTATTGCTATAGCCGTTGTGACATAAGCCGTTCCGATGTTGCTGTACTCCTTTACGGATGCGATAAAATCCTCCAGGATCGCCTCGATCTCCCCGTAACGGTCCTTCTCAACGATCGTTACCAGAAACCCCAGCACTTCCCTGCTGATCTTATCCCGGAACACATTCTGCACCACCTCGAGCTTATCCTCTTTCTGGATCTTAGGGTGATTCATGAACTGTCCAAACTCCGCGTTCGTGCGGATGATCCCAAGAAGTCCCACTGCCTCCTCCATGAAGGCCGCAGTCTTATCCTCCTCAACGGCAAGTTCAAACAACGCCTGGGCATACGTTTTGGAAACTAGCTTAGCCATGTGCTATCACCTATTTCTTTCAATGTCTTATCAATGAGTTCATGCTGGGCATTTGTATCGATATTGGCCTGTACGATCTGGGCTGCCATGAGCGAAGCGACTGCGACCATCTCGCGTTTCACCTCGTCCGCTAACTTCTGCTTCTCAAGCTCTGCCTCTTTCCTGGCTGTCTCCACGATCCTGGCTGCTTCCTGCTTCGCATCAGCAACGATCTTTGCCTCGTTTTCCATACCACGCTTGCGCGCGTCCGCAAGGATCGCCTCCGCCTCTTTGCCTACCTGACTTAACTTCTCTTCGTAGAGGGCGCGCGTGTCAGCCGCCGACTTCTGGTCGGCCGCCGCCTGGTCCAGTTCTCCCTTGATCTTCTCCTTCCTGTCGTTGAGCATCTTTCTCACTGGATCGAATAAGAAGTGCGACGCGACGAGAAAGAGAACGAACATGGCGATGATCATGAGAACTGTATCCGCCAAAAGCTGGAAGTCCAGGTCAAATAACCGGCTCAATCCCTCTGTCCCGGTAGCAAGTATCATACCCTTGTACCTCCTTTTTCATTTTACTTAAAGTCCCGTTTCTCGATTATGGTAATAAGGGTTTTACGAACAGTAACAGCATTGCCACGAGCAGACCATAGAGACCTGTTGTCTCGGCAACCGCCTGACCAAGAAGCATCGTAGAGGTAACGTCTGATTTTGCGCCCGGGTTTCTTCCCACTGCCGCCGCCGCATGACCCGCAGCGATACCCTGGCCTACACCAGGTCCGATACCTGCGATAACCGCAAGACCTGCACCGATTGCTGAACAACCTAAGATAAAGTTTGAATTGAATTCCATAGTTAATTCCTCCTGTGAAATGTTGAATAAAAATTTTTCGTTTTTTTAACCTTCAATGGCATTGTTGATATATGTCATTGTCAGCATACAGAATACGTACGTCTGGATCGCTCCGGAGAACAAGTCAAAGTACACATGAAGCGCCGCCGGCCACCCTGTCGCGATAAATCCGAGCAGACCGTAGAGCAAAGCCATCATGACAGTCCCTGACAGAACGTTTGCGAACAGACGAAGCGACAAGGATATCGGTACCGCCACATCACCGATCACATTGATCGGTGCCCAGATCGGCCACGGATCGCACAGTCCCTTGATCACACCCGAAACCTTCTGATACTTAAATTTGTTAAAAGTAATCAGCGTAAAGGTAATCAGACCCAGTGCAAACGTCACGCCGTAGTCAGCCGTAGGCGCCCTCAGTCCCATCAGCCCGGAAATGTTGCTGATCAGGATAAAGATGAACAGCGTGCCGATATAGTTGGCAAAGGCTGTGGCATTCTTGCCCATAACGCCCTTGATCATGCCGTCGAGTTTCTCAACGATCAGCTCCACGACATTCTGGAAACCGCCGGGAACCTCTGTCGCATGTTTGACCGCCCTGTTCGCACACAGGCAGAATATGATGATGACCGCCATGACGATGAACAGGCACACATGCGTCGTTGTTATCCACAGCTTCTGGCCAAAGAGTTCATACTGGAATACGCCATGTATCATAAAATCAATGTCGTCAGCGCCAGATAACAAAATTCCTGCTCCCATACACTCACCTCCTTATTTTTTTCTTTATTCAATTTTACTGATACGGTAACTGTTTCGGAGGCTGCCGGTCTCCCACACAGTTACATTTCATTTGCCTTCGGGACATTGCACGCTGCTATGCCCCGCGGCGAAATAACCTTGCAAACAGCGGCTGCAGATAGGCTGACACCTTCAGCCCCATAACACCCGCAAAAGCAGCCAGTGGATTGCCGACCTTTGTCAGCATCAGGATCCCCAGTATGACCACCACTATAAAATACCTGATAATATTTTGTCTCGTTGCTGATGCCTGCGCCCCCTTTACATCCCTCTCAACGGCCGCATTCAGCGTGACCGCCATGTGAAAGGCCATGAATATTGCTGTAAGCACTCCTACCCAGAGTCCTATACTGCAGCCTGTCTTATCCTCCACGAGAAAAAAAACGAGCACCTGACACAGGATACCAAATAAAATGATTCCAAAAAGCAGCCCTGGAAGAGCTGTATTGATTTTTCTAAGTCTGGTCCTCATCCTTCCGATCTCCCTCGTAAATCTTCTTTGCGAGGATAAAAATATTCCGAAAGCCCGCCAAAGCCCCCACAAAGAACAATAAAACAAACCAAAATGCGGTTCCCAGTTTCCTGTCAAGAAACAGCCCCGCAAAAGAGCACATAAAGATCGGAACGAGCATATTGATGCCAAACTGGGTGATCACAGCCAGTGACTGATAGACTGACTTTTTATACTTCTTATTCCTTCCCATCTGTCCGCCTCCATATGCCCGCGTTTTCCATTCTTTTGATGCCTAACCATAATTATACAGAAAGTTGGCAAAATTGTCTAGTAAATGTCTGATTTTTTTGTCTACTTAACCATGACATCGGCAAAGGAGAATTCTCCCTCCGTCACTGCAAAAAGCTCCTGTTTTGCCAGTCTGAAACAGTCGAGCATCTCCGGCGAGAACACGCCGCACTCGCCCTCCAGGATCATGCGCGCCGCTTCCTCAACCGCAAACGGATCCTTGTACACACGCTTGCTCACCAGCGCGTCATACACATCCACAACCGACACGATCTGCGCCCAGATCGGGATATCATCACCCTTTAAATGATCCGGATACCCGTTTCCGTCATGCCGCTCATGGTGGTATCTGCAGATATCATAACAGTAGTGATAAAACTCATTGTCCTCCTGCTTGAACTTCTCGAGAAGCTCACAGCCATAGACCGTGTGCTTCTTCATCTCCTCAAACTCTTCCTCCGTAAGCTTACCCGGCTTTAGCAGGATACTGTCCGGTATCGCGATCTTGCCGATATCGTGCAATGCCGAGGCGTTGACGATCAGGGATGCCTGCTCCTTCGTGATGTCATATTTCGGGTAGATCTTCATGATGTATTTTAAGAAAAGCTTTGTGAAATATTTCACTCTCTGAATATGCTCCCCGGACTCCAGGCTTCTGAACTCCACAACAGAACTCAGCGCGTTTACAAGGAACTCATTGCTCCGCTCAAGCTTCTCCCTGCTCTCCCGCAACTGCCTTGTCCGCTTCTCAAGTTTGTGTTCTATGTAGATCCTGTGTTCAAAAAGCTCCATGATATTCTTGGCGCGGCGCATGACAACATTCGGCGCAAACGGCTTGTAGATGATATCGGAAGCGCCATACTCGTAAGCCTTCTCATCCGTCTCATCCGTCGCCTCGCCAGTGATCATGATGACAGGGATCGTGTTGATATAATCCTCCTCATTCATGAACGCCAGCACATCAAGACCTGATTTCTTGGGCATCAGCAGATCAAGGAACAGCAGACACAGCCTGTCGCTGTATTCTGCGATGATATTGATCGCCTGCTCTCCGTTCTCAGCCTCGATGATACTATACTGTTCATCAAATATGAATTTGATCATCTCGCGGTTGATCTCCGCATCATCCGCGATCAGGATCGAATTTTTCTCTATTGTTTCTATCGTTTCCATCGCCATTCTTTTCCTTCCTTTTACGATGCTACGCCAATAATTTCTCAATGCCCGCGATCACGATATTGTAATCCTCTGTCACCACATCAAGCATCTGTTTTGCGCCTTCGATATCCTTTCCCCGGAGAATCTCCGTGATCTCATGACTGGATCTGTACAGCCGCGTAAACGCCATATTCTGGCACATGCCCTTCATCGTATGCGCTGCCCGGAATGCTTCCTCCACATTCCCGTCATTGATGGTCTGGACAAGGGTCTTATAGCTCTCATCCCTCGTGAACATCCCTGCAAACTTCCTGATCCTTTCCTCTGTCCTGAGCCGAGACATGATCTCATTGTAGTCGCCGCCAACTTCGTCATAAAACTCCTGTACTGTCATAATTTCCCTCCTGAACTCCACTGATACACTCAAGTAGTGGAATGACCTTTCCCCTACTCGCGCACCGGGCGTCCGCCAGCTTTTGCTGACATTCTTCACCAATACGCCCGTGTGCATAAAAATGTTTTTCCGCTATTGAAAATTATATCGCATATTTTTCTATAATTCAACCACTTTCATGATTGATCCATCTCGCCGATCATAGGCCGGATCTGCGAAAGAATATTGTCCATATCCTCAAACAAGGCGCTTTTCGTCGTACCGAGATCATTTGCGCGCTCAATGTGCCGGACAACCTCCCTGTACTGCTGCTTGATCTCGTCAAAAAACTGTCCGATCGTCTGCAGTTCCCTGTGCGCATCCTCGATCACATCGGAGATGCCAGCCTGCACGGACACTGTATTGTCCGCCGTCTCGATGATCTTGTTAAAGGACTCATACGTGCTGTTGACTGTATCAATGTTCCTGCTCAGCGCCTGCTGCGACACGGAGATGCTGTTGTTAAGCTCTCCCGTTCCGGACTCCACCTCGCGAACCCCGGTGTCCACTTCCTCCGCCAGCTCCTTGATCTGGTCTGCAAGCTCCTTGACATTCGTCGCGACAACCGCGAACCCTCTGCCGGACTCCCCTGCCCTCGCCGCCTCGATCGACGCGTTGAGCGCAAGGATATTGGTCTGCTCCGCGATCGAGATGATCTTTTTCATACACTGCTTGATCCCTTCCACGGAAGCCTGTAGCTGCGCAAAGGTCTGCTCCATGGCACTGTACGTCTGTTCCACATGAACCGAAGTGCCCTTTAACTCTTCCACCTTGCCCTGCGCTTCGGATACGGTATCGCTGATCGCCTCCCGCACCTGTTCAAACTGCCCCGCCACACTGTTGATATCCGAGAAGGACTGTTCAAAATTAGATAGCTGGTCATGAAAATTATCCGCCTTTTTCATAACTCCTGTAAAAGAACTGCCCACCATGCCAAGCTCCCACAGCGATTCGACCTCTTTGCCGACCAGCTCCTGCTGATATTCTTTCAGACTGTCCGCCACATGCTGTATCGGATAAAGACTCCTCTCATTTGTCTGCCTGCCGCCTGCCTTTTTCCAATGTATTCCTGAAAATGCCATCTCATACCCTCCTTTTACTCAAATACCACACAAGTCATAGACTGGTTGACAAACCGGTTGTTGTAGTGCTCGCCATATCCAACCAGCCCCGCGTGGCTGCCAAGCTCGGACATTTCCTCCAGATATGTATCCATATATCCGCGCTCACAAAATAATTTATACCGAAACAGGCAGTTGACTGAAAAGACAGCCGACCGGTTTGGAAAATCGCGGCATATATTCTCGATCGTCCGCTGTACGACAGCTTCGTAATCAGCAAGCTCCAGCAGGATCAGAACGTCCGAATCATTTACCTGACGGAAACATGCAAGCGCATCCCCCCGGACTTCCTTGATGGAAATGATGCAGGTGTCATCCCCGTTGATCTTCCCGAACGGATTCTGGAAAGTCTGTGTCAGGATCTCCTCATCCGTCACATGGAGGATATTCTTGTAGACCTGCTTTGCCGGTCTGCCGTTCAGCGTTCCGATCACATAATTCTCCTTGTCCGTGTCGGAGGCGATAAACCGATAATTCCCAAGCTTTCGATAGATATTTTCCTTGTATGTCTTCACCCTGCCGTTCAGATTGCGCACGATCGCGTATGCCACCGCATCCTCATAGATCCTTCCGTTGGCAGAGACTTTTCCCGCATCGCCCGTCCCTCCGACCAGCGGGATACCGCGCTGTTTCAGCACCGTGTTGATCGTAGTCAGCACACAGGCGTCATTTCCGGCGCAAAAATCGATACACACCGTATCCTCCGCGGCACCGTTGATCCTGCGCACATCCTCCTCAAGACGACGGATATATTTTACAGGCATAGCAGAGACTTGTTCCAGCACATTCGCCGTCGCGCTCACACCATCCAGGAACGCGACCACGCCGACTCCTTCCTCAACCATCCTGACATCATAGCTCATTCCGATGCACCCGATACTCGGAACCCCCGGATACCGTTTTTCCAGCGCTTTTACGTGCGTTTCAAACTGGGCATTATTCGACATCAGCATAATAAACTGGGGATTTTCCAGTCCGCTGACTGCTTCTTCCAGATTGCCATTTCTGCTCTTTCCAAAAAACTGTCTCATGCTATCGTCTCCTTATGTATAAAATTTCAAAATTTTTCCGACAACTGATTTGATTATACGTTAAATACGCACAAAGTGCAAGATGTTACTGATCCCGCCCCAACTTTTTCTGCAACATTTATGCAATGAGGACGCAGACAGCAAACGAGCGAACCGTACCTGTCAGATTATCGTGCAGAATAAAAACCTGATAAAAGCATTGAAGCCTGCAGGGAAAAGTTGTAAACTGAACCTGTAACCGCTGACATCTTTTATAGGAGAATTTGCCATGGAACATTTGAAGATTTACCGCAAACGGATCATACCTGACGAATGCATTTTGTTAAAGGACGATATCATTCTCGAGCAAACGGATGACACGATTATCACCAAGTGGAACACCCTAAAGCCGCGGCGGGACTTCCATCATGGCTTCTCCTGCTATTTTCTCAGATCCGGTTACAAGGTGAGCAAATTTTACCGCGAGGACGGCACGCTCCTGTACTGGTACTGCGACATTGTGGACTATACCTATCAGGAAGCCGAAAACGCGCTGATCGTAACGGACCTTCTCGCCGACGTCGTCCTTTACCCCGACGGCTATATCAAGGTGCTCGATGTCAACGAGCTTGCCATCGCCCTCGAAAAAAGCCTGTGCGAACCGCAATTGGTCACACAGGCTTTGAGAAAACTTGACGCGCTGCTGAATCTGATCTACGATGATAAGTTTGATACGCTGGCGGCTGAGATTGAAAGGTGGGTATAGTGTGATCGAGCAGGAAAGAGCTATCTCCCCCTACTCGCGCGCGACCCGTGCGCCGCACTGGCGGCATATTTCATCTGCACGGGTCTGCGCATAAAAAGGGGCAGAATCGACTATTTTGCAACTGGTCAATTCTGTCCCTTGAAAAATCTCCGGGATTCGATTAAAGTAGAATTGTCGTAGTTGATCAAGCTTATATAAGCTTATACAAAGGAGGTTTACTTTACCAATGAAAAATTTTAATCTTAAAAAGCTGCTGATGGCTCTTGCGATCGTCATCATCGTACAGAATGGTGCGGTTGTTGCCTATAACACCGCGGAAGGTAATGGTGCTTACTCGGAGGAAGATGGGGTTGCGCCGTGCAGTGATAGACCATTACCAGACGATATTCATGACTGATATAACTTTTTACGATAAAAATCCTCATAGAATGATTGTTTGCAAAAATGACTGAATATACTACATTGCCTTAAACATTCAGTCATTTTTACATTTTCATTCCATGATATTTCATAAAGATATCCATCAATCCCCCAGATTCTCCTACATTTCAAGTCCTCCCTTAGCACCTTCTTACCCAAATCAGTCGACTTTTGATACTCCTGCAAATTTCCAAGTTCACAAATAACATATATTATTAGAAAATCATATATTGCAATGCAGTCGGACAATTCACTCTTAATCTCATACTTTTCAAAGAAGAAATATAGAAAATTAATACATTTTCTTTTCTCTACATCAGGCAACGCTCGAATCCTTTTACAAATACATCGCATCTCCATCTCTGTCAGATACACTTCATCCATCTGATACAGATTTTCCACATTCAGAGTACACCGAAGCGCTTCCTCTTCCCGAGCCGCAAACTCTTCTTTTGTAATTTTACCTGTCAGCCAATCCAGCGATGCCTCCGCCTCCATGAAATACTGTCGGTTCTCTGGGATTTCATCAGAAACCCGTTCTTTCATCTGCTCTAATATGGTTCGTGCACGTTCCAGCTCACGATTGTTGCGGCATTTCGTGATCTCCTCCATCAGTTTCAGCACTTCCCTGTCATTCGACACCAGGCGCGCCCGCTGATATTCCTTGGACAGACCAAGCTTTCTCAGCAAGATGCTGAGCGCCATGTACTGCATATTCGATTCCTTTTTCTCCGTCCTGCGAAGCGTCCTCGCAGAGCAGTCCCCGCTGCACAGCTTCTCCGGTGTCAGCCCGTACATCTGCCTGCGGATGCGCAGAACATCTCCCACATAAAATACCCATCTCTGCTGATACAGATAAGTGCAGTCCTGCATGTACGCCGGCACTTCGTACTCTGCATAAAGCCTTTTGAGCAGATCCGCAAGTTCCGAGCTCTCATGCCGCTGCTCCTCGAGTACTTTCGGTTCTTTTCCACATTTCTCCGGTACTTTTTCAATGTTTTCCACAATCTGGATCTTCATCTCCAACAGTTCCAGCAGAAAATATGCCCGTCCTGTATCCCGCAGCATCTCGATCGCGCGGTTGCAGATCTCCAGACATTGATCCAGTTTTTCTGGTATCTGTATATCGGAGTCCGAAGTCATTTCCTGCAGATAGTAGTACACGATCTTGGGATAGATCTTCACTTTTGACAGTTCATCATACGCGGAATGCTCCACATAGTCCATCAGATCCCTGCATTTCTGCGCAAAATCCGCACTCTTATGATAAAACGCATATTCCAGAACCATGTTAATTTCCTGAATCGCCAAAAGCTTATGGGTGACGAACAGATTCTCCACATCCGGAACGGTCAGCCTGACAGCCCTTTCATAACAGGCGCCGACCTCACCCTGATCCGCACCCTGCTGTCTCAAGATCTCCGCCTGCATCACAAGGCAGAATTGTTGTTTTATCTTATCCGATCTGGATCCCTGCGCCCCGTATGCGGCGATCAGTTCCTGCGCTTTCTGAAACGCTTTTTGTTCGACTGCACACAAAATATCCCGCTGCTGTTCCCACTCTGCGTGATCCTCGATATCCAACAGGTTTTCATACAGGTCGCTGGATATTCCCAATCTACCCAGAAGCCGGTCCCGCACATTTTTGCACACCGAGCGCTCCCCTTTTTCGATCCGGGCAAGCTGGCTTGCTGTCATGATCCCCTCTGACAATTGCAGCAGACGCACTTTTTCTTCCTTCCGCACGCGCTTTAAAAAACGCGGAAAATCCTGATCCGTTTTCAGCGATGCCCTTTTCACACCCTTTTTCTTTCGTACTGGCATATCTCCCCTTCTCTCTCATCTGTGATATCTGCCTGATCACTTTTTGACATTATACGCACCGATATCGGCGAGATTCAGCGCGTATTTCATCAGTTGCTCGAAATCATACTGTTTTTCCCTCGGACACTGATCGATGTAATTGGTAATGCGCTCTTCCTTCTCATCACCAGTCAGCAGATATGTGATATCCGTCCCCAGCTTTTCATATATCATGACAAGCTTCTCGATGCTCGGCGCCTTCTCACCGCGCTCCATCATCCCGTAGAATCCTGTGCTCACGCCTAACAGCTCCGCCATTTTTTCCTGCGTGTAGTGCAGTTCCCTTCTTTTGATCAGCAGCCGGTTTCCGATATTTTTATATAGTTCGCGTTCCTCTTTATTTCTTCTTTTGTTATCCATAAGCATTTTCCTTTTCCTCTATTTATATAGTATCGTTTATATAAATATTTTAAAAGAAACTATTGGTCAATGCTTTACGATACCTATAGGTATCAATTCTATCGCTTGTCTATGAGCAGAACGCCTCCACACTCTAATCTTATAACTTTTGGCAGAACAGGCAAGGGACAAAGTTGTCCAATAGCAGGAATCTGAAAGATTTTGCTTTACGTTATCATGTTTGTGGCAGCAAAACAAGGGACAGAATCGACCAGTGGCTCTGTTGGTCAATTCTGTCCCTCTATCCGCAAGACGCATCATCATTTTTCCATGGATCCTTATCAATAAATGCCAGAGCATGTTTGAACAGTAACAATTATTACCGAAATTCACGAAATTCATTAACGATATAGTAGAGTTTTAACAGAATGTATGATATACTTAAATATAATTCAAAAGTAAATTCTGATCACAGCAAAAAGCAACCACGACACCCAAAAGCATTCTTTCAATATAAGGAGTGAGAGCCAGATGGAAATGAACGGATCCATAAACTACCAGACAATTCAAGAATCTGCAAACAACACCAGAAACGCAGCCTTAAATGTCCTGGTCTCCCAGATTCAAAATGAGAAAACCAAAAACTATATTACCAATCGCCTTATGCCGCAGATGGATTGGTATAGCCGCAAAGGTCGCGAATGCAAAAAACAGTATCATCTCTGGACGACGATCACGATTGTTCTGGGCGCATTCATTCCTGTCGTATCTGTGTTTGCAGACGGGAGCATTTGGGTGAAAGCATTACTTGTCGCTCTTGGCTCAATCGTGACAGCATGCAATGCATACGAGACATTGCACAATTTCAAAGACCTATGGATAACCTATCGAAACATACGCGAAAAGTTGCTTCGAACTCTATATTTTTATTTCAATAACGCTGGCGTTTTCGCTCAGGAAAACACACAAGATGCAAAAGATCTGCTGCTGATCAATATTTGCGAAAACGAAATATCCAGTGAGCACAGCGAATGGATGTCTCAAATGCAAAAATAGGGAATAAGTCAGAGAGGAATGCCCCAAGGCATTCCTCTAATTATTTTTCCTTATAATGTTCTCCAATTGTTCACTGTCGATCAAATTACCGCTTAACCATCCTTCAACTGCATCTTGCGGAAGATAGACCTTTATCCAATATCTCTCACCATCATTTTCAAACTGCTGTTGATAAAGTATCTCTGAAGTTTCATTAACTCCGCCGACAACCTCACCATTCATTGAAGGTTCCTTCCTGATATTAGAACCACCTCTTCCCTGATCATTCAACTGAATATAAACAGGTTCAATTTCACTCTGCAGTTCTTCCGATGTAGCTGCAGAAGCATCTGATTTTGGTTCTCTTTTTTTAAATAATGGCGGATACTGTTCACAGTCTCCAGACAGCATTTCTTCATATTTCTGGCAAAATGATTTCATTTTTGTAAAGCCTGATAAATAATAACCTTCTAAACCATTGGCAAATGGCAGGTCTACAAATACTGCGGAAAAATACACAATAACAACGAGGGTCAGCAAACATTTCCTGAAAACGGCGGATTTCTTTCCGTTTGTGTGGTTAACTGCCTTTTCGCCCCACTCTATCATTTTATTGTCAAGCTCTACAGCCCATTTCTTATTACGCCCGATCAAATATATGAGTTCTGTCACGAACCAAACCCAGCCTTTGATCAAAGCAACATCCAACCGTAACTTACACATTACATTCTTTATCAGTCTTAGGACCATTTTGAGGATCAGAAGAGAAACCAGCAATTCGATCAAAAAGCGCCATGGCCAGCTCAAATGATAAAAGTTATTCCATGCTCCATAATAAAAATGGGCTATTTTCATATGCAGTCACCATCAACAGGTGAACTCATTTCTTCTTCATCTGTTTCCTTCTCTTCTTTCTTTTCTTCAATCCTTCCGCTGTCCCTATTGGGCAGTTGCTGAATCTCATCCTGTAGAAATGCATTATCATTTAATATCTCTTTCAGTTTTTCAAAAGCCTCTTTCTGTGTCAACATGTCGTTGGATACGGCTGTATTCAATATAGCCATATTATCCGTCTTTGCCTTCATAATATAATTATACAGCTCCACTCCACTCATTCCGTTCTGAAGATAATCAGACACAATCGGCCCCAAATTCCCGAAATTCTTCATCATATAAGCCATATCTTCGATCTGTTTCATTGTCAGAACCTTCTCACTGTCCACAATCCGTTCTTTCTGCTTATTCATGGCAATCTGTTCTTCCGTTTTATTGGCTGCCACATGGATTCCGACCGTTGTTTCCCTATTGGACTGAATCATCTTTACTGCGTCTTCATCCGGCTCCACATTCAACTCCAATATCTTAAATCTTACACCTTCAAACTGCCTCAGTTTCTTCTCAATGTAGTCTTCCAGGATATTTCGTATTTCCCATCCCTGCTGCACATTCCATTTTCCATCCTGTCCTCTGATAACACTTTTCAAAATCTGCTGAATATCTGTTTCATCCATCTGACCTTGAAAAAAATATTTCTGCGCCTCCTGCAGTATGTAGGAGATCGAAATGGACACGTAAAAATAGAAATCATTGTCTGCCATCACGATCTGATAATCCTGACTGAAAGTTCTTTCCGCCAGCGATAATGTTACCTTTCGATCATAGTGTCCATGCCTCACTTCTGCCGAAGAATATCTTCCCCCGCTATTAATGACAATGCTTTTTCCCTCGCCCGCTCCAGTCTGATACAACAGAAAACACTCCCCATCATTTGGTATAGGTACTCTTTCCATCAATCCCAGCTTAAAATTTTCTTCTTTTACTATAAATTCACTCATTTCCTGCCCTCCTATGTATTTTGCTGCTGATATCACTACGCATTTCTTTCGTGCAGACAGCCCCCAACGCTCTATTAATAAAGCGCTCTATGCTACAGCCCACAGACCCGGCTTTATAAATCTTTAAATCATATCGAGCCAGAAGCCTGTAAAACAATTCTCTATCATCTCTGCATTGCCAGACCATCTGCCATAAGATACAAATTTTGTTACTGACTTCATGTTGAACCATGCACAGCTTAATAAAAATTGCCTCCTCATTATCTTCAATCCGCGCCAGACTGACATCTGTGGAAAATAAAAGTAAAAATAACCTGCAAATATCTTTTTTCTCGCTTAAAGTGTTCCTTTCCTGTACCAATGCATACATCTTTTCCACCAAAATCCTGTAAAAAGTAAATGCCCGCATTCCCACAGCAAAGAAATCATACGCATGCGATAAATATTCGCCAGATGCTCTATCCCGTATTTCCTCCATCATTTTATAAATATATTGTTCTATGATATTTTCTAATATATCTTTTTTATCCTCCAATCCGACGCATACAAACAAACCTGTCAGCAGATAGTGAAGCCTGTGCTCCTTACTCCATACGTGCAATAAATTATGTATGTTATTTTGATACATTTCCTCCCGGTTTAAAGCCACTACGATCTGTGCGATCAACATGTCCGTGGCGATATTCTTGTCTTCCTGTATCCTGCTGACCATATTATTCAGGAAAAAATAGTAATCCCAACTGACCAGCAGTCCTGTAACTTCCATTGCCGCCCGAGACATCAATACTGGTTTCTGCATACTGTAACTTTCCAGCCAGTAAATTATAGTATCATGCAACCGAGGACATTCTTTCCAAATGAACCTTAATATTCTTTCCCGGTATTCCGCTTCTGTCAAATGCACAACCTCAACTGGTGTTATTCCTGTATAAGTATTCATTTCTCCCTGACAGATTTCCGCTCCAAAGCGACTCAGCAGCTCTGTGATCCCATAAGTGCGCACTTCCTCTTCTTTGTCGTGCTTAAATGACCGAAAAAGCTTGTCTGCAGCCTGAACTACCCATATGTACGGCAGCGAATCAAAAACAGCCGCCGAAATCATAAGCGCCATGGAATAAGATTCATAATTCTCTTCCAGCCAGTTATTCAGCTCCTCCTTGTCATCGAACATGTTTCCAGAATTATGATTGCCCTCCTTCTTCTCCGAATCCCGGATCCTGATATCTTCAAATCTGGCATCATCACCAGCCATAACTCCGTAATTGTTGATGGTCCGATATAAAATGTAGGTATTCTTTTTATCCTCCTGCTGTCCTATCTCATCAAGGAATTTTTTGATCTCTTTCTCGTCTTCGGTCTGTTCCCCAAACTTCTCATCCTCTTTTCCATCGCATTTTTCTTCTTCGCTCTTGATCTCTTTCTCATCTTCCTTACACGTATCCATCTCTGTTTCCTCTTAAAATTCGATCTTTCCAAAATATGCATTGTCACCAGCCATTACACCGTGGTTTATTATTGTACAATGCTGTTCATTCGTTCTCTTTTCCTCTTTGATCAAATGCTTTCCTATATTATTATAATAATTCTTAAGCCGCTCCGTGATCAGACTGGCTATTTCATCTTCTTTCATTTTTCTACCATCCAGACATAACAAAGACCTCAATTCTTTGGGCAGACGCTCCCGGTCGATATAATTGACGATCAGCAGCCTTTTCCGGTCTTCCTTTGTGCTTTCCAGCGCTACACGCTTCTCCAGACTTGTCCATTCGCCTTCCAGATAAGTCTCTGAAATCAGCAGAACTTTCAAGCAGGATTCATTTTTGTATACACTATATAACATCTGATGGATCTTTTCTGACAGGATCTCCTGCTGTCTCGCGGGAGAATAGAATACGTTCCAGCCATCTTTGACCAGATAATCATAAATTTTTTCTGCTGTTTTTTCCATTTCAGATTTATATGAAATGGCAATGTCATAATGATACTCCACCTGCTGTTCTCCTATTTATTTCGTATATGCTCACGACAGGCAAAATCTACCATGAGTATCGCGCCAGCCGCAAAACAACCAATTTATTTCCCATACTTTTACATCGCTCTAATTTATCATTTTTCTCAAAAAAATACAAGGGACAGAATTGACCAATTCTATCCCTCACTAAAAGCTATCCTTGTCTTCTGCAATGTTATACTTTTTCAATATCATAAAACCGCTTCTTCAGATCCCCGCCCGAAGCCAGATACTCCCTGATCACACGCAGTATCGTCTCCGATGTATTGTCACCTTCATACGGGTTTGTCTCGTGCTGCAGTTCGTTATTATCCCGCATTGACCGGGCTTTGCGGATCGCGTCCGCGATCTCGTCCGACGCACAGCCGCAGTCGATCACGCTCTTGCCCCTCATGCGCCCTTTCTGCCGATCCCCGATATTCACTGTAGGAATATGGAACGAGGGCGCCTCCATGATACCGCTCGACGAATTGCCGACAACCATCTCGCAATACCGCAGCGCACTCAGATACCGCACCATGCCCAGGGAAGTAAATGCAGCGGTTCGCTCCCTGTTTCGGCTGACATACGCATCAATCTTCTGATTGATGATCCTTCCGTCCGTGTCGGAATTAGCTTTTGTAAACAGGATCCGATACGCGCCGAATCGATCCAGTGCGCACAAAAGATTCTCAAACTGCTCCTGCACAGTGTTGTTTTCCAACGTCACTGGATGAAATGTGACCATGATATAAGGCTGATCCAGCGGAAAGGAAAGACTCTGTTCCAGTTCTTCCCTGCGCATCAGCTTCTGCGTCCGGATGTTTTCGACACCAAGGGCACCGACACAGAAAACGCGACCGGGTTGTTCGCCCAACTGTATCACCCTGTTTCTATACATCTGCGTCGATGTAAAATGCAGCATGCTCATCTTGGTGATCGCATGCCTGATCGCTTCATCGATCGCGCCTTCTGTCAGTTCCCCGCCATGGATATGCGCGATCGGTATGCGGTGCACCATCGCCGCTGTCGCCGCCGCCAGCGACTCATACCTGTCCCCCAATATCACGACGATATCCGGCGCAGTCCTCGTAAAAATGTCCGCAAATCCGATCGTCCCCAATCCGATCGACTTTGTGACGCCGCAAGGCGTATCGGAGCTTAGGAGCATCTCGTTTCGGTCCGTAATCCGGAATCCATCCTGCTCGATCTCCCGATAGGTCAGCCCAAATTCCGGCGACAGGTGCATTCCGGTCACGACTAGCTGCAGCTCCAGTTCATCGTCCTGGTCTATCTTCTGGATCAAGGGTTTCAACAAGCCGTACTCTGCCCTTGTTCCTGTCATCACGCATATTTTTCTCATATTCCACTCCATAATGTCAGGAAACTGTTCAAAAATAGCCTGTACAGTTCCCAGGACCCTGTATCAGACGATCAGATCATCCGCCTGATAATCCCTGTCTGCCACTGTTCCGATAATCTCGTCCCACCGCATCGGACTGATGCCGTTTCCGGGACGCTTGGTTGTCAGGTTCTCCTCTGTAAATTGCTCACCTTTTTGAATGTCTGCCGCTGCCACGATACTTTTTCTGGCGACATCGACATTCGCACGCTCCGACTCCGACACCTGTTTCTCACCGGTTCCCAGCGCAAGCTCGATCTTTCGGATCCCGGCAACCATCTGCCGCAGCTCCTGCGGTTCCAGGCTTGCCTTGTGGTCGGGACCTTCCATATTTTTGTCCAGTGTAAAGTGTTTCTCGATCACTTCCGCCCCAAGTGCCGCCGCGGCGATCGGAATCTCGATCCCCTGCGTGTGATCGGAATACCCGACCGGAAGTCCGGTTTCCTCCCGCATCCGTACCATCGCCCGCAGATTGACATCTGCGGCGGGTGTCGGATACTGCGTGTTGCAGTGAAGCAGGGTTATGTCTTTCGTCCCGTTCGTTTCCAGCACATGAACCGCCGCTCTCACCTCGTCCATATTGCTCATGCCTGTCGAGAGGATCACACTCTTGTGCAGTCTCGCTATCGCCCGCAGATACGGCAGGTTTGTGATCTCCCCCGAGGGGATCTTGAAAACCTGCAGCCCCAGATCCGCAAGCAGCCGGATGCTTTCCGTGTCAAATGGTGTCGACAGAAACAGGATATTTTTCTGTTTGCAGTACGCCATCAGCTCTATGTGCATCTGTCTGGTCAGCTCCAGCTTCTTAAGCATTTCATACTGGGATTCCGACGCGTCCGTTGTCTCGAGCTGATACTCGGCTTTCCGGGCGGTTCTGCACACAAGCTTCTTTGCCTGAAAGGTCTGAAACTTGACTGCATCTGCGCCGGCCTCGCTCGCCGCATCGATCAGCTTTCTCGCGATTTCCATGTCGCCGTTGTGGTTCACGCCTGCTTCCGCTATGATAAATATCTTCTTCATTCTGCTAAACCTCAATTTGTGACAGTTCAGCCTTGCCGAACTGTTTCCTTGATTTCTTTATTTCATTTCGTCCCCGAAGCATTTATTCACAGAACTCGCAAATCTGCTTTCTCATGCACTCCGAGACATCCGCCTGTGCCAGATAAGCATTCGTCCACTCCACGATCATCTCCATCGTTTTGTCCACATGCCATTTGGGTTTCCATGCAAATGTTTTCTTGATCTTAGAACAGTCTAATTTCAGAAAGCCTGCCTCGTGCGGGCCTCCGTCGTGTTCGTTTTTCCAGTCAACCTTTTTGCCGCCAGCCTCGTTCCATTTCTCACAGAATAAAGAAACAAGCTCTCCTGTTGTCATGCAGTCCGCCTCATCCGGACCCACATTATAGCAGCCTGCAAGCGCCTTATCCTGATACTGCCGCTGCGCGACCATCAGATATGCCATCACCGGTTCCAGCACATGCTGATACGGCCTCGTCGAGTAGGGATTGCGCACAATGATATCTTTCCCCATCTGAGCCGCGCGGATACAGTCCGGTATGATCCGGTCAACCGCAAAATCCCCGCCGCCGATCACATTGCCCGCCCGGCATGTCGTGACCGCGATGTCCCGCTCTGTGAAAAACGCATTTTTGTAACTGTCTGTCACCAGCTCTGAACAGGACTTACTGTTCGAATAAGGATCGTATCCGTTCAGCTCCTCGTTTTCGCGATACCCCCATTCCCATTCCAGGTTTTTGTATACTTTATCGGTAGTCACATTAATAACTGATCTAGCAGAATCCGTCAGCCGTACGCACTCCAGTACGTTCACCGTCCCCATGACATTCGTCTCATACGTATAGACCGGATGCTTATACGATTCCCTGACGATCGGCTGCGCCGCCATATGGATCACGATCTCGGGCTGCACTTCCTGAAACACTGCCCGAAGCTGCTCCAGATTGCGAATATCACCGGTCACGGAATGAATCCTATCCTCAAGTCCGCATAGCACAAACAGACTCGGCTGTGTCGGCGGTTCCAGTGCGTAACCTGTGACATCCGCCCCCGCCATCACGAGCGCCTCGCACATCCACGTTCCCTTAAATCCGGTGTGACCAGTGATCAGAATTTTTTTATCCTTATAAAAAGACAGATCCATCATTTGTTTTCTCCTCCGCACGCTGCAACAGCCGCTTTGATCGTCTCCGCCATGTAATCGATCATCTCATCCGTCATTCCCGGATAAACGCCAACCCAGAATGTGTCCCGCATGATCCTGTCCGTATTCTCCAGCGAGCCTGCCACGCGGAACCCTTCGCCTTTGGCACGCATCTCATCAAAGCATGGGTGCTTTACGAGATTACCCGCAAAGAGCATCCGCGTCTGGACACCCTTGGACTCGATAAACGGCACCACTGTATTGCGGTCAACACCTTCCCTGCAGGTGATCATGAAGCCAAACCAGCTCGGATCCGCATTTTCACAGGCAACAGGGAGAATAAGCTTGTCCTCCAGCCCTGCCAGCGCCGCATGGAGCCGTGCAAAATTGTGTTTCCTGCGCTCCACAAAAGAAGGGAACTTGTCCAACTGCGCACAGCCGATCGCCGCCTGCAGATCGGTAGCCTTGAGATTATATCCAAAATGAGAATACACATATTTGTGATCATATCCGAGCGGCAGCTCACCGTACTGCTTGTCAAAGCGGTGTCCGCAGAGATTGTCACGCCCCGACGGGCACACACAGTCCCGCCCCCAGTCCCTAAAGGAGCGGATCGCCTTGTGCAGCAGCGGATTGTTGGTATAGACCGCGCCGCCCTCACCCATCGTCATGTGATGCGGCGGATAGAAGCTGGACGTACCGATATCCCCGATCGTCCCCGTAAACCGAACCTGTCCGTCGATCGTGTACGTCGAGCCAAGCGCATCGCAGTTATCCTCCACGAGCCAGAGATCATGCTTCTCACAGAATGCCTTCACCGCAGCCAGATCAAACGGATTTCCCAATGTGTGCGCGATCATCACCGCCTTCGTCCTGTCCGAAACCGCTTCCTCGAGCATCGTCACATCAATGTTGTACTGTGGGATCGTCACATCCACAAACACCGGAACCGCGCCGTACTGGATCGCCGGCGTCACCGTCGTCGGAAATCCTGCCGCAACCGTTATGATCTCATCGCCGCGCCGGATCCTGCGTTCCCCGAGCAGCGGAGAAGTCAGCGCCATAAAAGCGTTCAGATTCGCAGAGGAACCAGAATTGACCAGTGAACAGAATTTCACGCCAAGATATCCCGCGAGCTTCTTTTCAAACTCCTCTGTGTACCTGCCCGACGTCAGCCAGAATTCCAGGGCACTGTCCACCAGATTGCACATCTCCGCACTGTCGTAAACTCTGGACGCGTAGGGGATGCGGTCACCTTTTACATATTCCTTCTTCTTGTGAAATGTCTCGCAATATTCTTTTACCATGCCGAGTATTTCTTCTTTTGCCTGCGCTTCTGTCTTATTTTCAAACATATCTTTCTCTCCTATTCTATCTCTTCTATCTCTCCCATCGCATCCACGGTGCATCGCCCGCCGCGATCATCTCCTCAAGCTTCATCTTATCGCGCTGTGTATCCATGCATTTCCAGAATCCCCTGTGCTGATATGCCATCAACTGACCGTCCGATGCCACCTGCTCGATCGGCGCTTTCTCAAAGACAGTCTCATCGCCCTCGATATAGTCAAAGATCGCCGGTTCCATCACCATGTACCCCGCATTGATCACACCGCCGTCAGAATTGTCCTTCTCGCGAAACTGACTGATCCTTCCATCCCGCTCGATCTCAAGAACGCCAAAGCGCTGCCCGATCGTCACTGCCGTCATCGTCGCGATCTTTCCGTGACCTTTGTGAAATTCCAGCAGTTCCCTGATATTGACATCCGCAACCGCATCCCCGTATGTGAGCATGAATGTGTCATTTCCAACATACGGCTGAATCCGCTTGATGCGCCCGCCCGTCATCGTATTCAATCCGGTGTCCACCAGCGTTACCTTCCACGGCTCTGCCACATTGGAGTGCACCTCCATCGCATTCTGCTTGGCAAAATCAAAAGTCACATCACTGTTGTGCAGATAATAGTTTGCAAACCACTCCTTGATCACCTGCTGCTTGTAACCGCAGCAGATCACAAACTCGTTAAACCCATAATAGGAATACTCCTTCATGATGTGCCAGAGGATCGGTTTCTGCCCGATCTCGATCATCGGCTTCGGCCTTAAATGACTCTCCTCACTGATGCGTGTTCCCAGCCCGCCTGCTAAAATCACTACCTTCATACGTTTTCTCCCATCTCTGTTTTCATGAACTCCAAGTACTTTACCGCAACGTTCTCATAGGAATACCGCATTGCGCTTTTTCTTGCCTGTACTCCTAATTGTTCCCGATTTTCGGCACAATATATTATGCCCTTTGCTATATCCTGCGCATTTTGAAATTCGGCGAGATAACCATTTTCCAAATGCGTGATCTGTTCTTTAAGACCGCCCACCGGAAACGCGACCACCGGTGTCCCGCACGCCATCGCCTCGCAGGCGGTGTAACCGAACGATTCCTGCAGGGAAGGTGTCACAAACACATCCGCGCAATTGTAAATCTCTGCCAATTTCCGCTCATCTGTAATAAAGCCTAGCAATGTCACATCAAATCCCTGTGGAAGCTTCATATCGCTCCCCGCATTTCCAAAGACCACTAACTGATATTGCTCCCTCGGCAATTCCGCCAATGCATGCTGCAAATAAGAAAATCCTTTTGCTCTATTCTCTGTTCCAGTGTCTGCTGCACCGAACAAGATCGCTTTCCTGCCCTCGCCGATCCCATATTTGCTGAGCAGGCGCGGCTTGTCCTCCATCGGATAAAACACCTCTGTATCCAGCATATTCGGCAGACAGACCAGCTTCCTACCCGCCACGATACCGCTGCGCCCGGCACAATCCACAATCCACTGACTCGGTCCCGCTACCACTGCACGTATTTCCCGCATCAGCCTCTCTTTTTCCTGAAAATTGATCCTCGATATGTCCTTGTCACCAGATCTCGAAACGAGCGGGCAATTTCCGCAGCCGCTTTCATATCGGACACATTCCCCACCGACATGACATCCTCCCGTAAAAAGCCACATGTCGTGCATAAACCATAGAATAGGCTTTCGCAACGCCGCAAGTTTTCTGATCTCCTTTGCTGTCAGAAAAGAATTGATCCAGTGCAGAATGATCACATCCGCCTCCCGCACTTTCTCGTTCTTTGAGATATCTGTCCCCAGCACATCCCGCGCGATCGCACCGTCCGCGCGCAATAGATTCCATACATTTTTCGCTTTTGATATCGCTGCTGAAAATTTGTTGGAAAACACTTCAACGCCAACGTGGTTTTCATCGGTTTTCGTGCGCAGCAAAATATCAGACTGCACACCGATCCGTGTCAATCCTTCATGCAGCCGCATTGCTGCTTTGTATGCGCCGCCTATGTCGATTGTTGTGATGTGTATTACTTTCATTATTTTGTATCCATCCTAAATGTCCTCTATCAGCCATTTGTTATTCTTGTTTAAAATAGCATATGAAAAATATGCAATATAAACAAGAATAAGTGGTTCTACTCTTTGGTTTAATGTTTTATCTTGAACAAATCATAGTGTTTTTGTGCATTTTTCAGATTTGCTCAATTATAGATAACAATAAATCAAGGAAACTTCCTTCATTAACCTAAAATCCGTATTTTCGGTCATTAACACAATCCCCTGTGACTCTATTTCTATTTTGTCTTGAAGCATTAAAGAGTCCCCTTTTTGAATTTATCTGACATTGTTCTCCGCAATATCCTGACATATTTGTCCATCTGCAAGGCATACATCCGATTTCTATCATTCTAACATTATTCCTTTTAATCTGCAAGCTGATACAATACTTTTTCATAATAAACGCATGAATGAAAAAGTGCCTATTTCAGCACTATTATTTTGGAAAGTTCGTCAATTGCATTCAGCAAGTCGTTATCATATAATACTTTTAAGACAAAGAGGATTACGGGAAGCTCTGATTCCAGGTTTCTGCCTATTTTACTTCGGATACGCTTCATGCTTCTATAGTAATAGGCTTTCATCAGCTTTATGATAAACAATACAAATCTCCTGATCAGTTCAAGATTATATATTCCATTCCTTTCTTTGAACCAACGCCGCCATGTATTTTGCAAGGGAAAGCAAGGGACATGACGGAGTGAAGGGGACACTGGTAGAATCTTATGGGGGAATCCTGATCCACGACCATGATAAAACGTATTACAGTTATGATTCAGACCACCAGGAATGTATGGTACACATCCTGCGCTATTTAAAAGAAAGCATGGAAAATGAACCTGCCAAGACATGGAACAGGGAAATGCACGGACTGATACAGGAGATAATCCATGCAGTAAAATGTTCCAAAGACGGGGTTCTGACGCTGGAAGAGAGGGCTGCATATTCAGAGAGATATGACAAGATCGTGGAAAAGGGAGAAAAAAATGCAGGGAGACTCCCCCGGGTGGGTATTATACGACGGGATATAATCTTTACCTGAGGATGGCGGAGTACAAACATTACCACCTCCTGTTCCTGGAAAATCCATTTGTTGCAGCGGACAACAATCTGGCAGAGCGTCATGCCCGGATCATAAAAGGGAAAACAAACCAGTCCGTATCGCTTAGAAGTTTTGACCATCTTACTGATTACTTCGACTGCCTGAGCGGGAGGGGGTTGTATGAAGAAATAAAAGCGATTTTCCAAAGGCTAAAGCCACCGTCTGCAACAGAAATACTTTCTGATGAACCCGTTCCAACGTAGTAGAATAAGGGGGCTTTAAGCCCCCCTTTGTTTCTGTACCTTAAATTCCCCTACCCGTGAAAAGTAACGGTCTGTTAGACTTTAAGTTAATTGGCATAGAAAACAGTTGAGGAAATTTCAGAAAAGAGTTAAAATCAATAATAAGCAATCGGTTGAAATTTTATGAGAGGGCATGTAGAAAAGTACAGTTTCGAAATAATAAAAGGTAAAAAGGAGCACACAGAGATGCGAATTCATATTCCGCGAGTAGGAATGATTAAAAAACAACAATTTGATATTGTTAAAGACGTTTCTATCATATATGGATATAATAATAGTGGGAAAACCACTATTCTTAAAGTATTAGACGATGTATTTCACAATATGCTAATGGAAAGATTTATTCGGGGTAAGCCAGGGGAAATAGCTATATATATTCCTACCAATCGTGTTATTGTTAGCGAGAATAACACGGAAGAATATCAATTAAAAGATTATGAGGAATTTATTCATTATCAAAAAGACAGTTACAGAGATTATAGTCTTCATTTGAAACGACTCCGTGACCAGCTAATGGCATGCAACGCAATACATGCCTTTATCTTTCAGACAATTCGCAAAATTTTCGGAATCAATTTAAAAGACGCAAACGGCAGATACAGCGATGGGATTGAGAATATTATCAATATTTACCTAAATATCATCTGGGCAATGACTTGGGATATCGACATTTCTTCCCTGACCCCAAAAATGTTTACGAGATTGTTATCCCAGAAACAAGTCATTGTCATGATCGATGAGGTAGAAATGTTCCTTCATGTGAATGTTCAGTCCAAATTAATTAGTAGTTTAAAAGAAAATTTTTCTGCTTCCAGCTTCATTTTGACGACACACTCACCACTTCTATTGACAAGGTATCAGGATTGTCAAATATATGAAATTGTGAAAGGAAAATTAGAAGAAATAGAGTGCGATGTTTACTATGAAGATTTGAATACCATCTATGAGCAATTTTTTGAAGTCGACGAATTACCTGAACAGTTTCGGGAGGCAATCAATTATTTGGGAGATCTTGCCTTGACAGGATCTGGCAGTGATATTGACAGAAAGGAAATCAATGTCGTTATTAAAAGGTTGAGAACAGAGTATCCCAATTTATGTATAAAATACAATGCGATTATTACAAAAGCCCAAAATAGTGGAGATCCGAATGATAAAAATTAAAAGAACATATTCCCCAAAAGCTTTATCAAAAACGAATAGAGATTTCAAGTCAGCAATAGCAAATATGAGTGTGCGCGAAGCATATGATTTTTATAAGGAACATAGAAAAAAATATTGCTACAATACAGCGGAAACCAAACATCATTTTAGAAAAATGAATCATGAAAGGTGCTCTTTTTGTACGCAATTTATACAAGATTTTGACGATGCAATGACAGTGGAACATATTAAAACCAAAAGAGATTTTCCACAAAAGATATTTCAATGGAGTAATATGCTATGCGCATGCAGTACATGTAATACCAAAAGAGGCACTCGCTCACATTATCCAAGAAAATATCTTGATCCCACAAAAATAACTGATATCGAAAAATATTTTTGTTATAAAATAGATGGAACAATCGTTGCTAACAATACTCTTAGCAATGATGATATAGCCAAGGCAGAGTATATGATAGATCTGTATAAACTGAACAGAAAAAATCTCGTCTGCAATAGACGGAAATTTATGACAGATCTTATGTCAGACGACAAATTTTACGAAAAGTTGAATCTAATGGAAGAATCAAGTCAAAATATAATATTTTTATCTGTATTTGCATAGAGTGGTCTCGGAAACTCACTCCAAAAATGAAAAAACATTAGTTGCAAAATTGTAATTGCATTAGGGAGAGGGAGAAATTGATTGGATGAAAGCTGTTCAAATGGAGTGGATG
>JAETQI010000028.1 GCA_021770755.1 Lachnospiraceae bacterium
CTTTTCGAGACCGTTACTTGAGGATACATTTGCCATAATTATTTGCCCTCCACTTCAAACGGGAAATCAAGTCCCAGTTCGTCAAAAAACGGTTTCAGTTCTGCATCAATGTCCTTGATTTCACTTTGCAGCTTGCGGATCTCCGCAGCTACTTCGTTCAGATCAATTTCTTCTTCCGGCTCAAAGGTATCAACATATCGGGGAATATTGAGGTTGAAACCGTTCTCTTCGATCTCATGCATGGTAGCAACATGAGCATACTTGTCTACATCCTCACGACGCTCATAGGTCTCGACAATCTTATCAATATCGCACTCACGGAGAATATTTTGGTTCTTGCCAGCTTCAAAATCATTGGAAGCATCAATGAACAGAATGTTGTCGGAATTGCAGTTGCGCTCTCTCTTGAGAACAAGGACACACACCGGAATACCTGTGCCGAAGAAGAGATTGGCAGGGAGACCGATCACGGCATCCAGCACATTCAACTTCTGGATAAGGTGTTTACGGATCACTTCTTCCGCAGCACCACGGAACAGAACGCCATGAGGCAGCAGCACAACAGCTCGTCCGTCCTCGTCCATGTGATGTACCATGTGCTGCACAAAAGCAAAATCAGCCTTGCTCTTCGGGGCAAGCTTGCCGTATTCGTTGAATCGGGGATCTTCCATGAAACTCAAATCGCCAGACCACTTTGCAGAATACGGAGGATTTTCTGATGTATTCTCCCGTTCAATCAACTTGGCAATCTCATCGGAGAAACGATAGATGATCTCCACCCTCATGCCGCTGAATACATTTACGCGATCAATAAAGAACAGGAGCATTTCGTTGGTCAGCTCGTCCGCAGTTAGCGTCCGGCGAGCCATATCGCAGGTCTCCGTCAATTCACGGTTCCTGCTCTGTGAAAGGGATAAAAGCTCCTTTTCCAGCCGTTCTTTTTCTGTACTGAGGCTGTCGCTCTCTGTGTTCATCTTATCGCGTTCGATGAGGTATATATCCCTCTGAAGTCTGCCTTCGGCGTATCGTTCATAGGCACTGATTCTACCGACAGATATCTGCTTAAGGCGTTTTTCAATCTGTTCCAACCGAAATCTGAGGTTCTCCTCAGTGCCCTCTGTGGAAGTTGCCGCTTCATGCAGACGATCATCTGCATCCACCAGCAGATGGAGTTTTTCAAGCAGATCATTCTTCACAATACGCTCCAGGTCGGCCTCAATGAACCGTTCACCCACCGGGCAGGCAGTTTCTCTGTTGGAGACAGATTTGAAACAGGCGTAGTAAATCACTCGGGAATTTTTCTGCCGCTGCATGATGCGCCCGCAGACGCCGCAATGAACCAGGCTGCGCAGCAGATACTGATTAGGACTTCGCTCATAGCCCTTGCGGATTTTACGGAACACCTTCTGTGCTTCTTCATATTCGCTTTCGCTTACAATGGCCTCATGACAATCCGGGATGATTTGCCATTCGGATTCATCCGTCCATACCGTCCGAGGATTGTCCAACCCCTTCCAGCGGCGCTGGTTCATAATCATCACACCTGTGTATTCCCGGCGTTTCAGAATCTCCCGCACATTGATGGCGCTCCAACAGGCTTCCTGTGAAGAGGTACGGAACTTTCGGCTGCCGGGATTCATCCGCATAAAATAGGCTGACGGTGTTTCCAGATGATAATCATTCAGGATAACTGCAATCTCCGCAGGCGTTTTTCCTTCCAACGCCAGGTCAAAAATCTTCCGCACCACAGGCGAAGTATCCGGATTGGGAATGATTTTCCGCTTCACCTTCGGGTCTTTCATGTATCCATAAGGAGCTTGTGAGGCCACAAATTCGCCTTTGCTCTTTCTTGTGCTCATGACAGTTTTGATTTTCTGGGACAGGTCGCGGCTGTAATAGGAATAGACAATGTACTTCATGACCACCTCCATGCCGGCCGTGGAGCCCTTGTAATCATCACTGTCATAACCGTCGTTGACTGCAATGAAGCGCACACCAAGAAACGGAAAAATACGCTCCAGATAATCGCCTATTTCCACATAGTCGCGGAAAAAGCGGCTGAAGTCCTTACAGATGACCACATTGGCCTCACCGTTTTTCAAGCTTTCGATCATTCGCTCAAAGGATGGGCGATGTCCGTTTGTGCCTGAATAACCGTCATCGATGAATTCAACCGTTTCATAGCCGTCAAACTCACGACGGGCATGAATATACCGATACAGAAGTGTGCGCTGATTGGCGATGCTCTCGCTCTCGGTTTTGAATTTCAGGTCATCGTCTGCATCGGACAAGCGAATATACAGATACAATTTCTTCACTGGGGTTCACCTCCTTCCAGTTCGTGATAAACAGCTTCCAGCACATCCCGTTCTTCTTGAAAACGGAAGATGATCTCCAACCTGTGCTGGGCATAACCTGTTTTATATACATTGATGTGGTCAATCATAGCCTGTGCAACTTCCGGCGTCAGCTTCCGTGCTTTGCGGATATTCCGAATATTCGCGAGCCATTTGTTTTCGGAAGAAAGTATCCGGTTCAGCTTTGCCAGTTCTATTGACAGCTGATTAAGTCTGGCGCTCTGCTCCTGATACTCTGCATCAAACCGGCTCTTCAGCTCGATATAATCTCCGGCAGAGAGGATACCGTCCACATAGTCATTGTAGAGCTGCTCCCGCTTTTTCTGATAACCGGACAGTTTTTCGCTGACTTCCAGCATTTCCTGCTGGAGATCGGTCTGCCTTTGTGTCTGAATGCCGCTGTCTTTCAGCCGCCCGGCAACTTGCTCAAAATCTGCAAACAGAGCAAACTGTATTTGAACTGCATTCCAGACAATCGGCGCGAGCTTTTTCTCTGAAATGCTGACCGGAGTATCGCATCGTCCGTACTGCTTATTCCTGCAGCTGTACCGGCCTTCCTTTTTCTCACCATGGCGGCTGTATCCGAGATTGGTGCCGCAGCACCCGCATCGGACGATTCCGCTCTTGAAGATCTGCGGATGCTTTTCACGGTACTCCCGGCTGGCTTCCAGCCTGGCCTCATTCTCGCGTCGGCCTGTCTCCAGTTTTTCTCTGACCTGATAGAAGTCGCTCCTGCTGACCAATGCCTCGTGCATATCCGGCAGGATACGCCATTTGCTTTCATCCGGCTCATAATGGTAATCCGGCTTGCCCAGGTAGAGTGCTGTCGGCATCCGCCCAAAGACAAGATCGCCCATATAGGTCGGATTCATCAATATCTGCTTGATGACCTGCTGTGTCCAGAGGCAGTCGGAATAACATTCTCTTTTGGTCTGTCCACGCAGGTAACGGAGCCTGCCGGGAGAAGGAATTCCTTCTTCATTCAGCTGGCGCACAATGGGACGTGCTCCAATGCCTCCAAGAAACTGTGCGTAGATTCTTTTGACAATCGGCGCAGTCTCCGGATCAGGTTCAAACCGGTACTCCTGTGTGGTCGATTTCCGGTATCCGTAGGGAATCATGCTGGGAATGTGTTCTCCTGCCAGTTGCTTTGCATGAACGGCCAGAGATACTTTCTTGGACTGGTCTCTGGAATAGAAGCTATTGATCAGGTTTTTCAGAGGAATCAGCAGACTGCTGGCAGAGCCGTCCGTTTCAAAGCTGTCATAGCGGTCAACCACAGAGATAAATCGGACGCCCATGGCAGGAAAGATGTTCTCCAGCAGATTTCCTGCCTCAATATAGTCACGAGAAAACCGGCTGAAATCCTTGATGACCAGCGCTTTGATTCTGCCATCCCGAATGTCTTTCAGGAGTCTCTGGAACTCAGGACGGTCAGTGTTTGTTCCGGTCCAGCCGTTATCTACATAGGCATCTGCCAGATGAAGATACGGATGCTCCGATACATAATCCCGGCAGATCTCAATCTGACCTTCGATGGAATCGCCATCATCATTCTTTTTGCTATTTTCAACCGAGAGTCGGGCGTAGATAGCCGTCTCCCATACTGCAGGCAGCATGGCGCTGACCGGTTCATGCGTCTGCTCCTGCTGTAAATACTGTCTTTTCTTTCTTGCCATTATGCGTTCCTCCTCTCCGGCATTGTCACGCCATCCTCAGCTGGAAGGACATCCTCGAACCGTTCTATATACTGCAGTGCGTTTTCCAGTTCATCTTTATAGCGGAAGCACACCTCGATGCGCTTGCCGTCATAGATCAGGATTTTTTCAATCAGATGAACGATGCACTCTCTGTCCAGTTCCGTCAAATGCCGGTACTTTTTGAATTGCTCGATCCACTCAATATTCCCGGAGCTGTTTTCCAAAGCCTGACTGCGTTCGTCCTTCAGCTTTCCCAGCTGCCGCTGCCTGTCCGCAATCCTGCGGTCATAGCCTGCATGGAATTCTCTGTACTCCTCCCGGCTGATCACACCGTCCGCCATATCCGAATACAGGTTGATTTTCAAATCCTGATATCGCTTGATTTCATTTTCCAGTGCCGTCAGCTGGGCATCATAGTTGATAATGCGCCGCTCCTGCTCCGGCAGTGAAGCAATGTAATCCAGCACCTGCTCCACCTGGGCGATCAGTTCAATGTGATCGTTTACCACCCGGAACACGATAGCCTTCAGCTTGTCCTCGCTGAATGTATGCGGAGAACAACCTTTGCCAGCCTTGTTGGTGGAGCATACCAGGTAATGATACTTCCTGCCGCCGCTGGGCACTGTTTTCCGCACCATCGTGCGCTTGCAGTCGCCGCAGAACACAAAACCTGAAAACAGATGGACCTTTTCCTGCTTTGGCGCTGTACGGACATCCCGCAGCATCAGATTCTGAACTGTCTCAAAATCCGAACGGCATATGATCGGCTCATGGCTTTCTTCGATGACAATCCATTCATCCCGGTCATACTCCACGCGCTTCTTGATTTTATGGTTCGGGGTGCCGGATTTGTGCTGGATCAGCGTTCCAATATAGATTTCATTGGATAGGATTCGCTTCACCAGCATAGGGCTCCATTGTGCCTGTTCATTGCTGCGGAATCCGCAGGAGTAGTTGAGCCCCTGCGCCTGCTTGTATTCCATAGGGCTCAGAATACCCATGCTGTTGAGCCGGTCGGCAATGGCTGAATTGCATAGCCCCTGTATGCGGAGACTAAAGATCAGCTCCACTGTGCGAGCCGCCTCCTCATCTACCACCAGCTTGTTCCTGTTTGTTTCATCCTTCCGATAGCCATAGGGAGCAAAGGCTCCGATGAAGTCGCCCATCTTTCGCTTGATGTCCAGCTGAGAGCGAATCTTGACGGATATGTCGCGGCAGTAAGCATCGTTAATCAGATTTTTGAAGGGCACGATCAGCGCATCAGACTGCGCCTTTTCACCGCAGGAATCATAGCTGTCATTGATGGCAATGAAGCGCACGCCCATGAATGGAAAAATCTTTTCCAAATACCGCCCGGCATCGATGTAGTTTCTTGCGAATCGGCTGAGGTCTTTGCAGATGACACAATCGATTTTCTTTGCCTTGATATCCTCCATCATCTGCTTAAAGCCCGGGCGCTCAAAGTTGACGCCGGAATATCCGTCATCGGCATACTCTTTTACGATTACGAATTCCGGATGTTGGCGCACATAGTCCCGGATGATTTCCTTCTGGCTCGTAATGGAATTGCTCTCCGCCTTGTCGCCGTCATCGCGGGAAAGGCGGGTATATTCTGCTGCATTCCAGATTCTGTCTGGCATTTTCATCACCTCCAATATAATTGTATTGAAATCATCCGGTTCAGTCGATGATGTCGATTTTTGTTTCAGTCCTTCCTGATCTGACTGCGGGCGTAACTTTCAAGCCGGTCGTCAATCGTCTCATGGGTATTCATGAATCCGATCTTTACGACAACGCCGTCATCAATATAGCAGTAAGGATTTCCGATCTGCTTCAGATAAGAGGCGATTCGTTTTCCCTTCGGCTGACGGCTGTCGATGCGTACATCCCGGCGATCATGAAGCGTTGCCGGGTCAACCGTGCGGATATCCACTTTTTTCATTTCATCCAATGTCATGGTCTGCTCCTTTCCGCACTCGAAATGAGTGCCTGCATATTACAAATAAAGTGCCAGGCTCACCGCAAGGCACTTACAGAATTCCGGGCTGTACAGAACACTGCTGTCCACCCGTCCCAGGTATTTGATGATTCGGCGTTTGTCCAGTGTTTTCAGCTGCTCCAGAATCACTACGGACGGCTGGCTAAGGCCGTGTACATGTTCCAACAGAAAATGTGTGGGCTGATTCGGCTTTTTATCAATGTTGGAGGTGAGCGGTGCTACAATCAGCGTAGGACTGAAGAAATTACCCGTGTTGTTCTGTAGAATCAGCACCGGGCGGACACCGCCGATCTCTGCGCCCACGACCGGATCGAGGTCTGCAAGATAAACATCTCCGCGCCGGTACTCCCAATTCTTGTGCAATGGCTTCACCTCCTAAAAACTCTGTTTTATATACTGCCTCCCATTCGTCCACGACCCCCGGAGGCGGGGAACTCATCAGGCGGCAGTCTGCGAAGCTGCCTCATAGGAATCTAACCTCCCCGTCTTCATTGTGACCGGGCCGCGAATTACGGAAGTATCATTATCCCTTGTGCGTTTCATGGCTGTATCCGTTGCAGCCGGATATTTCAGATTGGTTCGGAATCGCTCACCGCCTTGCTTTCCGTAATCACCCGGGTTGGGCAGGCGTGTCATGGCGCACCATCATGCAGCTGGAGAATCTCTCCCGCACAGGAACGTACCTGATGAATGTGTATGAAATTTTCAAGGTTCAGCAAGCAGAGCGCGAATCGCTTTTATCAAACAGACTCATTTGCTCCTCTCACCCTATAGCCGGTGGGAAGAGCTGTTTTCGGACAGGCTCAAAGAGATTTTTTGATTTTTTCTTTGAGACGTGTCCAACGCCGATGTGCTGTATTTTCGGATAATCCAATCTCCAGCGAAATCTCAGCAAAAGATTTTCCCTGTGATCTTCTCAACGCAATCAGAATGGTGATCGGGTCGGTTTCCGAAAGCAGTCGGAACAGTACGGGACTGTCGATGCCGCTCAGAAAATCCGAAACGGTTTTCGCATCCGGTTCTTCCTCGGCCGCCGCAAGCAGTTCAAGATAATCGCCGCCTTCCGCATGATGTTCGTAATACCTCCGGTCCGAATTAAACATTTCCCAATCGTAGGCACGGAGCTGCGCAATCTTTTCCTCGCTGACACCAAGTTCCCGCAGCTGTTTTTCCTCGGCTTCTTTCCAGAGCCGCCATTTTCTTTCTTCACTGGCTTTGTTGTATGCCATTGTCTTATCCTCCGAATTTCTGAATTTTGTTTGGAATTCAGAAACCGGAGGAGGAGAACGGCAGCGCCATCTGCGCTTTTGGGCATAAAAAATAGAGAGGTTTTTGCTCGCTGAAACAAAAGCCTCTCTATTATGAAATTTTGCCGGAGACATAGAAAAACCCCCGTAAGTCGTCATTTAGCTTTTGCGCTAAAAGGCTAACCTACGGGGGTTCCTCAGCTGTGCAGATGTAGTGTCACGGCTGTTTATTCTATTCTATTTTAGCTCCGGATTGTGTGTTCTTTGTGTTTTGGGAAAAATCGGGTGTTTCCTCTGTGCGCTGAATGTGTTACACACCGAACAGCTCCTCATAACGAATCATACTGTTCTTATTCAGGTGCAGGGTTACAACGTCGATTTCCTCTTGTGTCATATCCTCTTTGAGACGCAGATATTCCTTCTTTGCCATATCAGCTCCAGACAGATTGTATGTCGCCATGATGAGCCAATAGCAGATCAGGCCATTGCCGGGGAACAGTTCATGTGCCCTGGCTGCATACTGCATGACGCTTGCATAATCCTGTTGCTTTGCAAGTTCACGCATCAGGGCATCCGCGGCTTTGATATAGCGGACTTCATATTGACTGACAATATCATTCAGCCAGAGCTGATCTCTGCCGCACATGAACACCGGCCCTTTGTATAAGTCAACGGCCTTGCGAAGTTCATCAATTCGTTCCAGGCTGTTCGATGTCAGCTCGGCAGCCTTCATGTGTTTGTCAAACTGTTCCATGTCGGTAGTTATCTTCAGCTCCGGATTTCGCCTGTATCCGCTTCCTTCACGGACGATCAGTCTTGCAGACTGTCCGGTTCGTTTCGCGTACATATTGGAAAACCGGTAAATGCTGCCGCGTATCGCATTCGTATTACCGTCAAAGTCCTCTCCGGGATTTAGATGCTCAAAGATTTCTCTCGGTGAGTGGGCGCGTTCCGGCTTTAGCAACAGATAGGCAACAAGCTGGATGGTTTTCGGCGCATTGATAATCTGCTCAGTCAGTGTACCGCCTGCCGTGCGGATTTCCAGGTCGCGGAAGAAACTGATATATACATCATAAGACTGTTCCATCGGGTTCATAGCCTCAATGATTTCCTCGCGTTCCATGGTATTTTGCTGAGCAAGCGCACGATGAAGAACGTAGGCAAAGATGAACAGCGCTTCTGGGTGGTTGAGATATCTTGATGGATTGCGTATGACAAGAAAACCGGTCGGTGACGGAGAGAAAGGAGAAGCTATGATTGACCTTGCGTCCAGCCGCTCATACAATGCGTATTCGACCGGACAGGATTCTCTGATTTCACTCGTATCTGTCAGCACAATGAGGGAGGCGCTTTTCATGGATTCAAGCCACCGAGGCATAACCTCGGCATCTTCAAGTCCACTCAGTCTTTCAAGGGTCGTATCATTTACACCTCCTGACCGGAACCAGCATACCGGTCTCCACAGGCAAGTATCCATATCGATATCCATAACGCCTGACCAATCACCGCCGTAAAAATCACAGACTGTTTTCAGCGTGAGATCGCTAATCTCTTTCGGATCATCGGTTTCATGCAGTGTACTTTCAAGAACCGTCTCAACAAGATTCTTTTCAACGCAGTATCTTAAGTATTCATCATCATATTGTTCCAATTCCTTCGGAAGGCGACGTCGATGCCTGTCGAGTTGCTTGAAGAAGCCTGCCATTTTGTTTCACTCCTTTCAGCGCTTAAAACGTGCACATACAAAAAACAACACAGTCCACCAGTATGGTACTGGCAGTCTGTGCTGCAATGATTCTATATCAGCTATCCCAAGGATGTGGTCAGGTGTTCTGTTTCAACAGATTATCGAACTGGGCCGGTGCACTCAGCAAAGTAGCAGGGTCTATTTCCAACGCATCGGCGATGTTATAGAACACCTCAAGCGAAAAGGACTTGGCTATTCCCGCAGCCTCGATTGAACTGATAAGAGAACGACTGACTGACGCACGTTCTGCCAGCTGCTCTTGGGACAGGCCGCGATACTTTCTGAACGTAGAAATGGTTATGCCCAGCTGAATGAGTCTGTCCTGATTCTTGAGGCTCATTTCCTTGTCCATGTTCACGCACCTGCCTTTCTACTTATCCTGTATATATATTTTACCGCGGATAAGAGCGTTTTTCTGCACCTGCACATGAGCGTATGCTCACAATTAAAAACATACGACTTTAGTTGTACACTATTTATTTCAAAATTACGCATTTTATCATCCTCCAAGTCAATTTGCATACAGTATTGATAACTTCTGCAATGACTGGAGGCGATCGGCAGGGGACATTTTTAAGTCGCATGGAATGTGCGTTTCGTATCAGGCCGCAGGTACGCGGGCAAAAAAATAGCACAGCCACCATAGCAGTGACTGTGCAGGGGAAGTTCTTGGAATGTTTTAGGTGTGTGGAATTGTGATTTTCTCGATCTCTATTTTGCTGCCATCAACGGTCATCATAGCGAAGGTGATCTCCTGATCGAACCGGCGTTTCCCACAGCTTCCCGGATTCAGCCAGAGGATGCCATCCATCATTTGCTCAGCGTATTTGTGAGAATGACCGTAGATAACCACATCCGTATCGTGCAGATCTTTGGGCACAAATTTCTTGTTATGTACCACAAAGAACCTGCATTTCTCAATCTGAAAAGTCAGGCTTTCCGGTATATTCTCTGCCCATTCTTTATCGTTATTGCCGCGAACGACGTAGACCGGTGCAATTTCATTCAGGCGATCTATGATTTCAGGCTTATTGATGTCGCCACCGTGGATGATAGCATCACAGCCGACAATGCTGTCAAGCACTTCCGGACGAAGTAGGCCATGCGTGTCTGAAAGAACTGCAATTTTTGTTGCCATCAGCTCAACCTCCCAGCAATCAATTCTTATCTTGCCACCAGATAAATCTGCTTGTCATCGAAACAGATTTCAGCAGTGTGATTGTAAATCAGAATCATATCCCGCATTTTCTCTGTAAATACGCCAGTTCCGGGATTGCTAATTTCCGCAAAAGCCTTCACAACGTTCCGTTCCATGCCGACAGCATTGTTTTTCAGCCGTTCGCCGCTGTCCTGCAGGAATTCATCGACCTGTCCGTCCTTGATTTTCGGAATACTGCCAATTAATCTGCCCACGGCATTGCTGGCGCTTCCGATTCCCTTCAATAGATTTGCCTCGAGTGCAGAGTTGCCCAGCCTTTCCAAGTATTCAGAGCACTTGCCATATAAATCTCGGTATGTCATGGAGAGTGATTCTATTTCCTCTTTAATCCCGGTGATATACTCTTCCTTGAAGTTGCCACTCAACATGATTTCCAGCAGGGAGGCCAGCGAGAATGTGTACAGTGAGAGCCGGTAATACTTGAATTTCTTCAACAGGTCTTTCAGCGTAGATTTCACCTTCATTTGTGCCACAACCAGCTGTCTGGAATTCAACACTTCCGTGACCTGTTTTTGATAGGACAGCATATTTTTCCGAGCAGTTCTCTGCAAATCCAGAACCATCTTGTGATTGCTCTGAAGATAATGCTCATTGTCCCAGTTATATTTGTATTTACTGATCATGCTGACCAGCGTCTCGACATCAGCTTCAATCTCTGATTCTTTCTCAACCTCAAGAAATGTGAGAATCTGCTTCTGCATTTCTGCAATGCTGTCAAGTTTCTGTTCAATGGAGAACAGCGCAATCGCCATCAGCATTGTGGCAGGGTCAATCGGCACCGTGGCTGTGCTTGTTGCAGTTAACGGTCCCGCAGACTGGAGCTGCGCGAATTTGGATGTACCGTCGGCGCATTTGAACGCACCCCAGAAGTTTCCGTTCCGTGCAACCTTCAGTGCATCTCCAACCCCGGCGTTTGCGAGACGATATAGCCCCTGTGCATTCACCGTTGTCGTCTGCGTCACGGTATGCAGCGCCGGGATCAGCGAAGATACACCAGCCCCCAATGTAGCAAGCTGTGCGATGGGCATACTGAATGTAACCTTCTCCGCAAGCTCCGAACGGGCGTCCATCAGAATATCATTCGTGACTTCGATAATATCTGCCTGATGAGGGATGACTCCATGTCCTTCCGGATGGGTTTCCATGTCATCTATTCTCGTAATTTTTCCCATAGTGTGATCCTCCGAGTATGTTTTGTTGAGCCGAGAACTTTCGTCTCATAACGGTGCAAGTATTTTTCGCGAGCCTGCTATAAAGATGCCTGCTGTTTTCCGGTACGCTTCGGGGCTTTTCTCCGAGAGCTTGTCAGCTGATAGCTGAACTCAATCAGTTCTTTTATCTCATCATCAGCCACAGGCCCACACAGCAGTATCGAAACCCATTTTTCCTTGTTCATATGGTATGCCGGATAGAATCCCGCCTGCATTCGGAGCATACCAATGATGGTTGGATCACATTTCACATTCAGCACGTCAACCACACCGTTTCCGTCCATACCAAGCTTTGAGCGATCAACTTCGATGATGACACCATACCACTTATTGTTTTCTGCATGGCGCAGAACAGCGTTCCAATCCTTCCACGGATAATCCGGTTTCGTCCAGTAACGCTGCCTGCACCAGTCGAATACTTCTCGCCTGTTCATTGCTGTCTCATGTATTTAGAGAGATTGATAACTCTCCACCAAAGTTGTTCATCGTAAACCGGTTATCTTCAAGCAGGTATTCTTTCTCTACCACATATTGAAATGGGTAAAAATACGTGGAATTATTCAGTTCTGCAAAGGAATAATATCCACTGTTGTCAACAAGCATCATCGTATATACCATGAACACAGATACTCTTTTGTTGTAAACTGTGTGCTTTGCAATCTGGTATCTACCTGGCTTATCACAATGGATGACATCCAGCTCTTTTAATGTCGAAATCAACTTATCGACAGAATGAAAAAGTGTTGTTCGCTCGCCCCATTCGTCATAAAGTTTTTGCTTAATCTGGCTTAACGCAATTTCATCTTGAAATTCTGACATTTTCCCAATTAGTTTACACATATCATTGAAAACAGGGTAGGCTGCCATCATCATGCACCAATGAACTTCCAGTGCATACTCAGGCAAGTCTTTTATGATGCTGAGCGCTTCACATTTTAATCTGCTATTGATCTCATTTTCGTAGACCCAAATACACATTAATATTTCTCGAGTTTTCCTCAAAACTGTTGGGCTCGATATTTCAAAACTAAGATATTCATTCAGCTGATCATGTATCTCTGCTTCCGAGAGCCCTTCTATCACCAACTCGGCTGTTTTGTTCAGCCACTGCATCTTTAATTTCCTTGATAAACCTACCATCTTAGCCATGTTTTTTCTCCGCCTTTATCTTTATAAATGGGACAACAACCTCGTCGATTGTCATTCCACCATGGGTCATTACCTGCTCACCAAAAACATCAAGAGACATCCCTGCATCACAGATCAAATACTCATATTCTTTCGGTAAATAGTATTTCGGATAATCAACTAACCCAAATCTGTCTTGTAGTTTTTCTTTATCTGCAAAATCCTTTAGAACCAGCATTCGATGACTTTTCGTTTCTATGTCAACACCAGCTCCAACGTACTTTCCGACACCTGTACACTGTGTATTACCATGATCTGCTGTAATATATACATCAAAACCATCTGACAATAATCGCTCTGTCAGCTGTCTTAGCTTCCCTTCATTAGTCAGTACAGATATATCATTGTACATGCCAAGCCTTCCTTGTGGTTGTGCATGAACCATATCGTCTACATCATTGATTATGATAACTCCACATCGAACAAAATAGTCAAACTCCGCGCAATATCCACGAACATATCCAATCTGGCCATCTGTGTATCCCATTTTCTTGGCACATGCTATAAATTCAGCTTTTTCTTTACTTTGAATCCAAGGCTCCCACAGTTGGCTTGGAAATTTACCTGAAAGCAAGCATTGCCGAGATATGGATGTCGTACTAGGAATCATTGCGAACATCGCAGACTGCTCATATTCTATCCCATAGAAAGATTCGGATATAATATTCCAATCAAACTCCGACATTCCATCCATCACAACAATAACGAATTTATCACTATTTTCATGTATATAGTCCATCGTATGACTTACCAATACCGGAGTAGCTCTATCGATTTTTGTAGATAATGTGCCAAATGACTTCATAATGTAATCTTGAAATAGCTCATTGATTCGTTGAGTATCAATATTAAGCCCATACTGGACAGAATATCGGTCAATCAAAGCTTTTTCCTCAGCAATATGATACCATTCTCTATATGTAAGAGCGTCATTCAACCTCAAAAGAATCGTCTTCAACCTTTCGGAGAAATAGGTAGACAAATTGCTCTTACTATAGACAACCGAATCGAAATACTGTTCAGTTTGCTCACGCCGCAATAAGTTTTCATAATTATCGGAAATGACCATCGTTAGCAAGTCCAAATCCATTATGGACTTTTTCTGCAGCACATCTGGATTCAATTTAGGAAAAAGCATGTGCAATGATACCGTATATGCGGAAAACCGTTCAAGTATATCGTAGGGAATATATGCTCTGTTCTCATGCACCACTGCAATTTTGCATTTGCCATATTTCACTTTCTCTTCATATTCAATACGAAAACTAAGATCATCCTTATATTCAACAATTTCAAATCCATGCACTGCAAAAGCACTAACATAACCGGTACGGCAATTCAAGCCTTCTGAATCATTGATTAATATGAAATCAGAATACCTGGCAGGCGAATGATCGTACACATATTCCCCAAACATTATTACGCCTCCAATCTTATCAACATCATTAGGCGGAAATCCGGAAGAATAGTTCCACTTTTTTTATATTCTGATTCAATTTCTTCTTCCTCTTGATTAAGTTTCGCTATTCTTGACCGACGGATATTATCGATACCTATATGTTCCGCCGCATCACGACGCAAAGACAATGCATATTTGTATTTATCATACTGTTCTTTACTTCGCTTTTCCTGACGATCTTTTAGTTCAACGAATGTATTGTAAGCAAAGTCCATACTAATTTCCTGGAGTCGCTGATAATCTGATTCAGGAATATTGGGAACCATGTTACATACAAGCTGACTATTTTCATCCAAAAAAACATCCATTATTCTGCTTCCAGCCATAGGACGAAGTAAAAAGGAATCATTCACAAAAATAGGAAGAATCCGCTTTCCTTGGACGTCCTCAGAAATAGAAAGCTCCCAGAGCATAAAATAACCCGCTTCATTTGGAAAATTCCGAATCCCAACCGATAGAATTTGTGATGTGTGATCTTGCAAAATGTTTCCACTCAAGTGGCTGGTAATCATCTCATCGCTAATGCTGATTCTATCGATCAAGGTAAGATCCCGACCTTTCCAAGATTCATAATACGCAAGCATTTGCCTTAAAGCAGCATCAATATCGAAATTAGATTCTTTCCCAACCAGCTCGGTCAAATCTTTCTCTTCATGGAGAATATCCTTATACTTGATAGCATTAGCTGCCTGTTGGCGCATCTCCTTTTCAACGGAAATAATATTTTGCTCAATACGCGAGGAATGACCAATAGAATTCATATATGCATCAGTAAAATCGCACTCAGCCACTTCGCTGTCCAATACATCAGAATATTTATCAACGCCCAATTCTTTCATAATGACAGACAGCTTTTCTTCCAATACATCGCGAACTCGGCTTTCCACCGTATCCTTAATAATGAAATTGTAAATATGAACATCTCGCTGCTGGCCAATACGATCAGCACGGCCACAACGCTGTTCAATTTTCATGGGGTTCCATGGCAGATCATAATTTATAATAACATTCGTAAACTGCAAGTTAAGACCTTCACCGCCTGCATCTGTTGATATAAAAATGCTTGTATGTGTCTTAAAGTCGTTTAGCGCCTCATTTCGCTCTTCCATATCCATACTTCCGTTTAGAATACTGACAGAATATCCCCTCGACTCTAGCAAGTCTTTCAAATAAATCTGCGTTCCCACAAACTCGGTAAAGAGAATAACTTTCTGTGCCGGATCCTCGCTCTGAAGCGCATCAATAGTGTCAAACAACGCTTCTACTTTAACATCGGGATGCTGAAATTCAGCTTGTTTTGCTACAGAAATAATAAGCTTCAGTTCCTCAATTTCAGCATTCCGATCAAGTGACATAGCCTCCATAGCGTCAGCGTCACCATCTTCAATATCACGTTCTTCAAGATCAGCTTCGCTCATGGAGCTGGCGCGTGTTTCTTCCTCTAAAAGAATATGTAAACGGCGCTCCAGGCTTTGGTGAACTGCAGCAGTACTACTTGTCACCATGCGCTGCATAATAATCATGAGGAAAATAAGGCACATGTTTTTCTTCCGATTACGTCTTGCCTTATCATAAGTTTTAGAAACATACGAACTGACCAATTCGTAAAGCTGTCGCTGCAATGAATGCCGTTCGTCCCAATGCAACTCTACTAAATGGGTATATCGCTTTTTGAAAAGCAAATTTCCATTATTATCAATTGCCTCACGTTTTTCTGTTCGAATCAGATACGGCGCAACTTGTTCCTTAACGATAGATTTATAGTTTGGGAAAGCCTGCTCGTCCAACAGCCGCACCAAACGCAGAAACGGTTCTGTTTTTCCATTATGGGGCGTAGCAGTCAACAAAAGAAGATATGGGCTTGCCTGAGAAAGAAGATATCCCAGCTTATAACGAGCCACATCGCTGGATGAACCTGCGACACGATGTGCTTCATCAATAATAATTAGGTCCCAGCCACTATTGATAATAGCCTCAATCCGTTCCTGATTATACTTCTCAATCCGCTCATCTGGCCAACCAGCATGTTTTTCCACCGGTTTGATTGAATCCATCGGTGAAATGATCTGGTCGAATTGACCGTAAACATCGTCATTATCTGTCAAACGACGGATCGTTTCAAAATCAGATGGCAGTATTACTTGAAACTTTTCATGGAACTTCTCCTGCATTTCCGAAGACCACTGACTAACCAGCCCAGTAGGGCAAACCACTAGGATACGCTTGACTAAACCACGAGCTTTCAATTCTTTGATAATCATGCCTGCTTCAATCGTTTTTCCCAATCCAACTTCATCCGCCAAAATATAGCGAATGTTATTTGTCTCCAAAGCACGATTCAACACATGCAGCTGATGAGGCAACGGAATGATTCCGCTAGACAAAGAAGAAAGTATACCGGAAGCGGTTTCGTTTTTGATTTTTGAGAGCAACATGACATAACGCAGATAATTTTCGTCCAACTGCGTCTCATTACCACCCATATGTAATTGTTCCTCTGTCGCTCTGTATACATTTCCGGTCGCCGGATTAAACACCTTATAGGAAGTATATCCCCATAACTCGATGTGCTCCATGATCTGCACATTGGCTCCGTTATGTGAATCAAAAACAAAATCGCCTATATTAAACATTTCAATTCATCCTTCAAAAAACAATCTCATATTCTGGTTATTTCTTTTTCAAAACGGATTCTGCCTCGTTGGGAAGAAGCTCTAGCTTTTCAATCACTTGGGATACCCATGAAGGAACTTTTTCGGGGTTGTCGATCTCTTTCTTTGTACGAATGTATAATCTTAGAGCTTTTGCCTTGCCAACATCTCCGATAGAAAGATTTTCTTCAAGTCGATACTCAAATCCCAGATAACTTTCATGAACGATACCATCTGGGAAATCATCTTCGCACCCAAACAGCCGTAATATCCCGTGATTTTTTGTGATAGTAGCTTTTTCATCATCTTTCCCTATGTTTTGCTTATCTCCATCGAAAATGACAAAACAAGGAATTCCAAACTCACTATACAAACGATAGAAGCGGTCAATTTCGCTTTTGCCGCCGCAACGAACGATAGTAACACCTTCTGCAGTATAATCATATCCCAATAAATCGAAGAAATATGGGAGAATCAACGATTCACTTTCACCCTCAACCAGGATAACTTTTCGCGCAAACATAGCTTCACTAGCTCGCTGCGAATCTCCGGTGTTTTCATAAGCGTCTTTATATGTGAACATCAATTCTTCTTCTGAAGAATCTATATTTGTCCTGATTTTGAGATCAGCGACAAAATTAGTGGGATTCGCGCTTCGGATATAGGTTCCGTTATCCATCGATTTTCGTACAACATGTATCTCGTTAAACCTATCAAGAGACACAAACTCCGTTGAGTGCGTCGTGATGAATACTTGCGTGCCGTTTTCTGCTAACTCACGGATAATTCTATGGAAATTCCGTCTTCCCTGGGGATGAAGATACAGCTCAGGCTCATCAATAAATATCGGAGTTTGATTTTTCAGCTTCAATTGAGAATACGCCTTCAAAATTGCAATAGTGATACTGGCTTGGACGCCCATACCGAGCTCAGATGCACGGAAAGTGAGGCCGGTTTCTGCTTCGTTAACCATGATTTGTAGTGTCCTAAATAGGTTCCAAGGATCATACATATTCAGATCAACATTGAAATCTGAAGGTGCACGATTCAGTTGCCGAGCAGTTTCCTTCCTTAGGATGGTCGTAAATGTCTCCATAAGATTATTTCCGCTTTCATCCTTCACAGAAAAAAGAATATCATCTCTGACCCTTTGCATTTCAGCCTTAAACGCTTCGCTCTTTGGCATAACCTCACCAGTCGCCGGATCTGTTATCATCTCCGTCAAAAATCTAGCGTTAATGTCGCGTAAAAGTCTTCCAAGAACAGTCCATCGACTGGCTGCTGGGTTCTCTGAAATTTTTCTATCGGGGCCAATAAACGCCGAAACATAACGCTGTCGGATATCGTCGGTAACATATCCATTTCCATCGATATTTAATCCAGACTTTTCATGGCCATATTTATCATACCATTTATTACTCATCTGAAGATAATGACCATCATCGAAATGAAGTTCAACAACTACATGTGCATCTTCATTTCCCCGATAGTAATCTTCTTTGGGAAAATTATTGAAAGATGGATAAACGGACCCAAGAATCCATTCAATTGCCGCGAAGATATTGCTTTTCCCCACGCTGTTCTCTCCGATAAAAACATTGACCTTATCAGAAAGCGCAATATCAATATTCTTTATGCTCTTATAGTTTTGAATGACTATTCTTGAAATCTTCAAAGCTACCCCTCCCTAAAACCCCATTTGCCTAAAAAGCGGATATTGTCGCACATGAACAGGAAAAGCACATCTACATGAGATCATTACTTTCTCTCCCATTTTTTCTTTTGATTTTCTCTGGGAAAAGCCTCCTCATAGTGCCACTCTCCTGTAATCAACCAATATTCATATGTGTTCAGCCATGTGCAAATCCAAGGGATAAAACTGTCTGCAATGAACATTTGCTGATTCCAATTCTTATCTTTAGGATAGTAGACGCACAGCTGATAGTGTCCGTAATCATCTTTTTCATATGTGTGATGAGGTAGTTTCCCCTCATATTGTTTAATGTCTGGATTAATAAGCCATGCTTTGGGAGCTTTATCACTTACCTTGTATTTTATCTTGATCTTATAGATATCGGAATGCTTCGACGGCTGCAAGTTTATCACACAGATTAGTTCAGAATTAACTATATTAACAGTGTCGATAAGATTGCAATATAGCTGGTAAATCCTAATTGCTTGATTAACTACCGTTAGCGGCTGAGGCTTCAGATATCTTTTATTCACCATAATGTCGTGTGTATGGGACGGGAATGATCCCTTTACTAGAAAGATTGCCCGAGGATGGCTCTATTTTCAAAGTGCCATCCTTTATTGCTGTACGATCTTCCTCAGCCATTTTTGCAAATACAGTTTTTCCGGTCTTCTCACCGAAAGTTCGTTTTACCCTTTCTCCCATCTCCACGCGTGACAAGCTATACAATTCTTCTCCGGCCAAATCTGTTGTAGCCTGTTTCAGCCACATAAAATATGCTCTTGCTCTTTCCGGGTGAGAATTCCATTTGTCTGCAAAATTTTCGCCCCGATAACTTGGGTTTTCTATATAATATTGACCTTCTCGCATATTATTCAAAATCCATTTGGGAGCAGCTTTTAGAATATTGGCCATTGCGTCAACAATATTATCTTCTTCTTGATACAATGTAGCTGCCATGGTTGTAATGATGATTGAAATCGGCTTATTACCAGAGTCATCATCAGCAAACATGATGTCTCTGTGGCGCTTTAAGAGCTGAACTACTCTTTGTAGCGGCGTTTTAATTTTACGTCGTTTTACATCTTCGATATCAGCACTGGCAACGATATTTCTGTGCTCTTTAAGATAATTATTCAAGAGCCTCTCGCGTTGCTTAGCACATCGTTCAAAGAACCATTTTATGTATCCAGACGGATTGCTCCCAATATATTCGTAGGTATCAAGTTCCTCATCGTGATCCGTAATGTTAATCGTCCCAGATTTGGCAACAGCATACGCAGGAATGACATCCATATGGAAATGAGGAATATCCTCATATTCTACATGCCAGCATCTACGCTTATTCTCAATATCTCTGCTCGTTTTTTTATAACCTACAAGCAGAGGCTTTACAACATCAACCTTAAGCTGCTTCGCGGTCAAACCATACTTGTCTTCAAATTGGCAAACGATATCCAAATCATAATCATCATCATTTGTAATTGGTTTAACAACGGTACCTAATCCAAAAGAACCTTGCGGATAAATGCTGATCCTATACTTTGGCGTATTTTCATCAATCCATTTACCAAGAGCTTGGTATTCGTTTACCGCAGATTGAAACATATCATCGCTGATATCTATACTGGTGGCAATTTCCCGATACAATCTATTAAGGTCGTCCTTGTTATACATTACCGTTCACCTCCAATTGTAATTGTCTCAATGAAACCATCTATTGAATTCACTTGTTCATAAATTGTGATTGGCAGATCTGCCTTGGGCATATAGTCCATACCTGCACGTATTGCCAATGACTGTGGCATTGCTGGGAAAAGATGAATTCTTTCGGCTTCTGGATGAGTATTCTTAATCTCTTCCATTACTTCGCGGAAAGCCTTAACAAAATCAGTTTGAATCCGCTTGTTCCGCACAAAATTGCGATTAGGTTCCGGAATAGTAAGATGATAAATAGAACAATCATTGCCTAAGACAGATGCAATTCTTCTATCGACAATTGTTGCACTTAAGTCGATGACTAGTGCAACTTTGTTGTTGGAATTGACAAGTGGCCTTTTTACAATATAATTCACAATTGTGTCGTCGTTCTTTGGCCATGCCCATTTGTCACCTTCACGATGGCATTGGAATACGTGAGTATCAAGTTGATCGCAGAGAAGTGCTCCCAGCTTGAATAACAGCGGCTGCGGCGCAAGCGAGAAAAGCGCAATCCGTTCCTCTCTCTTGATCCCTTCAAAAGAAAGTCGTACTTGATACTCCAGTTCTTTTGCCTTCAATTCGATGTTTTCTTTAGACGGAACGTATCTTGTTGGTGCTCCCATATGAAGCATAATAGGTTCATCCTGTTTCGGATACATTCTGTCTCGAATGACGGCTCTTTTGAAAGCGGTTGTATCTCCGTAAACATCTACATTATCAGTATTTGAGAAGAATGCAACCGTTTTGCAAGATGCATCCTCCTGAATCTCAGTGACACGGCGCACTCTGTTCTCATGTTCCTCTTTCTTTGAGCAGAGGAACGCTCCAGAATAGTCTTCCGGCTTTGTATCAATCAAATGGTGATGCTCTTCGCAAAGAAGCATGAGATTTTCGATCCGATTAATCTCATCCTGGCGCATATCATCACGATGCCTAGGTCCCGTTGCACCGACAGCGTGAATATGTGCGTTTTCTGCAAAATTAGCCATATCCCCATATTTTGAGTCGCAATACAGCAACTTGTTACAGATCTCACATCTGCCAGCAGCTCGTCCCCACAACATTATAATTGTTTTAGGATCAATCGCCGTTCTGGCAATTTCTGACGACTTCTTTTTATCTGCCATTACCGTTTACACTCTCCCCAGACTGATATCATAATACATGAGCAGATTCGGGTCTTCCTGAATGGTGCTCTCCGGCAGACGCTCAGCGATATCTACAATAGCCTGGTAGTTCTTGTCTTTCCACAAACGGCTGAAACCAACGCGGATAGCTTCGGAACGGAAGGATTTCAACTTGCCCTTGCTGTTCATGTAGCCTTCAAACTCCTTCCAGAGCTTCTTCTCACGCAGCTTGGCGATGTCGCCTTCCTTGGTGGTATCCGGAATATACCAGCGGCCGTTCTCGTCCTGAAGGAAGTTTTCTTCCAGCAGAACAGACAGCTCCGGCATAGCCTCATAGCGATCCACACTCTTGACTTCCTGCATGAACTTGGGCTGGAGCTCAGCATATGTCTGCGGACCGCCGGACTGCTCGTCCAACTGCTGATACAACCAGGAGATAGCAGATTTCTCGTTGGTCACGAACAGCGAGAACTGGATCGGCTCAACATCGGTCTTGATGCGAGCTGTATCATACTCATTGACCTGATCCGGCAGGAAGTACATATTGTCCCGTTTCAGGAAACGCTCGTCCAGCCCCTTGTAGAAATCGGTGGCATCAAGTGGTACCGGGATGCCTTTCATAATATGATAGGCTACCATTCGGTCAAAGAGTAAATACGCTTGTCTCTCAGAAACTATTTGTATTTTCTCATTTTCAATATTAACTATCGGCAAATTTTCAAGATATTGACTAGTAAATGACCATGCGGTTTCTTCACTTCCAGCCTGTTCAGAAAACCTACGTTCGAATTCTTCCTTTGGTTTATACGCAGAAATAGCTAAATCCTGTTTTACTGCACCATTGGCAGTTTGCTGGTTATAGCTGCCTTGCCCCTTATCCAACGTTTTCACGTAGGATACTACAAATCCTGCTTTTTGAATTGCCTCATTGATCGCCATCCACACAGCATTTTTACTGTTATGGAATTCTATTGTTATCCAACGTTTTGGTTTAAGGCACCGATAGAACTCTCTGAAGCATTTTTCAAAAAGCATTTGATAATCGGTCAATGCTTTTCCTTGTGCCTTACAAATTATTGCTTCTTGTGAATTGTTGGTAATAATTTTAAGCCACGCATCCCAAATAAAGCTTAATTCCGAATAAATAAGATTGTCTCCAAATGGGGGATCGACAAATATATAATCTACTGAATTGCTTGGTATCAATCTCAAATCTGTAGAAGAACCGCATGAAACACAACAATCACCCCGCCTCTTGTGAAACATAAAAACCGGTTCTATATCTTTAATTTTACCTCTCACTAAAGAAAAAATATTTCTTTCAGCAAGTATGCTCGGAATATATAAAGCATTCGGCATAGCTCCCGCCAAGTTGATTTTTCCATTTTTCATTCCAACGTTATGTAACTTAGAAGCCGTTTTCATCAAGATGGATGTCACACAAAACATTACCTGATCCTTATAGCTACTTTTCTGTGCCTTATCCCATATTAGTGCAAGAGCATAAAGATTTCGCTCTGTATAATATAAATTTACTCTAGTAAAACCAGCCTTAATCGGATCTGCAGTTTTTTCTCCATGAGGGATGTCTGCTGTTGGGTACCACTGTTCTATGTCCATGCTCTTTATTTTTTCAATGAGCTCCAAGTCTTTTTCATCAGGCTTCTTGTCATAACGTTTACCACCGTAAGAATAGTTAATGAGCACCGGAACTTGTTTAGAAATTTCAATAGGTCTTCCCGTTATTTTATCGATAATAATATCCTTCGCTCTTGCACACTGCGTTTTCTTTACAATGGAACCACACGCATTACAGCGAAGTTCTTTTTTCATGTTTCCGTCTTTATCAATAGCAATATCCCAAAATACGATTTCTTTACCACAATGCGGGCAATAAAACACATCAGACCATAGGGTATAATTGATTACGGCCTTGTCTCCCAAGAAGCTTTCATGATCTGGAGTAGTATAATACATCCATCCCAGTTCTCGCTCCGCCTCGTCCACAATTCGATGAACTTCCTCAGAGAATCCTTGTCCATCAACAGATGCATTATAATTTGCAGCAATAAAAGTCGCAGAGGGAGATAGATCATTCAATATTACTTTTCTTGCCCCCCACTTAACATTAGGATTTGATTGTTCAACTTTATATTTGAAATCCGCATCAGGACAACCACACATTTGTGCCGCTACACCTGTCATCCCCGTACCACAGAAGCCATCTAACACTAAATCGCCCGGTTTTGTATAATGTAAAATGTACTGCATAATTGCCTTATGCGGTACCTTAGTATGGTAAGTGTGGGCCATATAAATGGGATCGGTCTTTCCTTCACTCACATCCGCCGCAAACGGCTCCCTATGATAATCATCCGTCGCCTCATCGTAGGGCGTTCCATTTTCGCGAATGAACTCCTCGATAAACGGATTAGGGCAAGCAGTATAGTACGGTGCATCGGACAGTGCAATAATGTCCTCATCGGTGCCGATGGGGAAACCTTCAATGTCACGCACCTTGTCAATATCTTCTCTGGTCAGCTTTCTGGGTTCCATGCTGATATCCTCACTTTCGTTTTCTCAATTGTGCAGACAGCATCTGCACAATTTTATTTGATCCGTTTCTGAATGTCCTCAATGGACGGCAGCTGCTTTTCCAGATCATCCGGCAGACTGCTGGTGATTTTGTATTCGCTCACTCCGATGGGCTTTGAAATATCCTTGAGGGAGTATTCCGCCACCAGGTTGTTTTTGCTCTTGCACAGGAGCAGACCGATGGACGGATTGTCCTGTTCCTTTTTCAGAATGCCATCCACAGCCGAAAGATAGAAATTCAGCTGGCCGGCATACTCGGGCTTGAAATCACCGGTTTTCAATTCGATGACTACATAGCAGCGCAGGTTCAGGTTATAGAATAGCAGGTCAATGTAAAAATCGTCACCGCCCACATTCAGGTGATACTGATTACCCAGAAAAGCAAAACCGGTTCCAAGCTCCAGAAGCAGATTGGTGACATCCCGTACAAGCGCCTGTTCAATATCCCGTTCCACCATATCCTCCCGGAATGGGATAAAGTCGAATACATATGGATCCTTCATGGTCTGGACCGCCAGTTCGCTTTGCGGCGACGGCAGACGGCGCTCAAAGTTAGAAACTTTATCTACCAATACCTGACGTTGATACAATCCGCTTTCAATCTGATGTACCAGCACATTATGCGACCATCCGTTTTCGGCGGTTTTCTGAATATACCATATCCGCTGTTCTGGGTCTTTGACTTTCTCAAGAATAGCGATATTGTGTGACCAGGGAATTTGTGCAGACACTGTCTGCACAAATTCCCGATCCGGATATGCCGCCGCAAATTTCGCCATATACTTCAGATTACGGACCGAATAACCTTTGCTTTCCGGAAAGGCAATGCGGATATCAGCGGCAAGATTATCAATAAATTTGTTGCCCCATGACTTGTGTTCATTGATGATGCAGCCGATTTCATGATAAAGCAGCAGCATATCCGCGTTTACATGAACCGCCGCACGATACTGTGCATCCGTGATTTCCCGTTTTATGCTTTCTACAATGGAGATATACTCTGTTGAATTTATCAGCATGCGCCACACCTCACTTTTCTCTGGGCAAAACTATTTTTTTACAATAATACGGAGCTTGCCGGCATCCTTGCCTTTCGTGTATCCGGCAATCAAATCATTGACTTTCTGCCGGAAGGCTGCTTCATCCAGCGGCGGAAGTTTGGTCAGTTTCTCGATCAAGTCATCCGCATCCACAACCACCGGTTCAAAACCTTTCAGAAGCGCCTGAATTGCCTTGATGAAGAAGTCGTCCACACGCTTCGGCAGTTCTTTTGTTTCGATGAACGCGTCGATCACTTTCTGCTGCCCAGCACTCAAATACTCTTTCTGGCTGGCAACGATAGGATCAGAGATAGTATTCAGGAGGGACTTAGTCCATTCATCCAGCAGAGACTCCAAACGTGTTTCGATATTCTCAAGTTTGCCGTAGACCGGTTTCACATTGTCATCCAGGTGGAAATGACAGTGCGGGCAGACAGGAGAAGACTTCAATTCTTCTGGTGTCAGCTCATAGCACACTTTCAAATCAGAGAGCTCATTTTCCAGATCGGTCAGTTTTGCCACCGAAAGAATATCAATCGTGCGCAGCTTACGAAGGCTGAGCAGCGTCCTTCCTTCCTGGATTTTTCCGCGGCGCTGGGCATCGGTAATATCCAGTCTTTTTTTCTTATGTTCGTCGAAATACAGATCAATGTATTTCGATTTCACTTTGTTCAGTTCCGCTTCGGCCTTCTGTGCCGCAACATCTCCGGATTCTCCGTCCCAGATACTGTCACGAATAGTCCGGAAGCTATCTTTTGCCTGAATCAGTTCGCTTTTCAAAGCATCACCAAGTTCAACCGTCTCTATACCGGTCATATAGGAGACAATCGCCGTGCAGCCGCTCTTAAAGGAAAGATATTCATTGATCTTTTTGATCATTGCAATATCTTCAGCCAGCTTCTCGATCTGCTCCATCGTCAAACTGAAATTGTTCAGTTTTGCAGGCGTATTAAAGCGGGCCTGATAGTTGCTGAATTCATCACGCACATTCTGACAGGCCGATTTCAGCTGCGGCATCCTTGCAGCTGCCACCAATGGCTCGCTCCAAAGCGCAAAATCCTGGCTGATTTTCGTGTTTGCCAGTACAGCAGAATTACATACGGTCTGCGCTTTTTTCAGAAGCTCCTCAACGCCTTTGCTGCGTGTACTTTGATTATCCAGAAGAGCCGGATTGATATCAAGCACACCAAACAAAGCTTTCAGTTCTGCCATAGCCATCTCGGAAGGTCTGGAAAGGAATTTGAACTCGTAAAGATCGAGCACATTCGTCCTCGGAACCTCGTCCAGATTCGAGGCAGTCAATGTCTTTCCACTCTTCAGCGTCATGACTGCATATCCGTCATACACCATAGCAAGGAAAATGATAGGCGTGAAGATGAATTCGATCTTGAAGTGCTTATCAACGTACTGATCCATAAATCTGGGTTCAAAAATATCAGAGTAGTTGATAACCCCCTGCGGCGGCAGTTTTTTCAACATGTCAATGTAATATGCTGCATACATGGAGTTCTTTGTGGAAATTTTGTCTCCGTCCAGAACGCCAAAACTTGCCAACATATTTGCCGACAGTTGGTTCTTTCTACCGGCAAAGTGATCAAATGCCGCTCGTACTGCTTCGGCCATATTTTTGCGTGTAATCTTCGTTTTCATTACGGGATAACCCGGATACTTGTCACAGAAATAGTCATCGAAACTAAGGGAAGCAGCCAGATCAATTGTATCCTTAAACGTCATATCACGGTTATAACGCCCTTTCAGAACTTCAATCAGTTGACGGCGCCCACGCTTATAGACTACATCAAAGCAAGTATTTTTATTTTCGTTCAAGAAACGAATGAGCTTTTTACGGATTACTCCTGCCTTGTTCAAATAAGCATCTTTATCTTTTCCTTCGCTCATAGCAGCCAGGCTGGTAGCAGCAGTATAAAGTCCCAAAGTTTCTCTGAATTCTTCCGTTGATTTGAAGTACAAATACACCTCATCAGGGAGATTCTGAACACTTACGCCATTTTTGTCATATGGCGGCATGATATGGATATAGAAGTCACGCTCTGGCTGAGCAGTGCTTCTCTCTCCAGGCAGTCCCATAAACAGATAACCTTCCCGGAACATATTATGAGAATCCCAGTTCAAGTCATACTCATAGATATTAAAATTCGTCACATATTGTTTGGCATCCCATTCCAGGCAGCTGTATACAACATTGTAGAAAGAGCGGTTCAGTTCATCATCAGCGAGAAGAGTTGCCTTCTGCTTGATCTTCTCATCGTAGTCAACAACCTTATCCACATCAATGTAATACTGGTTATTTGCGTCATTGAAAATAATGAACTGGCCTGAAACTGTAGTCATGATTTCTTTCAACGTCACTTTTACAGCGGACAGAAGGAAATCCGCATCCTGTTCCGGCATCATCATGTACAGGCACAAATCATCCTTTAAGTTTTCGGCTGTCATGCCAAACTGAACGTCCAGTCCATTGGTTGTCAAACGATGAACACTAAGCGCATAGATGATCTGCATAGCCATTGGCTTATATGCAGCCTTGGGGAATGCTCTGACGATGATATCTTCTAACTGCTGACTTGCGCCAACAACACGACTGATTGTCGGGTCGCTTTTGAGAAGACCATTAGATTTTATGGCAGGCCAGTAGTTATCGAAAGAGATAATTCCCGGCGCATTTTCAGGTACATTGGTATCAAAGATGTCCTTGATGGTTGTAGAAATATTCTTCAGGATATGACGGTTTTCAATCAGATAGAGTTTATTGAACACGTCAATGTACGCTGGATGAATTGGGAACAGATCCACGAATTCTTCCAGCCTAGAAGACATACCAGTATAGAGACCGCAGAACTTCTCTAAATGCTTACGAATCAGAGCTTTCTGTTCCGGGGTCTTTTTCAGGATTCTTTCCGAAACCACATAGGATGTTGCTTCCTTTGTAATAATCAGTTGGGTAAATCTATCACTGACATGCTTTAGCGTATCGGCGACGAAACTGAATCTTGGATTATCAAAAATTTTCTCCTGCATGCCAAACATGACTCGCAACGATGATTTTGAGCACATTTCTCCCAATGCACGGAAGAATTCCAAATCCAAAACGATTTCTCGTTCATTCCTGGATGACAGATAAGAAAGAAATTCGTCAACGACAATCAGATATCCCTTGTCAGGATACTTCTTTGAAAAAGCCATCATCATATCTTTGACAACAGACTTTATACTTTTCACACTGCTGTATTCAGGAACATCAAAATCGATGCCACGCTTTTCAAAATCTTCCTGAACATATCCCATTATGACATCGTACAAAGGCATTACGACGCCGCCGATCTCAATACGCAGAACTTCAAATTTTCCCGCAATAGGTTTAATTTGCTCTGCGAACTTTTTATTCTGGAGATATTGTATGTTGTCAGCGTCTGTAGCAATAGCAGAGATAACGCTCATCAAATGAGATTTACCGGTACCATAGTTACCAACAATCAAAACGCCCTTATTGTCTACCACTTCGTCCATCTGAAGCTGGTCTATCACAGGGGCTTGAAGGCTCTCAGCCATCGTGTCCGACATCACATAGGTTTTCACATATTCGCGTGCCTTATTCTTGTCATCCGCCGTCACAAGCTGAATGACATCCTCAATCGGATGGAAAGAAATCAGATCTGAGTATTTCATTATTTGTCCTCCCTTGTTAAACGACGCATGTCACATCGTACTTATCTATATCGAATGTTTTGAAATCTGAATATCCCGTTTCCGCGTATATAAGTTTACCGTCACTGTATGTTCCTGGCCATATAATTGAAAAATTCTTCTTTTTGCAGGCTGTAATTAATAACTGCAAAACATCGATTTGATATTCAGGATTAAAAAGCACATCAAATTCCTTTATCACGCAGTTTTCCGGTAACACCGTAATGATTGAATCTATGATACCAGGCAATTTGAAAGATCTTCTTGCTGGCTTTATGCTGATAAGTTTTTCTGCAATACGAAGATTTAGTTCAATTGCATCTTTCTCCAGCTTAGCATCTGTATAGCAGAAGATGATCGGTTTCATCAGGCCATCAGTACCATGTAGTTGATATTCATATTTTGAAATCTGCTTACCCATCTTCAGCATATCCCTTTCAGTACATAATGGTCAGGACCATTACACATTTTCTTCATCCGGAACAAACTCCACAATGTCATCAAGAGAGCAATTCAGCGTTTTACAAATCCGTTCCAGAATATCGATGGTGACATTTTCGCCGCGATACATCTTGCTGACAGTATAGTGACTTACTTTTGCTTGTTCCTCCAATTCTTTCTTTTTCATGTCTTTGTCAATAAGGAGTTTCCATAATTTTTTGTAGCTTACGGCCATAATTTATCCCTCTCTTATTTTTCGGCAAGTGGTTACAATAATCTACAGTTTAGTATACCACAAAAGTATGAACAAATCAATTGCATGTGCGTTATAAAACACATCTATCCAAAGTTTTTATAATGTGAACTCTTCTTTGGCAAGCAATGCCTTCCTGATCAGAAAGGCTCAAAACAAAAAGATTCCGCCCGGAGGCGGAACTTTCTGTTTTGGCTTGTTGGGGCAATCCCCAAACCCCAAAGATCGAAGATTTCATCTTCGGCGGCGCACCTGACGGCGCTTATTTTTCTTCCTGCTGGCGCTCTCGCTGAGGCGCGCTTCTGACATTTTCAATGCCGAAAAGACCGGCCAGATTTGCCTGATAAGTCAGTAGCTCCCGGTACTCATCTTTCGCCCGATAGTATTCCGGGTATGCCGCCTTTTTCATCGCCAGCAGTTCGGCGTACTCCGCCCGGAGGGCGTTCAGGGAGGGAAGCTGCTTCTTGTGGGAACCGGCAGTTTTGCCGGAAGTGTCAGATGGAAGCAATTCGTCAAATGCCCGCTTGGACGCTTTGCAAAGCTTGATCGCATCCTCGTGTTCCTCGTAGTACGCTTTGGAATAGCCGGATGCCCGATAGCCGGCATAGATGTCCTTGGTTTTGAGATAGTTGGTGATGTGCTTCTGAAGCACCGCAATCTCATTCAGCCGCTTTTCGGCAGAAGTGATCTGCGCAGACAACGCATCTCTGCGCTGCTTTATGGCATCCACCGATTCGGCAAATGCCGCAAAATCATCTGCGCTGGTAAAACCATGCTGCTGATAATACAGAAGCGCCTTGGCCTGCTGTTTGGTGATCTGATTCTGGATAGACAGATCGTAGTAATGGCCTCGTCCCTGATTCTGTTTTGCTTCCAGCGAACTGACAAGCTGGGCTTTCTGTTCTGCCAGCGGACTGCGGCGTTTCCTTGGATTATGGATACGCTTGCCTGCCAGCACCGCCCGAATTGCATCCTCCCGATATTCCTCCGGCAGGGAGCGCATACGGATATTGCGCTTCTGACGCGGATGGCTGAATGTGATGTTTTTTCCGCGGGTGATGGTGTAGCCGGCCTGTTCCATAAGAGAATAAAAGCCCTCAATGTCATGCGGCTTTCTCGCCAGCGCCGCATCCATATCCAGACATAGGCGGTCGCGATTTGAGAGCTTTTCAATGTCGCCCTGCCAGCGGTTGTAGCTCATGCCGTGGGGCTTAGGATTTTCAATAGCTGACAGTCTGTGCTGAACGCAAATCAGGTCGCTCAGCTTGCGAACTGCCAATGTACTGCCCCAGAAGTTTCGGAATTTCCGGGTGCAGTCAAGACTGGTGGAGTTCCAGTAAATGTGATTGTGGATATGATGCTTATCGACATGGGTGCAGACAATAAAGGCATGATTGCCTTTTAAGAACCGCTCGGCAAACTCATAGCCGATGCGGTTGGCTTCTTCCGGCATAATCTCACCCGGGCGGAAGGACTGGCGCACCTGATAGGCAATCACATCGCTGTCCTGTCTGCGCCCGGTCAGCTGAAAATACTCGCGTTTGGAGAGTGCAAATTCTGCGTCTGCCGTCTGCGGGTCGCATGCAAAGTAGCTGATCAGCTGTCCCTCCTTGGTCTTATCCGGATTTTTCCCATACTCCAGTCTGTCTGACAGGCATTGTCTGATGGTTTTTCCTTTGTTCTGATGCATGGGGATAATGCGCGTTGTTGCCAAGCCGATTCACCACCTTTTTCAAAATAGAAAGGCTCCTGCCGGCAAAAGCAGAAGCCCTCATCAGTATAATTTCACTTTGCGCCAACTTGGCGACAAGTTCCTTTATCCGTATACGCTGTCCTGAATCCAATAACGGAATTTCTGCACCTGTCCCAGAAGCATGATAGAGATCATCGGCAGACCGAATGGGGTAAAGAGAAACGCCGCAATCAGTCCGCAGATTCCCTGGGCGGTCTTTCCGTCAACAAAGATACAGAGTGAGCCCAGACCCACGGCAATGGCGATGAAATTCAAAATGACAGCAGATGCCTGAACCAGTTTCGCCGTTAGCCAGACGAAAACAGATAAGACAGCAATCACCGGTGCGCATAGAATTTTCAGCAGTATCTTCATGGTCGAAACCTCCTTCTCTTCTTTTCTGAATATATTGTAATTCTGAAATCAAAAACGCTCAAGGATGCGGAGCCGGATAACAAAAAATGCGGGCAGCGGAACGCGCGGCTCCGCTGCCCATGGGGTATATTGTCCTTATTTCAAAGCGGACAGTTTGGTAAGAATATCGTTCAGACGGGCAGCAGTCTCTTTCTGGAACCCCAGAATTTCCTCCAAATCCGTATCATAGATGCACCCGGTATCATGCAGGTATCTGGTAATCTGATTGATGTTGGCATTTGCACGTCTGAGCAGATGCAGCATTTCCTGAATTTCCGGCATATCCAGTCGGATGACCATGCCGTCAATAGCCATCTTTCGCAAAAATGCGCTGAGGTTCGTACTGCCCGACAGCGCCATGTTCTTTTGAATCAGGTCATATTCTTCCTGCGTTGCCCAGAAGTGCATACTGATGTCTCTCTTTTCTGCCATGGTCACAGCTCCTGCGATTTGTCTTTTCCGGGCTTGACCTCGGTCGCGGGGAGAGGTTTGTGCAGCTTGTCAAGCACAGACGGCTTTTTCTCCATAGGGGCTTTCTCCAGTTCCTTTCGGAAATGGGTAACGAACAGATCGACCAGTCCGGTGTGTGCCTGATCAACTACGAAGTAGCAGTTCCGGTCTCCGCCCCATGAATCGGGATTCGGAACGACCGGTACAGTCTGCGCCCACTCCCGATTGGCGCGGCTGATGCGCCCGTCCCAATCCTTATGCTGTACGGTATTGGCCAGCACATACTGGATTCTCTCCATACTGAACTCTGCGCCAAGCGTTTCCATAACAGCCTGCGAGTTCAGACGGTTGTTGCCGTAATTGTCATTAATGGCTTTCTCAATCGCCTCCTTGCAGGCAATGTTAGCCTGATAGGATTCTCTGTACAGCGGCAGCTCATCATGTTCACGGGCATAGGCTGCATCATGCCGGTATAACGGCGTACCCTTTGCAAACTTCTTTTCCATGTTCAGCGAACCTCCTTCTCGGTTTCATTCTGTTTTAGATGACTGTCCCGCTGCGGAAGCGGCATGTGGAGCTTGGCCAGCACAGACGGTCTTTCGGATTTTGCACTGACAGCAGAGTGCACTTCCGGCTCATCATCCGACAACTCCGCCATCGCCTCTATCGGCGTTCTGTCATCAATATTCAGCTCAATGTTCAGCTGTGCCAAACGGGCTGATTTCTCCCTTAACTCCTGTTCCTGCGGAAAAGGCTTGCCCAGCTCCGCCTTTGCGGTCTCCATCTGCGCATACAGGGAATCCAGCTTTTCCTGCACACGGGCAAGGCGCGTCTCCATTCCGGCAAGGGCATTGTCAATGCGGATGAGATTACCTCTGGGGTCTCTGCCCAGCTCCACACGATGGGACATTTTTCCCTTGAGGGTCAGCACATACTGTTTGCCGAAATCCTCCAGTGTCAGCGACATCTGAAAGCCACGGTAACTGCCGATAGGCACCGGTTCCAGCCCCTTGACCTCCTTCATGGCGTCAACCAGAGCCGCACCGGCGTTTTCCTTATCGGTCAGCACATCGCCTCGGACAACCATACCGACAAAACCATCCTGCGGATGCGGATGTTCCGCCAGTGTCTGCATATCCGCCTTGAATCCCTCGATGAAGCCCCTGTTCTGCTCAATCTGTTCCGGAAAATGACGGAGAATGTTATCCTCCAGACGGTACTGCTGGCTCTGATGATTGGCCTTCATCAGCTTCAGTCTTGCAACATCCACATCCAGATCCATCTTCTCCTTGATCCGCTCATCACCGGCACAGAGCGCCTTGATTTCTGCATAGGACAGAGCTGTTTCATCAATGTCCTCACAACTTCTTACGGGACTTTTGCTTGTCATAATCTGCGATATGAACTTCTGCTTGTTCTCCAGCGTCTGCCAGAGATAGGCGTCAAAAGTGGCTTCCGTCACATAGCGGAAGATATGAACTTCCTTGTTTCTGTTTCCCTGACGGATGATTCGTCCGGAGCGCTGTTCCAGATCGCCCGGCCGCCAAGGTGCGTCCAGATCGTGGAGTGCCACAAGGCGGTCCTGGACATTCATACCCGCCCCCATTTTGAAGGTGCTGCCCAACAGTACGCGCACCTGACCGGAGCGGACCTTAGCAAACAGTTCCTTTTTCCGCGCTTCGGTATTTGCCTCATGAATGAAGGCGATCTGCTCGCGGGGAATCCCTCTGGAAACCAGCTTTTCGCGGATGTCGTCATAGACGGTAAACTCCAGTTCCGGTGAATCGTCTTTGACTGTGCTTGCGACCGCATGAAGCTCCGGGTTGTCCAGATTGCCTCCGACTGCCTTGGCGGCCTTTGTTGCAGGTGCACCGGCTTTGGGTGTGCTGAGATCACAGAATACCAGCTGTGTCAGCCTGTCTGCCTGTCCTTCATCCCAGATGCGGTAAATGTTATCCACGCACATATTCACTTTGCTGGACGGATCGTCCGGCAGATCGGGATTGATGATGCGCTGGTCGAGCCCCAGCTTTCTGCCGTCTGTGGTAATGCGAAGCATATTGTCCACACTGGCGTCAACCGCCCCGGCATGAACTCTGGCAGCACGTTCGGACAGTTCCTGAACCATCGCCTGCTGAATCTCTGTCGGCTGCGCCACCACATTGTGATAGACAGCTTCCGGCACGGGAAGATGGAGCTGGTCGGACGTCTTGATGTCGGCCACTTCTTTGAACAGCGTCATCAGCTCCGGCAGATTAAAGAACTTGGCAAATCGGGTTCTTGCACGATAGCCGGTGCCCTCCGGAGCCAATTCAATCGCGGTTGTGGTCTCGCCGAAGGTGGAAGCCCAGCAGTCAAAATGCGCCAGTCCCTTCTTCTGAAGCGTATCATGCTGGAGATAGCGCATCATGGTATAAAGCTCGGTCATACTGTTGCTGACGGGCGTGCCTGTTGCGAACACCACGCCTTTTCCGCCGGTCAGCTCATCGATGTAGCGGCATTTCAGCAGCATATCGGAGGATTTCTGCGCATCCGTTGTCGAGAGTCCGGCTACATTGCGCATTTTGGTATAGAGAAAAAGGTTCTTGAACGCATGCGCTTCGTCCACATAGAGCCGGTCGACACCCAGCTCCTCAAAGGTAACGACATCGTCCTTCCTTCCGGATTCCAGCAGCTTTTTCAGCTTGGTCTCCAGACCTTTCTTTGTGCGCTCCATGGATTTGATAGTGAAGCGTTCAGCACGGCTGCTTTTCAGTTCCTCAATACCCTCGGTGACTTCCTCGATTTGCTCCCGCAACAGCCGCTCCTGCCGTTCCATAGAGACCGGAATCCGCTCGAACTGGCTGTGTCCGATAATAATGGCGTCATAATCGCCGGTAGCAATACGGGCGCAGAACTTCTTGCGGTTTTTCGGCTCAAAATCCTTTTTCGTCGCCGCCAGAATATTGGCGGACGGATAGAGCCGCAGAAACTCCGAGGCCCACTGCTCGGTCAGATGATTCGGAACCACAAACATCGGCTTGTGGCAAAGTCCCAAACGCTTGCTTTCCATAGCGGCAGCAACCATCTCAAAGGTCTTGCCTGCTCCTACCTCGTGCGCTAACAACGTATTTCCGCCGTAGAGAATGTGTGCGACGGCGTTCAGCTGATGTTCCCTCAAATGAATCTCCGGGTTCATGCCGCCGAAAGTGATATGAGAGCCATCGTATTCGCGCGGACGGTTGGAATTGAACAGCTCATTGTAGCGCTGCACCAGCTCTGCGCGCCTGTCCGGATCTCGCCATATCCACTCCTGAAAGGCGTCTCGGATAGCCTGCTGCTTCTGCTGGGCAAGTGTGGTCTCCTTTGCGTTGAGCACTCGCCGTTCCTTGCCGTCAGGGTCGGTGACAGTATCATAAATGCGCACATCGCGCAGGTTCAGCGTATCCTCCAGAATCTTGTAGGCATTGGCGCGCTCTGTGCCGTAGGTCATATAGGCGTTCACATCGGAATAAGACGGCTGGGATTTTCCGCTGATGCTCCACTCCGCAGTGAATGGAGAGAAATGCACCTGAATATTCCGGCGCAGATAGAACGGCGGCTCAAAGGTTTCCTCCATGAACTGCTGGATGTATTTCTGGTCGATCCAGGTTGCGCCGAGACGCACTTCGATTTCAGAAGCGTCCAGATCCTTTGGCTGAGAAGTGCGGAGCGCCTCCACATTGGTCAGAAAGGCAGGATCAGCAGCTGCTGCCTGTTCCGCCTCCCGCAGCTTCTGACGCACATTGCCGGAGAGATACTCGTCGGCAGTCTGCCACTCGTTTTTCACCGGGTCCCGGAAAATAACGCCCTGCAGTCCGGCAATCAGCGCAGACTCGTCCATACCGGTCAGCTGCTCCATATATGGCAGATCGACGCAGGCTTTTTCGGAGATGGACAGCGCCAGCGCTTCAGACGGGGTATCTACGGAGGTCACGACTTCATGAGGTTTGATGGTTCTCTTGGTGAAGATATCCGCCTTGCGTTTCAGCTGCTTTTCCTCGTCCAGTTCCTCCAGTGTACACATCAGGTAGTAGGAGCTGTCGTCCTGAAATGCCAGGGCATTGGCGCGGCTGTTGATGAGACCATATTTTGCGGTAAAGCTGTCGTAGAGCGTATTCAGTTCTGCTTGTGCCTGCCGGATAGCGCTGTCCGGGGTCATGGCGTCCAGCTGAAGATCAATAAGGCTGTGCAGGCAGTCACGCAGCTCCACCAACCCCTTGACGCGCTCCGAAGCGGTGGCATTCAGCTCCGGTCGGCTCATCAGGCTGTTCTGACGATAGTAGACCTCGCCATCTACGACAGTATAGCTGTAATTTTTGACATTCGGGTCTGCAGGAATGCTGTCCGAAAGCGCCTCGTCATCACCGAGCTCCGGCAGCTCCGCCGCCTGATAGGTGCCGCGGATGTACTTCACCGCATCGTGGAGCTGATCGGCAAGCTTCAGACCTTCGATAGGTTCTACGGTAAAATCCTGCCTGCCGTACTGGGTGCTTTCGGAGGACTGCCGTCCCAGAATCATTTCCGGATGCTCCACAAAGTAGCTGTTGATGGCAAAACCATCCTCGTTCCGTCCCAGATGCACCCAATCGGGTTCGATCTCAATGGGGCGGTCGCGCCTTTGAAGGAAGATGATATCGGAGACGACATCGGTTCCGGCATTGGCTTTGAAGGCATTATTGGGGAGACGGATCGCACCCAGCAGCTCCGCCCGCTGTGCGATGTACCTGCGGACTTCCGGGGACTGCTTGTCCAGGGTGTAGCGGCTGGTGACGAAGGCAATCACGCCGCCGGGGCGTACCTGGTCAAGCGTCTTGGCGAAGAAATAGTCATGAATGGAAAAACCGAGCTTATTGTAAGCCCGGTCGTTGACCTGATATTGCCCGAACGGCACGTTGCCGATTGCCACATCGAAGAAGTCGCGCCGGTCGGTGGTCTCAAATCCCGCCACGGTAATGTCCGCTTTGGGATAAAGCTGCTTTGCAATTCTGCCGGTAATGCTGTCCAGCTCCACGCCGTAAAGCCTGCTGTTCTGCATGGATTCAGGCAGACAGCCGAAGAAGTTCCCAATGCCCATGCTGGGCTCCAGAATATTGCCCGACTCAAAGCCCATGTTTTCCAGCGTCTCATACATGGCATGTATGACGGTCGGACTGGTATAGTGGGCATTCAGGGTTGAGGCCCTTGCTGCTTCATATTCATCCGGCGTGAGAAGCTCCTTCAGCTCCGCATATTCTGTGCGCCAGTTCTCCTTATCCGGGTCAAAGGCATTAGCCAGACCGCCCCAGCCCACATACCGGGAGAGCACTTCCTGCTGTTCGGGGCTCGCCTGAAGTCCTTCGGCCTCCAGCTGTTTCAGCAGCCGGATGGCGCTGATATTCGCCTGATACTTGGTCTTGGCACCGCCCACACCCAGTTCAGAATCCGTGATGCGGTAGTTCCGGACGTCGGATGCCGGCGGCGTATGCTCCGGCTCTGTGCGCAGGCGTTCTGTTACGATGTCATAGGGAAGTCCGGTCTGCTCGGCAGGATAGACTGCATCCGTTTCTGCTGAGAATGCAGCTTCATCCGCATTTTCCGGCAGGGCATCCAGCATATCCTGTACTTCCCGGTAATGCTCGGAGGAGAAGCTGATGGTTCGGCTGTTATAACCGGCATTGGCGACAAGGTAGTCAATCCCCGCCGCGTCCAGCTGCGGACGCAAAAGTTCAAGTTCAGCCTCGGTCAGTTCAGCTTCCAGATTCACTTGGGACACGACTGTCTGTTCCGGATAGAGGAGCCTGCGCACGGTCTCGACTGGCTCGTTGCGGAAGATGGGGAATCCGATTCCGTTCTGGAATGTAATGTCCCGCAGGGAGGCGCGGCCATCCCTGACCTCGTCTACCGCAAAGCGTCTGCCGTCCAGCATCAGCTCCGCGCCGACAAGATCGCTATCGTCCTGGAAATGGGGTACAGACTCCATTTCCGCGGACTCCGCATCCTCCGGCGATGCGATGTCCGGCTGCACATCCATCGCATCGTTTTCTGCGACCTGCGCCTCGTATTTGGAGCGCTCCACATACAGCCAGTCCTCCGCCGTCTGTCGATCCGTCTTTACCCTCAGTTCTTTCAGATAATCCTCGGCAGCCCATTCAGAATCAAAATCAGCGGTCACACCTTCCTCATCCACATAGAGACCATCGTGCAGATCGTCCCAGATGCCATAGCCCTCATCCGTTTCAATGACAGCAAAGCGTTCATAGGGCGCGACCTCGCTCTGTGCTGAAATCTGTTCCGCCTGCGCCAGCATCCGGTCAGCTTCAGTAAAGAATCGTCCGTCATTCACCAGAATCCCCAGCTGACGCTGAACCTTCGCCCACGGCAGTTCCAGTGCTCCATGGTCGGTGATAACAGAAAAGGTCTCCCCGCCGCCAAACTCATCTTTCAGCCATGCGGCAGCTCCGCGTTCCCGGCCATGCGCCAGCATATAGTCGTTGACACGGGATTTGCTTTCAAAGCTTCCGTTCCAGCGGACAAGTGCATCGTTGATTTCATCGGCTGTGACAGGCTTTGGCGCAGCAGCCTGTTCGGACACAGGTTCTTCTGCTTCGGAAATTTCCGGTTCATCGTGCATCCGCTCGTAGGCATTCTTCTGTTCCTGGGTGAAATACCTGTCCTTCCGGGTGAGAGATGTGATGCGCTCGGCGACCTTCGTCCAGTTCAGTTCCACCGGTGTGCATCCGCCCTTGGTCAGCTTGATGCCCTTGGCGCTGTGTTCCTCAGACGAATGGTCAGCCCCGGACAGCGCGTGAGAGCGCCCTCCGATGCCGTACTCCTGTTTCAGGAAATCCGCTTTTTCCTTCATGGTATGGTCTGCGGTAAAGAAAGCATAGATTCTGCCTTTGCCGCCCTCCACGGAGCTGCCGCTGGCAAGCGCTTCGCTGATTTCGTCTTCAGTAATAAAGCTCTTCGGCTCGATAAGCTCTGAAAGGCTGTCCGGATACGCCCTACGCTCGGCAGAGATGTCCTTTAATCCCTGCCACAGCTCATCCATCCGGTGATAGTGAAAGCGCAGAAGTCCTCTGTTTTCTGAGTAATCGTTGAGAAATGTCAGGAATTCGCCGCAGAGCGTATCGGCAAAGGTGCTGTCTGCCATTCTCTCTGCAAGCGACGCAGTGGCGTCCGGATAGCCGGCAGGAAGATCATCCATGGAGGAGAAGTAACCCAGATGGCCCGCTTCTTCGCTCAAGTCGTGCTTCAGGTAAAGAAGGCTCTGCGCCAGCTCGGAGCGGACACGGCCACCGGCCTCGGCAAGCTCCACATTGGAAGCAAAGCTGCCTTCTTCCAGCAGCTGACCGATTCTTTCCGCCGCGCTTTCCCATGCAATGATCTGAGAATCAGCAGCGAATCTTGCTTCACGGCCTTTGTGCAGATGAATACCGTTCCCGTCATACCACGCGGCATAGTCGCCATGTTCACCTCGGATTCCATAGCCGCCGTGGAATTCTCTTTGCAGCAGTGCCGCAATTTCCTCAATCGGCTTTTGCTTCTGGAACGCATCGGCGATATGCTCTCTGGCATGACTTGTGTTGCTGCCGAAACGGAGTACATCATCGATTTCCGACTGGGCAAAAGAAAAAGCGGACGGCACTTCGATTGTGCGATCCGCTTCATCGATTTGGGATATCTGCTCCTGTTCCGAGAGAAAAAGATTCAGGGAGAGCTGTTCGTACTCTGTCCCGACAGGATATCCGCTGTTCAGTTCTTCCAGAGGCTCCAGCTTACCGGCTGTTAATTGTACACCAGCTCGTTCAGAATGATCTCCTCGGCCTGCGCCTTCAGCGTATTCATCATCCCCGCCCATTTCAGCGGGTCTCTGCGCTTCAGTTCCTCCGTCACGCCGGCCTGCTTCGCCAGCTGCGGCATCAGCTCGTCCAGCCTCCGGTGCGCCGTCTCGTCGATCTCCCGAAGGTGCGGATACAGCTGTTCCGACAGCACCAGACGGTTCCAGAGGATCGGACGATGCTCCTGCAGATACTGCTTCCTCAGCCGACCGTACTTCCCGATGGGTTTCGTCTCCTGTCCGCTCAGCCTGATGTCCGGGATCAGATAATCTCCGTTCTGCCTGTACGTCATTTCCATGTGCCATGCTCCTTTCCGCGATCTGTTCGCGTTCATAGTTTCGGATGGTCGCTCCGATTTCCCGCAGCACCTGCTGATTGATGCCGCTGACCGCCGTTCCCAGCGCACCCGCTGTTTCCGCGGTATTGAAATCGAAAACGCTCATAAAGTCTTCGTGTTCAAAGTAGTTTTCCGGCTCCAGACCGCAGCGAAGCATCAGGGAATAACTGATGCTGACCTCGGCGGCATTGCGGAAGGCTACTCCGACATTGAATTCATCATACTCTTCCAGAAAAGAATACTCAAGGATGCCGAGGATGTCCCTGCGGTTATCCTCCCAATATTCCCGTGCCAGCTGGGACGCCACAGCCTCCAACTGAGCGGCAAGGCTTTCGCCCGCCGGAACACCGTAATTTTTCTCCAGCATGGAGGAAACAGCCGGAATATGTTCCTCCCGCAGTTCCCACAGGTTCAGGCTTCTGGAATTGGGCCGGGTTCCGGTATCCGAGACATCAAACACATAGCGCAGTCTCTCGCGGTCACCGCTGGTGTCGATGAGCGCGATGCCCTTGGAACCGCGCCGCACATACCGGCGCATCGTATTGTTCCAGACATCGAACTCCGCGCAGGCAGTGACGTCCGGACGCTGGGCATGGATCATGACCTGTTCATGATACGGATATTTGTACAGCCTAGATGCGGTAGCGAGGAAGGACTGCCAGCGCTCCAGGCTGCCGGTCAGCTGCCGCTGCGCTTCCTCCGACATTCTTCGGTACTCCTGCAATTTGCTTGCCATAGATCACGTCTCCTTTCCAAAAGAAAAGAGCGCCCACATAACATGGACGCTCCCGACTTGAATTGTATTCAGTTTTCCCGTCTGATCTCAATCATCCGGTGCGGCTTTTTGCCCGGCACATTATGCCGGAGTCCGCACACCATATCCGGCGTCCGTTCAAAAAAGCCAATATCTTTTTTCCAGCTTATCCCGCATTTACAATGCTGCAGACCGATGAACTGCTGTTTCATCTTCCTTCCGCAGTTCGGGCAGACTTTATTGCTCTTTCCCATCGTCTTAAATATCCAGACTGTTTTCGTCCAGAAGGAAATCATAGACGCTCATAATCAGGACCCCATTCTCATTGTAATGCGGTGCCGGAGTATCCTTGGTGATGATAATGCGCTTGAAGAAATCCCCGGTCAGCATCAGAGAACGCTGTTCCTGCTCCATCTTTGCCTGATCCGGAATCGCGTATGCGGACTGGATATAGTAGCGTTTGGAGCCTTTGTTGCAAACAAAGTCAATCTCCAGCTGTTTACGGATGCTGTTGCCCTTTTCATTGGTATCATACTGTATGATGACGCCCACATCCACATTGAAGCCGCGGATTTTCAGCTCATTGAAGATGATGTTTTCCATGCTGTGGGTTTCTTCCAGCTGTCTGAAATTCAAACGGGCATTCCGCAGCCCCATGTCAGTGAAATAGTATTTCACCGGGGTGTCAATGTATTTTTTGCCTTTCACATCGTACCGGACGGCACTGTCGATCAGGAAGGAATCGCAGAGATAATCAATATACTTCCTGATTGTAGCGCTGCTGATCTTCTTATTCTTGACCGACCGGAAGGTTGCAGACAGTTTCTCAGGGTTTGTCAGCGAACCGATTGCAGAGGATAGAATGTTCAGAAGCTCTTCCAGCTCTGCCTTGTTGCGGATGTTGTGCCTTCCGACAATATCTGAAATATAGGTTTCCTCAAAGAGAGATTTCAGAAACGCTATTTTCTGATCCGGAGTGGCAAAACTCAGTACCAGCGGAAGCCCGCCGTACAGCATATACTCATTCCAGCCATCCTGCTTTGTGCCGGGATAAACCGACATGAATTCCGCAAAGCTGAGTGGGTACATATGCACCTCATCGCCGCGTCCTCTGAACTCGGTGATCACATCTTTGGAGAGGAAGCGGGCATTACTTCCGGTCACATACACATCCACGTTTTTCATTCGGGTAAGGCTGTTCAGGATCGCCTCAAATTCCCCGAGCAGCTGAACCTCGTCAAGCAGCACATAATACATGTCATCGTCTTTGATCTGTTCTTTCAGATAAGGATAGAGCACATCGGGATCACGGAACTGTTTGTTTTCATAAGCGTCAAACGCAATCTCAATGATATGGCTTTCTTCTATTCCTTCCGAAATCAGGTAGTCCTTGAAGAGATTAAACAGAAGATAAGATTTTCCGCATCTCCTCATTCCGGTTATGACCTTTATAAGCCCATTATGCTTCTTGCTGATCAGCAAATTCAGGTAACGGTCTCTTTTAATTTCCATGCATCGCACCTCCTATTGCAGATTTTTGCGGTTTACTGCAATTATCCGCAATAGTATTATACCACGCACGGAGTCATTTTACAACCGGCCTGCAAAAGATTTTTGCGGTTTACCGCAAAAATCTGAAATAGGAAGTGAGCTCTATTCCGAAACCGGGCGCAATTGTACCTTTTTTCGGAATAGAATCAGACATCGAAATCAGGATAAAGCTCCAGCTGCCCGAACTCCTCATCTGTCAGTGTTCCCAATTTTGCAAGCGTTGATTCGGTCAGCGCCAGAAGCTGGACCTCATCGCGCTCCAGATATTTCTTCATTTCCGTGAGTTTCTGCATCAGGCCGATACGGCTGCTGCCTGCACTGTAGATGCACATCAGATTCATCTCGTCGTTCGTGAAATTCATCATATCAAATCCCTTTCTGCGCTTTTTGTCTGTGCGCTCTTTTCGCTTCTGGACGGCGCGGGTGCATGGAGCATTGCCAGAACGGAAGGCTTTTTACTCCGTTCAGGAGCAGGCTTTTCATCCTGAGCGACCTGTCTTGCCGCTTCAAACAGTGCTGCCAAATCAGGAGCCTTGGGCTTAACCTCCGGCTGTTCCTTTGAGCCGTTGTTGATAATGCCATCGATCATTCCGTAATCGTCCTCCATGGACATCTCTGCATTTTTGAGATAGTTTTCAGGCAGGAAAGCAGGTACAGCTGTAAAGCCCACGCTGTCCACATAATGGGAGCTTACCGCACCATTCTGTCTCAAGACAACGATGTCGCTTACCGACAGGCTGTGCCCGGTAAAATCCTGCGGATGTTCGGCGTTGAATTTCATGTACAGATCATCCAAACGGGCTTCTGTACTGCTGCCAGACGGGAGTGAACCGAAATAGACCGCCTCGTAATGGTCAAAAGAAGGCTCGATACCGTGCTCCTGGAGATAGTGAGAATTCATAAAGCGAAGCTCCGCCAGTTCCGGATCACGGCGAAGCTGATAAATGCAGTAGCTGTCTGCCGGATTCTGCAGGAACGCTTTCTGCCACTTGTTTTCCGAGATGACAGGAAACTGCTCCTTCACAGCCTCCCAGTCCGCACGATCGATTCCGAAGATGCCGTCGTGATTCAGAATCTCAGTCTGCTCAAAAACCATCGCTTCAGTATTGTCACCATAGAGGAGATATACCGGCACATCGCGCTCGAACAGCTCCAGGGCGCGCTCTTTTGTCAGCGGGAGCATCGCGTCGTCCGTATAGCCGTAGGAGTTTCGTGCCTCCACCGAAATTGCCGGGTCAGGCGGAATGTCCGTCTCCGGCTCCGAAGGCTCCTGCACAGGCGGCTCGATGGATATCGCCGCATCCTGCGAAGCCTGCAGTTCATCCAGTATTCCGATATCTGCAACCTGAAGCGGGGCGTTCTGCCCGATTCCATGGGATTTGCTGATTTCCAGCGCTGCCTCGGCCAGCGTGCTGATTTCCATATCCATCTGACCGCCGTCGAGTTCCTTCATGGAAGTTCTATCATAAATTGTGTAGTCCACGCCGGTGTCCGTGCGCTGAACATGAAGATACCGGTCATCTACAGAATAAAGTCGTTCCATCGCCATTGCCGGTTCAGATGCAATCAGCTCCGCCTCGCGCTCTTTCAGAATTGCTGCATAATGTCCGTCTATATCATTGATAAGACCGTCGGCGGTCTTGCTGATCACCTCCAGACTTTCCCTCAGCTCCGGCAGGGTCTTGTCCTTTGACCAGGACGCGATATAGCCGAAGCTGTTTTCTCCGGTGGCGATTCCGTAATAGGCGCACACCGCATAAGAGATGCTTTCCGCCTGCACTTCTTCAGTACTGCGGGAAAGTACCTGCGCTTTTGCTTCGGGGGTTGCTTCCTCAACTTCCAGATGCCATTCAAATTCATTCTCATCCACATAACGCCAGTTTTCGGACTCAGCGAATTTCTCCGCTTCTGCCTCAGTCTTGAAACCGGAACTTAATACGCGTTTCGTTCCTCCTTCGCTGACCATAACCACATTCCAGCTCGGCGCAGGTTCATCCGCTGTCTTTTGATTGTGAAGCAGCGCGTGCGCCATCTCATGAATGACCGCAGAGACCGTCTGTACCTCGCTCATGCCTTTGCGAATGGCAATGTCCTGATGCTCCAGGTCAAAGTAGCCGTCCATGCTGCCGCGCATTACTTCTATGGAAATCGGAACCGGAGAAGAACGCCGCAGTGCTTCCATGAACACATCGTAATTCGCCACATTGCCCGACAGGTCATGTGCCAGCTGAGGCAAAGGCCTGCCCTCAGTCTGCGAGACATCGAACACCGTCACCGGCTTGTACATGGGAATCTGGATCGTCTTTTCCTCCGTAATGATTTTCCCGTCCTCATCCAGCATGGGAAGCTGCGTGTCGGGGTCGAGTTTTTCCTGCTCGATTTTCTTTTTGAAGGGAGTCGGAGCAATGATCTTAATGCCGTGTTCTCCCTTGATGACATTTCTTCCGAATTGATTCTTCCATTTGTTGAAGCCTGCCACCAGCGTGGCATCCGGCTTCTGCATATGGATCAGCACCTGGTTGTTAACGCTGTAATGATGAAAGCGGCTCATGGTCTGAAGGTACTGTGCATAGGTCTCCGACCGGAACAGCTCCTTGATGCCGTCCTCAATACTTGCCGTGATCTCCTTCAGCCTGTCCCTGCTGCTCTGTTTTTCTGCCATATACCATCCTTTCCGGGAAACAGGGCGCAGAGCCGAAGCCCCGCGCCCATCTCCCTGCATTATTCACTAAAGTCGCGGCCTTTGCTCCTGTCCGGCGGGACGATGCCGGCCTCCTTCGCACGCCTGCTTGCTGCTTCGCGCCGCTCTCTGGAAAACGGCTCGCGGATAGAAACACAGCTTTTCGGCACAATATAGCTTTTCGCTCCTGCAGAGGAGCGCCGTTTCTCCTCATGCACTTCTTCCGGACATTTCCGGCAGAGAGCGTCCAGCTTTTTAATCAGTCTCCTGTCGTAGGTGAAGACGCTGGCGGTATCGTCTGCATCGGAAAACAGGATGATCGTTTCACGTTCTGCGGGGCTCAGCTTCATGCGTCGGTTTTCTCTTTGTCAAACTCCAGCGCATAGCTGGACTTCTGCCCATCGTCCGTCAGCACAAGATAGGCGGAATAGCTCCTGCCGCTCTTTTCGGAATACATACCGCTGACAAAGGTTTTTCCGTCTTTCAGAAGCGCCTCAGCCATCTTTTTCGTGAGAATGATGTGCTTTGCGGACAGATAGCGGTTGTCCTTCCAGAGCCCGAAGCGGCATTCGCGGCGTTCGCAGAAGAAGCCGGCCTTGCTTTCCGTCACCGAGCCGCCGCAGCGGGGGCATTTTCCGACCACCGGACGTCCGGACGGGAACAGCACCTCCGCACCGCCCACAGGCTCGTAATCGCGCACCAGATCGGAAACCATGCGGTTGATCTGCGCCATAAACGTGTCCGGAGAGAGCTCGCCATGTTCGATCTCTTTCAGCATATTCTCCCATTCCGCAGTCAGAAGCGGAGACTGAAGCTGCTCCGGAAGCACCGTAATCAGAGAGATACCAATATCCTGGGGAATGAGGCTGACCGCCTTTTTATTCTTCTTTCTCTCCACAAAACCGGAGGAGACCAGTTTCTCCAGAATCCCCGCACGGGTAGCAGGCGTGCCCAGCCCTTTGCGCTCCACATCAAAGCAAACTTCGTTTGCAGGCATTTCCCTGGAACCTGCATTTTCCATGGCGGAAAGCAGCGTGTCCTCGGTGTATCGGGCAGGAGGCTTTGTCTTTCCTTCCTCAAGCGAGACTTCAAACTGTTCGATGAGCTGTCCTTCTATCAGAGGAGGAAGTACCTTTTCCTTCTGTTCGCCCGCCGCATAGCTTTTCCAGCCGGGATTCAGCACCGTTTTGCCCTTGGCTGTGAAGCTCTGTCCGCCGCAATCGATAGTTACAACCGTTTCCAGATAGGAGTACGGCGCACTGACCGCCATCAGCACCTGACGGGCAACCAGTTTCAGCACTTCACGCTCTCCGGCTGTCAGCGCAGACAGTTCGGCTTCTCCGGCAGCCATCGTGGGAATGACGGCGTGGTGGTCGGAAACCCTGCGGCTGTCGCAGACCTGTTTTGCGGATACCTCTCCGACCGATACGCCGAGAATACCGGCGGCGCAGGCAGCGACTGCCGGCACACCGCTTTCCATATCATCCGTCAGGAAACGGCTGTCGGTTCGAGGATAAGTGCAGAGCTTTTTCTCATACAGCGACTGAAGATAGTCCAGCGTCTGCTGAGCTGTAAAGCCCAGAATGCGGTTGGCGTCTCTCTGGAGCGTCGTCAGATCATAAAGCGCCGGGGCCTTTTCCGACTTTTCCTTCTGCTCCACACTGCGGATCACTGCCGTCGTGCCTGTACAGGCGGATTTCAGGTTTTCCGCGTCCTGCTTGTTTTTCAGCTTCTCACTGGCCGCCGTGAAATCCCCGGTATCCAGCTTCACCGTATAAAAAGGCTCCGGCTGAAATGCCTTGATTTCCGCTTCCCGCTGTACCAGCAGTGCCAGCGTAGGCGACACCACGCGACCGACATTCAGCGTGCGGTGATACAGCACCGAGAAAAGCCGGGTGGCGTTGATGCCCACCAGCCAATCTGCTTTGCTTCTGCAAATGGCTGCGGCATAGAGTTTATCGTACTCGCTGCCGTCACGCAAATTATCAAAGCCCTCACGGATCGCCGCGTCCTCCATGGAAGAAATCCAGAGGCGCTTCACGGGTTTCACGCAGCCTGCCAGCAGATAAACAGTGCGGAAAATGAGCTCACCCTCGCGTCCCGCGTCGCAGGCGTTGATGATCTCCATCACATCCGCGCGGCGCATCAGCTCAGTCAGCAGATCCAGCTGCTTTTTCTTGTCGCGCCCGACGCTGTACTGCCAGTTTTCGGGAATGATAGGGAGCTGTTCACGGCTCCATTTGGCATACGCCTCGTCGTAAACCTCGGCAGAAGCCAGCTCCGCCAGATGACCGAAGCACCAGGAAACAAGATAATTTTCATTTTCAAGATAGCCGTCCCGGCGCTTGTCAGCGCCAAGAACGGCAGAAATGGATTTTGCCACAGAGGGCTTTTCGGTAATCACAAGCTTCATATCGTTATCCTTTCTTCAATTTGTGCAGATGCTGTCTGCAAAATTACACTTCATCCGTATCATCCGGCTGGCCGTCCTCGGTGATGTATTCCTCCTCATCGTCTTCGTCATCTTCGCCGAAATCGTAGTCATCCAGGTCATTGGGGCCCTTGGTATCGGGCTTCGGCTTTCTGAACTTGAACCAGTACACAGCGCCTCCCGCACCCAGACCGGCAATCAGCAGCAGGAGAAGCAAAGGCGCGGAGCTGCTCTTTTCAGGCTCCGGTTCTTCCGGCTCCTCCGGAACTGCTGTAGGTTTGGGTTCCTCCTTTACCGTTCCGGTACATTCCGTCAGGTTGGTCTTGCATATCGGGCAGTTCATATCCACATCACCGGCCTCACAGCGGTCTGTACAGGTGCATTTGACCGTGACCTCGCCGTCCTGCATCAGCGCCATCAGGTCAGCCTCGTCCACCAGATTCAGAAAATAGACGTTTTCACCGTTCTTGTCCCGGTCAATGACGATGTAAAAGGTGTTGTCATTCTTGGACTGCACTGTGATGAACTGCTTTCCGTCCGATGTTTGGTACACATCGTCCACCAGCTCCAGGTTGCCGTCGGGCGTCAATGGGCTTGCAGAATTCTCTGTTCCGGTTGAACTGCCTCCATCAGCATCGTCATCGGAAATAATCGTACCCTCGCTGACCTTCAGGTAACCGCCGTATACATAGCCCTCTTTTTCGGGCACGATGACTTTGTACCAGCCGTTTTCCTCTCCGATCACCGTGACGGTATCTCCGCAGGGAAGCTGGCCGATGATGTTATAATCGGTGCTGGCTCCGTCGCGCAGATTCAGTCTGCCGCCGTTGGTTGTCACCGTTCCGATTCTTTCCGTCTGAACGGCAGTTTGATTGTCAGAGGACTGCTGTGCAGCAGTCTCCGCTGTGCTGTCCGCAGAATCACCTGCGTAGGCAAAAGCAGGAGCTGCCAGCGCCGTCATCATGGCAAGGGCTGCCGCCAGTGCGGTCAGCCCCCTGCGTAGCATCCTTTTAGTTCTCATGTTCATATTCCTCCGTTTCTTCATCTCCATTGGTTTCATCGGTTGCAGACAAATCCGTTGGCTTTCCGCTCAGAAGTGCGGCCAGCTGCTCCGGCGTCATGCCGATCTCACGCACCATGCCGATGATATCGTTGTTCTCCAGCTTCGTAATCTGCTCGGAGAGCTTGCGGTTGCGGTTCTGAAGGTCGGAAATCTTTTCGGCATTTTTGCTTCTCTCCGCCTTCAGCTTCTCAATTTTCGGGTTCATATTGCTCCTTTCTTACGGGCTGGGCAGCCTTCCGAACTGCAGGAAGTGCTGCTGCCAGTAGTTCGTATCAATACTTGTGTACTGGATGGGATCGCCGCAGTGGATCATCATATTGTTGCCGACATAGATGCCAACGTGCGACGCGCCGGAAGTGTCATAGGTTTTCTCAAAGAAGATCAGGTCGCCCGGTTTGGCATTGGCCGGGGAGACATAGGAACAGATATTGCGCAGTCCGTTTGCGGTCAGTCTGCCCACGTCCCAGCCAACACCGCAGTGATTGATGACCCAGCTGACAAAACCGGAGCAGTCAAAGCTGGTGCTGGGCGAGCTGCCGCCCCAGACATACGGATAACCGAGATACTTCTCCGCTTCCTGAATCATGGCTGCAAACTGTTCATCCTCCAGCGCGTCCGCCGGGATTTCATACCGGTACTGGTCGCCGTAATAGCGGTCAACATAGGAAGATCCGGCAAACAGATCGGGCCTGTTTCCCAGCGTGGACATATAGGAGGCATACAGGGACAGATGATCCTGATCCATCATGTAGACCGGCAGATGAGATAGATTGAAGTTTTCCAGCGTCACCGTACAGATGTAATAATCGTAGGGAACCTGCACTTCGTATTCGTATTCCTCGATGCTGGTTGCACCGGTCTCCGAGTCTGTAACCGTGTAATAGCCGGTGCGGGTTTCCGTCCTGTAGCGGGTCTCAACCTCCACATTCTCCGTCAGCGTATACTGGCGGTCGAAGATGGTCTGAAGCAGGCCGCTTACCTCATCAATCGTCCATTCTCCCTCCCGGAGCGCAGTCACCATGGAAATCAGCACATAGGGGTCATGTTCGATCTCATCCAGGTCAAAATGGTATTCATCATAGTCATGGGTGCTTTCGTAACTGTCCAGATACTCCTGCAGTTCTTCCTCAAGTGCCAGATACTGCGCCTCCGCGGCCAGCATATCGGCATCGGCGCTGGGGTAGGTAGTCATCACGCCGGAGGATGTGAGCGAACTCATCATCACGGAACAGCTGGACATCACAGCGGAGACAAACAGGAACATCATTCCAATGACTCCGAGAATCGCGAAGCCCTTTTTATGGCGCGCGACAAACTGAACGACCTTGGATGTTTCCTCTCCGGTTTTCTTCACTGCTTTGGCGGCAGCTTCGGACGCCTTGACTGTGTTGTCCGCAGCCTTTCCGGCTTTGGCCTCGGCATAGGCTTTCTTAATGGCGCGCTTCTGCTGGAACCGGGAAGCCGGGCTTGCGCCCCATTCCGGATTCTGCAGCTCCGCCTCCTTATACAGTGCCTTGAGATTGGCCCGGTCGGCGGCGCGCTCCGCTTTCAATGCTCTGGCATAGGGTTTATCCTGCAATGTTCGGTGGGCGGTATCCAGTGTCCGAATACCGCCCTCGGCGCTGCTGATGACCTCATGGGAGACCGATGCGGAAACACTGTCATCCGCATCCTCGTGCAGTTCCCGGTGGGATACTGCCGAAACCGCATTCAGCGGAGATGCTGCGGCGACATGAGACAGTTTGGACGGTCGCTTTTTCTCAGTTTCCTCAAAAACAAGGCGCGTCACGACCTGATTTTCCTTCGGGTCATAGACGCGCTGTTTCTGAACGATTTTCTTTTTGGGGATTCTGCTCTCAGCCTTTTCCAGCTTCTTCGCGGCCTTTTCCGCCTTCCTGACGGGCTTTTGAAGCTCCGGTGTTTCCAACTCCTCCTCTGTAAACAGAAGGCGGGGCGAGCGTTTTGCCATGTGCATCACCTCGATTCGTATGGTTGTTTTGTTCAGCCGATGATTTCAGACCTTTCTGCCAGGAAAGCCTGTTTGCCTCTGGGCGTGACCAGCATCTGTGTGCCGCGATGCCCGTTGGGCGCAATGAACTCCCGGACAACAAACAGGCCGTTGCGGTATGGAAGAGCGTAAGGGTGCATGATGCCTTTGGCGTCATAGTAAGCATACTTTTTCCTGACGAGATAAGCCGTGAACATACTCTGGGGAACACCCAGCTCCTTGGCGGTCAGCCGGATACCGGTACAATTAGGGCAATCCACCAGTGCATCAAAATATGCTGCCTTGGGAAGCGCTTCGGTCAGCTGCGCCTCAGCCTGTTTCAGCTGCCCGGCCAGCTTTCTGTTAAGGTTCCGTTCCTCCGACAGTGCCCTCACAACCTTCGCCGCCACATCGGCATTGCCTGCCGCCTGTTCCAGCAGCGCATCGGTCATGTAGGCTCCGTGCCTGCGGATGGAAGGGAGTACCTCGCTCGTCACCCAGCGTTTGAAGCGTTTTGCGCTTTCCAGTTTGCTGGAGAGGATAAGACTGTATAGCCCGGATTCGTTGATGACGGTCTTATTGGGGTTGCCTTTCATACCGTCGCGAATTGCGACGGTATTCCGATCTTCCGCGTCAACATGCTTGGCAATGGCATCTCTGACATTCTGATAGCCCAGCGCTTTCGCCACTTCCGCGCCGATAAACCATGGCTGATTCTCAATGAAAAAAGTCCGGATTTCTCCGAACTCTTCGCTGTGAAATGTCTGTATCCTGTTTTCCATATCTGATCCTTTCTTATCTGACCTGTTCCTGCGGCTTGGTCGTAATGATTCGATACAGTTCCGTATCCTTCGGGAAGCGATCCACAAACGGAAGGATTGTACTGCCGTAAAAAAGAAGCCCTTCGCCTTCACCGCTGTGGGTGACATATGAGAGCTGATGGGGAGAAATATTCAGCTGTTTCGCAAGAATCTGCCGGTCGCCGGACGCCTGATTCAGCATGAACACATAGTCGGAGTTTTCAAAGATGTTCTCAACCTCGCGGGAAGAAAGCAGGTCTTTGACGTTCTGTGTGATGCCGGTGGGAATGCCGCCCCACTTTCTGAAACGCTTCCAGATTTCTACCGTGTATGCCGCCGTCTGCTCCTCACGCAGCAAAAGATGCATCTCATCGATGTAGTAGCGTGTGGATTTGTGCGCTTCGCGGTTGATGGTAACGCGGTTCCATACGGCATCCTGCACGATCAGCATGCCGATTTTCTTCAGCTGCTTGCCCAGCTCCTTGATGTCAAAGGACACAATGCGGTTTTCGATGTTGATGCTGGTGCGGTGATTGAACACATTCAGAGAACCGGTGACATAGATTTCAAGCGCCGTTGCAATGTACTGTGCCTCCTTTTCCTCCTGCGTCAGCAGCGCATTGTACAGATCCTCCAGTATCGGCATGTTCTCCGGCACGGGGTCAGCCAGGTAATCCCGGTAAACCATACGGACACAGCGGTCGATGATGGTCTTTTCCACCGGCTGCAGCCCCTCCTTGCCGCCTATAATCAGCTCACAGAGGGAAAGAATGAAGTCGGATTTCAGACTCAGAGGGTTTTCATCGTCGCTGTAATTCAGGTTCAGGTCCATGGGATTGATGTAGTCGCTGGAAGTGGGCGAGATTTTGATGACCTGCCCGCCCAGGCGTTCTACCAGCGTGCCGTATTCCGATTCCGGGTCGCAGATGATGATGTCGTCATCCGTCACGAAGAATACATTGGCGATCTCACGCTTAGCGGCAAAGGATTTGCCGGAACCGGGCGTGCCGAGAATCAGTCCGTTCGGGTTTTTGAGAAGCTTTCTATCCACCATGATCAGATTGTTGGACAGAGCGTTGATGCCGCAGTAGAGCGCCTCCTTGCCGCTCTGAAACAGCTCCTGCGTAGTGAACGGTACGAAAATCGCCACACTGGAAGTGGTCATGCCGCGCTCAATCTCCACCTGATTCAGTCCCAGCGGCAGACTGCTCATCAGACCTTCTTCCTGCTGGAAGTCGAGGCGGGTCAGCTGGCAGTTGTATTTCTGGGCAATAGAGCCTGCCTGGAACACATTGTTTTCCAGCTGCTGTTTGGTTTCTGCCACATTCAGAACCAGAAATGTCAGCAGGAACATGCGCTCATTTCTGGACTGCAAGTCCTGCAGGAGCTTTTTCGCCTCATTGCCATAGGTGGCCAGGTCGCTGGGAATGATGTCCATATCATACCCGGCGCGAACGGCCTTTTTCTGTTCCTCGATGGTCATTTTCTGCAGGTCGGTAATTTTGCGCTTGATGGTTCTGATGGCCTTGACCTGATCCACCGACTGAACATGCATGGTTACGATCAGGCTGCTCTGCATATCCAAAAAGTCAGCCAGCATCCGGTCATTCAGCTCCGGCGCAAGAATCTGCAGGAAAGAGACCTGCCCGATTTTCCTGCCCATGGTGAAGTTTTTGCCGGTTCGGAACGAGAAGGCGCTTGGTGCAATGAAATCCTTCACGGAAAGTCCGGTCGGAGCCAGCCAGTCCCAGTCAAAGAGGAAAGGCTGCTGCTCATCCATATGGAAAATACCATGAAGAAGCTCCAGCCTCTGTTTTCCGTTCAACGGGTCAGCCTGAACGCCCAGACGCTTGAAATTATTGAGTACATCTGTCTCAATACGCTCCAGGCGAAGCTTGGCGCTTTTCAGTGAATCCGCCTCAACGCCAAAGGTCAGATACTTGGTCTTGATGAGACCGTTGTTGCCCTTGGCCAGCTGATTTTTCAGCATCTGGGTGTACTCTGTACGAATACTGTCGTAGTCATCGCCTTTCAGCGGAATGGCAATGCGCTCCGAATAGGTATCCTTGTTCGCCGCTGCATTGATAAAGGACAGCTCAAAGCGCACGGAGCTGTCAAAGTAGTTGAGGAAATCGCACCAGCCGTCAAAAATGGCGGTTTTATCTTCATTCTGATTCAGCTGATAGTTGATGTCCTGGAACTGCACCGTCTTGGTGTAATAATGATCGGTCACGCGGCAGATGCCGTCCGGGAACATGCGCTGAAAGGGGATGGAATTCTGTGCGGATTTGTGCCTTTTGTCCTGTCGTCTGGCGTTCTGAATGGCAGCGTTAATCTGCTGCTTTTCCGCTCTTGTGAGCTTTTTCGCCTTGGACAATCTTCTGTACCTCCTTATCCAGTTTTTCCTGCCGCATCACGGCAGAATAGAAATTGTTGGTTTTGTACGGCCGCTCCTTCGGGCGGATAAAACTGACCTGCACGATATTGCGGATGATCTTTTCCAGAGGCTGTCCATTCTTCTCATACATGGCAAACATGAAAAAAGGCAGCATGACAAGCACCATGAGAAGCGTTGCCGTACTGCTGCTGACGTGTCCCTTGATGAGGAAAAAGACCGGAAGCCCCACCAGAAGCCCTGCACCAAAGCAGACGATCTGGCGTTTGGTCAGGTTGAAGGCGACCTTGGTTTTGACTGCGTTCATGTCCTTGGGTACGGGTACATATGCCATTCTGATTCCACCTCCTTAGTGTGCGTTGAACACGCTCTTGGCCAGCGAGCTGGTCTTGAACAGCGTGAAGCACAGCAGCACTGTATAACCCATAACCGTCCAGATTGCCATGGAGATATCGCTCTCCACGACCATGTTCTGTACCAGGACAGCATAGATTGCCACGCAGACAATGATTAAGAAGCCCTGAAACGCCAGCGCGAACAGGCTTCTGAGATAGTTCTGACCCATCTGGCTCCATTCATGATTCATCATGGTGGACATCGGAATCGGCGCTACCGATGTAACCAGATAGATCTCGATCATTCTGCCGAAGCAGATGAGCATAATGATGATGGACAGGATATGCATGGTCACGCCCACAATCATGGATTGGAACCACAGTCCGATCAGACTGGAAAGCTCCATGGCCATCAGCGTTTCCTCAAGCCCTTCTGTAACAAGCTCGATATCCGTATTGCCAACGATAATACCGGCGGCGTTGTTCACCACATTCTGCGAGACATCGAACACTGCCATGACGATGTTCCAGGTGTTGGACACGATCAAAATGGCGCAGGCGGTCTTGAATACCCACATGAGAATCGACCAGGTGTCGAAATCATGCATGTTGTTCTTATCCATAATAATGCGGATGAATTCCATGGTCATAACCAGCGCCAGAATGATGCCGGCTATAGGCAGAATCACATTGTTGGACAGGTTCTGAATCATATGGAAGATGCCGCTGTTCCAGCCCTGCGGCGTCTGACCGACCTGCGTTGCGATATCTCCGACCTTGGTATTTACCGATTCCACCATGCCGGTCAGGTTGGATGCAATCGCTCCGGCAAGAAGCTCCTTGAGCCATTCTGTCAGCGTGTTGAGCAATAAATCCAATCGGTATCAACCTCCTTTCCGGCTCCCCCTGTACTATGGCAGAGGGAGCCTCGGATTTTACTCACTTCTGTCTTGCTGTGTGGCGATTAACCGAAAAGGCCGGAAAGCAGGGGAACAAGGGTCATGCCGATGAGCGCGACACCGCCGCCCGCCATGAGCTGCTTCATGCCCTGGCTCTTCGCGCCGGGGTTGTCATTGCCGTAACCTTCCATGAGGTTCACGACACCCCAGATTGCGAGACCTGCGCCCAGGGCGATAACGAGAGTCTGAAGAACACCTACTGCGCTGTTGAAAAATGCCATATTCCGATTTGCCGGAATCCTGCGGGAGTATTACTGATAATGCTGTTGTCTCCGGATTGCAAAAGCCGGAACGGACTGCTTCAGCGCTTTCATGGCTGCTGAAACCTCCCGATTCCGGCGTCTCCTTTCATTTTTGAATTGTTTTTGATGGTGATGTCCGTTCCGACCTTGCAATGAGAGTCGGTGTCTTTTTTCGTTCATCCGGTATCCTCCTTTATTCACCGGCAGTTTCGGCGGTGTCCATCACGGATGCGTCTATTTCGTAGGTATCATAGACTTCATCCGGTTTTGGCTTCAATCTGCGGGACAGAAAGCGTTCAATATCGAATTCATTCCGCTTGTCCGCATCTGACAGGTATTTGTAATTCGGGTGCTTTGTGATGTCGTACTTATCCGACAGGAACGGGCGTACACCGCGCAGCTGCAGGATACATTTTCCGCCGTCCAGCACGGCCAGTTCATCCACCGTGGCAAGGTCTTTGCCCAGCTTCTGATAGTTCAAACTGTGGCTGACCTCGCGCCCGCGGCTCTCACCGGTGTTGAAGGTATCGATGGTCTCCTTGCCCAGCGTCTGATTCAGCTCCTTCAGGGTGGTCGGCTCCTTGCCGCCCAGGAACAGGGACGTGTCGCAGTTGCCGATGATGGTATCGGCGCTGTCCTTATACAGAGCTTTCAACTGGGATTGCGCCTGAAGCACCAGGCAGGCGGAAATCTCGCGGCTTCGGATCGTCGCCATCAGTTTCTCCAGATTGGGAATCTGACCAATGTTGGCGCACTCGTCAATGAGGCAGCGCACATGAATCGGCAGACGCCCGCCGAACTCGTCATCCGCTTTTTCACAGAGCAGATTGAAGAGCTGGCTGTAAATCATGGAAATGAGGAAATTAAAGGTGCTGTCCGTGTCGCTCATGATGAGAAACAGAACGGTCTTCTGCGTATCGCCTTTCTTGGTTCCGCCCAGCGTATCCAGCTCCAGTTCATCATACATAGTGATCTCACGAAGCTCCTGAATGTCAAACGGAGCAAGGCGCGCACCGGCGGAAATATTTATCGACTTAGCGGTCTTGCCGGCGGCTAATTTGTATTTCCGCCATTGACGCACTGCAAAATGATTGGGATTTCGCTCGCCAAGCTCCCTGAACGCGATATCTACGTTGTTTTCAAAGGTTTCATCATCCTCACGCACCTCCATTGCATTGATGAATTCCACAAGTGTTGCAAAGTTCTGTTCCTCCTTCGGCGCTTCATAATAGATGTAGCCGATCAGCGCCGTGTAAAGCAGAGTCTCCGCTTTTAGCCAGAAATCATCGCCTCCTTTGCCTTCGCCCTTGGTGTTGGTGATCAGAGTGTTGACCAGTTTCAGGATATCCTTTTCGCTGTGAATATAGGCGAAGGGATTATAGTGCATCGACTTTTTGAAGTTGATGGTGTTGAATACCTTGATTTTGTACCCTGCGCGTTCCAGCAGCCGGCCGCACTCGACCAGGAGACTTCCTTTCGGGCCGCATATTGAATGTTCCTGCCGGAGCTGCCTTGGGTGCTTTTGCTGTGGTTGTGTTCTGTGCCATTCGATACCTCCTGTAAATGAGTAAAGCCAGACAGGGTGTGTGTCGGCAACGAAGTCCGGCAACAGGCTTCAAAAAACCTGTAAAACACCTTATCTGGCTCTTTATACTATTCTTTATTTCTTTTTGATTTTCTCCGTTGCTTTGGTTGCCGGAAGAAGAAAAAGCCTTGCAAACAAAGGACTTTTGAAGATTCTGCCCGGCAACGGGGTCGGCAACGGGATAACAACCAGCCCTGCAACGGAGTGGTCAATTTCAGAATGGAAGCTCCATCTGGCTCAGTTCTTCCTCGGTCAGTTCTTGAAAACCGTCCAAAGAATTTGAGCCTGTTGCTGATAGCCCGTTGCCGGGCGGTGGGGTTCGTTCCCATCCTCGCTGTCTGCCATACTTGGCAAAGATACGGGGATTGGAGAATGGTTTCCAGCCCTCAATGCTGTTGTTCATGATTTCGTTTATCTCTCGAATTTCCCATTGCTTCGGCTCGTCAAAGGCATGGTTCAGAGCTTCGGCATAAATCAGCTTGGAGCAGACCTGTGTGCCGCTAAAGTTATCAAGGAAAGACTGTATCAGTCCTGCCTTGGTGTCCTCCGGCATAAACTCCTTTTGCAGTTCTCGCAGTTCCTTTTCCATCTCCTTTGAAAGTGTCAGCTTCAAAGGGAAATTACGATAGATGAACATGGCTTCTGCCCACATCATATCAATGTAGGCTCTGGATGCTGTTTCATCTTCCAGAATGTGAACCTCGGCTTGCTCCGGGTGTACCATGATGGGCATAAATCTTCGGTTGCCGCTTCGGTCAAGCGGTAGGAAGTCCAGCGTGTTGGAGCTACCGCCAAATACACATTGACGAAGTCTGTCTGCCGGATGCGTTTCATACGGCACTTTGTAGGTCTCCTTTGTTCGGCTGATAAACGATTTGATGTCCTCAATGCTCTTGGCGTTGGCTGTAGCAATCATTTCCGACATTTCGATTATCCAGTGTCCCTGCATTTTGCGGAACACATTCTCATCGTCAATCTTGCGGAGGTCATCGGAGAACCATTCGTCCTTGACTGCCAGCAGGCGGAAGAAAGTGGACTTTCCTGCACCTTGCCCACCGACAAGGCAGAGCATGACTTCAAACTTACAGCCGGCTTTGAATACCCTGTGAATTGCTCCCAACATGAACAGCCGCAAACATTGATAGACATATTCGCTTTCCTCTGCACCGAGATATTTTCTCAGAGCATGGCGGATGCGTTCTGTGCCGTCCCATTCCAGACTGTTCAAATAGTCCTGGATGGGGTGGTACTTGTTGCAGTCAGCTACGATGGCGATAGCTTTCTGGATTTTCTTCTCGCTGGTCAAAGCATAGTTATCTTCCAGATAGAGCATGAGGTAGTTCAAATCCGTATCGTTCAGCGTGGCTGTCTGCTTTTTCCACCATAGCGGCTTTACAATGTCCACTCGTTCGGTCAGCAGATTGTAGCTGATAGCTCCTTGCAGAAGTGGGTCTTTCATAAAGACGGTCAGACAATTTCGGATGCTATTTTTAATAGCTCCGTTATCGGTCAAGTCCAGACTTCCTCGGACTTCTGCTATGCCTTGGCTCAATTCTTCTTTCTGCAAATCGCTGTTCAAGTTTCATCACCTCGTTTCTTTGCTCCGCTACAAGAGCCTGTCTTTCTTCGGGAGACCCGTCAATCAAAGTATCAAGAAGATATTCGATGTAGCTTGTCTTTTGCAGGGCTTCCACGAAAAGCGGATGCCATTCATCCTCCGGCGTTTGTGGGTCGTATTGTCTTTCCCAGCTTCGCAGAAGATGAAAGTAGTCGGACAGCACTCTGAAACATCGTGCTTCCTCTTTCTGATAAAGCTGCTCGGCAGTAGGCTCTCGGATTTTCGGTCTGACTGTTGGCTTGTGTCTGCTGTCATAGCCGATACCAAAATCATCAGCCAGCTTCATAGCGGCTTCTTTGCAGGGCAGACCGAACAGCCGGGAAACAAAATCAACTGCATCTCCGTCCGCTTGGCAAGCAAAGCAATGAAAACGCTTATCGACTTTCATGCTTGGGTTCTTGTCATTGTGAAAGGGGCAGACTGCCATGCCGTTGCGATTAACTTTAATGCCGTACATTTCTGCCGCCTGTCGGGTGGTAACATTGCCTTTTACTGCTTCAAATACATTCATTGCATCTTCCTTTCGGGGAACAAAAAAGCACTCGACATTTTCAAAATGAAAACGGCAAGTGCCTGTTAGAGTTCCATATTCTGTTTTCGTTGGGGTTTCTGTTCCTGCGTGGACGGCTTCTCGGAATGGTCTGCCATGCGGTCATAGACGGATTGCTTCTGCGGTGCTTCCTTGCTTTCTTCTGTGCCGGGCGTTGCCTTGCGTACCCAATAGCGAATATCTTTGAGCTTCTGCAAGTCTGCCTGGACTTCTTCAAGGGGAACACGCAGCTCTGCGATTTCTTCAAGCAGCTTGGCACTTTCTTTTTTCAGTTCCTTTGCTGTGGTGGTCTTGGCTTCGGGGTGCTTGGTCAGAACAGCTCTGGCTCGTTCAAACTTTGCAATTTCGGGATGCTCCTGTTTGAACTTCTCCTTGGATTTCTTGAAGTAGATTTTCTGATACTGCTCGTAAATTGGCTTGCACTCCTTGTAGGTGTCAAGGCTCAATAGAATGCTGTCAATCGTCTTAACTCGCTTTTCCTTTACTCGCATCTGTCCACGGAGATCTGCGGCATCCTTGCCGGAGTTCTCAATGTGGGCTTCCAAATCTTCCACGGTATGAAGTCCTTGGCGTTTCAGATAGCCGATGGCTTCCGTCACTTTCTTCAAATCCTGTGAAGCTGCTTTGCTTCGCCCGTGAGGTGTCCAGTCCTTTCGCTCATCCTTGCGGATGTCCAGATATTTCATCAGCAGACCCGGAAGCAAACTGGCTTCGTATGTGGCTTGCTCGGCAGCCAGTTCCTTGCGACACTCGTTAAGCTCCACAATCCAGTCACGGAGATTAGCGATAATCTTCTTGATGGACTGCATGATGCTGTTGGTCTTTCGGATTTCTCGGTTGAGATTTCCGATGTCCGTTTTTATTCCTCGGCGTTCCATTGCGGTGACAGCCGGACCCATGTGGACGGTGGGGATTTGGTCAATGCCCTGTGCTTCATAGGAACGCAAGTCCACTCGTTCCGGTCTGCCGTTGGCTTCCAGATATTTATTCTGAACATCCTGCCAACCCATACGCCAGACCATTCCATATTTGCGTTCGTTCCAGTCAACGGTGTTTTCCTTGTGGCTTTTCCAGTTGCCGGAGGGGAGGCGGATGCGTTCTCCGTTCTCGTCAAGGTCGTAAGCCTTGCGAGCCTTGGGAAGCCACTTTCCGTTTTCGTCCATTGCTCGCATTGTCAGCAAAACATGAGCGTGAGGATTGTGACCGGGCGGGTACGGGTCGTGAATGGCAATGTCAGCAATCATCCCTTTGGAAACAAAAAACTCGTCGCAGTATTCTTTGACGAGCTTCACATATTGTTCTTCGGGAACTTCTCTCGGAAGTGGAAGATGGAATCTTCGGGCAAGCTGTGAGTTCCATTGATTTTCGATTTTCTCAACGGCGTTCCAGAGCGTGTTGCGGTCTGCGTACTCTCTTGGAGCATTTGGGGGAAGCATTATTTCTGTGTGCGTGATACCTTCCTTTTCATCGTAGGTTTTGATTTTCTTATCGTATTGGCTGTATAGCTTCTCGCCACTTTGATAAGCGGCGGCAGCAACAGCCGATTCGCCCTCGCTTCGTTGGACAATGCGAACATCAAAGTGCGGACAAGGCATAGGCGTGACCTCCTTTCTTGGTCGGGATAGAGAGAATTGGACAAAAGAAAAACTTGCTGTCTGTGAATGATTGCTCTGCAATCGTTCATAGGCGGCAAGTCCACAAAGGGGTAGTTGGCGAAGCCAACGCAGGGGAAGTGTAGCTTCCCCTGTAATGATTTGGAGTTGGCAGTAGCAACGGAAAAGCATTGGCTTCCTGCAAGGAGCTTTCGGCAGAACGCAACACATCGTCTCAGACGGTGTATAGTTGCGCACTTACTCCGTAAGTGTCCCCCCTCGCTTCGCTCTCCGTTGCCAGTTTTTCCAATACTGACTTCATCGCTGGCTGATGAAAAGCAATCTTTAGGACTGCCAGCACTTCATCATCCGTCAGCAGTTCGGGGTTCGGCAGGAAGCTCTCCAACATACCGGCTCTCGTACAAAGTCGGTGCGTTCTTGCGTTTCGTGTCAGCTTGGAGATTTGATGCTGCAACATCTTTTCCTTTTGCTTGGCTTTCTTCAATTCGTCCTCGGCTTCTTCCTTGGCGGCGTAAAGCTCCGGCAAGGTCTGCGGTTTCTTTTTTCTGCCCATAGGCTGTTCCTCCTTTCGCAAAATGAGCAAAACAAAAGCGACCAACTTTTTACGGTTGATCGCCTTTGGCTTGGTCATTCAATTAGTTAGTTTTCGCCAGAGTAGTATGCACAATCTCCGGGCAACTTGATATTAGGAATCCAGATTTGGGTTCCGTCCCATCCCTTATCCTTGTTACCAGTAATTTTATACATGGTCAGCACAAGGTCGTCGGGGTGTTCATCGCCCAATCTACGGTCGGTAGGTGAAAGCAATGTACCAGTTCCTTTTCCTATATCTCTGTTTCTGCGGACAATCAGTTTGCCTTGAGCTGTCGGGTCAGTTGCAAGGAGCGTATTGATAAATCCGATAAATGCTTTTACATTCCAGTCATCCACTTCGGATTCGAGCTGCTCCATAACTTTTATCATCAGCTTCAAGCTAACGGAATACACATCATCTTCAAAGGGTTGGAGAAGTGTGTCAATCGCAGATACATCTTTGTTCATAGGATAGAATGGGAAGTAGTTTACACCGCCGGAGTAAATTCCTACCGCTTTCTTGTCCAATACATTTTTTCTTGTGGGCTTCAATCCCGTAGGATAGAAAATCTTGATGTTACATCCGTTGGTAGAGTTTTCTATCTGTTTGATTATGCTGTTATTTGTTCGGTTAATATCAGAGAACAACTTGAACAACTTCGGTGGCATAAACACTCGCATCAAGTCTGGGTCTCGGTCATAACCAAACATTCTTGCGTGTTGCCACATTGTATCTGCTTGCGGATTTTTAGCAACACGACAATAATAAATCGTTTGAAGCTGCGGGAAAGTAACACCACGCCCTAAGCTGTTTCCGCCAACAATTACATTGATGCCTGTTTCGTATTTTGTGTTTTCATCGTAAGACACAATGGAGTTCAGCATCAAGATTCCAATTTTATCAGTTTCGAGCTGTTCTGCAATGTAATCGTAGATTTGGTCGAACGGCAGAATGTCGCTCTTGGTTTCTTTTAGAGATTCATATACTCGTTCAAACGCTTCTCTCGTTTCGGGTTCATCGTGAGAATGGGAGATTTCATTCAAGTAGCTTCCAATCTTATTTGCAAAGCAGGAATGTTGGCTTGTTTTTACACTTGGATGAATTAAGAAATTGCTGACCGTTCCTCCACTCAACATAATGTGCCCCGATGTGATTAGGTGCATCACCAAAGCTGTTTTCAGCCCGTTCTCTGGAAATTCATCATCGTTGAGAAGTTCGTCTGCTTCATCGTTATCGGTAAAAATAACTTGTTTCGGTGGCTCTGGAGGGAAGAAGAAATTTCCGCCCATATAGCCCTTGCCGGGTTTGAAGTAGTATATAAAGTAAGGCTTCCAACCACTCTTTGCTGTTTGAAGCAGAATGGACTGCGGAGTTCCTGTTACTTCCATATAGATGCTACTGGAAGTTGTTTTCTTTATTGCTTCCAGATTTTTATTGATGGTGCTTTGCTTGTTTTTGTTGACCTGCGTATTCAAACTTGCAGCATCTGCCTCGTCATCGACAATGAACAAAGGATTGCCAGCACAGAAGTTTGTGGATGAAAAATTGTTTTTCCATCTTCTCAGAACCGATGAGTTCTTCTTCAAAATAATTACCGCAGGCTTACGCAAGTTATTATCAACGAATTTCAAATAATCATTTTCATCGCAGACACAGAAATCGCAAAGGTCTCTTTGGGCTCGCTGATATGTCTGCTGCTGCAACAAAACATTGTCTGTTGTCAGCAATACAAAATTCATAAAGCTCTCATCAGCAGCGGCGCACATAAGACCAAACATATGGCTTGTTTTGCCACTCTGAACATCGCCCACCAACAAACTTACAACATGATCCGTAAAGGAGAAGTTAGAAATATACTGAGGAACAACATCAGTAACGGTTTTGTTTATTGCATCTGCAAGAGCCGGATTTCCACGGCTTCTTATTCTCTCTAAATATGCTTGTAAGTAGCTCATTTCTTCACCCCAAAATCTAAGAACCAGTCGTCAGAATCCTTTATCTTGGTCATTGTGATTGTGTTACGACCATAAGCTCGCAGTGTCTCATCTGTAATCACATCACCGACAGTAAGGACACCTTCGTTTTCAAGGCGACCTTTAATCCATTTACCGAGGATTGTCAAATCGCCACTGGAACGGAGATTTTTATTCCACAGATTTACTTCGCCACCATTGACTTTGCACAAGAAAGAAAAACCATCATCAGTAAATACTCTAAACTCTGTATCTGGTTGGTCGCTTGGTGTTCCTTTTGGATAGTCGTTGCTTCGTCGCATTGCAATAGGTGCAATTAGCTCCACCTCATACCAATGGCGTGGTCTTACGAGGTGCGTACTCATATTCTCACGACCTTTTCCGTGATAGCAATTCAGATTGCTTTTGGGTTCGGTCTTTGCAGGAATATCAAATTTAACATCTGTCAGTTGAGTGATAACCTCTGCAAGTTTGGTGGGTGACAGTTTATCAACAGATTCATGCCCATCCAAAACAGGATTGGTTGCATTAAATGTATCTATCTCCAACTCAGCTATATTGCGAGATGCGTTTCTACTCAGCGTGTCAATAAAGTCTTTCATTTGACTTGCGTGAGGATTTTGGTCAACAAGGAAAGAGCTTTCATATACCCTTGTGCCACCATCAACAATGCTACTAAGATTGTTTGAACCAATGATTCCTGCAAAGGGTCCGGTTTCTGTGCTATATGAGTATAATTTTCCGTGATATTTGAAAGCGTTGACCAGCCTTACTTCGCCCAAATGATTTTCGGTTAAGAAGTCATTTAATACCATAGCTGCCTTGTACTGCACCTTTGTGAAATGTTCAAAGTAGTGCATACCGACAATCAGATTTAACTCGTGAATGTTGTTGTTTAATTCGACAACTCTCTTTAACTCCATAAGAGAATCCGAAGAAACATACCCGACAGCAATGTCGAGTTTGGATGTCTGCGGAATCAGACCATAAAACGCATCTGCAAAAGTTTTATTGGCTGTCCTTATTGGAGGGAAATTGGAAAACAAAAATTCCATAGTGACCTCCTTAGTACATCTGAGAAGTTACATATTCCAGTCGCTGTTTGACGGTCATTGCCTTCATCTTCTCATACTCTGGCTTCAAGTCAACGGGTTCGTAATTACCAGTAAACAGGGGAAGTAAGCGTCTTGCAACAGCTTGAACGCCTACGGGAGGAACTGCATTTCCGATTTGTCTGCGTACCTCAGTTACGCTACCCTCAAAAATGAAATCATCAGGGAATGATTGCAGTCTTGCTCGCTCACGGTTTGTGAGGGGACGAGGTTCTGGATAGTGATACCCCCATGTGCCACCACCGCCAGCGGCAATGATAGTCTTAGCGGGTTCGTCTCGCTTGATTCTACGATAAACATGACTAATCATACCTTTAACATACAGCGGATTGTCCTTCGGAATATCCGTAAAATTGCCACCTTCGGGAATCAATTCAAGAACCTTTCTGGTCTTTTCTTTGATGTTGATGTGTTCGTTATTGGTAGGAACCTTTTCAACACCTTCCAGAGCTTCTCCTGCTGTTACATAGGGCAAAGTTCCATTCGGACCGTGGGAAGGCTTCGGATGGATAAAATCAAAGCCTGTATCAATTCTTACGCCAACGAAAAGAACTCGTTCTCTGAACTGAGGAACTCCGTACTCGGCAAAATTATAAAGATGAGGCTTTACAACATAACCGGGGGCAATGCTCTCAAAGTCCTTTATGATAGTATCAATGGCTTTACCACCATTAGCAGTAATCAAACCTTTTACATTCTCAGCAACAAACGCTTTAGGTTTTTTTGCATCAACGAACTCTGCAAAATGTCTGAATAGTCCTCCTCGTGTTCCGTTGAGACCAGGCTGTTTCCAAATGATAGAAAAGTCCTGGCAGGGAAAACCACCCAACACAATATCGCAGTTGGGGATGGTAGTGTCGGTGTAGGGGTCAATTTGCGTGATGTCCTTGTAGTGGATAACATCGCCAAAATTAGCCGCAAAAGACTTGCACGCCCATTCAGCAAAATCGTTTGCCCATATTGTTTCATATCCCTCGGTGTGAAATCCGTAGTCTAATCCTCCGCAGCCGGAAAAAATGGAAACGATTTTGGGGGCGTTCTTCGGATTTGTAGTCGCCATTTGTTTTTACTCCTTTGTTATTGAATATCTTTCTTAGTAAACTCAATCACTTCGCCAACTTCGCAATCCAAAGCGGTACAAATTTTGTCTAAAACCTCAGTGGAAACATATTCGTTCTTACCCAACTTGGCAAGTGTTCCTGTGCTGATGCCAGACATTTCTCTGAGCTTTGTTTTATTGATGTTGCGGTCAATTAACAGTTTCCAAAGTCTTGCATAATTTGCAGCCATTTCATAACCTCCTATTGAGTCTATCGTATATTATATCACATCTTTTCGTAAATTGCAATAAAAAATGCTGCGGCTCGAATATTTAATCTGCGCCGCGACATTATATTTAGACTTCGTTTTTCGAGGTTATGTAACACAATTTCGCTATTCCTTGCAAAAACGATACTTTATACATTGCTATGTAGTTGCGGTCAAAACATCAAGTACAGACCTGACATTTTGACCGCAAATCAACCCTTATTGATACATTACTTCATTGCTCGTCTGGAACGCATTTGCTGTTCTCTGATACGCTGCTTCACGCTCTTGCGGTAATCTCTGATAGACATATCCACGGGAACAGGCTGACTGTCCGGCACATACTTGTGGTGGGGCGTATGCTCCATATCCAGTCGCATATTGTAGTAGAAGTTGCGATACTGCTCATCAGTGGAATCCTCGTACAGCTTGACCGCCAGACTGTAAAACGCTTTCTTAGCGGCAGGGTCGACTGCCAGAGCTGCGGCGTGGCGTAATCTCTCAACAGTCAAGCCACGGTTCGGGCATCCGAAAGTAAACAGGATTTTCTTCTCGTTCATACTCATCATCATAGTGTTGTCCTCCTTAGTCATTGTCGGCTTTTGCGTTAAAGCCATTCTGTTTGGCATACTCACTTGCTTTTCGTCTGCGTTCCTCGCTCATCGGCGGTTGCAGACGAATGGACAGTCTGGACTTGTCCAGAACATAGGAAACCCCGCCCTGATCGCAGGACTTTTCCAGTCGGCACAGGTCGGGGTACTTCTTGCTGAACGCCGCCAGACGGTTCCTCAGTCCGGCATTGTAGGTGTAGATGCTCGCTTTGTCTTCGCCCTCGTTAAAGAGGATGATGGTTTCTTTCTCATACTTGGTCAGCCTTGCCATATCTGCCCTCCATGTCATAGGTGCTGACTTCCGCCAGCTTCATGGTCAGCTCCGCTTCGTAGTAGATTGCCATTTCCTTTCGGAGAGTGCGGAAAAAGCAGGGATACCAACGCTCGGCACAGTCCGCAGACAGCTTGACTGCCAGATTGAAGAACAGCTTCTTGGTCTCGCAGTCGGGGGCAAGGACAGCAATCATGTGAAGTCGCTCCACTGTTGCTTCACGATTGGGACAGCCGAACGAATACAGGGCTTTCTTCTCAAAAATGGTCATGGTCATAGATTTGTTCCTCCTTGAATTTGATAAAATAAAAGCGGCAGGGACTTCACAAGGAAATACCTGTCGCTTTGTTGACGGTATGAAATTGTAGGGTCAGGACTTGATAAAATCACGCAGTCCATAGTTTAGGGCGGCAACTCTGACAATCAGCCATTCAGCGATATGTGGGATGATGAACACCACAAAGGCAACTGCCAGCATTTTAACTGCTTCTGCTCCGGCAGTCACACCGAACACAAAACCGATAACCGTGATTAGGAATACCAGCCCGGCAAGCAGATTGAAGATGATGGCTGAAAAGCTCGTGAAGAAGATACCCACCCATTGAATGAGGGTTACTGCCAACATCAGTGGCAGAGCCAACAGCTTGAAAAACATCCTTATCAGAGCCATACTTTTCTCCTTACTCGGCTTTTGGGAAGAATGGGCTATGGAAGATTTCACACATCAGCAAAACGCCCATTGTAAAGCCGTATTTGAATTGAGTTTCGCTTGTCATATTGCCTTCATCGGCATTTCTGTCCATCATTCTCTCTAAGCGTTCGTAGTCCTCCTTACTGAGCTTTTCCTCGAAAAATCTCATGGTTTCGGAGATTTCTGCTCCGGCTTGTCGAAACTTGTCGGATTTCGGAACGACATTTTCACTCGGATAAAGCTCTCCATTGAATAACGCTTCTAAAATCATGCTGTCCTCCTTTCTCAGCAGTAAATCAGTTCTGCCTTTATGGTTTCTTCTGCCTGTGCAACACAGGCATTTATCTGGCGTACCCATTCCATCTGGTTCTCCGCTTTGAGCTGTTCTGTCACGCCGTAGTGCTTCATAAGCTGCGGAACAATCAACTCCATGTGGCTCTTGGCGGTGGCTTCGACCTCCGCACAATGCTCATAGAGTGTTTCGGTCAGCACCATATCGGAAAAGAGAATGGGGTGTGCCTGTCGCAGATACTCTCTGCGCATCCGTCCCCATTTGCCGAGACGGATATTCGGGTTCTTCAGCCGGATGTCGGGAATGTAGTAATCTCCACATTTGATGAAATTCAGTTCCATAGTGACCTCCTTCGTTTTTTCGTTGACGATTTCGATTTTTTCATACAGCCCGGAATCATCGTCCAGAAACAAGTTTCTGTGCTGTTCCGCATCGGCAAGAGAAGAATAGTAGTATTCTTCGTTCGGCTTACCGTCCCTGCGGATAAATCTGACTATCCAAAATTCATTCATGCGGGTGTTTCCTCCTTTTCGGATTTCTTTTTGTGATAGGCTTCTCTGCGTTGAGCAAGGTACGCTTCATATCTGACGATTGCTTCGGGGTCTCCGGCTTCGGCATCCGCCATCATTTTCAGTCGGCTTTTCGTGGTAGCTTCACATTGATACTTTCGCATATCAGCCAGCTTCTTTGCGGCTTCGGGGTCGGTCTTGGCTTGTTCTTCAAGAGCTTCACGGTCTGCCTTGCGTTTTGCTGTGTGTCTGCGGTTGTATTCAGCCCTGCGTTCTGCCATCATAGTGGCATATTCGGGGTCGTTTGCCATTCGTTCTTCCTCACGCTCCTTTTTACGCTGACGGGCTTCTGCTTCCTTGGCTTTCAGAGCTTCCCATTCCTTAGCGGCTTCGGGGTCAGTCTTAGCCTTTTCTTTCAGCTCGGCTCGTGACAGCTTGGCTTTCTTGGTGGCTTTTTCAGACCGTCTGCGTTCGGTTTCAAGCAGCTTTTCCTGCTTGATACGCTCTTTTTCGTCCATTTGCCGGATATATTCCGGGTCAGCTTCTCTGGCTTCCTTGATTTTCTGCTGTCTGCGTTTGTTGCGTTCACGCTGCAAGGCGAGCTTTCTTTCACGCTCTGCAATGGCTTCGGGGTCTCCAGCTTCAGCAGCCTTTATCAGTTCAGCCTTTTTCTGCTTCTGGACTTCATAGGAACGCTTCGCTTTTTCCTGCTTCTTTCGCTGTTGCTCGGCTTCGATGGTGGCAATGCGTTCTTCCTCGGAGATTGTCTCCGTAGGGGGATAGAAGTGTCCGATGAAGTTGAAATGAATATCAAGGGCTTGCTGACGGTAGATAGTTCGACCGCCTGTAGCTTCGTGAACCTCGATTCTGTCAATAAAGGCATAGAGCATGGTGTCGGTCAGTTCGGTGCAATCCTTGTATTTCTTTACAAGAGCGATAAATCGTCCTGTCTCGGCTTGTTTGACTTCCTCATACTGGATTTGGCTTTTCAGCTCCTCGACACGCCTTTCAAGGAGAATCTGCTCCTCGTCATACTGCTGAATCATTCTCTGAGCCTGTCGCTCCGGCAGAGTGCCTTTCACAGAGCTTTCATAGAGATTTTGTATCAGAGTGTCAAGCTCTGCCATTCGCTTTGCGGCTTGGTCAAGCTCCTGCTGTCCAAGGTCTGTATGCTTGGATTTGTTGTCATTCCAGACGGCTTTGAGCTGGGAAATAAATTCGTCCTCGTTTTCAAGGACATATTTGCTGACCGCTTGGATTGCCTGTAAAATTGCCACTTCCAAAACCGATGTTTTAATGAAGTGAGAGACACATTCGCCACCTTTGTTACGGTAATTGCCACATTGAAAAGCGGAATCTGAATCGTAGTGCTTTTCTCTGTGCCCAGAATCGGGGCTGATAAAGCCCATTCTTGCTCCGCAATCAGCACAGTACACCAAACCGGATAGACGGTGGGTGTAAGTTCCATTTGCCGCTTTCGGCTTTTTCTTGGAACGGAGCTTCTGTGCAATATCCCATGTGTCCTGGTCAATGATAGCTTCGTGCGTATCGGGAAATATCATCAGCTCATCAGCGGTGGCAGCTCTGCGTTGCTTCGTCTTGAAGTTTTCGCAGATGGATTTACCCAACACGGTATGACCGAGATATTCCTGCCTGTCAAGGATATATCCCACGGTGGTTGCACTCCAACGATAGGGGTCTATCACTTCCTTGTGTCTGCAATTCTCCGGCGAAGTCTTGGCGGCATAAGCAGCCGGTATCAGAACCTTATCCGCAGTCAGCATTTCCGCTATGGCGGTTGTTCCGATGCCTTGGCAAGCCAGACGGAATATTCTTCTGACTACCTCGGCGGCAGGTTCATCCACAAGAAGCTGCTGTTTATCGTCCTTGGTACGCTTGTAGCCGTAGGGGATGGAGCCACTGCATCGCAAGCCTTTCTCCATTCTGGACTTGAATACTGCTTTGATTTTGTTGCTTGTATCTTTCGCATACCACTCGTTCATGATGTTGAGGAACGGGGTAAGGTCATTGTCTGTGGGATTGGCGCTGTCAACGCTGTTGTTGATAGCGATAAATCGTACTCCCTTTTTCGGGAACAGGATTTCGGTGTAGTAGCCGACTTGCAGATAATTACGACCAAAACGACTGAGGTCTTTTACCACAAGGGTCTCAACATGACCTGCTTCAATTTCTTCAAGCAAGGCTGTGAATCCGGGACGGTTGAAATTCGTGCCGGAATAGCCGTCATCAGAAAAGTGCCGGATATTTCTCAGCCCTTTCTGTCGGGCGTATTCTTCGAGATACATTTTCTGATTCTGGATAGAGTTCGATTCGCCAGCCTGCTCATCGTCTCTGGACAATCGCTCATACAGAGCTGTAACTTTGATTTCTTCGTTTTTTGCCACGGTTTCAACCTCCCTTCGTTATGTAATTTCGGCTTTGGCTTTATGTAACACGCAACCGTTCTCTATCCTCTTATAGTATAACCATTCGGGTCTGTGACCACGTAGGAACTGTGGAGCTGCATGAGCTGAGGCTTAACGAAAAACCTCGTTTTACCGGAACCGGAGCCGCCGATGACCAACACGTTTTTGTTCCGAGCCGTTTCCGGAAATCCGGGTCCATATACGGCTCAATGTCTTCCGGAGTACCCCAGCGGGCAGAGCCGTATTCCATGTTCTTACGAAACTTCTTGGCGTTTTTTCCCTTGGCGTACACAACTACCCACATGATAACTGCTCCGGCAAAACCGATGAGCAGGTCAAGAGGGTGGATACTGGGCAGTAATGAGGAAAATGCGCTGCCGAAGCCGTCCACCAGATGCAGAAGCTTCTGGCTGGCGTCCGCGCCGGGGGCAAGGCGTATGGCCTGCGCCGCCTTACCAAACAGGTATACGAACAGGACATAGGGCGCGTTCAGGATCAGCTTCTTTTTCAGCTTCTTATCCAGCCTCATAGCTCCAGCCCCTTGTCCTTGTGGCGTACTCTGTCCTTTTTCGCCGCTTTTTCCAGCGGATTGACCGCACGCAGCTTCTGAATGACAGACGGACGTTCCTTCTTTTTCGCAACAACAGCTGAGTATTCCCGGAACGCAGCATTCAGAGCATCGCCGTCCCGTGCCTTGAAAAAGACCAGATACTTGGGAATTTCTTCAGTGGTATCCTTTTTGACGGCATAATCGATGCCGTATTTCCGGGCAACGCGGTCGAAGTCCCGAATATTTTTATCGCTGATCTCAATATTCTGAACGCCCTGATTCTGACCGACCAGCTCTGCCACCGTCTGCTTGCCGCGCGGCGTGATTGCCGTTGCCTGGGCCTTCTTTGCCTGCGATTTGCTGTGGTGATTCAAAAACTGCCGGATCGCCCATTTGAGTGTGCGTCCTGTCAGCTTTGTGCCGGATATGGTCAGAGTTACTGTTCTGTTTTCGACCTCCTCCTGCAAGGTGCATCAGCCTCCTTTCTCTGCATACTTGCCGGACTGCGGTTACAGCTTCATGCCCGGTGCTTTCTTGTCCGGTTTTGGATTTGCCGCCGCAGGCTCCGTGGGAATTGCCATGATGCTGCGCCCCATCTTCAGAAATGCCTCCGGCTTTTTGAATTTCTCCTCATACTTTTTCTGTAGCTCCTTCGGAATGGAGGAGAAGTGATCGCCTTCCGCACCGCAGATGAAAAAGGTTCCTGCGACAATATCGATGATTTTTCCATCGTCGTCCCGGATAGCGCGGTTCAGCGGCAGGCCGGAAATCTTGCCTTCCTCATTGCAGACCAGCGTGACCGGGTCGCGGAAGAAGGGAGCCTCCTGAATATAGCCGCCCACGACCTTCTGCATATCCTCAAGGGACGAGCCGATGGTGGCCATCCGGGCATACTGTCCGGGTTCCACGAGCAGCACCTCAATGGGTTTGTCCGCCTCGATTTCCATCCCGTTATCGCAGCTGAATTCTGCACCGACAAAGTTGTCTGCATCCAGCACCACATCGCCCTTGTCCCACATTTCCTCGACCATTGCCTGCGCTTCTTCTCTGGTTGCTGCCTCAACCGTGATGGATTTCTGAAGCGTCTCGGTGATGGTTACTTCAAATTCTTTCATGAGCAGACCTCACAGCCCGAAAGCACAGCGGATTTCCGCGCCGTTGGTCAGTTCGGCAGTTCCGTCCTCCAGCACTTTATTGATCAGTTTCCTGTCCTCCTCATCCAGCGAGACAATCTCGCCGTCCTCCAGCGCAAAGATAATACCGGGACCGGCAAGATAGCAATCGCCGCTCTGGTCGATAATGACATCATCGCTGTTAAAGGCGATGAACACGCCCGAAACCGGCATCAGCTCCAGACTGTCCGCGCCGCCGTTGTTCAGTGCCAGTGTCAAAGCCTCATACAGCGTCATGCTGATGGCAGCCGCTCCGGGAATGGCGTAGATGACCTCCGCTTTGCTTTCAGCGTCCTCGCCGTCGGCTTCCAGATGAATACGCAGCGTTTCGGGAAAGCTATCCCCGCCGTCCAGATACAGGCTGTCCGGCTGGCCGTCCTCCTCGCTGACATAGATGTTCAGATCTCCCTCAATGTTCAGTGTGATATTTGCCATAGAAACTCCTTTCAGCGCTCCTTTTGATGCGCTCTGTTTTTCTGCCAGGCTTCCAGCAGCTTGATAATGGTTTCCTGCATCTGCAGGGGAGTGTAGGACTTCGGAAAATACTTCCGCAGCACATCGCCGCGGATGGTTACGCGGTCGAGCTCGCTTTTCTTTTCCTCGTTCATGATTTCGTACATGGCTTCCAGTGTGCATTGCCCATTCTGGCTCAGACGCTTGAGGCGCTGCGCCTGTGAAAGCGACGGCGTCGCCTGCGCATAGTCCATGGCATCGAGAAACTGCTCCTGTTCATTTGGCTTCAGATAGGACAGCTCTACTGCCGGATTGAAAGCAAGCTCTTTTCTGTCCACCATATCCAGCAGCTGAGGAATCAGCTCTGTCAGGCGAATAAAGCGCTGTACCTGCCGGGCACTGTCGCCGGCTGGCTGACCGACAAGCTCTGCTGTTCTGAACTTTGCGCCAACTTGGCGCAAAGTCGGGTCGGTGCGCTGTCCCTGATGGGTCAGGGCTTCCATTTTCATGCGGTAGGAGAAAGCCCGCTCGCTGGGAAGAATGTTCTCTCTTTGCAGGTTGCTGTCCACCATGGTGATCACGGCAGTGTCATCGTCCATTTCCCGAACGATGGCTTTGATGTCCGTCTTACCGGCAAGCTCCGATGCCCGGAACCTGCGGTGTCCGGAAACAACTTCAAATTTGCCGTCCTCTGCCGGACGAACCAGTATCGGGTTGATAACACCTCCCGCCATGATACTGTCGATGGTGTCCTGCATCAGCTCGTCCTCATCACTGACCTTGAACGGATGGTTTTTGAATGACCGGAGTCTGTCCAGCGGGAGCAGCACGACCTGTTCCGCAACCTCCCATTCGGGCTTTGGCTCCGTGCGGGCCTGTTCCAGAATATCCTGCGCTTTGCTGCCGGTATCTTTATCCTGGGGAGCGGCTCGGGCCGCATGTTCCGCTTCCGGCTTTTTTCGCCGGCCTGTCTTTCCGGCAGTCCGCTTTGCCGGAGCTGCCGTGTCTTTTTCTTCTGCCAATCTGCATCACCTCCCGGAAATGACAGAAGCCGCAGATTTACACTGCGGCTCAGACTAGGCCGTTTGCCATATCGTGGCGCACCAGAGCGTCATAGTAATTCGATATGGTCAGCGGCGCGTTGTATAGGGAAGCCAGAAGGTACTGTTTGATGTTCCGTACCTTGCTGGCGTTCTCCTTGAAGGAACTAAGCACATACTCAATATGTGTGCTGTTCAGCTTGAGAAGCTGACTTTTGACAACCTCACGGGGCTTATCGTCCCCGGCGATCCGGATGTATTGGCGCTTGGAGCAGACAGTATCGAGAAGAAGCTCCATAATCTCACCGATGATTTCCTGGTCATATGGATTGTTCTCAAGAAGGATGTCATACTCCAGGTTGCATTCCAGAATTGCTCGATATTGTTTTCGCTCTTCCATATCCTGTCCCATCTTATCCACAGGTTCCTGACCGTGACTGTCAACTTGACCGGAAGGGAAAGGATATGTATCAGTCTCACTAAATTCAGTATTATTTGAATCAGTATTACTTCCTCGTGATTTTCGGGATTCCGGAGTCGTGATATTCACGTCTGCTGAATCGTGATTTTCACGAGTCTTGATTCGTGATTCCGCTGTGGGCGAAATGCTGCCGGCAGAGTTATCCACAAAGTTCTTGACGAAGATGAGATTGGGTTTGCCCAGCCCCTGGCGTTTGCGCTCTATGAGACCGGCTTTGCTGTCCAGTTCATTCAGAAGTTTGGTTGCCTTCTGATCGGCACAGCCAATGGCCTCCATGACCTCATCCAGCGTGAAGATGATAAATACGCGTCCCTGTTCGTCCAGCCAGCCGTTTTTACGGCTCAGGCTCATCCGATCCAGCAGAATGCCGTAGAGAATCTTGGCCTCGGCAGAGATGGACTTGAACCGTTCATCCGTAAACAGCGCCTTGGGGATGCGGTAGAAGGCAAACTGATCTGCCTGGGCACCGTAGAAATAATCCAGCGTCACTTGGCGCGCCCCCTCTCAAGCGAGCGAAGAATCTCCTTTGTGCACCAGCCGATGCACGGGCCGCATTTGGCATATGGACAGTCGTCGCATTCGCTTACGGGTTTCGTTTCCGGCTTTGGCCGGTCATAATAGCAGACCTTCAGCATACAGCCGTGTCTGCCGTAGTAATAGCAATACCGGCAGTCCTTCGGCTTGCCGTTTTCACAGTTATCTGTCATGGCGTTCATCCTCCTGAAAATGGGTACAAAAAAGCGCGTCTGTCCAGCCGTAAAAGGCATCCTCCCCGGAGGGAGAGACAGACGCGCAAGGCGTGTTCTTATTCAATTTTGGCAACAAAAAATGGGCTAAGCGTTCATAGCTTACTCCCAGTACAACATCAAATATTCAGTTTCGGCACTGCCCAAATACGATGGTTTATGCCGCAAATTCCTTGGTATTACGGGCTTTTTCGGGTGTTAGTCCACAAATAACAGCCTCATTGGCAACCTGAACACGGAACTTCATGTCACCGAAGTAGTCATGCTCCAAAGTGTCACCGTTGTAGATATTGAAATTGCGGTAAGGAATGCCACGGAGGATCATGTTCATTCGGGCAAGCCAGACGGCACAGCAGCTCGGCAGGACCTGAAGGAGTGTAGAACTCGCCAGCCTTCTTACCGGCTGTTGCAGCGAATTGACCGATCAGATACTCGTATGCGTTGCCAAGAACATCAATCTTTGTATCTTCTACTCCGAAGTTGATTTCGTCCAGAGAAGCAATGATTTTTGCCATGACAGCACTTCTGTCTTTGACGGTATGCCCCAGTTTAGTAGAGTCGAGCTGCATATCAGAGAACAGCCCGTCGAAGTCCTCTTGAGAATCATTGCCAAGTGTGGACTCCATAAGGGCATTGATTGCTTTCTGCAAGAACTCAATGTCAAAAGAACGGTTTTCAACCATCTTGACCATCTTGCGGAACAGGAATTGTGGCTCAATGATAAAGCCCAGATCACGCAGAGCCTCTTCTACAACGGCTTCCTTGTATTCCTCATCAGCCCATGCGTCTTCATAGCTGATGCCATCGTCTTTCAGAAGATTCGCCATGTACTTCTCTGTACGGTCAGACAGATAGTAGTAGAAAATCATGCCCAGGATGTAGTTCTTAAACTCATACGCCTCCATATTACCCCGGAGTGCGTTTGCCATGGCCCAAAGCTTATTACAAAGCTCTTTCTGGTGCGCCTGAATACTGTTGTCCATTTTACATTCTCCTTATTGAAATTTTTCGGTGTGCTGCCGGATAAAGTCTACAATTCTGTTCACCAGAGAGCGTTTTTTCAGCAGCGGCATTGGTTTTTCGATACGATCACGAATATTACCGGCATCCATTGTGCCGGAAAACTCATATTCCGAGATGAAGTCGGTCAGCATAGTTGGATCAATTTCTTCTGTATGAGCAAAGGCAACAATTTCTTCACGCTTTGCCTCATTTTCAAAGTCATTGTAGGCAGCGTCGATCTCATCTGCGCTTTCCAGTCCCACAACAACACGATCCAAGAAAGCTTGTAGAATCTCCACTTTGCGAAGCAACTGGGGATTATCGGTTCTTCCCAGCTCTTCCTTGATGTGCTTAATATCATAGTCCTTCTGTTTGGCATCATCGAAGTGAATGTTGCGGATAAGGTTCATGATATAGGCAACATTGATTCGGTCACTTTCCATCAGCTCAATACAGAAATCCACATCGTTCAGGACGGAAACAACTTCACGATCTTTCTTTTGCTTTGCGTAAAGCATGAGATACTTGCTCTTATAGTCCTGATATTCTTGCTCGCTCATGATGAGAGAGTCTTGGTCGAAGCTGAACTCAATGAAGGTTTGAAGTGATTGCAAATACTTGGTCAGCTCGCGGAATGTCTCAACGAAAAGCTTCTGGTCATCCTCGTTCTGCATGGTGTCAATATCCGCTGGAGTCTGAGCGATTTCTTTCAAACGAGTAACCATTTCATTGTACTTCTCGACGAAATAGGGATAGTCGGGAACAACAATACCAGAAGTATCATGGCTCTGAGAAAATAGGGTAAGAGCGTCATCTGTCCTCTTTTTCAGATTGCGGTAGCAGATGATAATACCAAAGGGTTTCGTCTCCTTCTCGACTCGGTTGGTTCGTGAGTAGGCTTGCAGTAGGTCATGATACTTCAAATCCTTGTCCACATAGAGGACGGATAACTGCTTGCTGTCAAAGCCGGTCAAGAACATATTTACTACAAGAAGGATGTCCAGAGACTTAGTTTTCTTTCCCTTTACACGGTCTGAAATATCCTTGTGATAGGCTGAGAAGGTGTCCGTCGAGAAATTGGTGCTGTACATCTCGTTATAGTCTTTGATGATTCGTTCCAGAGCGTCCCGACTATGCTCATCTTTACCTTCTGCTTCTTCGTTCTGTCCATAGGAGAAGATACCACTGATATTCAGGTCATGATTGATCTTCTTGAAGATGTCATAGTATTTGACCAGAGCTTCAATCGAAGAGACAGCAAAGATGGCTGTGTATTGACCATTTCTTGTCTTCGCTTTATGGTTTTGGACAATGTGGTTTGCGATCATCGACATCCGTTCCTCGGACATATAGAGTTCGCCTACATCAATCCCATCTGCCATTGTGGGATCGTCCCAGTCGAAATCACCCTCCATCGTCTTGATGTACTCAATATGGAAGCCAAGAACATTGTTGTCGAAGATAGCATCCTTGATGAGGTAATTATGTACGCATTCCCCAAACAGCATTTCTGTGGTCTGTGTGATTTTTCCCTCGGTCTTCCCGTTCACTTCGAAACGGGGTGTGCCGGTAAAGCCGAAGAATTGTGCCTTCTGGAAATGCCGAACAATGTCCTTGTGCATATCACCAAACTGACTGCGGTGACACTCGTCGATGATGAAGACAACCTTCTCATCCTTATAGGCATCCATAACTTTTGCGTATTGAGGACGCTTCACGGCATTCGCCATCTTCTGCATCGTTGTGACAATGAGCTGACGGTTTTTGTCCTGCATCTGTTTTACAAGGACATCAGTTCTATCAGTGGCATCAACAGAACCGGCTTCAAATTTGTTGAACTCTTCTGTGGTTTGGGAGTCCAAGTCCTTCCGGTCAACAAGGAAGATAACCTTTTTGATATTGGGATTGGCTGCGAGGATTTGTGCCGTCTTAAAAGATGTCAGCGTCTTTCCTGCGCCGGTTGTATGCCAAACATAGGCGTTGCGGTTTGTAAGTGTAGCTTGCCGGACAAGTGCTTCCACCGCATAAACTTGATAAGGACGCATCACCATGAGCAGCTTGTCCGTGTCATTCAAGATGGTGTATCTCGTCAGCATCTTGATAATATGGTCTCTGGCAAGGAAGGAGATAGAGAACTCTTTCAGATTGGTGATACGCACATTGTTGAAGTCCGTCCAGAAGAAGGCAAGACTGTGAAGCATATCTCTGTCGGAGTTGGCAAAGTATTTTGTATCAACGCCATTGGACACAACGAAAAGCTGAATGAAGTGGTACAGTCCATTGTAGGAATGCTTTTTATAGCGCATCACTTGGTTGACAGCTTCTCGAATATCTATGCCACGCCGCTTCAACTCCACTTGAATGAGAGGAAGTCCATTGACAAGGATCGTCACATCATAACGATTGACATACTTCCCAACAACGGTTGTCTGGTTTGTTACTTGAAAAATGTTCTTTGTGTGGTCAGCATCGAAGAAGGAGAGGTATACTTTCGTCCCGTCCTCACGCTCCAACACAAATTTATCTCTGAGAACTTTTGCACTCTGAAAAATAGATTTTCCAAGCATGATGTTAAATACACGCTCCCACTCCTTATCTGTTAAAGGATGGTCGAGCTTTGATGCATTGAAAGCCGCAAATTGCGCTTTGAAGTTTTCCACTAGTGTATCATAATCTGGAATAGAAACACTGGTATAGCCCTGTTTACTAAGTTGGTCTATAAATTGCTGTTCAAGTGCCGCTTCGCTTTGATATGACATATCTTCAACTCCAATACTTGAGGATCTTTAACTCTATGTAGCCGACCTTTATTAAAATCCTACATACTTATAAAAATAAGTATAACAGGAAATCTTCAATTTTTCAATTAAAGTGAAACCCACTCTTCCCCAACTAAAAAACCATAGGTTACGCAAACAACACCCACCACTTTCCCAACCAATAACCATAGGTTACACAATCAAAAACCACTGGTTTCCTAAATCGGAACCTGATGTAGATGTATATGTTGATGTAAATGTATATGTGAATGTAAATGTAAATGTAAATGTTGATGTAAATGTATATGTGAGTGGTGGTGATGTCTTCTTCTCACCACCACAATACTACTCAGTTCCTCAGTTATAGCGCGAGTGAAAAAACAGTGGTGCTGGTGGTGATGGGACGACGAAGCCATACGCCCCTAAAAATAAAAATCCGAAAATGCCGCTTTTTCGAATAATGCGGCACAGTGGAAACGCTAACTTCCACAAAGCATGGTACACTGCAAAGTAGCAAAATTATGCAACTTTTTCAAATC
>JAETQI010000029.1 GCA_021770755.1 Lachnospiraceae bacterium
TTAGGCGGAAGAGTAACAAGATAATGGTTTGCCGGACCGCCTTTAGGCGGAAAAGTAACATCGGCCCAGTAGGGCCAACAGCAAACCACCAGCGGGGCTGGTGGTTCGTGACTTTGCATCATGTAGATGTCTTGATAAGTCCAGATGTCCTTCCGCCACTCGTCTAATATTAACGCGAATCTCATTTTCAAGTGTCAGATCAATATTTATTACTTTACGTTTGACCTCTTGAAGGTCATTATCCATATGCTGCATTTTTGTTTCCATGCCTTGCATTTTTGTTTCTATACCCTGCATTTTTGATAAAATTAAGTCGAGTTTCTGACTGTCTGTCATCGTACCCCTCCTGACAAAGTGTATCTTTATGGGAACTGTTAAGGCATTACTTGTGACAGGAAATTGTCATGAATAATTTATTAACAGTTCCTTACCGTCTGCTACGAATATAATTCTATTACAATCCGAATGCAATGTCATTTACCGCATAGTTGAATCGCAGCGTGTCGATTAAGCTGCCGATAAATATTCTTCTCAATACTCCTTCCCGATCGTCTCCACGCCATACTTCGCCTTAAACTCTTCCAGATCCCTGTCATTCCTGACAAACAGAACTTCCTCAAATTTTCCGGTATGAATGTCCTTGAAGCCCACGACACGCTCTCCGTTGCATATGCTGCATTTCATGACCGGTATCTGGTTCTCTTTATCATACGATGCTTTCTGTATCTGCGCCTTTTTCTTAAACATATGTACCTGCTCTCCCCGAATGTTGGCGGATCCTGCTCCACACAGAACTCTCTGCAGGAAATCTTTCTCTGCAAAACAAACATTATGATTTCCTCTGCACAGCCCCTAAGCCTTACAGCGACAACATTTTTTTCAATATGTTATAGAGATCCGCCCGCGTCTCGGCATTGTTGGTATAATTCCTTGTGATCACCGGCGCGTCCTTCGTCGGTGTGGTAGCGACACCGATGCATTTGAACTGTCCCCACGGCAGCAGGGACGTATCCTTATAATAGACTTCCCAGATGTCCTTCTTGTTCCACGTGTACATGCCCAAAAGTTTGTTCTCACCTTTGGAGTAATAAAACTTCACAGGATTTTCCGAGTAATACATCATAACAGGACGCTTTTCGTAATATGTGTAGATCTCTTTTCCTTCCGCGTCGAAGATCTCAGGGATCCCGTCGCCAGTCACGTCGACAAGCGCAAACGTGCCGCTGTAACTCTCCATAAACTCAAGCTGCATGCGGTACGCTTCCGCAAAATCCTCCAGGTCCTCGAGCGCCTTCTGCTTTTCCGTCTTTGCGGGCTGAACCTGCGATACTAGGAACGGTCCTGGTATATAGAATGTCCCATTTAAGTCCACCTGGTAAAATCCATTGTCCGTGATCCCAAATACCCTCACATTCGTGAACCTTTCGATGTACACCACCACCGGCGAAAATACGTCCGGCGTCGCATACACAGGCGTCCCCGATGTAGTGTACATCTCCACCATCTCGATCGGCATCACATTGAATGCGTAAGCTGTGGCAGGCGGATCCAGCAGCACGACCATTGTCAAAACGGCTGCCAGCGCCATGCCAAATCTTAATCTGCGCACCATCTTTTCTTTTCGTTTATCCATTCTCCAATTTCCCTCCACTAATGATCAGCTAAATCTTCCTCTTCACAATGTCCGCCAAAGCAGACGCGATGCCATATCTGCTCACAGATCCTTAAAATGAAACGCCTTCTTCCCGGATACATAATCCGCGACAACATGCCCGCTTCCATAAAGCTTGTACTTGTACGTCAGAAGCCCTTCAAGTCCTACCGGTCCCCGTGCGTGGATTTTCCCTGTGCTGACGCCCACCTCCGCACCGAAACCGTAGCGGAAACCGTCCGCAAAGCGCGTCGAACAGTTCTGGTACACGCCGGCAGAATCCACCATTCTCATAAAATGCTCCGCCGCTTCCTTATTTTCCGTGATAATGCAGTCGGTGTGGTGCGAGCCGTATCTGTTGATATGTAATATGGCCTCGTCAATGTTGTCGACTGTCTTAGCCGAAATGATCAGATCAAGATACTCTGTGGCAAAATCCTCGTCCGTCGCCAGCTTACTGCCATATCTGTCTGCAATGTCAGCAGTGGCGCGAAGCTCCACATTGTGCGCACGGAACGCCTCATTCAGCCGCGGCATCAGCGCGTCAACCGCATCTTTGTGTACCAGCAGCGTTTCTACTGCATTGCACACCGCCGTGTACTGCGTTTTGGCATCAATGATGACAGGTACCGCCTTCTCGATATCAAAGTCCTTATCTACGTAAATATGACAGATACCGTCCGCATGCCCCATCACGGGAATCCTGGTATTGTTCATAATATACTGCACAAAGGCGTTCGAGCCCCGCGGTATCAGCAGATCGACCGACTCATGACACGCGAGCAGCTCCGAGATCTCGTCGCGCTGCTCCGCCTGAAAGAGACAGTTCTCCGGCAGGCCGCTCTCTATCGCAGCCTGATAGATCAGCGAGAACAAGATCTTATTGGTATGCTTCGTCTCGCTTCCGCCCTTTAAGATCGCACAGTTTCCGCTCTTGATACACAGGCTCGCGATCTGCACCAGCGCATCCGGCCTCGCCTCGAATATCACGCCGATCACACCGATCGGACAGCTCTCCCGCACAAGGGTAAGCCCTTCGTCAAGCTCCCGTATGAACTGTGTCTCATACACTTTGTCCGGCAGTTCGATCAGCTCCTCAACCCCTTTGACTGTGCTGGTCAGCTTTTGTTCATCAAATTTCAGGCGCTTTACGACTGCCTCCGGCACATGATCTTGCTCTGCCTCCGCCATATCCTGCGCATTTGCCCGAAAAATGTCCTCCTGGTTTGCGACCAGCGCTCTGACAATGTTCGCGAGCGCCTGGTTCCTGATCCCGGCGGACTTTGAAGCCATCTGCATACTGTCAAGCTTCATCGCCGCCGCCTTTTCTCTGATCGTCATATATCCTCCCCCTCCATAATTCCAATAAAAAATGCCCTATATCCGCAAAAAAGAATAAATGATTTCCTCTGTCACGATCTTATCCATCTTGATATCATGCTCGTCCCTCGGTATCTCATCAATGATCTGGCAGGAATACGCCAGTGCCATGGTCGAGAGCTGACGCCTGCTGGCAAGGAACCTGTCATAAAAGCCTTTCCCATATCCTATGCGGTATCCAGACGTGTCGAACGCCACCCCGGGCAGGATCGCCAGTGTATCCTCCCTGGGCAGGAACTTATAACGCGTGCGGACATCTTCCCTCGGTTCAAGGATATCCTTATACCCCCTGTCAAGCTGCCTGATGGAGATCACCTGAAAAAAATCCATCGTGTTGGTCAGTTTATCGACCCGCGGAAAATAGATCTTCTTCCGGTGAAGGAGTGCATCCTCGAAGATCCCGCGCGTCATCACCTCCCGGCAGTAATCCGCGTAGAGCAGAATGTTGTCCGCCTCCCTGTACTCGGGCGTCTTGATCACCTTCTGGACGATCGACTCACTCTTTGACGTGACCTCCTCATCGGACAGCCCTGTCCGGATCTCCAGTATTCTCTTCCTGATCTCAGCTTTGGTTTCCATTTCCTCACTCCCCGGCTCCATACTTTTTGCCAAGTTCTGTAATACTCCCATCGGATTCCTGTATGGATATATTGTCAAGCTGGCTTTTCAGATTCGCACGTATATTTGCCACATACTCTGCCCGCAGTCTCGCCTGCTCTGCCTTCTCTTCCTCCGTAAGCCCTTCCGCCTGCGATTTGTGGTACAATTCATTGATCCGTTTTATCTTTTCCTCTATACTCATATTAACTCTCACTCACCACTCTTTGCAATATAAAAATCTGTTTTTTACCAGCTTTTGATCATGGCAATCTCCCTCGCATACCCCTCATCGTCATTGGGCGTCTCCAGTATGAACGGCTTGTCCGCAAGCAGCGGATGCTTTGTCACCGCCCGGAGCGCGTCCGCACCGATCGATCCGTCTCCGATCTTCTGATGCCGGTCCTTATGAGAATCGCATATGTTCATGCTGTCGTTGAAATGAACCGCCTTGAGCCTGTCGATCCCTATGATATCATCAAATCTCCGGAGCACGCCGTCAAGATCACCGACGATATCATAACCGCCATCCCACACATGGCAGGTGTCAAAGCACACCCCGACCTTGTCCTTTAATTCGATCAGATCCAGGATCGCTCTCAGCTCCTCAAAATTCCTGCCTACCTCGGAGCCTTTTCCCGCCATCGTTTCCAGCAGGACAGTTGTGCTATGTTCCGGTTTCAGCGCACAGTTGATCGCGTCCGCGATCATGGGGATCGCCGCCTCTGCCCCCTGTCCTACATGCGAACCGGGATGGAAATTATAGTAATTTCCCGGAAGATATTCCATGCGTTCCAGATCGTCGGCAAGCGTCTCCCTCGAAAATTTCCTGATATTCTCCTTCTCGGCGCACACGTTCATCGTGTAGGGAGCATGTGCCACCAGCCTGCCAAAGTGATGTTCTTCCATCAGCCGGCGCAGCTTCACAGCATCCTCCGGATCGATCGCCTTTGCCGCCCCGCCTCTTGGATTCCTTGTGAAAAAGGCAAATGTATTCGCCCCTAATTTCAGCGCCTCCCTGCCCATATTTTCAAAACCCTTCGAGGATGATAAATGATTTCCTATATACATATCCTGATTCTCCTGTTCTATAATATTTCAATCAAATGGGAAGAGCCACCTTCCCCTGCGTATCATACGAGCGGCGCAAATATCCGCAGCGTGCCGTTGACGATCCTGTGCAGCAGTCCCTTCCGCTCCTCCTGCAGGGTGCGCTCCCTGCTTGCTTTCATCGAAGCCTCAAAGTCCCTCTTAAGATCCGCAAGGATAGACGCTTTGTAGAACAATGCGTTGCACTCATAATGCAGATACAGACTCCTGTAGTCAAGATTGACTGTTCCGATCGAACCAACACAGTCATCCGCCAGGCAGGCTTTCGCGTGTACGAATCCCGGCGTATATTCATAGATCTTTACGCCCGCTTCCAGCAGTTCGCGGTAATAGCTCCTCGACATCCGATATACGATCTTTTTATCTGGGATCCCCGGCATGATGATGCGGACATCGACGCCCCTCTGCGCCGCTCTCACGAACGCGTCGCGCAGACCGTCCCCCAGCAGCAGATATGGCGTGTAAAACCACACATAATCCCTCGCCTGCCCTAACAGATCGATGAAAAGATTGTTGCTCACAGCCTCCGCCCTGCCGGGCGAATCATAATAGGGCAGTACATACCCATCAAAAGCCCTGTCATCCGATATCCGTATCCCTGCATAGTCCTCACCGACCAGCTTCTTTGTGATCTTGTTGAGCGATGAAGCATTCCAGAACTCTATGAACATGTAGGCATAGCTTCTGATGGCATCTCCGGTGATCCGAAAACCGATATCCTTCCAGTGTCCAAAGGGATGCTCCTCGTTGATGTATTCATCTGCGAGATTGATGCCGCCGCTGAATGCCACGATACCGTCCACGATCATGATCTTGCGGTGATCCCGGTTGTTCAGTGCGCCGCTCAGCACGATCAGCGGATTGAACTTTTCGCACTTTATGCCCTTTTTCAGAAGCGATGCCCTGTTGCGCGCCGAAAAGGTTCCGATGCTGCCGATATCGTCGTACAGTACCCGGATGTCAACGCCTTCCTGAACCTTCTGTTCCATGACGTCAACCATCGCCGCCCACATGACGCCTTCCTGAATGATAAAATATTCAATAAATACATACCGCTTTGCATCTTTCAGGGCGGACAGCATCTGCTCGAACAGCAGCTCCCCGACCGGATAATACTGCGCCGCCTCATTTCTCCAGACCGGAAATCCGGTTATCTTTCGCACATAGGCAAATGTCTGTGCGATCCGTCTGTCCTCATACTCGATCTGCTCCTGGATCCGCGGTTCATCCTCCAGTGTTACGGGAATGCTCTCATGTGTCGCACGCAGGCGCTGTTCCAGCACATTTCCGGTGCGTCTGTTTCCATAAAACAGATACATCAGCGCTCCCGGCAGCGGCGCTACAAACATCACAAGCAGCCACAGCATCTTATAGGCTCCCTCGCCCCTGTTTGATATGAGAAAGAGGACAAACAGTGCGGACAGCACCGACAGGACACTATAGAAAAGTGTCGCAAACGGTGCAAGCCATCTTGCGATCCCATAGATGATCAATCCCTGTAAAAGCACGACTGGCAGCACCGAGACGATCCTTCCGGTAACGATGCGCCTCACGCTTGTTTTTTTCTTTTTATGCATGTGCTCCCCCTGTGTTAAATCCGATGCAGGTTGTCGATAAAGTCTGTAAAGTTAAAATGCTCATCCCTGTTTGCCTTAAAGATCGTACCGTAATCCCTGCCTTCCATGATGCGGTGAATGACACGCACATCCCTGCCGTTTGCTATGACCATGTCCGCGCCGGAGCATGTCGCGATCTTTGCCGCCGTAAGCTTTGTCTCCATGCCGCCGGTACCAACACTGCTCCCTGTCGATGCCTTCCCCATGCTGAGCAGCTCGTCCGTGATCCGGTCCACCACTGCGATATACTTTGCATCGGGATTTTGTCTGGGGTCATCCGTATACAGTCCGTCGATATCCGAGAGCAGGATCAGCAGATCCGCGCCCACCAGCGCCGTGACGATCGCAGAGAGCGTATCGTTGTCCCCGATGACATCCTCCACCTCAAATGTCGAGATCGTATCATTTTCATTCACGACAGGGATCACTTCCATGGCAAGCAATTCATTAAATGTATTCTGTGCATTCCTTCTATTTAAGTCTGCCTCGATCGTATTTTTGGTCAATAAGATCTGCGCAGCCTGATGATTGTACTCCGAGAAGATCCTCTGATATGTAGTCATGAGCCGTGCCTGTCCGATCGCCGCACACGCCTGTTTTTGTGCGATCGTGAAAGGCGGCTTGATGTGGAGCGCTTTCCTGCCGCATCCGATCGCGCCTGACGTCACCAGGATCACGTCCTTGCCCTGGTTCCTGATATTGCACAGCTCCCTCACCAGGATGTCCATCTTGGTATAGTCGAGATCCCCTGTCTCTGGATGCTGCAGCGAGGAGGAACCGATCTTGACTACGATCCGTTTCTTATCTTTTAATTTCGCACGTAACTCTTCCAATGTCTTTTGCCTCCGTATTCATTATCCTCTTTATTTTAAGTCTATTTCCCCAAGAAGTCCAGCACTTATACAAAAACTTCCTGCGATCTGCTCCGCGACCCGTATTCCGTCCATTGCCGCAGAGGTGATCCCGCCGGCATAGCCGGCTCCCTCGCCGCAGGGATACAGCCCCCGAACTGTCGGGCACTGCAGTGTCTCATCCCGGCAGATCCGGACTGGGGACGACGTTCTGCTCTCGATGCCGGACAGCAGCGCATGGTCGCCCGCAAATCCGCTGATCACCCTGTCAAACTGCTCCATCCCTTCTATAAAAGCCTGTTCGCAGGAAACCGGCAGCAGTCCTCTCAGATTTGAAAACCGGTATGCGCCTTTGATGTCCGGCTGCGGGCTGTCCGGATCGAGCCTGCTCCCAGAACTTTGATCCCGCTTATAATCCCCATAATACTGTACTGGCACGCATCCGTTTCCGAGCAGGTACGCTTTTTCCTCTAGCTGCCGCTGAAATGCAATGCCCGCAGTCGGACCGTTTGCGCCGTAATCCGCCGGATCCACCTGCACGATGATGGCACTGTTTGCCTTGCCGCTGCCCCTGTCCGAACAGCTCATGCCATTCACTGCGATCCGCCCGGGCTCACTGGAAGCATCGACGACATAACCGCCCGGACACATGCAGAACGAATAGACACCGCGCCCTGTGCTGGTCTGCGCTGTCAGCTTATACGGCGCCGCGGGAAGCATATTTCCGTATTTGTCTCCGTACATACATTCGTTTATCAGGCGCTGCGGATGCTCGACCCGCATACCCACCGCAAATGATTTTGCCTCCATGGGGATCCTGATCTGATCCAGATATGTAACGGTATCCCTGGCGCTGTGTCCGATCGCAAGCACAACCTGCGTCGCCGGAAGGATCTCACTGTCGTTTATCCTGACTCCGCTCAAAGCACCCTGTTCTATCTCAAGCTCCGTAACCTTTGCCCCGAAATGCACCTCGCCGCCATTTTCTGTAATGGCTCTGCGCATGTTGACGACCACCCTTTTGAGGATATCTGTCCCGATATGCGGTTTATTCTCATATAAGATGCGTTCCGGCGCGCCGCATTCCACAAAAATGCGCAGCACTTCCCCGTTCCTGCCGTTTTTGTCCTTCACCAGCGTGTTGAGCTTGCCGTCGGAGAACGTACCTGCCCCGCCTTCCCCAAACTGCACGTTCGACTCCGGATTCAGGCTGCCGCCGTTCCAGTACGCTTCCACATCTCTTGTCCTTGTCTCCACATCGTATCCCCGCTCCAGCAGGATCGGTCTGTAGCCGTGCCGTGCAAGCATATAACCGCAAAAAAGCCCCGCCGGTCCCATACCGACAATGACTGGCCTCTGCTTAAGTTCTGATTTGCCTGACGGCGGAAACTGGTATTCTGGAGGCGTGTGCAGGGTGACATTGCTGTTTTTGCAGCGTCTTGCTGCCTTTTCTTCCAGACTCTTGTCTTTCAGCGTGACACCCAGCGTATAGACCTGAAAGATCTGCGGTTTTTTCCGCGCGTCAATTGAATGTTTCAGGATCGTGACATCTGACACATCCGTCATGTGGATCCCCAATATCTTTGCCGCCTTTTTCTTCAATACCTCTTTGCTGTCAAGCATATCCGCCAGCTCCAGCTTTTTGCCGGAACTGTCAAATCGGATCTCTGTTTTGATCTGGCTGACCGTTATCATCTCTTATCCTCCCGCAAAGCCGCAGCGGTTCCCGCGATCGCGCCTGTCGCCCATGCCCACTGCAGATTGTAGCCGCCGCATATGCCGTCGCAGTCCAAAAGCTCTCCGACCAGATAAATATCACGGCATCTGCGCGACATAAAATTCTCATCGACCTCACCAAGCGGCACCCCGCCGCAGCACACCTGTGCATGCTCAAACGGGTTCGGAGCCGTGATCCGCACCCTGAAATCAGAGAGCATCTTAAGGCACTTTTGGATCTTACCCGCACCCGTCTGACCGACTGTCGCCCCCGGTGTGATCCCAATCTGCTTACAGACAACGGCAGCTATCTTTTTATGTACCATTCCTGCCAGAAACTCCTCCGCTGTCTTGTGCGAAAATGCGCCGCAGATCCCATCATCCATCTTTTCGAGGTCAGAAATGCTGTCGTACGGAATAAAATTGATCCCTGCCTCGCACTGTCTTTTGTCATGTATTGCCCGCGATGCCAGTCTGCTCAACTGGAAGACCGGAATCCCGGAAACCCCGTAATCCGTCAACTGCAGTTCGCCCTCCTCGCAGGCTGCTTCCGCGCCGTCGATCAGCAGCCGGATCTCTCCCTGTGCCCTGACACCGGAAAGCGCCTTGAAAAAAGCCCCGCTGCATCTGAGCTGCACGAGTGCCGGAAGCGGCTCGATGACGCTGTGCCCCAGCTTTTTTGCAAGTGCGTAGCCGGAACCGTCCGAACCGGAAACAGGCGCTGCCTTTCCGCCCATAGCAAGGATCAGGCGGTCATATTTGACCACAGTCTGGCTGCTTTTCCGCTCATGCGGATCCTGATCTGTGCGGACATACTGCGTCACGCAGACTGTTCCGCCATTTCGTTCCGGTCTGACCGCGGTGACTTCACAGTCTGTCCGTATCCGCACGCCCAGCCTGTCACATGCACTGCGCAGCACGTCAAGCACGATCGACGCCTGCTCCGACACCGGATATACACCGCCGTCTCTCTTTTCTTTCGTATATAATCCGAGACGCCTGAAAAAGTCCCTTGTCTTTGCCGCGTCAAATCTGACAAGCGTGTCGTAGATCCTGTTCAGCGAATCTGTGTCACTGCTGTAATACTTTCCCCGCACATCGCTCATATTGGTCAGATTACATCTGCCGTTTCCCGTCATCAGTATCTTTTTGCCTACCCTGTCCTTATGTTCCAGTATTGTGACGCTGGCACCTCTCTCCGCCGCAAATATTGCCGCCGCAAGACCGCTTGCCCCGCCGCCTGCCACGACCACCCTGTCTGCCATAACCTTTATCCTTTCTATATAAATAAGACCTAACTGCTGTACGATTCTATAAAGTGATATACCTGCAGTTCACTGTCCATAAACTTGCCTTTCTTTAGTTCATACCGCACATCCGCCGGCAGATGCTCTGTCTTTAGTCCCGTCTTGAAATACAGTGTCGTCTTGTCATGCTCATACACGCAGACCTCGCCGTCAACCTCCATGATATAAAACCCGGTCGTGTCCTGCGTTGTATCATATATGCGGAGCACCTTGATCTTCTCCGCCGAGAAGAGCTCCAGATGCTGTGACTTGAATCCTTTCTGTTTTTCCGCAAGTGTCGGTGCCAGACTGTCCTCCGCGAGAAGTTCCTCCAGCTCTGAACGGGTCAGGCCGATATATTTTGCCGGAAGTCTTCCGACCTCCACGCTCATGGAGCCATCCTTCTTGTCGATGTTCTCATAGATGCACACGGTATCTGCCGTTGTGAGTGCATTCATTTTCTGCACATGGTAGATCTCCTCCGCCGATTTTGGCGCCTGGTCGTCCGCAGACGGCGCGCCGGACTTTTCCTGATCCTGCTCCACAAGACCTCTCTCATCCGGAAATCCGTCCATGGTATGCCTCTTCCACATCAGAACGACCACCAGTACCGAGATCAGTATCAATACAAAAAATAAGCCAATCTTATATCTCTTCTCCATCATCAGCCTCCTCGTCAAAATTGAACACTTTGGCGTCTTTGATATAGTATCAGCTTATTTTTACTTTTTATTCATCATTTTCCTTACATCAGGCGGAACTTCCTTGCGATCGTCAGCACAGTCCTGCCGCCAGGCATACTTTTCAGATCATGCTCGTTGATCCCCTTTAGCAAGATCAGCACCGCGAAATACACGACCGCACCGACACCGATCCCCGCAAACACGGTCACCGCATTGCCCACGGACTTGGAGAGCAGCATGTTCAGCAGCCCGATCACGATCCCCATCACGGCAGACGCGATCGCCGGAATGACAAAGGTGCGCACCAGCTCCTGGTTGTATCTCATGTATTTGCGGATCGCCATCGCATTGAGGACACACACGATCGCCGCAAACAATATATTGGCGTAGATCACGGCGTTGATGCCCATATCAAGCTGCAGTGCCGTATACAAAAACGCCACATGGATCACAAGCGCGATCAGCGCATTCCGCACCGGAACTTTCATCCTGTTGATCCCCTGAAGAACACCGTTCGTCAGCGTTGATATCGCAAAGAATACAACAGACAGGGAACCGACGTGGAGCATATTGACTGCCATGTCGACCTCGCCTTTAAACAGCATGGATATGATCGGCCTCGCAAGCACTGCAAGTCCCACCGAACTTGGAAACGCGACGATCATCGTGAAGCGCATCGCCTGTCCGATCCGCTCCTTTGCGCGTCCGTACTCTTCACGCACCATCAGCTTGGTCAGCACAGGAACGATGGAAGCACACATTGCGTTGGCAAGCGCGATCGGGACATTGACGAGCACTTTGTATTTTCCGGTATAGACACCCCAGATATCCGTCTTGACATCGCCCATCCCCTTTGCCACCATAACCTTACCAAAGATCGAGGTGTCGATCACATCGCTGATGTTGTATACCGTGCTGCTCAGGAGTACCGGGATGATCGTCAGTATGATCAGCTTGAAGATCTGCGGATAACCGTCGACCCTGCTGCTTTCCCGCACATTGCGTCTCTTTGCCCCTTTTCGGTACAGCATGTAAACGAAAGCCAGAAACAGCAGCCCGACCACGGAACCGAGCACGGGACCGATCGATGCTCCCGCCGCGCCGTATGCCGGTGCAAAGTCTTCGTTGTGGTGCAGCGCGCCGACCTTGCCGCCGTATTGATACAGCACATACGTACCCGCGATGCTGCCGATCAATACAAATATCTGTTCCAGTATCTGTGAGACAGCGGTCGGCATCATCGTTCCAAGCCCCTGAAAATATCCCCGGAACACTCCCATGACCGATACTGTCAGCAGCGCCGGTCCCAGAACCTTGAGCGCCATAGCCCCCATCGGCTCCTCCATCACATGCTCCGCCAGAAAATCACCCAGATATTCACAGATAAAGAACGTGATGCCGCCCATTGTCAGCGCGAAGATCATCGCGCACTGAAAGACCCGCTGTGCGTTCTTATACTGCCGTTTGCTGATCTTGGAGGACACTGCCTTTGACACTGCGAGCGGCAGGCTGTAGCACGATATGATCAGCATGATCGAATAAACAGAATACGCGGCTGCATAATATCCATTTCCCTTGTCGCCAAAGATATGCTGCATGGGAAAACGCCTTGCGATCCCTATGATCCTGGAAAGGATCCCCGCCATTGCCAGGATTCCCCCCTGAACAATGAAATTAGACTTTTTTTTCTTCATTTACCGTTCTCCCTGGCAGACAGCTTCCTGCCCGCCTCTCGTTATCCCCAGCCTGTCCAGGATCTCCTCCTGTTTTCGTTCCATCACTTTTGCCTCCGCAGGCTCCATATGATCATAACCCAGCAGATGGAGCATACTGTGCGCAACGAGAAAAGCGTACTCCCGCCTGACGGAGTGACCATACTCACCAGCCTGTTCATACACCTTGTCAACCGATATCACGATATCGCCAAGACACAGTTCACCGCTTTCCGGGTCGAAGTAGTCCTCCACGTTCTCTTCGATCGCCGAGAAATCAGCCGGGATGTCATAGTCCACGTTAGGAAAGGACAGCACATCGGTCGGGCGGTCTATTCCCCGAAACTGCCTGTTCAGTTCATGAATCCCGCCATTGTCCGTAAGAAGCACATTCAGCGACACTTCGTACGGACATTTTTCGCATTCCAGCGTTTCCACGATCACTTTCCCTGCCACTTCCTCCGCGTCAAAAGGAAGCGCCCTGTCTGTCTCACTCTCTACGTAAAAAGTCATAGTACAATTTTTCTCCTGTATATATTTTTTCTATGCTGCCCAGATCCAGCAGTGAGATCTCACTGTTGTTGAGCACGCCGCTTCCGATCTTTCTGCGTATGATCGCCGTCGCGATCTTGCCATAATCCCTGTCCTGACTGTTCTCCTCCCCCTTCTCGATCAGATACATGATCGACGACACGATACAGTCTGCAAAATACACCGCCACCGTCTCCCGCATTTTCATCGGTTTCGCTTTATAAGTATATTCCTGCAGAAGCTGGACCGCCTCGGGCGGAAATTTGTTCTCCTGGCAGATCTCCTCCAGTGATTTATTCTGCTTTTGGCACTCTAATACTATGATCCTGTGATAGTAACCGCCGTTTTTTGCCACATCGACATCCATATGCAGCAGCCTTGCCGTCTTCTCCGCGAAATATGCCGTATGTATGGCATTGTAATAAGTCTGCTTGTCCTCCTCCTTGTACTTGGCAAGCAGCTCGTATTCCTGGTCGTTGATGCGCAGATACCGTCCCTTCTCCTTGTCTATGACCACTGCGCAGTAAAACCGCAGCGTCGCCAGCATCAGGATGAACGTGACAAATACATTCATGACTGGGACAACCAGCGCATCCGCCGTCAGCGTTCCATGGCTCTGGAAGATCACTTTTGCCGCGATCTCGACCACATAGATCGTCATCGCAGCCGACATCGGCGCCCCTGTCCTATAATCATTGTCAAGCCGCTCAAAAAGCACTGCAAAGAGCACTCCTGTGAGAAAGTACAGCAGAAACGTGAGGATATCCGCAGAGGCAAAATATGCGCACACACACATCAGCCCCGCATAGGCAGTCAGCCCGGTCACCGTGTTGGAAAACAGCGTCAGTGCAAGCGCCGCCACAGGCAGGATCCACCCCGCATCCGGCAGCATCGGCAGCAGACATGCCCCCGCCGTTCCCATCAGGAACGCAAGGACGAAACGGGACAGGTGCCCCCCATTGTCATAGTGCAGCGCGTGAAAAATATTTGACTGAATAAACGAAAATAATGTCATACCAAAACAGACCGTGACAGTCATAAGCAGGATAAAGATATCACGGAAGGATTTTTCATACAAATATGCAGATACTCCAATCGCCGGTATCGACACCATCAGCATTAACATTACAAGAAGCACTTTCTGCCAGCGCGGTTCTTCTTTTTTCTTCATATGTTCTATTTCCTTTGTCTTCAATATAATCGTATGATTTGTCTTCGCATACCCTATTTCCGAAACGGCGAATTGTTTCTTCTCGGACGCGGTTCTTCCCTGCGGACATTTTTAGCCTGTCTGTGATTCAGGCGGCCTTCATAATCCTCATAAGCCTTGACGATCTTCTGGACAAGCGGATGTCTCACGACGTCCTTGCTCGTCAGCCGGATAAAAGCGATGTCGCTGATCTTCCCCAGCACCTTCTCCGCGACATCAAGCCCGGACTGCGTTCCGGCTGCCAGATCCTTCTGTGAAGCGTCGCCTGTCACGATCACCTTGGAACCAAACCCGATGCGCGTCAGAAACATCTTCATCTGCGCCGGTGTGGTATTCTGCGCCTCGTCTAATATGATATAGGCGTTGTCAAGCGTCCGTCCGCGCATATAGGCAAGCGGCGCCACCTCGATCAGCCCCTTCTCCATATTTTTCTGAAAGCTCTCTGCGCCCATGATCTGATACAGCGCATCGTAGAGCGGTCTTAGGTAAGGATCGACCTTGCTCTGCAGGTCACCCGGCAGAAAGCCGAGCTTCTCCCCCGCCTCGATGGCAGGGCGCGTCAGGATGATGCGCTCCACCTCATGGTTTTTGAAGGCTGTGATCGCCATTGCCATCGCAAGATATGTTTTGCCGGTTCCGGCAGGCCCCAGTCCGAACACGATCATCTTATTCCGGATCGCTTCGATATATTTCTTCTGTCCGAGTGTCTTTGGCTTGATCGGCTTTCCGGTTATCGTGTGGCAGATGCACTCCGAATCCATCTCCAGAAGTGCCTCCTCATCCCCCTCCCTGGAAAGCTCCAGCGCGTACGATACGTTCTGCTCCTGTATCCTGTTCCCTCTCTTAGAGAGCTCCACCAGCTCCCGGATCAGCTTCTCCGCCTTGTTGACAGCCGCCAGCTCCCCGCTGATGCGCACCTCACCGTTTCTGTCCGTTATGACAACATGCAGATCATTCTCGATCTGTTTGATATATGCATCGTGACTGCCAAATAGATTCTGCATGTGTTCCGCTTCAATCTGCATTCCAATCTGAAAATCTGCCACTGTACCCCTACTCCTTTATCTGATCTTCCTCATTTTCCTGAGCAGTGTCCGCCGGGATCGCCGCCGTCTCTCCGGTCCGTTTGATCACCAGCAGGCTTCCATATAATTCCATCCCTTTACTACTCTTTTCCATTTTAACATCTTTTTCAACAATTTGTACCCCTTTTTCCTCTAATCCTGAAATAAATTTTTCAAAATTTTCAGACAGCTTCGTTTTCATCTCCTCTTCTGTGTATGTAAAATACTTGACATAGTATTCTTTTCTGTTAATTTCCCCATAATACACTGGCAGATAAATGTTGTCAAGCAGCACTACCTGATGTTTCTCGATCGAAGTCTCGTACAGATTCTCATTCTCTTTTTTCAGAATACTGTGCTCTATAAAATCCCACAAAGGCATCGCGTCAATATGATAACCGCCGATCTCTGCAAATCCCATCCTGACAGGATCACCTGTATAGATCATGACAGGATACCCGCTGTTGATCTCACACTTGTACTCGACCGGCGTCCGGATGTAAATGTCGGCATCCGCGTCATAGATCTGAAAACCGACAATATTCTTACCCTCATCATACACCGGAACGCCACCCGCTACAAGCACCTGTCCCTTCTCCACCCAGTCGCCCGCTTTCACTTTGGGAACACCGTTGCGCGTTATGATCGAAGTGATCGTTCCCGCCTCGCCCGCAACGATATTCGTCCCCTTTGTCTCTACCTGCACAGGCTCAGACTTTTCGTTCTCCTTGATCTCCACATAAAGCTTCGTTCCCTCAAAATAAATAGACGTCCACGTCACATTCTGAAACGTTTCCCTGAGCTTCTTTTCCTTTTCCTCACAGTTGATGCTGCTCTTCTTCATGCCATAATGGATCGACTCCTGCTCCAGAAAATCCGACAGCTCATCGTCGCTTACCTGGAGATTGCCGACATACTCGATCGCCCACACATAGTCCGTCACATAGTTCAGCATTGCCAGACATACGATCACTCCTGCAAAAAAAATAATCCTTTTCTTGATAAAAGGAAAATAAAAAGGCAGTCCTTTCTTTTTGACCACGTGCACCTTCGTACCTGTCTTCTTCAGCAGAGGAGGCATCTTGAAAAAATCGGCGGCGTACGCCTCGCACATGCAGATATCCTTCTCCTGCTCCTTTTCCCTCCGGATCCCCCACAGATCAATATCATGCATCCTGCACATATTGAAAAAGCGCTCCATGTAATCCCCATCAACCCTGATGACCAGAAACCCTCTGACAAAGCGTATCCATCCATTCTGCAAGAGCTTCACCTCATGATTCCCTTATTACCTTTACCTCCATGATCTGCCCTGATATCTTCATGTCCTCATTCGAATAGTACTCTATCGTGAGACAGTCCCCGCAGACACAGTATTTCACATTGCTGCCTTTGATCAGGATACTATGGCAGGTATAGGATATGATCCCCTTAAAATTCTCGATAAAAAGCTCCGATGCACCGACCATATGGAACAGTGTGGCATTCACCACCACATCTTTTGGCAGCGAAAAGGCATCTGCAAAACGCTCCCCGGCACTCATCACATCCTGTTTAAAAATATCATGTCTGTTCATATCAGCACCCAAAAATGAAGTATAGGTTTTCTATACTTCATTCTATGTCTTTTATTCGATTACTATTCCCTTGATATGCGGCTTTTTTTCACAGGACTGCCTCCCCCGTTCATTTTTGCCACTGTGACATACATACTTCCTTCGGCATTCTTCCAGTCTCCCTGATGCCGCTGCCGTCTGCATTCATACATTGCGCCGGCAACTTTCTCATCGCTTTGCCTTAAAGATCGACTGTCTCGCACCGTGCGTCGGTGCGTGGTCTTTCAGGATATCGTCCACGATATCCATGCGGAGTCCGGCATCGATAAAGTCGCAGTGTTTACAGAAAGGATAGTTCTGTCTGCCCTCCCGGATCTGCCTGCGGAGTTCCTGGTACTTGGGACTGTTCCATGCGTCCCTGACTGACATCTCATGCAGATCGCCAAAATCCGTCACCTCAAAATTGTCACAGCAGCAGATCCCGAGCTTGCCGTTTGGCATGATCCACATATCGGTGAAGGGCATGAGACAGGTTTCTTTGATGATCTTCTTCTCCTCGTGCTTGTTCGGCGCCGAGCCTGCGCGGTTGGTGAGTACTTCTTTCAGATAGCGCATCTGTATCAGGATATCCACGTCCTGGAATTCCTCCGGATGCGCCTTCACATAGGCGTAAATCTTCTGGACATTCTTGTGCAGCTTCATGTCAAGGCAATAGTTGTTGATGATCAACTGATCGACATACGGAATGATCGCTTTCGTCTTCTCCACATCGAGCAGCAGGCCATTGGTGGACATAAAGATAAAAGCGTCCGGCAGCTTCTCTCTCGCGTATTTGTGAAATTCTACGATCCTGGTATCAAGCCACGGCTCATTGTTTCCGTACAGCGTCAGGTGTCCGCGGTAATCCCAGTCGGCAAGCTGGTCGATAATATTGTAATAGAGCGCTTCCTCCATGCGTTTGTACGGACGCTTCTCCGCGTTTTTGTTCGCCGTACAGAATTCGCAGGTCGAATTACAGCGATTGATCGTCTCCAGATTGACAACGTTGGGCTTTGGTACTTCTCTGCTCTGCATAAAGTAGTCAATGTATTTCTTCTGTGATCTGCCGCGCGTTAAAAACTGCAGCTTCAGATAGCTTTCGCTTGACAGACGCGGCAGGTATTTCCGCGCATTCCATCCAAGTCTTCCGGCAAAATTATGAATTCTTATCGGCATAAATCTCCTCATTTCTGCGCCCATGGCACATCTTTATTTCGAACACAGCCAGTACTCCATCCGGCTAAACAACTGTATTATAGCGCCTCGCTATCGGGATGTCAACTCCAACGATCACTCCGCCCGATAGACATAGATGTGATAGGGGGAGTCCTCCTGTACATACGGGCTCCCGCCTGTAAGCTCCAGGGAAAGCTCGTCAGCATTTGAGATCTCAAAACGCGAGAAAAGATAAACCCCGTTCAGCCCCTTAAATGCCTCCGTGTCAATGTAGAGCCTGTCGTCAGGCAGGGTCAGGCTCCTCGACGGCAGATAAGAACTGCTGTCAAACCCCGGGAAAATATAGGCGCGGGCGCCCCATGTATCATAGTAATTCTTATAATAGCCGCTCTTTTCCAAGGCAGGCGCGATGATCTCCCGGAAAGCTTCCTTGTACTCCTGGGCGTACATGCCAAGATATCCGTCGAGTGTGGATATGCCGTTATACGTAAGCACCGCCGGATGAAATCCGTATGCCGCCGAGTACTCTCCATTGTAGTTCAGATCCTCTTTTATGGCGGAAAAGAGATCTTTGGAATAAAACTCTTCATAGTTGAGCATGTCGACAGGCTGATGCCGGATCAGGGCATACGCATTGTAATAGCACGTATTATAAAAATCATTGTAATTGGCTGGTGTCAGCACGACCGCCGACAGTGCAGCCAGCGGCACGGCATAGGATGCCCCGCGCAGTATCCTGACACCCGAATCATAGAGCCGCTTTACGATGATAAATAACAGCAGATACCAGAGGAAGGGATTAAAGAATATCGTGCGGTGATATTGAAACCCCTGCAAAGGCGGGATCAGACGAAAGATGATGTCCCGCATCGGTTTAAAATAATAAATGCCGTAGATACAGCAGTTAAACAGGATGAAAAGAAAGACAAGATTCGCAGGATCGCTGACTATCCTTGATCGATCTTTTCTAAGGTATATCATATTTTGTATGACGAGAAAGACCAATGCGACCGGCAGGACAACTACCCTGTGCGCATCGCCGGCATGAAAAATGCTGTTCACAAATCCGTCAAACGCCGTGTGCACTACTTCTGCCAGACTCAGATCCCCCATAGCCATGGTACTTCGGATCGTGACCGTGTCGCTAAAAAGCATGGAATAAAACAGACGGTATTCAAGCAGTGCATATCCCGCAAAGAGCACAGGGATCGAAGCAAGAAGGCGCAAACTCAATTTTTTGCACCGGATCCAGTCGATCACCGTATACAGGACAAGATATCCCAATATAAAAAAACCAAAATAGGAGAAATAGGATACAACCGGGTACAAAAACAAAAAAACATAATAGCGCAGTCCCTTCCCGCTGTATATCCTGTGAACAAGAAAGATGACAAGCGGAATGGATGCAAAGGCAATGCCGTACACCGGAAATACCGGCAGGATACCGTAGATCAGACCAAATAACCATATAAATGGTTTGTAGGTCCGGTAATCCGGCACAAACTCCCGCGCCAGAAGGACGATGCTGCCCATGGATATGGCGATGCTAAGAAAATAACCTGCAATGTACGCGGCGTAATCCGGCAGGAACACATAGAGCAGATTGTACAGATAAAACTCCGAACCAAAATGATCCCGCGTAATACCACCTAAAATAGGAAGTGTGACATCATGAGAAAAAAACGAGTCTGTAAGCTGCATCATTTTCAAGTGCGGGATAAACAGATCCAGATTGTCGTGTATCGTAATGTAGCTTTTTTCCCAAAATCCCAGAAAAACAGCAGCCTCTGCCATGAGCAGTGCGGCTATGACCACAATGTACCAGCAGTCAAATATTTTTTTTGCAATTTTTTTCATGTAATACCCGTCTCCAATTCAGGGGCTACAGCCCCTTTTGCTCATGATACTCCTTTTCCGTGTTGACATTCCATATATTAGACTTGTCCTTTTTCCCGCTCAATATATTGTCAACCGTCTCAAAAGAAGTCATCATCGAATGATCGATGTTATTGTACCGGTGCTGCCCATTCCGCCCTACACAATACAGATTGTCGATCGTATTGATATATGCGATCAGTTTGTCAAGTTCATCATAGGTATCAAAATATGCGGGATACGCCTTCTTCACCCGCTCTGCGTGCGCATCCAGCACAAGCTCCTTGCTGTCGATCAGTCCCATCCGGACCATCTCCTCGATACCAAGTCTCGTAAACTCGTCGTCAGTCATATTCCAGAACGCATCGTCCTCGGTACAAAAATACTCCAATCCGACCCAGACAGTGTTCTCGATATCCCGTACCATATAGGGCGACCAGTTGTTATAGATCTGGAGACGTCCCATCTTGACCGTGCGGTCGTGCACATATACCCAGTTGTCCGGCACGATATTGCCTATCGTCCGCAGTTTCGTTCTGTTCTTAAGATTTAATCTCGGGACCAGAACACCCAGCGTCCTGTAATCTCTATAAGGAAGTCCCTTTGCTATACGCAAAGGTTCCGCCGGCACATCATTCATACTTTCGATCAGATCCTTGATCGGCATGGAAGAGATGACAATGTCGCCCTCCATGATCTTTTCCTCTCCGTCCTGTCTGTAACGGAGACTCGTGATCACCTGCTGCCCGTTCTTGCATATCCCTGTTACCCTGGCATTCTTTAAGATCACGCCGCCCAGCTTTTCGATCTCTGACGCCGTGACATCCCAGAGTTGTCCCGGACCAAGCTTCGGATAGTGAAACGCTTCGATCAGGGAAGTCTCAACATGGCGGTCTTCCTTCTTCCTGGGCAGCATCTTGCTGAACACATCCTTAATGATCGCCATGACAGACAAGCCCTTTGCACGCTGTGCGCCCCAGCTTGGATCGATCTCGCTCGGGTGGCGCCCCCACAAGCTTTCCGTATAATTTTCGAAAAACATGGAATAGAGCTTTTTCCCAAAGCGGTTGATATAAAAGTCCTCTAACGACTTCTCCTCGCGCTTGTGAAGCACACTGCCCAGATAGCTGAACATTGCCTGCAGCGTATTGACAAGCCCCATATTGATGAACAACTCCGGCTTTAACTGTATCGGATAGTCAAAAAATTTATTATCAAAGAAAATACGCGACACGCGGTTTCTGTGCAGCATGACGCGGTCTGTCTTCTCAGGATCAGGACCTCCTTCTGAGAGCGGGATCCTGCGCTCCAGCGCGACATCGTCCATAGCCGGTGCACCCTGCATCGGCAGCATCTTTTCCCACCACTCATTTACCTTGGGGACTTTGGAAAAGAAACGATGACCGCCCATATCCATACGATTTCCTTTGTAATTGACTGTCTTGGAAATACCGCCCATGTCGCTGCTTTCCTCAAATACGATCACCTCATATTCACGCCCTGCCCTGCTCAATAATTCGTACGCCGCTGTCAGACCGGCAGGTCCGGCTCCTATTATCAACACTCTCTTCATTACATGACTTCTTCCTTTCCTTCCCAATCTTTCTAGATTATACCATTAAAATATCATTGTTTCAATTATATAATGTTCATATATCCAAAAATATATCCATAAGGGTTTCTGCATTCCTGTCATATACACCCGTCGGAAAAGTTTTGCAACGGATCCTCTTGACAACCGTCACACTCTGTATTAAACTGTACTTGTATATACAATACAGTTTAATACAGAAAGGCGGTGACCAGTTGGAGATCGTAGTGAGCAATAAGACAAGCCGCCCCCTGTATGAGCAGATCGTGGCACAGATCAAATCCCAGATCATGAACGGCACGCTGAAAGCAGGGGAAATGCTTCCCTCTATCCGTTCCCTCGCAAGATCACTGCAGATCAGCATCCTGACAGTGCAAAAAGCGTACGATATCCTGCAGGAAGACGGGTTCATCGAGACAACAGCCGGAAAGGGCTGCTATGTATCCGCCCAGAACCAGGACTTCTATCTGGAGGAACAGCAGAAAAAGATAGAGGAGCACTTTAATGAAGCGATCGAAACAGCCCGCACAAGCGGGATATCGCTCGACAAACTGATCGATCTATTGACATTATTGTATGAGGAGGAGTGACGATGAACAATGCTTTGAAGATTTCAGGACTTACCAAGACTTATAAGGATTTTATGCTGGATCATGTCTCCTTTGCCGTACCCTGCGGCTCTATCGTCGGGCTGATCGGGGAAAACGGCGCGGGAAAAAGCACGACGATCAATGCCGCACTGGGACTGATCCAAAAAGAATCCGGCGTTGTCTCCATACTGGAGCATGAATCGCTGGATCAGGATATCAAAGAACAGATCGGCGTCGTGTTCGACGGCAGCAATTATCCCGAGATCCTGTCTCCCAGGAAACTCAACCGCGTGATGAAAAACATTTATCAGTCGTGGGACGAACAGACCTATATCAGCCTATTACAGCAGTTTTCCCTGCCGCCCGACAAACGCATCAAACAGTTTTCTAAAGGAATGAAGATGAAGCTTGCGATCTCTGCCGCCCTCTCGCATCACTCGAAACTGCTGATCCTGGACGAAGCGACCAGCGGACTCGATCCCGTTGTCCGCGACGATATCTTAGATATGCTCCTGGATTTTGTGCAGGACGAGGAACACTCCATACTTGTCTCCTCGCACATTACCAGTGATCTGGAGAAGATCGCCGACTATATCGTATTTATCCATGCGGGAAAAGTCATCTTCTCCAGACCCAAAGACGAACTGATCGAGCAGTATGGCATCCTCAAATGCGGCGCGGCGCAATTTGACGCCTTAGACCGCTCAGACATCATTGCATACCGCAAACTGGATTACGAATGGCAGGTGCTGATCTCCGACCGGGAGAAGCTACAGCGAAAATATCCGAAAGCATTGATCGTCCCGGCAACGATCGACGAGATCATGCTGCTCTATGTAAAGGGGGAAAAATAATGAGAGGTGTGTTAGTCAAAGACCTGTATATTGCAAAGAGCAATATCCTTGTAACCTTAGTCAGCCTGATCGTCCTGGGCTTCGGGCTGTCGTTCCTGCTGGAGCCGAGCGCGCTCCTGGTATTGGCACCTGTCGCATCGACAACTGCAGTCTTTATCAGCATCACCAGCGACGCGGCTTCAAGATGGAACAAGAATGTGATCACCATGCCCGTGTCAAGAAGTCAGATCATTGGCGAAAAGTACGTATTTTATATCCTGCTTGCCATACTGGGCATGGGCACAGCGCTGATCCCCTGCGTGATTCTCGCCCTCCTCGGCGTCAATGTAACCCTTCATGCCCTGTGCCTGTATGGCTCCATCGGCATGAGCGCCACACTGCTGGCAGGCGGTATCAGCCTGCCGTGCGCGTATGTATTTGATCCGGAAAAATCACAGATCGTCTTTATGATGTCCTTCATGGCATCAACAGGAATCATCGCCGGACTCGTTCTCCTCATAAACCTGTTCATCCCCGTAAAGCACCATATCCTTTCTGCTTTTCATATCGTCCTGCTGATCTCTGTCTTCTGGTTTATCCTCTCATACAGGATCGCGGCAAAAATATACCAGAAACAGGATATCACCTAACGCTTCCTGCCATAGCCCGTGACCACCGCCACCGCCAGCATCACCAGCATGCAGATGGAATAAAAGTTCACAAAAGGGATCGATGCCGGCGCCACCGCGAAGCCCTCCCCAAACTGGGCGGACTGCTGCGCCGGGATCACACAGTGCACTGTCCATGGCGCCAGAAAACAGAACACACAGCCCGTACAGTCCAGCAGATTCGCGCGGCGGTACCGGTCTACACCCGCCTTTTCCCCGATCTCATTCACCAGATCGCCAAGCGCCACGATCGCCACGGAAATGACGCCTGTCACCATGCTCAATATGCCCGTTGAGAGCACGATCGCTGTCTCCGTGCTGCGTTCGTTCCTGGCAAAACGCGCCAGCAGCACTCCCACGTCCTCAAAGAGACCGCTGCGCTCCACCACCCCGAGGAGCGCAAACACAGCGATCAGCATGACCACTGTCCCCGCCGTTCCCGAGATCGCCTCTATGATCGCCCCGGATACGGAGAATCCTCCCGGAAAAGAGATCAATCCATCCACCGTGTATATACCGAAAAGCAATCCGGCAGCGCTTCCCGCCAGGATTCCCCAAGACAGAGCGGTGATCAGATGCATTTTCATCGTGCAGAGGACAATGATCACCACCGGCACCACCAGCATGACCAGACTGACCGGATTGGCCGTCCCCGCCGTTGCCGGGGTCACTGCACCGTCAGCAGTCGTTTTGGAAAACAGCAGAAATAATATCAACGCTCCCACCGCTGCCGGCAGGCTGTAACGCATCCTGGTCCTCACCACAGTTCCCAGGTCCGCATGCTGTGTCGCGGAGGAAGCGATCGTCGTGTCCGATATCGGACCCAGGTTATCCCCGAACGCCGCTCCCGACACGATCGCGCCGATCATAAACTCCGGTGCGGCCCCCGCCATCACGCCCACCGGAAACAGGATCGGGATCACCACAAAATAAGTTCCCACCGAAGTTCCCGTGGCAAACGCCAGCAGACAGGTGATGAGAAAGGACGCCGCCACGAACAGTCTCCCCGTAAAGCCGGCAGCCACCACATACACCGCAATGGTCTGCACCACGCCGCTGGCTGAGATCAGCTTGCCCGAGATCGCCGCGAGGATCACCGCCATCACGATCACGCCAAACATCGGCTTGCTCAGACCGTACACCAACGCTTCCCCATACGCCTTCTCATCCTTTGCAAAGAGTACCCCTGCCACCAGCGCCGCAAAGAAAGCCAGCACATATCCGTTCACATTTGACTGGCTGACAGCCGCCCACAGGATCATAGCCGCCGCAACCATGAGCGGCGCCAGCTTCCCAAACTTCCCGAAACGAAATTCGATTCTTTTACACTTCTGCTCCATCTTTTTGCTCCTTCTTCATTAGACACGCTTCCGACTTTTCTTCCTCCAGCCCGAAATGCGCTGCCAGAACCGACAGAACGTGTTCCCGTGTATCCTTTTCAAAATCTGAACGGGTATAAGTAAAAAAGCCTGTATGCGCCCAGTCAATTTCCACCGGCGGATGATACAATGCCCAGGAATTAAAGTTTTTCAGTGTCGCTTCCGGATCCGGACAGCGCTGAATCTGATCCATCATAAATTTCTTGTCCGGATCATCGCGGTCAAAGAACCGGGTGGCACAGATATCCGGCGGATCACAGAGCATGATAGCAACGCGGTCATACGATGAGATCTCCCGCAGCACATCCGGCGGAATGTTAGTATCCACGATGATCTTCTTCCCAGATGCTGCCAGCCTGAGCAGCTCCAGGATCTCTACCTCCACACATTCCGTCGTAACACGATCCGTCCAGTTCCAATGTTCTTCCGGCGTCATACTGAGCCACTCCTCCCAGCCGCTCATGGTATCAAAATAGCACAAACCCGGCTGTTTCCACCGCGACAGCTTATTGCGCGGGAAAACGTCATGGTAATTTTCACCGCAATGTACCATGTCATACCGCTCGGCCAGCATCCTGACCATCGTGGATTTTCCCGCATAGCTGTGTCCGTTTATGAAATAGACATTCTGCAGGTAATGTTGAATTAAATTACCGCTTAATTGTATTTTCATTTATCCTCCAATCTTAAAACCGTCTTGAGAACCTCCAGCGCTTCCTCCTCCAGTTCCCTGCATCTATGCAGAATGCCGATGTACGCCTGGCGTTTTATCTGGGCTTCCGCCGCATTTTCAGGCGTTTTAGGGAGCATCTCATGCATACATTTTTCACAGATAGACAAAATTTCTTCATATTTTGAAATCACGGTCCAGATCGCACTGTTATCAATATCCCATATCATATTCATACAGCATTCAAGAAACTGCCTGATTCGGAGTTTGCCTTCATAGTGTATAAAGATATGCGGAAACATACACGCGATCTCTGTCTGTCCCTGATTCGTTTCTTTCCGAAGTTCTCCACACCAGTTATCATAGATAACCAGTCCGTATCCCACAAGGGGCTGTTCAAACGAATGTACTTTATTGCTTAAAAGCGCATACCCTTTTTGCAAGGCTTCTCTGCACTTGTCAGCGACAGAAACCGTTCTCGTGCCAGGTTTGATGAGAAACAGTTCTGAATCCTTCACATACCATTCCGAAAAATCTTTCAATTGTCCAAAAGACATGATGGAATTTTTATCATCATCACCATCCAAAAAAGGGATTCCCTTCAAGATTCTTCCAGCGTTAGAATATCCTGTCGCCAGTATCGTGTCTGTATATTCTCTGGGGATAACGATCACAGGATAGCCGCTTTGTATATGGTCAATCGCCATCCGAATGAACTCATCCTGAGAATACTCCGCTTTCGCATAGATCTCACAGGTCAATCCATATAACGCAAGACATTCATCCCAGTTATCCTCACCCCCCCAGGAATAGCCAAAGCTGATGCCGGAAAATGCCCCCTGGAGAATATATTCCGTGTCATCATTGATCTGTTGATTCATCGCATTTCTGCGCTTCTCAAGTCCCATGAAAAGCTTGATCGCGGACAGGATTGCCGGTTTCGACATACTGCGGGGCCATCTTGTACCTGTGAAATCCGCTATAGGCGCATACGGCAGCAATATATGCTCAAAGTTAGCTTTCGCGGCAGGCATTGGCGCTGGAAAAAGAAGCTGGTCTATGGTACACCCTAACAATTCTGACAACTCCACAAGAAGAGACAATTCCGGCATCGTATGCCCGTTTTCCCATTTACTTACAGCCTGGGGACTTATGCTTAATTGTCTGGCAACGTCCTCCTGTGTCAATCCCCTGCTTTTCCTAAACAGCGCGATCTGTTTCCCAGCCTTTATATTATCTAACATTTCCGACTCCTTCCATGTTATTCAGGTCTGCCTTCTGACAGAAAAATAACAATATGTTTTTCTTTATTATAGGGAAATATAGATGCCTTTACCATACTTGTAAAGTTGTGTTTTAAATATTAAAATTTAACTTCAGGTTAAGAAACTACACGCTACAATTTTGTTTAAGCCAGTTCCGCGCATATTCGCAATAATCTTTATCAAGGATCGCGCTTATGTGATGTTCCTTCCACAGCACTATTCATTTTTTCCAAAAGTTCCTCATTTGGACGATGATAAAACTTCCGGTCAGCCTGTAGAAAGGATCACAGGTTTCTCTCCACCGCTGCGGATGCGTCATACGTTGTGGCTCCATCGGCTATCCCCCTTACATCACATCATTCTCACTTATGATACGGTTCCCCGTTGATGATCCGATAGCACCTGTAGATCTGTTCGATCAGAATGACCCGCATCAACTGGTGCGGAAAAGTCATATCTGAAAAGCTGAGTTTCTCGTCTGCCCGTTTGATAACGCTGTCGTGCAGTCCGAGCGAACCGCCGATCACAAACACCAGGCTGCTCTTTCCGCTAAGTCCGAGCTGCTCAATATGTCCTGCCAGCTCAACGGAATCGCGCTTCCTGCCATCGATCGCAAGCGCGATACAGTATGCATTTTCTTTGATATTCTTTAAGATGCGTTCCGCTTCTTTCTGCCTGATCTGGTCTTCCAGTGTCTCAGACGCCTTATCGGGCGTCTTTTCGTCCGCCACCTCTATGATCTCCAGCTTACAATATTTCGAAAGCCTTTTCTGATACTCTGCGACCGCATCGCGAAAATATTTCTCTTTGATCTTCCCCACTGTGACAAAAGTTATGTTCATCCTGAAATATCATTGCTCCTCAAATAGATCCGCATAAAGCTCCTCGCACAAGGCATCGAGGTAAGAGGCGTTCATGCTCCCAAACTCCTGTGTGACGGCCGTTTTGATCGCTTCGAAATACTGAAAATACTTCATCTCGTCCGGCGTTCCCGCCTCAGACCACGTAGATCTCCTGATCGCATCCGCCGTGAGATGCACTTTCGCCCATGCTTTGATCCGCTCTGTCAGATCGTCCTCCTGTACTGCTTCCATGGCATATCTTTTCGAGGACTGGAACGAAGCGATTCCCATCACGATAAATACGGCAAACAAAGCCCCCATTGCCCCATATGTGATGAATCTGCCCGCACCGGCGAAACGAAAAGGCAGCACACCCGCCATCATCAAAACGAGTGCGATCATTCCGATCACACCCACAAACAAAAGAGTATAGGCAGAGCTTTTGTAATCCTCTGCCTTTGTCTTCTTATCCTGATATACTTTTATATCATCATTTCTGTCTGACATATGCCAAATCTCCTGCCTATCTGTTCGACAAATACTCATGGATCCCCTTTGCAGCCGCTTTGCCAGCGCCCATCGCAAGGATCACTGTCGCTGCGCCTGTCACTGCGTCGCCGCCTGCAAACACGCCTTCTTTGGAAGTTCTGCCAAACTCCTCGTCAGCGACAATGCATTTCCATTTATTGGTCTCCAATCCTTCCGTTGTAGATGATATCAACGGATTCGGAGAGGTTCCAAGAGACATGATCACCGTGTCAAGCTCCATCTCGAACTCGCTGTCCGGGATCTCAACAGGTCTGCGCCTTCCCGATGCGTCAGGCTCGCCCAGCTCCATCCTGATGCACTTCATGCCGCGTACCCAGTTATTCTCATCCTCGAGGATCTCTGTCGGATTGGTGAGCAGGTCAAAGATAATGCCCTCCTCCTTTGCGTGATGGACTTCCTCCACCCTCGCCGGAAGCTCTTCCTCGCTCCTCCGGTATACTATATGCACCTCCGCGCCCAGACGGAGCGCTGTCCTTGCCGCGTCCATGGCGACATTGCCGCCGCCAACGACCGCAACTTTCTTTCCGCGCATGATTGGTGTATTGGAATCCTCGTTAAACGCTTTCATGAGATTGCTTCTGGTCAGATACTCGTTGGCGGAGAATACACCGTTCGCATTCTCTCCAGGAATCCCCATAAACTTGGGAAGTCCCGCTCCGGAACCGATAAATACCGCCTCAAATCCCTCTTCGCTGATCAGCTCATCGATCGTGATCGATTTGCCGATGATCACATTTTTCTCTATCTTCACACCCAGCGATACCACATTTGCGATCTCTTTGGCGACAACCTCCTCCTTCGGCAGTCTGAACTCCGGAATCCCGTACACCAGTACGCCGCCCGCTTCATGGAGCGCCTCAAAGATCGTAACGTCATAACCGAGCTTTGCAAGGTCACCTGCACAGGTAAGACCCGCAGGACCAGAACCGATCACTGCCACTTTCCTGCCGTTCTTCTCTTTTGCCGGCTCCGGCCTGATCCCGTTCTCCCTCGCCCAGTCCGCAACGAAACGCTCCAGCTTGCCGATCGAGACCGGATCACCCTTGATACCTCTGATACACTTGCCCTCACACTGGCTCTCCTGCGGACACACACGTCCGCACACTGCCGGAAGCGCCGAGGAACGGCTGATGATCTGATATGCCTCCTCAATGTTTCCAAGCTTTACCTGCTCGATAAATGCCGGAATGTCGATCGCCACAGGGCATCCCTTGACACACTGCGCATTTTTGCAGTTGATGCAGCGTGTCGCCTCCTCCATCGCTTCTTCTTTATTGTAACCAAGGCAGACTTCATCGAAATTCTTAGCCCTGGCAGCCGCCTCCTGCTCACGTACAGGTACTTTCGTCAATACATCCATTATTTGTCACCTCCACAATGTCCACATCCGCCGTGATGCGTATCACCTTCCTGCAATCTCAGCATTGCCCTTCCCTCCGCAGTCTTGTAGATCTGCTGACGCTTCATCGCCTCGTCAAAATTCACAAGATGCCCGTCAAACTCCGGACCGTCAACACATGCAAATTTTACCTTGTCGCCGACTGTGACACGGCATGCGCCGCACATTCCTGTACCGTCTACCATGATCGGATTCAGGCTGACGATCGTGGGGATCCCCAGCTCTTTTGTGAGCTTACAGACAAATTTCATCATGATCATGGGGCCGATCGCGATACACAGATCATATTTTTTGCCCTCATTGACAAGCTCCTGGATCGTCTGCGTCACCATGCCCTTGCGTCCGTAGGAACCATCGTCCGTTGTGACATACAGATTGCCTGCAACCGCTTCCATCTCTTTTTCCAGGATCAGCAGCTCCTGATTCTTTGCGCCGACAATGACGTCTGCCGCTATGCCATTGCTATGTAACCATTTAACCTGCGGGTAGACCGGTGCCGTTCCAACACCGCCTGCCACAAAGAGGATCTTCTTCTTTGCCAGCTCAGCCTTGTCCTCACCGACCATCTCAGAAGCACAGCCCAGCGGCCCGACAAAATCATGAAAGAAGTCTCCTGTCTTGAGCACTGCCATTCTGGTCGTCTCAGCGCCTACCGTCTGAAATACGATCGTCACAGTCCCCTGTTCTCTATCGTAATCGCAGATCGTGAGCGGTATCCTCTCGCCATCCTGATCCATTCTTACGATCACAAACTGCCCCGGCTGACAATTCTTTGCCACGCGCGGCGCTTCCACTACCATGGAATAAATATTCGTAGTGAGTTCTTTCGCCTCTAAAATTTTGTACATCAGCTACTTCACCATACCTTTCTTAATTTATATACAGCATTTTTATACACAGCTTTCTTTCATGTGCATTTCCTGATCTATTTCAAACGCCTATATCATTGTATATGAAATATCACATTATTTCAACTTATTTTTCACGGCTCCTCAAAAGGCTCAAGATCATATTTTCCCTCATCGATCTTATATGCGCGATACAGATCCGCTGTATCCGAATCGATCGCATAGATATCATTCGTATCATGCACCTCGCCCGTTGTATCCATATACGCCTCATAGACAATATAGTAAATGGCTCCGTCTTTCTCATACAGGGTTCTCACCTTGTACTGGTTTACACCAAGCTTATTTGGTACATTCCCCTCCACACTCGACAGTTTTCCGCTCGCCCACAGATTGTTCCTCAAAACCTGCAGCGCAAGCTCAGTGTCAAAATTAGCCTGTATCTCCAGATGGTAAGTGCGGTTCACCACCCCGCTGCCAAGTCCGTCCTCATCGATCGCAATAAATGAAAAATTGCTGATGCCGTACGGCATCTCGATCGGATCCGTATACCGAAGACTGCTTTTATTCGGTACAGAGCCGTCTGTCGTGTAGTAAACTTTTGTTCCGTAATCGCGGTGTACCTCGATCAATGCCGGCTCCGCGTATGTCCCGCTCTCCGGTCTGACCACAGGCGCATCGGGTGCGGACAGATTAATGTAATAGCGCTGTGTCTCGATCTCACTCCTGATCCCGTACATATTGACAAACATCGCCTTGATCGTGTACTCTCCCGATTCGAGCAGGATCGGTGTCTCATACACCTGGGAATACTCCGTCGGCGTTGTGCCATCCAGCGTATAATATACAAATCCCTGTGTATTTCCTTTGAGTGAGATGGAGATCAGTTCATCGTACACGCCTCCCTGCTTGTTAAATTCCGGTTTTAACGCTGCATATTTATTGTATTTGGACACAATGCGCGGCACGTCGCATTCGTCCAGCACGTCGCTTAACTTCATGTACTCTTCCCTGGACTCATATATGCCCAGCAGCATATCGTACACTTCATCCCTTTTCTCATACGCCGCACCGACATTCAGGAGTTCTTCAAGCAGCGATATTGTACTTTGCTGCTGCCCGTTCTTTTCGTAATACTTTGCAAGCAAAAATCTTACATTCAGATCTTCCGAATCGATGGCGAGTGCCCGCTCCAGATAGGTCACCGCCTCGGAGTAATTGTTGTGCGCAGCACACACAACCGCCTTGTCATACTGATAGTCAAAGGAATTGTACCTGTAATCATTTACCATATGAACCGTCAATGCCGCTATGCCGCCTGCTGCTATGATAAAAAGCATCACTGCAAGAACGATTTTCTTCATTTTAGACAGCCGGATCGATCGATCCGGAAAGTAATCACTGATGGACTCTTTGATGTCATCCTCAAATCCGTGACCGGTCTCCTGATCAGACGCGCGGTCAGCCATGTTTTCCTCTGCCATATCTTCCATCATAGAGCTGATGGACTCCTTTAGTCTGTCCTCAAGCTCTATGTCAAAGTCAGGTACGATCTTCACCTCATAGCCACAGTTTTCGCAAAGCAGTTTTCCTTCTTCCAATTCATTCTCACAATTTGGACATTTCATGCTTTACTAGCCCCAATCACACGTCTTAAAACAAACCCGTTATCACGCCGTCATCCGTCACATCAATATTGTATGCCGCCGGATTTTTGGGGAGCCCCGGCATTGTCATGATCGCGCCCGTGAGCACTACCACAAAACCGGCACCCGCTGATACGTATACCTCCCTCACGTTCATGGTAAAATCCTGTGGTCTGCCGAGCAGTGACGGATCGTCCGAGAGCGAGTACTGTGTTTTTGCCATACACACAGGCAGCGCACCAAATCCGATCGCTTCGAGCTTTTCGATCTGTTTTAATGCAGCAGGTGCAAATGCGACGTCTGCCGCCCCATATATTTCCCTGGCAACGCATCTGATCTTGTCGGCGATCGGGCATTCATCACTGTAGAGCGGGGTGAAATGACTCTCCTTTGTCTCCAAAGTGTTCAGAACCGCCCTGGCGAGTTCGATACCGCCTTCTCCGCCTTTTTCCCACACTTCTGAGAGCGCAAAATCACAATTTCTGTCCTCGCAGAACTTTTTCACAAAATCGATCTCCGCCTGGGTATCGGACACAAATGCATTCAATGTGACGATCACAGGTACCTGATACTTCTGTATATTCTCAATATGTTTTTCCAGATTCACGATGCCCTTCCTGAGCGCTTCCAGGTTCTCTGCGTTCAGATCGCTCTTCGCCACGCCGCCGTTGTATTTGAGCGCCCTGATCGTCGCCACCAGCACCACTGCGTCCGGAGACAACCCTGCCTGACGGCACTTGATATCAAAAAATTTCTCCGCGCCAAGATCTGCGCCAAACCCCGCCTCTGTCACGACATAATCAGCCATCTTCAGGGCAGCTTTTGTCGCGCGCACACTGTTGCAGCCGTGCGCGATATTGGCAAACGGACCGCCGTGAATGACCGCCGGCGTATGTTCAAGCGTCTGGATCAGATTCGGCTTGATGGCATCCTTTAACAGTGCCGCCATAGCGCCCGTCGCATGGATCTGACCTGCGGTCACCGGCTCCCCCGCCTGATCGTACGCCACAACCATCCTGTCAAGACGCTTCTTTAGATCCTCCATATCATTTGCAAGACACAGCACTGCCATGATCTCCGATGCCACAGTGATGACAAAGTGATCTTCCCTGACAAAGCCGTCCATCTTGTTTCCAAGTCCGACAACCACATTCCGAAGCACCCTGTCATTCATGTCAAGGCACCTCTTCCACACGATCTGCCTCGTGTCGATCCCCAGCTCATTTCCCTGCTGGATATGGTTGTCAAGCAACGCCGCACACAGATTATTTGCAGCCGTTATCGCATGAAAATCTCCTGTAAAATGAAGATTTAGGTCTTCCATCGGGACAACCTGCGCCATTCCGCCGCCGGCGGCGCCGCCCTTGATCCCAAAACAAGGACCGAGCGAAGGCTCACGCAGCGCAATGACAGCGCGCTTTCCCAGCCTGCCAAACGCCTGTCCCAGACCGACACTCGTGGTGGTCTTCCCCTCCCCAGCCGGTGTGGGGTTGATCGCAGTCACAAGGATGAGTCTGCCGTCTTTATGGCCTTCTATTTTTTTCAGATATTCCTCAGATATTTTGGCTTTGTATTTTCCGTACAGTTCAAGGTCATCTATAGTCATATCAAGCTTCCCTGCAACCTCAGCAATGGGATACAGTTCCGCTTCCTGTGCGATCTCAATGTCAGATTTCATAAATTATGCTCCTCCTTTGCAGTACACTATGCTTACAATCACTTATTTTAATAGAATACCATTTATCCCGTCCGGTGTCTATTAAATTATAGGTGTTCTTCCATATAATTTTCGAATTGCTCCATGCTCATCAGGATGCGGCGGGGCTTCGTCCCCTCCTCCGCACCGACCACACCTGCATCCTCAAGCTGGTCCACGATGCGTGCGGCACGGTTAAATCCGATCTTGAACACACGCTGCAGCATACCGATCGACGCCTTGTCCTTCTCGATCACGAACTTTGCCGCCTCCGCAAAATAAGCGTCTGTATCGCTTCCACCGCCGGCAGCAGAACTGCCTGCCGCCCCGGAGGACGACTGCATGGATTTGATCCTCTCCTCAATATCACTGTTGTATGTAGTATTGCCAAGCATCTGGTTTTTCAGGAAATCGACCACATCGGACACCTCGGAATCCGACACAAACGCGCCCTGGACACGGGCTGGCTTCGTATAACCCTGGGGATAAAACAGCATGTCTCCCTTTCCCAAGAGCTTTTCCGCGCCGTTCATGTCAAGGATCGTGCGCGAATCCGTGCCGCTCGACACGCTGAATGCGATCCTGCTTGGCATATTTGCCTTGATCAGACCTGTGATGACATCAACAGACGGCCTCTGTGTCGCGATCACCAGATGGATCCCGCAGGCTCTCGCCAACTGCGCCAGACGGCAGATGCTCTCCTCCACCTCTCCCGACGCCACCATCATCAGATCCGCAAGCTCGTCCACGATGATCACGATCTGAGGGAGCTTTTGTATCGCCTCCCCATCCGGTGTTGTTTTTCCCATCTCCGCTGCTTTGTTGTATCCTTTCAGATCCCGCACATTCAGTTCCGCGAATTTCTTATAGCGGTCATTCATCTCCGTCACGCCCCAGTTTAGAGCGGCTGACGCCTTCTTGGGATCGGTTACGACCGGTATCATCAGATGCGGTATGCCATTGTATACACTCAGCTCAACCACTTTCGGGTCGATCATGATCAGCTTGACGTCCGCCGGATTTGCCTTATATAAGATACTCATGATGATCGTGTTGATACATACGGACTTACCGGAGCCTGTCGCACCGGCGATCAGCACATGCGGCATCTTTGCGATATCTGCGACGACCACCTGGCCCGCGATATCTTTTCCCACTGCAAACGCGAGGTTTGATGAAAATTTTTCGAAAGCGTCGGACTCCAGCAGATCCCTGAATGCCACAGCGCTCGTTTCCTTGTTCGGCACCTCGATCCCCACCGCGGCTTTCCCAGGGATCGGCGCCTCGATCCTGATATCCGTCGCGGCAAGATTCAGCTTGATATCATCCGCAAGTCCCACGATCTTGCTTACCTTTACTCCCTGTTCCGGCTGCATCTCATACCGCGTGACAGACGGTCCCTGGCTGATATCCGTTATCGTAACCCTGACGCCAAAGGTCTGCAATGTCTGCTGCAGATGCAGCGCTGTCTCTTTTAACTGATTTGACGAATCGCCCTTTCTTCCCTCGCCTTTTCTCAACAGATCGATCGGCGGGAACATATATGGCTTAGGCGCTTCCTCGACAGCAATAACTGCCTGCTCCTGTATCTTTATTTCCTCCTGCCTGATCTCTGCCTCGTCCGCCTTCATCCGCTTCTCCTCCGCAGGCTGTGGGAGCACTGTGTCCTCTGTCACCGGCTCGGGCATACTGTTGATCAGATCCGCATCGTACGCTGCCTCGTCAAACTCATCCCAGAATGACCGCTTCGCCGAGACTCCCGGGTTATCGACAAAATAATCGGCAGAGTCTGACATCCCATCATCCGCTGCTTCACTGTCAGCCGCACTAAGATCCATAAAATCGTCCGCCGCCCCGCTGTCTGTCGTTTCATCAACGATCTGGTCATTGATCTGATCATAGGATAAAACGGCCTCCGTGTCGTCATACACGTCTTGCGGCGTACCGATATCGGCGGCCTCCGGTTCCGGATACACCGCCTCATGATACGGTTTTACCTTGATCTCCTCAAATGTGTCCGCCTCCGGTGCAGCCATCTCGTCATCCAGCAGTACGATCTCATGAATATCCTGCGACCGTTCTGGTTGAAATGTTATGGCAGAACTCGACACGACGCCTCTTGCCCGCTTGTCCATCCTCCTGACATTTTCCCTGGGGCGCTCGGGCTTCTGCTCCCTGTACGCCTTCTCACTTTTTACACGCTTTTGACGTCTGGGGCGGGGCTTCTCCTCGTATGCAGGCTCTTCTGTCTCCTCATACTCCTCATATTCATCGTATTCCTCATACTCCTCATACGCATCATCCCGCAGGCTCTCCCTGTATTCCCGCATCCTCGCCGCGTCTTCCTTTGCAGATTCGTACAGATAAGCGCTTCCCTTCCTGACGCCGGACAAAAAACTCTTCTCCGTAATGAATACAACGCTGATGATCCCGAGCACCACCACCACAAAAAGCGTTCCGCCAAAACCGATCAACTGGTACATCCCATGTGCGATACTGCCAAACAGCACGCCGCCGCCGGCATGATGTTCCTTGGATGTCTCATACAGCTCTCTGACGAGCGAATCCCCCGTGAGCAACGTATCCTGCTTCATCAGCATATATGCCAGGATCCCCAGCAGAAATATCAGTATCACGCCGCTGACCATCTTCACGATCGCAACGGTATTTCCCTTGTTGGAAATGCCAAACGCGGACCCGACAAAAATAAGTACCGGTATCAGATAAGCCAGCAGACCGAACACGCCAAACATAACATCGCTGATCCCCGTCGCTGCTGCGCCATGGATCAGCCCTACGATACACAGAAACATGAAGATCGCAGCGGCAAATATGATAATGAGCATGACCTCGCTCTTGACTGCGATATCCACATTCTGTCTTGATGTCTTTACCGGCTTTCTGCCCCTTGAATTGGAAGTTGACTTTTTGGTTCCTTTTGATGTGCTTTTTGCATTTGATCTTGTATTTGTTCTGCTCCTTGATGTACGATTTCCTGATGCAGATGCCATAATACTCCTCCCCCTAAAATGAGTTTTACATGATATTATAGCACCTTTTTGGAAACTTGTCATATTTTATTTCATATTTTCCGAAGAAAACGAAACGAACAATAGCAGAGAAAATCATAAAACTTATAAATTTGACATAGCATATTGATATTAAAGCAGTTATATGGTATATTAAACGTACAAAGGGCAATACCAATAGACGGTTAGCCCAAGTTTATAGTTGTATAGTTATAAAATAACCGCGAACTTTCCGAGGGTCAGCGGTTATTTTTATGCCTATTTTCTGCTACCGACTGCGTAGCCTAATGCAAACATTGTCGCACTTAAACTAATGACAGCAATCAGTCCTTCAAGCGTCAGCATAAAGCCTTTTCTCCTTTGTGTATTTCCCATGTCCAGACCTCCTTTCATGATAGCACGCTATCCGGGAGTTCTTGGAATTACATTCCAGCGAAAGCTACCGCCTACCGTTATGGTATTGCCATTTAAAAGTATAACATAGTTGTTGCAGCATCGCAACAAAAATCAGGGCCTCCATGTCATCAACCAGACACCCTGTTACAAGTCACACCCCGTCATGTTCTGACAACTATTTAAGCATTTTAGGTGTGAATTAGAGGAAAAGCGAGTTCCTTACCGGTACACACTGTCCCTCAATTCCACGAATTCCTTCCGATCCACGATCTGGGCATAGGGCAGATTATACAGGATCTGTCCATTCTTCATCAGAATGACGGAATCAAATCTTTCCAGCGATCTTCCCACATCGTGCGTGACCATGATGATCGTCTTTTCCATGGACAGGATCTTATTTAACAGGACTTCTTTTCTGCCCTCATCAACGGCGGCAAGCGGCTCGTCTAACAGGAGGACTTCCGTATTTTCATTGTATGCTCTCTCGAGGTTCAGCAGGTTCTTTTCCCCGCCGCTCAATACACTGCAGTCCCCGCTCTCTAAGATCCGCCCGTTTTCGCTGGCAAAAGGGTTCTCTTTCATCTCATCGTAACTGCCAAAGACTGTTGCGTTGTCTTTATGATCTGCTGAAAAAACAAACTCGTCCTGGTTCAGCACGCCGATATAATTGCTCAGATCCTTATCCCGGATATTGGATCCACGGAAATATACCTCCCCCTCATACGTATCGATCTGGGACGCAAGGACGTGAAAGAGCGTACTCTTTCCCGAACCGTTCACACCGATCAGGGCATACTTCTTATTCTTCTGGATCTCAAGGTCGATCCTGCCAAACTGAAAATTGTTCCAACTGATAAACAGCTTTTGTACTAAAATATACGGCTGATCCTCCCTGTCGGATATCTGATCTGCATGGACAAAATTATCCGGCTGATTCGCACCTTTATCCGTATTGATAAAGTCCAGAAACGCCTGAATGACCTCGTCCATGGAATGTAGCAGACTTTTATTGTACAAGATCTCCTGGACAGGCTCCATCAGACTGCGTGTATACTGGAATGCGGCGATCGCAAATCCGGCTGTAACATTTCCTTTAAACAATAGAAAACCTAAGTATAAAAAGACCAGCAGGTTGATGCACTCGATACCCAGCCCGTTGATCGTCCACATCAGACTGTTTGCCTTCCCATAATAGATCCGCTTTTTCAGCACATTGTCGAGTAATTTTTCATGCAGCGATGTGATCCTGCCGATCGTCCTGTTGTTTGACACTTTATGACCCTGATAAAAATCCTCCATTCTGGAATAATATACCTTCTGCTCTCCCAGATACGCCGCCCTTCTCTCTGCGGTCGCCTTCCCCAGAGACTTGGGAAGTATGATGGAAAGCGCAGTCGCCGCACAGAGCAGGAGTGCCATCTGATAATTTAATACAAACAGGATGATGATCAGGACAATGACGATCCGTATCCCCTGCAGCAGGATCCCCACAAAGGGATTCAGGTAGTTTTCGCTGATCTCCGTGATATCATTTACCTGAAATGATATGTACTCTCCCACTTCCTTTTTTTGAAAAGCTTCCTCGCGCAGAGAAAACGCTTTGTCAAAATAATCCTTTTTGACAAGGGTGTCGAACTTATTTTTGTAGACAACCTGGCTTAGATTCGTCAGATACGAGAACAGGATATACGCTCCCAGGCATATACAGTATCCTATGACAGCTTCAGCATATGCCCCCTCAAACATTCTTTTTATAAAATACGGCAAAAAGCCCGAAAATACGTACGCAAATGAGCCAGACGCCACAAACAGTATGATTTCTTTTTGTATTTTTTTAAGATATGAATTCATTTTAACCATCTTACACTTATTTCTCCCTCTCCAACCACACGAAGCAGCATGCACTGCTTCCAGTATACTATTTTAGAGTGTGTTTGAAAAATGCTCTAATTCAGAAACAAACTTTGTGACATCCGCCTTCTCTGCAGCGCCTTCACTGCCAATTTGAAGACGCTTACTTTCGGTATCAGGATAAAGGGCCATATCAGTATCCTCATATTTCATGACTATCCGGGACAGCTCAATGCACACTCCAAATGAATATAATAATTGTACCAAATGTCTGCATATTCAGGATATGCCAGCATTACACCTAAAAAGCTATTCCTTGATATGTTTCAATCAGCGGAAATATGAATGGCAGATCCAACGCCTTTATTATACATCTTGTTCACAATAAATAACATGGCTTTTCACTTTAAAAATGTCAGATTTTGTATTCTGAGGCTGTATGTTGTCAAAAAGTTCCTCATTTAGACGACGTAAATCAAGGAAATTAATCTACCAACTTAATATGCCGATCCTCCAAGAGATATGTTTTATATATCTCTTTTTCTTTATAGAAATAATACAAATCACTCATATAATAGATTGCTTTTGCCCATCGATCTGAGTCCTCATCCGATATTCCTTTTGTTCGGCGAGATCCGCCCGGTCTCAAAACGGGAAAGGGAGCCTGTGTCCTGATAGATGCCATCTGCAAATTCCTCCTGTGTAATGCCCTGTGCCTTCCGCTCGTCCCGTACAAATTCATAATCCAGATGGTACTCCTTCTGATAACAATTGTGAAATATCATATCTGTGGGATACCACTGTTCGGCAAAGGAGTTCCACAAAAACGCCAGCGTCTCATAATACTGCACCCACTTACTGCGGTCCGGAGCAATGCCAAGTTTTTCACCTGCCAGAACCATTAGCTTTAAGAGCGGCAATGTGAAATAGATCATGGTGTTTCTGCGCAGTCCATCCAGACCTTTCTCGCAGAGCGTCATTGTCTGCATATAATTTCCATCATGATACTCGATCCTGGCAAGCAACCATACACACTTTGCATAGATCTTGGTATGTTCCTCATCGTCGGTGAAATACTTGTCTATATATTCCATACAGCTTGTGAGATGTTCTCTCTCCACTGTTTTTTCCGCATCTGCCTTTCTCTCGATATTGATCTTCTCCAATGCGAGCAGATTTTCCATCTCCACCGTGGAAATAAGGAAGTCGTCGATCGTATCGTAAGAAAAACCTGGCAGTGTCATATTGATCGCAGTCTGCAGGCAACGAAAAGCCGCATCGTAGTCCTTGTCTATATAGTACAAAAGGCAGGCTTTCATGCGGTATCGATACATTTTGTCAACATTTGTCCGTGAAGGATAACGTTCCAACATTTGTTCTGCAAGTGTTTTCCTGCCCTTTAATATCGCTTTTTTCAAAAGCTCACGTACCCTTACCATGTGGTACATGTCACTTTGCAGGATCCGTTCAAGCTTATCCGGCGACTTTCCAAGGCGCTGGAGCAGCATGTCCGTCATGAGCAGGTCGGTATCACACTGATCCCTCTCGATCTGGTAAAGCATCTGTACAGAGCAGATTCCCTTTGACAGTTTCTGACTTGTCATATCTTTGCGTGCTTTTCTTGTTTCCTTGATCAGCATACCGATCGTAATGCACTTCATTCTTTTTCTCCTTCCTTCAAAAATCAATTGGCAAGTTTATCCCTCTCAAAATAGTTGGATACAGATCATAACTGTGATATAATGAGTCATCTGATTTTCTATGCACACGTCACCCAGAGGAAAAACGTTATCAGAGGATCACAAGGAGGAACCATGAAAGTCATAGCCGTCATCGCCGAGTACAACCCTTTTCACAACGGACACCTGTATCAGCTAGATACCATACGTCAGACACTTGGCTCCGACTATATCATCGTTGTCATGAGCGGAGACTTTATGCAGCGCGGCATTCCTGCCATCGTGGACAAGTACATGCGCTGTCAGATGGCGCTCGAAAACGGCGCCGATCTGGTCTTTGAGCTTCCTGTGTACTTTGCGCTTGGCAGCGCGGAATATTTTGCCCAGGGCGCCGTGTCCCTGCTCGACAAGCTCGGTGTCGTCGACTTCCTGCATTTTGGCAGCGAATCCGGCGATATTTCCCTGTTGTATGAATTCACCAGCACGATGCTCGCCCACGAGTCCGACACGTACAAGGCAGCGCTGAACAGGCATCTCAGACAGGGCTGTTCTTTCCCCGCCGCCCGAGACAATGCGCTGACAGAGCTTTTTTCGGATGATGCCAGGATCAGGCAGCTTGTCAGCGCCCCCAACAATATTCTCGGGATCGAATATATCAAAGCGCTCATTCAGAGAGACAGCACGATAAAACCCGTTACCCTTACGAGAAAGGGCGCAGGCTATGCCTCGGATTCCCTCGCGCCAGACGGTTTCGCTTCGGCAAACGCCATACGGAAAGCACTTTTTGCCGGCTTTCTTAGTCCGTCCGCATGTATCAGAGACCATGTTCCCGCTTCCGTATATGCTTCCCTGCAGCAGGAAGAGTTCTTGTTCACGAATGATTTTTCAGAAATGCTGCTGTATAAAATGCTCCAGGATCAGATGCTTCAAGATGATAAGACTCTGAATCAAAATAGACTGTATTCCAGCCGCAAAGACGCGTTCGCAGCATATTATGATATCGGCGCACCGCTGTCGCACACACTGTGCAGCAAGCTGCCCGGGTACACGACGTTTGAGGATTTCGCGCTGACATGCAAGACCCGGAATCTGACATACACCCGCATATGCCGCGGACTCATGCACATTCTGCTGGATATGACACAGGAAAACGCGGACGCACTAAAACAGGACGGCTATGCGCAGTACGCAAGGCTTCTCGGTTTTACAGCGCGCGGGAAACAGTTGCTAGGAAGCATAAAAGCCAATGCCTCGATTCCAATCCTGACCAAACTTCCCGCCGCACTGCGGCAGCTCAGCGGCAGTTCCCTGATGTCACTGCGCTCCGATATCCACGCCGCAGACATATATGACAGTGTCCGACAGCAGAAACAGATCCGTCTGTCGGACACCCGGTCGAACAATCCTATTCAAACGATCCGTCACAACGAGCTGACCAGACAGATCGTCAAACACATCAATTCTTAAAGCTGTGGATCGGCGCCGGGATCCTGCCGCCGCGGTTGACAAACGCATCACAGGAATACCTGTTGACAGGCATGATCGGTGCATGTCCGAGCAGGCCGCCAAACTCTGCGCTGTCGCCCACCGTCTTTCCGATGACGGGTATGATGCGGACAGCCGTCGTCTTCTGGTTGACCATACCGATCGCAAGCTCGTCCGCGATGATGCCTGCGATCGTCGTCGGTTTCGTATCCCCTGGGATCGCGATCATATCCAGACCGACAGAGCAGACGCAGGTCATGGCTTCGAGTTTCTCCAGTGTGAGCGCGCCTGCATTGACAGCATCGATCATGCCCTGATCCTCGCTGACCGGAATAAATGCACCGCTCAGTCCGCCCACGTAGGAGGAAGCCATCACACCGCCCTTTTTCACCTGGTCATTTAACAGGGCAAGCGCCGCCGTCGTTCCCGGCGCACCCGCGAACTCCAATCCGATCTCGCACAGAATGTCCGCCACGCTGTCACCGATCGCGGGCGTGGGCGCAAGCGACAGATCGACGATACCAAAAGGAATCTTAAGGCGCTTTGACGCTTCCTGCGCCACGAGCTGTCCCACTCTCGTCACCTTGAAAGCAGTCTTCTTGATCGTCTCGCAGAGCACTTCGAAATTCTCCCCACGCACACTCTCCAGCGCATTTTTAACTACGCCCGGACCGCTGACACCCACGTTGATGATGGCATCTGCCTCTGTCACACCGTGAAATGCGCCTGCCATAAACGGATTGTCGTCCGGCGCGTTGCAGAATACGACCAACTTCGAACACCCGATCGAATCATTGTCCTTTGTCAGTTCCGCAGTTTCCTTAATGATGTCCCCCATCAGACGCACTGCATCCATGTCGATGCCCGTCTTGGTAGAACCGAGATTGACAGAGCTGCACACGAGTTCCGTCTGTGCAAGCGCCTGCGGGATCGAGCGGAGCAGAAGCTCGTCCGCCTCCGTCATACCTTTTGAAACCAGTGCCGAGTATCCGCCGAGGAAATTAACACCGACATCCTTTCTCGCCCTGTCAAGCGTCCTTGCAATCGTCACAAAATCTTCGGCGGTCCTGCACGCAGAACCGCCAACCAGGGCGATCGGCGTGACAGAGATCCGCTTGTTTACAATAGGGATCCCGAATTCCTTCTCAATCGTCTCGCCGGTCGGCACCAGATCCTTCGCAACGGTCGTGATCTTGTTGTAGATCTTCTCATTCAGGCGATCCAGGTCGGAATCAATGCAGTCGAGCAGACTGATACCCAGCGTGATCGTCCTGACATCAAGATTCTCTTTCTCGATCATCTTGTTTGTCTCTAACACTTCATTTATGTTTATCATCGTATCAAACACCCCTCTCACAGTCTGTGCATGCTATTAAAGATCTCTTCCCGCTGGCATTTGATGATGACTCCGATCTCCTCCCCGAGTCTGTCCAGGTCGTCGGATACTTCGCTGACAGACTTGACTGCCTTGCTCATATCTGCGATCATCATCATGTTAAAATAATCGTCTACGATCGTCTGGGAGATATCAAGGATATTTACCTTGTTTTCAGCCAGATATGTACACACCTTCGCGATAATGCCGACGGTATCTTTTCCTACTACTGTAATGATTGTCTTTTTCATGATCTGCTACTCCTATCTCTTTTTTCGATTCGTTGCAAGTCCTGTTTTTTATTCATTTGCCGCTTCATTCTGTAAACTATAATAAGTATCACTCAAGAACAGCCTCAGCACTTCATGTTTAATTCATTGTTCTCGGATAACATTTCATTTTGCATTTACCGCTTCCTCCTCAAATACTTTTATTCGGTCTTCTATATAATTATATCTCAACGAACTGCGACACCTCGCTCCGGCTTGCCACATAGATCGGAAAGTCGTCTGGCTTATATGGATTGTCTGCCATGGAGATCTCCAGGCGGACTGTCTCGTAGGCAAGCTCAGCCAGATTGTTTTCCTTGCTCAGATGTCCCAGAAATACTGTCTTTAGATCATCATGCAGCAGTCTGCTCAGTAACTTTCCGGAAAGTTCATTGGACAGATGCCCTTTGTTTCCCAGGATCCGTTGCTTGAGTGCATACGGATACGGTCCCACCTGCAGCATATTGATATCGTGGTTCGCCTCGAGCAGCAAAGCGTCCATACCCCGAAGACTCTCGACGGTATACTCGTTGTATGTCCCAAGGTCTGTCGCCACCGCCATGCGCCTGCTTCCATACTGAAATCTGTACGCTACCGGCTGTGCCGCATCGTGAGATATCTTCATCGGATTGACCGTGATATCCTTTAAAATAAATTTCTCGTCCTCCCTGACCACACGAAAAAGTGAGTCATCTATCACCCCAAGACTACTCACTCTCTTAATGGCGTTTATGGTTCCATTGGTAGCATAGATCGGAATCCCGAATTTCCTGCATATCACACCCAGACCATTGATATGGTCTGAGTGCTCATGAGTGATCAGTATTCCGTCAATGTCTTTTCCTGTAAGTCCTAGCTGCCCCAGACCTTCCACTGTCCGCTTGCAACTGATCCCTACATCCACCAGAAGGTGTGTGGCATCTGTGCCGATATAGATACAATTGCCGCTGCTTCCGCTGGCTATACTGCACATTCTCATCTGATCATTCCTCTTTCTTATTTCCAATATACTTCGATCTTGTCCCCGTTGAAAAGCTCCTGTGTGTACTGTGCATCCTTTCCGTTTACGAGTGTGGCGATCCCGGATCCCTGCATTCTTCTGGTGTCAAAATCGATATAGTCAAAAATGTCAACGAACATATAGCTCTCCTTGCCGCGCATGACGATCGGCTTCTGGTTGACGATGACAATGATCTTTTTGCCGGTATCTGCTGGCGGCTCTTCCTTCTCTTTTGCCGCGGCAGTTTTCTTCTCCTCGCGTTCTGCAGCCTTTTCGGTCCTAGGGGTACTCTCCTCCCTTGTTTTTTCTGTACTGCGGTTTTCTGCCGCCTTTATTTCCGATTCCTTTGCCGGCTCCTCCTGCACTTCCTCCGTTTTGTCGTTGGAGGGTTCTTCGGGTTCCGGCTGTACTTCCTCCACTGGTTCGTTTACCGGTTCTGCGGGCTGCTCAGGCTCACTGTCAGACCGGGAGTTGTCTTCGTTCTCCGATTTAGACTCCGCACTCGGCTCACTGCTGTCCTCCGGCTCCGTTTCCTGTGTATTGTCCTCTGGCTCCGGCTCGTCCGTCTTTGCCTCGTCGGCGGCTGTATTTTCTTCCTTGTCTATCCCTGCCGCATCCTTTTCTTCTTTTCTTGCCTCCCTGCGTTTCCTGCTGCGCGGTTCGATGTTTGATTCCTTATAGATCTCTTTCAGCTCGTACTCTTTCCTGTTCTTGAATTCCAACTGGTCCGAAGCGCTGATCTGCATCGTTTCGTCAGCCCGCGCACCGTTGATGAAGAGGATCATATCTTCTGGTGATAGTCCCATATACTCAAAGAATTCGTCGTATGTGTAAACAGATGAAACGACGATCTCGTCTCCGTTCTGGATCAGATATTCCTCCGTCACAGCAGTTCCGTTCACCTTGACCGGCTTTGGCAGCGGCATCTCGTCCCCTTTGAGATACACCACGATCTTGCCATTATAGTCGATCAGGTCTGCGATCTTCTCCTGTGCCGGTGTCCCGAGTGTCGACTCCTCCAGTGTGATGACATCATTGGCCTTGATATTATGACTGAGACTCACTTCCTCGCCGTTCACATACACATGCGCGCTCTCACCGTACTCCCCCTTGGTGACACGGTTTTTGCCGTTGACGGTATAGTGCAGCTCCTCGCCACGCCTTGGGAAGAGGCCATCCCGGGTAAAATCAGCCTGCATTGCCGCATCTGTCACGGTCAGCTTATTGTTGTCGTACAGCTTGATCCTGTTTCCGTTAAATGTGATATAGATAAAATTATTGTACTGTTCGTAGTACGTAAGGCAGATACCGATCGGCGTGATGATCGTGGAATCTTTCAGCGCCCCGTCGGGGAAATCGACATCTCTCATGATCTCCTCGCCGCGAAGCGCCACCCTCTTCGGATCCAGCCCAAGCTCCGCCGCGACCAGTGTATCAAAGCCTTTGATCTTGCCGCCGCCGCCGACAATGAACACCGCGCTCGGCGAGTTGCCCCCGTTCAGTTCCTTGATCGCGTTGGCTGCAAGTTTCGACATCCGCTCGATCTCCGGCTGGCAGATCGCGATCACTTCCTTGGCGGTGATCATCTGCTCCGCGCCCATGATATCTTCATAGACGATCTCCTCCTGCGTCGCCGCCGCTGTCTTGATCATCTCCGCCGTTGTAAAATCGATCAGGCATGTCTTCGCCAGAAGCTCTGTCAGCGTATCGCCCGCGCAGGGGATCATGCCAAATGCCGTCACACTTCCGTCATCTGTGATCGAGATATCCGACGTACCTGCACCGACGTCGATCATCGCAATGTTCAGCAGCCTGAATTTCTCCGGGATCGCGACACGGATCGCCGCGATCGGCTCCAGCGTGAGGTTTGCCACCCGCAGTCCGGCAAGCTCCACCGCACTGTACAGCCCGTCCACGACATCATCCGGCAAAAACGTCGCGATGATATCGGCACCGATCGCCTTCGCCTTGTGGTGCTCTGGCTGCCCCATCCACATTCCGTTCAGGAAATATCTCACCACGGAATATCCCACACAGTAAAAATGCATGTTGGTATCATTGTTTGCCTGAAACTCTTCAAACGCCCGTTCTATGCCCAGTGAGATCAGGTTGCTCATATCCTCCTTGGTGACGTTGCGCTCTTTGTCCAGATCCATATCCGCATGGACGTTCATCGTCTTCAGCACGCGTCCGGCTGCCGCGATACAGACCTCGTCCAACTTGATCCCGGTCTTGTCCTGCAGCGCCTGCCTGATGTCCGCGATCGCCGCCGCTACCCTGTTGATATCATGGATCTGCCCATCAAGCATGGCGCGCGTCTGATGCGCCCGGATCTCCTGCGCAGTCACGACAAACCGTTCTCCCTGCCTATATCCAACCGTGCCGACCATGCTTCTCGTACCGATATCAAGCCCGAATACAAGTTCCTCACCGTTCACTTTCGTCTCATTCATCCTTCAATCCCCCATTATATCCTTAATCTGTTTGTAGGTTTCCTCCAGATCACCGTTGTTTGATATCACGACTTTACAGTGCTTGCGAAATTCGGCTTCGCTCAACTGCCCTCTCATAATGCCGGCAGTCTTCTGCGCACTGTAGTGCCTGCTCTCTGCCAGCCGCCGTTCCCGCACCGCCGCGTCGGAATGGATATACCACAACTCATCCGCTATTTTGTCATACTGTTCCTCAATCAGAAGCGCTGCCTCGATAAAAAAGTAATCCGCCTCACCCTTCTCCCGCTCCTCTGCGATCTGTTCCAGAATGTACTCCTTTACGGCAGGGTGAACGATCCGGTTGACGCCTTCCAGCAGCTTCTGATCCTGAAAAATGATCCCCGCCATCTTCTGCTTGTCGATCGCACCGTCCGCGTCTAAGATCTGCTGTCCCAGAAGCCCGACAAGCTTCCTGTGACAATCCTGTCCGGGTTCATACAGCAGATGAGCCGCCTCATCGGCTCTTATGATCCTGCACCTGTAATGTGCCTCTATATAAGAAAGAACTTTTGTCTTACCGGCGCCGACTCCGCCGGTGATTCCAATTATCTTCATATCATTCCCTTATTTTGCCTCATACCAGTCCGTGCCGGTGTGAAGGTCGATCTCCAGCTTCACTGCCAGCTCACACGCGTTCTGCATCTCATGTGTCAGCACGTCGCGGACTTCCTCGATCTCGTCGTTTCTGGTCTCGATCAGGAGTTCGTCATGGATCTGCAGGATCAGCTTTGACCGCAGCCCCCTTGCTTTCAGCGCATCATACACATGGACCATCGCGTACTTGATGATATCCGCCGCCGTTCCCTGTATCGGTGAATTCATGGCGACGCGCTCACCGAACGAGCGCTGGTTAAAATTGGTGGATCTAAGCTCCGGAACGGGTCTGCGCCTGCCGAACATGGTCTCGCAGTAACCCTTGTCCTTTGCCTCCTCCACAGTCCGGTCCAAAAATTTTTTGATCCCCGGATATGTCTTAAAATACGCATCGATATACGCCTTCGCCTCCCTGGGCGTGATGCTTAAGTCCTGACTTAAACCAAAAGAGCTGATCCCGTACACGATCCCGAAGTTGACTGCCTTTGCGTTGCGCCGCTGCAGATCTGTGACCTCCTCAAACGGCGTGTGGAACACCTTTGACGCCGTGATCCTGTGAATGTCCTCATCCATCCTGTAGGCTTCGATCAACTGCTGATCATCAGACATGTGCGCCAGCACCCTAAGCTCGATCTGCGAGTAATCCGCATCCATGAAGATACAGCCCTCCTGCGGTATGAATACCTTGCGGATCCGCCTGCCAAGCTCCATCCGCATCGGAATATTCTGCAGGTTTGGCTCTGTGGAGCTCAGCCTGCCTGTCGCCGTGATCGTCTGGTTAAAATTCGTGTGTATCTTGTTATCGTCATCGATATATGCCGCAAGCCCGTCCGCGTAGGTCGACTTTAATTTCGTAAGTCCCCTGTACTCCAGAATATCTTTGACGATCGGATGCTCCGGCGCAAGCTTCTCAAGCACATCTGCAGCCGTGGAGTACCCCGTCTTTGTCTTCTTTCCGCCGGGCAGCATCATCTTCTCGAACAGGATCTCTCCCAGTTGTTTGGGCGAGTTGATGTTGAAATCTTCACCTGCCGCTGTGTGGATCGCCTGCTCAAGCTCTCCGATCCGGCCGTTGAGCGCTTCCCCGTATGCTTTCAGCTCCTCCGGCTTCACCAGGATGCCCTCCCGCTCCATGTCAAAGAGCACGTATGTCAGCGGCATCTCCAGCTCCCGGAAAAGCCGGTCCATATCGTTCTGTCCCAGCGCCTTCTCCAGCAGCGGCCGTACCTTATACAAAATATACACTTCCTTGGCAAGATAAGACAGGCATTCCTCTTTCCTGTCGCAATATACGGAAGTAAAATCCGATTTTCCAAACAGTTCTGACCATTTCTGGAGTTTGATATTGAGATATTCATCCGCCACATCCGTGATCTCATAGTCACTTTTCAGCGGATTGATCAGATAAGCTGCAATTTTGCAGTCAAAAAGCTGCTGCGTAAGCGCCTCCGATGAAAGATCTCTGTCATTTTTCTCGGAGATCATATTTTCATAGTCATTTTTCACATCGAACACAGAGACGGACATTTTTTCGGACAACAACATCTTTTCGAGATGCCCTTTGATCAGATCAGCCGGTATGTCGTCATCGCTCTCTATCAGATAGATATTTCTCTCATCCCCAAAACTGCTGCACATAAGGCATCCGAAAGCTTCCTCCCCGGTATCCATCTGCAAAAACATCTGCCCGTCCGCGTGCGCTCCCAGATCCCCCGCATTCCTGGCACGGACATGGATCATCCTGACCGCTGCGCTGCCAGCTTTTTCCGCCCCGTCAAACACGGCATGGACATCCTCTGCCGTCCTGACAGCGATCACCTTAAGATCCCTGTCAATGTCGATCTCCGGCGCCTGGCTGGCCTGCGCGTACTGTTCAAACTGACTGTCCAGGGAAAGCTTTTTCAATTTCATGCCAGCTTCCGGTGTGAAGCTGACAGTGCGTTCCACGTCAAACTTCATATCCTCCATCATGCCGTCAGGCAACTTGACATCTGCATCTGCATCGATCGTGTACCGCGCCCTGTCCGCTTCAATATCCGTCCTCTTTCCAGCCAGTTTCTCCTGTATACTCTTCTGGGGCAGTTCGTCAATATGCACATATATATTTTCGGCCGAACCATATGTGCCTAACAGACTGCACGCCATATGCTGCCCGATCCCTGTCGCCCCGGTCAGTGCACGCAGTTCAGGAAACTGTGCCGGCGTGATCTTGTACACCTGCTCCACATCGCCCTCACTGTAATCCTTCAATACCGTCTCCCCGCCACCTGTCTCCAACATACATAAGCGGACCGTTTCAGAAACCATCTGCAGGAGATCACGCTCCCCCGTTAGCAACACGATCCTTTCCCCGGCATTCAAGCGGGAACGCAGGTACTCCGCCACAGTGCCGATCAGGTCAGCCGACGCCATTTCTGTCTTGTCGAGGACATTGACATTCATGGAAGACAGCACTTCCTTCACAACCGGTATCTGTTCCCGAAGCCCCGCCGACATCTTTTCTGCATCCGCCTCCGCACCGAAGATCACGCTCAGATACCCCGGCTTTTCTTTTTCTGCCGCTTTCAATAATATATTCACAAATCCGGCGACGGCATTCGTGTGAAGTCCTGCCGGATCCGTCATAATGGGCACACTGTAGTACGCCTTTCTCAAAATACTATGACCATCCACCAAAACAATACTGCTCATTTTTGTCCTATACTCCTCCCAGCACCAGTATAAAGAATATCAGGGAACCAACTAAAAAAAGACCGGCTTTTAGCTGTTTATATACCTTTCTGCGTATAATGGTACGATTCAGCCTGTCCTCCAGTTCACTCTGCACATCAATATCCTCGGCATTTTCCAATCTGCTGATCCCTTCTGTCAAAAGATATTCCACTGTCAGCTCCTCCATGCATTCGCTGCAGGAGATGATATGTTCTACCAATCGAAACTCTGTATCCCTGTCCAGCTCATCCTTCAAAAACAAGTGGATACAGCGCTGTGCCTCTTTACAATCCATTGCTGCCCTCTTAGGAACGGTCTGCAAACGGTCTTGCAACGGTTCCTTCGTCTCCGATACACCAGTTTACCTCTCCTAATAATACACTATATTCCGTCATTTTGAAAGAGAAATTTAATAAATTTTTTCTTTTTGTTTAAAATGACGTTCTGTCCAGCCTGCAGGCAAAATGGGAGCGGCAGCAGTATTTCGCTTCTGCATACTGCCGCCGCTCCCGCATCCGGTCACACGATGGTATCCCCTTCACTGATCTTCTGGATCAACTGCTGCATCTCTTCCTTGCTCTTGACGTTTTTGCTCTCCGCTATCACTTTTTCCTTCTCATACTCTGTCATCTTCCCATAATGGTCGATCGCCTGTGCATCCATCGCCATGCCAAACGCAAGCCCCAACGGCAATACGCCGCCCTGCTGCAAACCGTCTGTATAATCCATGCTCTCCACCTCAATCCTTTCCAATGCTCTCCCATTGCAGTAAAAACCGTTCGCACGGGTTTTACTGTTTTAGCATTTCCAGGTTGCGGTGTCCTTATGTAACAAATTTTTCAAAATCTATTTTCTTTTATCCATGCCTCTTAACCAGCTCTGCCATTTCTGTGTATATAAATATGTTAAGTCCACTCTCCAAACAGATCGTCTGGGGCACTAGATTCCCGAAGAAGATTTACGACATCTGTCAGGAACGTAGAAGGCAGACTGGCAACTATATATTTCTCTTTACATTAAGAACGTTCATCAATGCTTCTTGCAACACTCTTGAAACATTAATTCCTGCATGTTTGGCTTCATAATTAAGCCAACTTGGAAGCGCAACATTTCTTCTGACAGTTTTTGTATCTGTTTTTCTCCTATATTCCCCTGAATCAATATCAACATAAGACAAAATTGTTTCTCCATCATTTGAAAAAGTTCCTTTTGTAATATCTAATAAATCAGATGGTAATGGAATATCTTTTTTATGATCTTCTAAAGTAACACACATCAACTCCATTGCGTCTCTTGCCATGTCGATCGCATTCTTCATATATGGCACAACTGCATTTTGCGCAGTCTACACTTCCCAGAACATGAACAGATTCCAATACAGCACATTTGCCACTGCCACCAGCAGGAAAAATGCAGTAAGGTTATTGAAAATGCTCTGGCGCTTCTTCAAACACTGCCTGTCTGTCTTATTGTTGTGAACCAGCCCGTACACGCACAGCACAGCCATGACAATGGCAAGCACACCGATCGCCGCAAACATCCATATATAAGTATCCCCCAGCGCAAGAGCCGATACCCTGTTCATGATCAGGATCAAAAGCGACAGCGCTGTGAGCTGCAAAACGGCGGCGGTGCTGCTCCACAACCCTAATTTTCTCGTATCGCGGATCTTTTCCGATAGGCGACCGCACTTTCTGCAGCGGCGGATCAGATGTATGGCTCCCCGCACCAGCAGCGATACAGCCGAAAATCCAAATGCCGCGATCCACAGGAAAGCCAGCCCGGCCTCCATGATAAACAATGGCAGAGAAGTCTGTATATGATCCCCATAGCTGTACACGATCTTCGCCTGCTCCCCGCTGTCATCAAAGATCCACAGCTCGTCTTCGTCCCCGTCAACGTTGCCGTACGATAAACTCATTATCTTGAACGGGCCTCTGCGCACTGTCCTTGCCGTTCGGAATCCTCCGGCCGGGATCTCATTGTCCTGCGTATACGCCGGGCGCTTATATTCACCGAAAATCAGTTCCATCATATCCATGTTATAGATCTTTTCGCCGGACTGGTTCGTCATGACGACCACGCCGATCTGATCCTCCCTGTCCAACAGTAAATAGGACGAGCAGCCTGCCGTATTGCCGCCGTGCCCGACAGTCTGCACCCCAAACGGGATCATCCAGAAACCGTGACAATTCAGGGGAATATCCGTCTCCCCAAAATACGCGCTCGGCGAAAAAAGCTCCGCCCATGTCTCCGTGTGTTTCAGCAAAGCGCGATCCTCCCGCAGCAACGCCGCTGCAAACCTCTCAAAATCGTCCAGCGTCGATGTGCACATGCCCGCAGGATACAGGGTAATATTGTAAAAACAGTCCGGTATCAGCTCTCCCGTTGTCGTGTAACACTGCAGCTCCTTCCTTTTTTGCCGAACCCACTCGTTGTCCGACAGATCCATGAAAACAGCACAGTGATCCATCTGTAACGGCTCGAAAATATTTTCGTGTGCGTATTCGCTAAAGGGCATACCGCTGACCCGCTCCACGATCAGTCCCGCAAGCGCCACGCCCCAGTTTGAATAGGCAGTTACTGTCCCCGGCTTGTAGATCTGCGCCGGCTTATGTTTTTGCAATGCCTCCTCGAGACTGCCTATGTAGTCCGCATCCGTCACCATCAGATCAACATATCCTTCCTGAAATCCCGCGTTGTGGTTCATCAGATTGAGCATCGTGACCGGTGTATCATACGACAGATTTGACAGGAAATCCTCCGGGAGATAATTCGCGATATCGGCATCAAGCTCCAGCTTTCCCTGTTCGTACAACTGCATCACACTGACCCAGACCAGGAGTTTTGTCGTTGACCCCCACTCGAAAACGGAATCCGGCGCGACAGCGATCTGGTCTTCCACATCGACATGGCCGTAATATTTCTGCAAAAAAGTATCATCGTTGTCAAAAACAGCGACCGCCATTCCGGTCGTTGTATCCTGATGCTTTTCGACATATGCATCGATCTGCTCCTCCAACTGTCCTTTTTCCACCCCGGACGGCAGCACTTCCTCCGCCGCGTGCGCTTCCAGTGACCACGCGCATATCAACGCTGCCGCCGCCACAAGCATCCGATCAATCCTTTTCGTTATCATCTACCCTTTTCTCCTTTATCAATCCGCTAAATATCATGACGCCTCCGACACAGACAGACACCACGATGATGGCAAACAACAGGTTCGCATTCAGCACGGCAATATCATCAAACCGAAATCCCCGGCTCAGATCCAGACCGCCCAGCCCGTATCCATCGTCAGCCCCCACCGGAGCCAGGAAGAAATTCATCACATCATTTGCCATGCCGATCCAGATCCCGCTGACCGCGACGAGGATCCCCGCCCTGATCTGTCCGTTTCCCTTTCCATACGATACGATAAACACGTAGATCCAGACGAGCACAACGATATAGGTCGATATGGTCATTGCCATATACCAGTAAACCGCATCCCCATGTATATATACGCCGCAAGCGGTCAGCAGCAGGTACAGCCAGATCGTATCCCACAGCACCGCCAATGCTGCCCGGTGCCTTTCCAGCTTCGTCTCCCGGCAAAGCGGCGCGATCACAAACGGCGCAAACACAACGGAGATCCCCAGAACGCATCCGCTCGATGCCACGAAGAACCACCTGCCGCGCGTGTAAATACTGCAGGTCAGCAACAGCAGGAGCAGCGACACCGTCGCTGTCACAACAACCCACATCACCCTGCTCGTCTCCGCGACCAGCGGCACGACGAGCAGGGAGGCGACGAGCAGCATTGCCGTCAGCACGATGAAAAACCAGTCCAGCGCATGACCGACGGCGATATTGCAGATCAGGCATACGAGAACAGGTATCATCAGGATCCCCGCCATTGCCATTCCGATCGTCGTGGTCTTTTTGTTCACGATCTTCTGATGTTTCCGGATCACACTGTTTTTTTCATTGATGAGTTTTTCCTCCACTGTGCTGTCGCTCATCTGTTCCGCCATCTTCCGGCAGACAGTGCACTCACTGATATGTTCCTCAACGACCTTTCTGCTTTTGCCGCTGCAGATCTTGTCCTGATACAGCGGCAGCAGGTCCTGTATCACATCACAATCATATTTCATATAGCTCCTCCCTTCCTATTTCTTAGTCCCGGCACAGTTTTCAAGCTTTTCCTGCAGTTTCAGTTTTCCGCGGTGGTATGTCACCCTCGCCCAGTTTTCCGTCTTTCCAAACACCATGCCGATATCCCGAAATGACAGTTCGCCAAACACCCGCAGGGAAAATACCTCCCTGTAAGGCTCCTCTAGCTGATGAAGTGCAATGTGGATCTGCAGGTTTTCCATCCTGGCGATCACGGAATGTTCGACATTCGCACTTGGGAGATCGTCTGATAGTTCCTCATCACAAACTGCCTCCTTCTGTCTTTTGCGATATTCATCTGTGCACAGGTTCTTTGCGATCGCGCAGAGCCATGTAAGCTCGCTGGATCTTCCCTGAAATTCACTTCTCATGGCACGGTAAAATACCTCCTGTGTCAGTTCCTCCGACAGGCTGGCGTCCTTTGTCAGTGTCATGATATACGAGTATACATCCATATAATACGTCTGGTACAATTTCTCTATGTATGTGCTGCGCCCTGCTTCCACAATCCGATCACCTCCCTTGATATGGCCTGCCATTCCCCATATTTCCACGTTTTTCTTTCACTGCACCGATTAGACGGGGATCATGCTGTTTCGTTACAGGAAATACATAAATATTTTTATATTTTTTTACATTTTTCTCTTGCCTACTCCATCGAAATATGATATCATATTTTTTGTCGTTATGACATACACAATTGAGATCGCCGGTGTGGCGGAATGGCAGACGCAGCAGACTCAAAATCTGCCGGGGGCAACCTCGTGCCGGTTCAAGTCCGGCCACCGGCATTGTTGTTTAGGCGGCTCAATCCCTTGTAAATACTGGGATTGAGCCGTTTTACTTTCTTCAATTTCAGGGGTTAACCGATATGTATTGCCCCAAAATATTTGAAGAGATTGCGAAGGATAGCAAAATTGAGGCAAATATAGAAACAGCCAAAGAAATGATAAGGAATAATGAACCAATAGAAAAAATCATTAAATATTCCAGACTGCCAAAA